>NZ_JCALDN010000006.1:0-221370 GCF_059812885.1 Mycobacterium sp. NGS33 | reverse complement strand
GAGCTGGTGTCCGGGTGGACGCGCACCCGCACCCCGTTGCGGGCGGCCGAACTGCTGCAGTCGGCCGGGGTTCCGGCGGGGCCGATGAACCGCCCGCCGGACGTGCTCGAGGACCCGCAGCTGGTCGCGCGAAACGTGTACAGCCCCATGACGCATCCCCTGATCGACCATCCGCTGCCGGCCGAGACGGGCCCGGCGCCGTATCGCCACATCCCGGCGGCCCGGCAGACCCCGGCGCCGATGCCCGGGCAGCACACCGTCGAGATCTGCGCAGGCCTGCTCGGGATGAACCCCGCGGACATCCGGCGGCTGATCGACGACGGTGTCCTGTCCGCCCCGGCCGACAGCGCCTAGCCGTCGGGTCCGCAGCGCTGCCACGCGGCGTCAGGGCGAGGCCCGGCGGAGCCAGATCGATAGCCACGCTAAATTCGTTGCCATGAGCGTCGACCCCAGGACCCCGGTGTTGGTCGGCTACGGCCAGGTCAACCATCGCGACGAGATCGACCCGGAACGTCGCTCGGTCGAGCCGATGGACCTGATGGTGGCCGCGGCCGAACAAGCCGCCGACGCCGCGGTGATCAGGGCCGCCGACTCCATCCGCATCGTCAACATCCTGTCGGCCCAATACCGCGACCCGGCCCTGTTGCTGGGCCAGCGCATCGGCGCGACAGACTTCAGCACCCTCTACAGCCCCGTCGGGGGCAATGTGCCACAGTCGCTGGTCAACCAGGCCTGCCTGGACATCCAGCGGGGTCGCGCCAAGGTGGTGCTGCTGGCCGGCGCCGAAACCTGGCGCACCAGGCGCGGATTGCGGGCCAAGGGCGCCAAGCTGGTGTGGACCGAGCAGGACCACTCGGTCCCGATGGCCAAGATCAGCGGCGACGACGTCGCGATGGCGGGCGAGGCCGAGATCAGGATCTCCCTCGACCGGCCGGCGTACGTCTACCCGCTGTTCGAGGAGGCGCATCGGATCGCGAACGGCGAGTCGATCGACGATCATCTCGAGCGCATCGGGGCGCTGTGGGCCCGGTTCAACGCGGTGGCGGTGGACAACCCGAACGCCTGGATCCGCACCCCGTCAAGCGCCGACGACATCAGCCGGCCGGGCCCGCAGAACCGGATGATCAGCTGGCCCTACACCAAGCTGATGAATTCGAACAATATGGTCGACCAGGGCGCGGCGCTGGTGCTGACCTCGGTCGGGGAGGCGACCCGGCTGAAAATCCCGGCCGAGCGCTGGGTGTACCCGCACGCGGGCACCGACGCCCACGACACCGCGTCCATCGCCGAGCGCCACGAATTGCACCGCTCAACCGCGATCCGGATCGCCGGTGCGCGGGCGCTCGAGCTGGCCGGCCTGGGCATCGACGACATCGACTACGTCGACCTGTACTCCTGCTTTCCCTCCGCGGTTCAGGTGGCGGCGGCCGAGCTCGGCCTGAGCGCCGACGATCCCGCCCGCCCGCTGACGGTGACCGGCGGCCTGACGTTCGCGGGCGGCCCGTGGAGCAACTACGTGACGCATTCCATTGCCACCATGGCGGAGTTGCTGGTGGCCAATCCGGGCCGGCGCGGCTTGATCACCGCCAACGGCGGCTACCTGACCAAACACAGCTTCGGGGTGTACAGCACCGAACCGCCGGCCGAATTCCGTTGGGAAGACACGCAACCGGCCGTCGATCGGGAGCCGACGACGGACGCGGTGGTCCAGTGGGAGGGCGTCGGCACCGTGGAAGCCTGGACGACGCCGTTCGACCGCGACGGTCGGCCCGAGAAGGCATTTCTGGCCGTGCGTACGCCCGACGGGTCGCGCGCGCTGGCCGTGGTCACCGATCCCGCTGCGGCGCAGGCGTCGGTGCGTGAAGATATCGGCGGCGCCAAGGTTGCCGTCGCCGCGGACGGCAGCGCGACGCTGCACTAGCCCGGCCGGCAACATCACAGCAGGTCGCCGAACCGTTACCGGACTAACGGTCGCGTAGCCCGTGCTTACTTGCCTATTGTTGAATGCTGAGGGTTGGGGGAGGTGAGCCCAGGTGCACATCCTGGTTACCGACGCCACCGGCGCACTCGGGCGGCTGGTCGCTGGGCAGCTGATCGCTGCCGGGCACACGGTCACGGGCATTGCTGAACTTCCCCACCCATGTCTGGACCGCAACGTCGAGTTTGTTTGCACGTCGCTGCGCGATCGGGTCCTGCGGGAGCTGGCCGACGAGGCCGACGCGGTGATCCACCTGGCCCCCATTGACCCGTCCGCGCCGGGCAGCGCGGATATCGAGGGCCTGGCCCGGGTGACCGACGCCGCGGCCCGCGCCGGTTCCCGGCTGCTGTTCGTATCGCAGGCCGCCGGGCGCCCCGAGCTGTATCGGCCGGCCGAGGACCTGGTCTCGTCGAGTTGGGGACCCACCGTGGTCGTCCGGATCGCACCGCCCGTCGGTCGCCAGCTCGACTGGATGGTGTGCCGCACCGTGGCCACCCTGGTGCGCGCCAAGACGTCGGCTCAGCCCATCCGGGTGCTGCACCTCGACGACCTGATGCGGTTCCTGGTGGCCGCGCTCGACACCGACCGCACCGGTGTGGTGGACCTCGCCAGCCCCGACACCGTCAACCTGATCACCGCCTGGCGGGTGTTGCGTGCCACCGACCCGCGATCCCGGTTGCATCGGGTGCGCAGCTGGTCGCAACTCGTCCCGGATATGAATCTTTCTGCCGCACAAGAAGACTGGTCGTTCGAGTTCGGCTGGCATGCTCTGGACGCGGTCGCCGACACCGCGCGCGGACTCGTCGGTCGCCGGCTCGACACCGCGGGCGCGATCAATCACGGCGGTCGACTCGCCCTCCCGGTCGAAGTGCTCGCACACGGGAGGCGGTCCGAGGACGCGCGCAGCGCGGCGCCCGAAGGCATCGAGGGCGAATTCGACGACCAGATCGATCCGCGGTTTCCGGTCTTCAGTGGTTCCGCCCTCAACGAGGCGCTGCCCGGGCCGCTCACCCCGATAACGCTCGACGTCCAACTGAGCGGATTGCGCACGGCGAGCAGGGTATTGGGCCAGGCGCTCGCGCTCGGCGGCGCGGTGGACGAGGAATGGGGCAGCAGGGCCATCGCGGTGTTCGGCCATCGTCCCTACGTCGGGATCTCGGTCAACATGGTTGCGGCCGCTCAGCTGCCCGGCTGGGATCAGGAGGCGCTCACCCGTGACGCCCTCGTCGGCCGGCCCCACATCGGCGATCCCCTCCCGCTCGGTGAGCCGGCCCTGGTCGGCGGCGCCCTGGGCTCGCTCGCCAAGGCCGTCGCCGCGGGTCGGTCGGTGGCGCTGCTGCGCCATCTGCGGGCCGACACGCGCGCCTACGCCGCCGCCGCGACCGCGGAACACCTCGACGCCGACCAACTGGCGCTGCTGCCGGAGGCCGCACTGGAAGTTCGGCTCCGGCTGTTGCGTGACCGCATCCATCAGGGCTGGATCCTCAACGCGCTGTGGCTGATCGACGCCGGCGTTAGCGCCGCGACACCGGTGCGCGGCCAGGCGGCCCGCGGCGTGTCCGGGGTGGGCATGATCGCCGACAGCCAGCTCGTCGCCGCCGAGATCGCCGGGTTGGCGGCGGCGCTGCGCGCCGACCCCCCGTTGTGCGCGCTGGCCGCCGACGGCAACCTCGCCAGCATTCGCGCATTGTCGCCCAAGACCGCCGCCGCCGTGGATGACGCCGTGGCGCGGATCGGGCACCGCGGGCCGGGGGAGGCCGAGTTGGCCAGCAAGACATTCGCCGACGATCCGACGATGTTGCTGATCGCCGCGGCCGCCTGCGAACAGCCCCAGATGCCGGAGGAACGGCAGGCCCGCGCGGCCCGCGGTTCGCGGGAGCTGGCCTACGACACCACGATGCGGTTCACGCATGAACTCCGGATGACGTTGCGCGCCTTGGGTTCTCTGCGGGTCGAGGCGGACCTGATCGACGATGTCGACGACATGTACTACCTGACCTGCAACGAACTGGTCACCCTGCCCGGCGATGCGCGGCTGCGGATCAAGCGCCGCCGCACCGAACGCGAACGGCTGCAGGTGCAATGCCCGCCCGACGTCATCGACGGCGCGTGGGCTCCGGTCCAGCGCGGTTCCGACGACGCCGAGCGCACCGCCGGCTGAGCCCGGCCGAACCGGTCCGCCGGCGGTGACCGAGGACGCGGCCCTCCCGGCGCTCAGCTCAACAGCTCGCGCAGCGCCAGCGCATTGCGGACCGCGTGGCCGCCGAGGTCGTTGTTGAAGTACATCCACACGTCGCGTCCGTCGCCGTCCCAGCCCGCGATTCGCTCGGCCCAGCGCCGCAAATCGTCGTCGGAGTAGGAGCCGGCGTAGTTGGCTTCCGGATCCGGGCCGTGCATCCGGATGTACACCAGGTCGGTCGTGGCGCGGGGGATGCACTCGAGCCCGAGGCCGCTCATCACCACATAGGCGGCGCGGCGGCGTTCCAGTAGCTCGAACACCGCGGGGTCATTCCACGAGGGGTGGCGCAATTCGACGGCGACTCGGATCGACTCGGGCACCAACGCCAGAAACGAGTCCAGGCGCGCGTCGTCGCGCTGCTGCTCGGGGTGCAACTGGGCGAGCAGGACGCCGTGCCGATCACCCAGCAGGCGCCAACAACGTTCGAATCGTTCGATCCACGGTTCGGGTGAGGCCAGCCGGCGGTAGTGGGTCAGTCCGCGGTGCGCCTTCACCGACATGGTGAAGCCCTCCGGCAGCTGGCGTCGCCAACCCGTGAAGGTCGAATCCTGCGGCCACCGGTAGAAACTGGCGTTCAACTCGACGGTGTCGAACACCTCGACGTAGCGGGCGAGGCGGCGCCCCGACGGCGTGCCCGTCTGATACAACACATTCACCCAGTGGTTGTAGGACCACCCCGAGGTACCGATGCGTATGGTCACGGGCCGCTCAGCCGGTCACCCGTGCGCGCACATCGTCGTCCAGCGACGCCCTGACCAAAGCGGCGGCCAGCCGCGCATTCGCCTGCGGCGCAAGCGATCCCAGCCTTTCCGGATCGGTGGGCAAGCCCAATCGCTTGGCGGTGCGGGTAGTCCGGTCATCGAAATACGGACGCACCCAGGTCCACACGTCTTGCACTTCGCGCAGGTAGATGTCGGCACCGGTGTCACCGATTCCCTTGAACTCCTTGAGCATTCGTTTGGCCGCTGTGGTGTCGTGCCGGCTGCGGTCGGCCAGCCGGCGCAGATCACCGGAGTAGTCGTCACGAACCCGGTCGGCCATGTCCGCCAGCCGTGTCGCCGAGCTCTCGTCGTAGCGCACGTAGTGCGCACGCCCGAACGCCTCGATCATGGTGTGCCGGTCGGCCGCCTGCACGGCTTTGGGGGTCCGCAGGCCGGCTTTGAACAGTTCGCGCGCGGCGGCCATCGCGATGCCGGCGTCGATCGGCTTGCTGGCGAGCATGCACAGGACGAGAAGCTGAAACAGCGGCATCGGCTTGTCGCTCAGCTTGATACGCGCCTGCGAGGCATACGTCGTGCCGGCAACGTCGAGCAGTCGTCGCACCCGCTTGTCCATACGCACCCGCGTACCCGCGCCCCGTGCGAGCAAACCGCACGCTACTTGGGCGGCAGGGTGCGCGCGTAGCCGACTCCACGGCTCACCCAGCCCTGCAGCTGCCGTTTGGTCCGCACGCCCGCGGCGTCGACACGCAGCCAGCCGCGCATCTCTCGGCCGCCCATCACCATGGGGTGGACGTGCGCACGTCGTAGGAGCGATTCGAACTCGGCGGCGGGCGCCCGCACCAGCAGCCCGCCCTGCCCGCTCGCGGCCACCGACATGTTGCCGCCGACCAGAAACGCCAGGCCGCCGAACATGCGTTTCTCCTCGATGCCGGACTCCGCACCCAACAGCTCGCGGATCCGGTTGGCCAGGTCTTCGTCGTAGGCCATGGAATCAGTCCAGATCGACGCGGACGGTCAGCAGGTCGCTGCCCATCAGGCGCACCACCGCGCTGTTCATCCGCGGCAGTTGGCCCAGCCGCTGCACGGCATCGTCATCGGGCAACAGGTGTGCGGTGCCGTTGCGCCACCGTCCGCCAACCCGCACGCGCACAGCGGGATTGGCTTTGATGTTGCGGACATAGTCGGAGTGCTCGCCGTGCTCGGAGACCATCCAGAACTGGTTGTCCACGACGCGCCCGCCCACCGCCGTCCGGCGTGGCCGCCCGCTCTTGCGCCCGGTGGTTTCCAGCATGGTCATCGGCAGTTGCCGACCCACCGGGTTGACGAGCAGCCGCTGAACCCGATGGACCACTTGCCGTTTCAGTTTCGCCAAGTCACTCATGGCTTGGATTCTGCCGCAAACGAGAACAGCCGCCACATGCGCGGCGGCTGTCTCGTCGTGCGGCTTACGCGACGTAGGCCACGAACTGTCCGCCGGGCAGGAAAACGCCCCACTGGTTGACGTTCGGGTTAAAGACGACCGGGTAGTCGCCCGGCTGGCCCGGCGGCGTCCAACGCGCCGGGTACCCGAAGCCGACCGGGTCGTTGAAGTGCCCCGGCGGCGGGAATCCGTGCTGCCCCGGCGGAAGCGGGGTGCCCGGGCCGTTGCAGTTCGCACCGGGCCCGCCGACGCAGCCCGGCACCGGAGGATTCGGCCCATGCGGGTCGGCCTGCGCCAACCCGGCACCGATTCCCACCGCACCGGACGTCAAAGCACCCGCAATTGCAGCGCTAGCAGCAATTTTGTTCAACCTCATGATGAACTCCTTATCCAGCCAATCGGCCGCCAGCGGCGGCGTCACGGCAGTGATCTGTTGTTCGTCACCCGCGCCGTGTGGCGTCGGGTAGAGGTCACACCCCCCTCGGCCGGTCTTCCCTCTGCGCTGACAGATACCCGGCCCCGGGGGAGGCCAAAACGTTCCGGCCCTCCCCGGGGCCCACTCGGCACGGGTTCAACAACGCACGGGCGCCATCACGCGGCCACCACCCCGGCGTCCTGCGCCGCCGGCTCCAGCGCCTGCGCAACGATCTCGGCGACATCGGTCATCGGCCGCACGTCCAGCGCCCCGAGCACCTCGCCCGGCACGTCATCCAGGTCGGGCTCGTTGCGCGCCGGAATGAAAACCGTTGACAGTCCGGCACGTTGGGCCGCCAGCAGCTTCTGCTTCACCCCGCCGATGGGCAGCACCCGCCCGTTCAGCGTGACCTCGCCGGTCATGCCGACGTCGGAGCGGACCTGACGCCCGGTCGCCATCGACACCAGCGCGGTCACCATGGTGACACCGGCCGACGGGCCGTCCTTGGGCACCGCACCCGCGGGCACGTGCACGTGGATGCGCCGGTCCAGCGCGTGGGGATCGACCCCCAACTCTGCGGCGTGCGAGCGGACGTAGGACAGCGCGATCTGCGCCGACTCCTTCATCACGTCGCCCAGCTGACCGGTCAGCTGCAGACCCGGCTCACCGTCGGTCGCGCCGGCCTCGATGTAGAGCACGTCACCGCCCAGACCCGTCACGGCCAGGCCGGTGGCCACGCCCGGCACCGCGGTGCGCTCGGCCGACTCCGGCATGAACCGCGGACGGCCCAGGTAGTCAACGAGATCGGGCTCGTCGATGGTCAGCGACGCGGCGTCGTCTGCCAGCTTGGTGGTGGCCTTGCGCAACGCCTTGGCCAGCAGCCGCTCGAACTGCCGCACACCCGGCTCGCGGGTGTAGTCCGCGGCGATCTTGCGCAACGCGGCGTCGGTCACCGTGACTTCGTCCTCGGTCAGCGCCGCCCGCTCCCGCTGCCGGGGCAGCAGGTAGTCACGCGCGATGGCGACCTTGTCGTCCTCGGTGTAGCCGTCGATGGCCACCAGTTCCATGCGGTCCAGCAGTGCCGACGGGATGTTCTCGATGACATTGGCGGTGGCCAGGAACACCGCGTCGGACAGGTCCAGATCCAGATCCAGGTAGTGGTCCCGGAAGGTGTGGTTCTGCGCCGGGTCGAGCACCTCCAGCAGCGCCGCGCTCGGGTCGCCGCGATAGTCGGAACCGACCTTGTCGATCTCGTCCAGCAGCACAACGGGATTCATCGACCCCGCCTCACCGATCGCGCGCACGATGCGGCCCGGCAACGCGCCCACGTAGGTGCGCCGGTGCCCGCGGATCTCGGCCTCGTCGCGCACGCCGCCCAGGGCGACGCGAACGAACTTGCGACCCAACGCCCTGGCCACGCTTTCGCCCAGCGACGTCTTGCCGACGCCGGGCGGCCCGGCCAGCACCATCACCGCACCCGAACCCCGTCCGCCGACGACCTGCAACCCACGCTGGGCGCGGCGCGCCCGCACGGCCAGGTACTCGACGATGCGGTCCTTGACGTCGTCCAGCCCGTGGTGATCGGCGTCCAGGACTTCCCGCGCGGCCCTCAGGTCGGTGGAGTCCTCGGTCCGGACGTTCCAGGGCAGGTCGAGCACGGTGTCCAGCCACGTGCGGATCCAGCCGCTTTCCGGGCTCTGGTCGCTGGACCGCTCCAGCTTGCCGACCTCGCGCAGCGCGGCTTCGCGCACCTTCTCGGGCAGCTCCGCGGCCTCGACGCGGGCGCGGTAGTCATCCGAACCGTCCGGCTCACCCTCGCCCAGCTCCTTGCGGATGGCGGCCAGCTGTTGGCGCAGCAGGAACTCCTTCTGCGTCTTCTCCATGCCCTCGCGCACGTCCTCGGCGATCTTGTCGCTCACCTCGACCTCGGCGAGGTGCTCGCTGGTCCAATCGATCAGCACGCGCAGCCGCTCGGTGACGTCGACGGTCTCCAGCAGTTGCCGCTTCTGCGCGTTGGTCAGGTACGAGGCGTAACCGGAGGTGTCGGCCAGCGCCGACGGATCGGTCAGCCTGTTGACGTAATCGATGATCTCCCAGGCTTCGCGGCGCTGCAGCATGGCCAGCAAGAGCTTCTTGTACTCCGCGGTCAGCGCCTTGATCTCGTCGGTCGTTTCGGTCTCGGGCACCTCGGTCACCTCGACCCACAGCGCCGCCCCGGGTCCCGACGCTCCCGCCCCGATCTGGGCCCTGCGCTCACCACGGACCACCGCGGCGGTGCCGCCCCCGGCGATGCGCCCGACCTGCAGGATCTTCGCGATCACGCCGTGCGAGGGGTAGCGGTCTTCGAGCCGGGGGGCGATCAGCAGTTGGCCCGATTCGCTCGCCTGAGCGGCGTCGATCGCCGCGCGGGCGGCGTCGTCCAGCGCGATCGGCACCACCATTCCGGGCAGCACGATGGTGTCAGTGACAAACAGCACCGGCACCGACTTGGCTTCAGCCATCAAATCCTCCACAAGTTGAGTCTGATGCGCTTAACCCAGCCCGGCGGCGGTTTGTTCCCGGCCAGGTCAGGCCCCGGCCGAATGTGCGACCGGCCTCACACCTGCGGCGGCAGGGGGCCCAGTCGCCGGAGCTGCGTGACGTGCTGGGGCGTCAGCTCGTCCAGGCAGGTGACGCCCAGCAGCGCCATGGTCCGCAGAATCCCGCCGCGCAGGATGTCGATCGCGCGGCTGACTCCTGCCTGGCCGCCGGCCATCAGGCCGTACAGGTAGGCCCGCCCGACCAGGGTGCAGCGGGCCCCCAGCGCGATCGCGGCGACGATGTCGGCGCCCGACATGATGCCGGTGTCTACCAGGATCTCGGTGTGTCGCCCGAGCTCACGCGCGACCGTGGGCAAAAGGTGGAAGGGTACCGGGGCCCGATCCAGCTGGCGCCCACCATGATTCGACAAGACGATGCCGTCGACGCCGCGGTCGACGACGGCGCGCGCGTCCTCGATTGTCTGAATTCCTTTTACGACGAGCTTGCCGGGCCATTGCGCCTTGATCCATTCCAGGTCGTTGAAGGTGAGGCTGGGATCGAACATGGTGCTCAGGTATTCGGCGACGGTGCCCGGCCAGCGATCCAGCGAGGCGAAGGCCAGCGGCTCGGTGGTCAGCAGATCGAACCACCATTTCGGATGCGGCACGACATCGAGCACGGTGCGCAGCGTCAGTGTTGGCGGGATCGTCATGCCGTTGCGGTTATCCCGCAGCCGGGCACCGGAGACCGGCACGTCGACGGTGGCCAGCAGCGTGTCGAAGCCCGCATCGGCGGCGCGCCGCACCAGTTCCATGGAGCGCTCGCGATCGCGCCACATGTAGAGCTGGAACCACTTTCGGCCCTGCGGGACGGCGGTGACCAGATCTTCGATCGCGCAGGTCCCCAGCGTCGACAGCGAGAACGGGATCCCCGCTTCGGCTGCCGCTCGCGCGCCGGCGATCTCGCCCTCGGTGTGCATCAAGCGGGTGAATCCGGTGGGCGCGATCCCGAACGGCAACACGACCGGCTGGCCAAGTACATTCCAGCCGGCGGTCACCTGGGAGACGTCGCGCAGGATCGTCGGGTGAAACTCTATGTCGCGGAACGCTTGTCGCGCGCGCTGGATGGACAGCTCGTCGTCGGCGGCGCCGTCGGTGTAGTCGAACGCCGCCTTGGGGGTGCGGCGCTTGGCGATGGCGCGCAGGTCCTCGATGGTGTAGGCGGCGTCGAGGCGGCGCCGGGTCGCGTTGAGTCGGGGCCGCTTGAATTGGATCAGCGGTGCGAGGTCGCGCACCTTGGGCACTCGTCGTTGGACCGCCTTTCGCCTTTCGAGTTCCATAATGTGCAACCGTAGTCATATGGAATCGGCAGGCGACCCCTTCGATCTCAAGCGTTTCGTGGACGCCCAGGCTCCCGTGTACGGCAACGTGGTCGGCGAACTGCGCGACGGGCGCAAGCGCAGTCACTGGATGTGGTTCGTCTTCCCGCAGCTGCGCGGCCTGGGCGGCAGCCCGACGGCGCTGCGCTATGGCATCTCCTCGCTCGAGGAGGCCCGCGCCTACCTCCGGCACGACCTCCTCGGTCCACGCTTGCACGAGTGCGCCCAGCTGGTCACCGCGGTGCAGGGACGTTCCGCCGGGCAGATCTTCGGCTCGCCGGACGACCTCAAGCTGCGCTCGTCGATGACGCTGTTCGCCCGCGCCACCGAAGACAACGAGGACTTCGTCGCGGTGCTCGACAAGTACTACGACGGCCGCCAGGACGAGCTGACGTGCGAGCGCCTAGGCCGGACGTAGAATCCGCCAGCCGTTCGCCTCGACGGTGACCGCGTCGACGACCTCCTGCGGCGGGGCCGCCGAGCCGCCGAGCACCTCGGCACGAGGCGCGCCCAGCTCCGGCAACGACACACGCAGCGGATCGTCGTCGATGTTGAGCACCACCAGGAGGGCATCGTCGCCGTTGCGCGTCTCGTAGACGTAGTGCCGGTTCTGCAGCAGCAGCGCGGTGGTGGATGCCGCATGCAACCAGGGGTAGCGGCGTCGCAACCCGACCAGGTATTGGTGCAGCCGCCAAATTTCGATGCCGAAGCCATCGAGTTGCAGTGGGGGAGAACCGAACTCGGGGCGCACCGCGTCGTCGCCGCCGAAGCGTTCTTCCTTGACGCCGCGGAATCCCAGTTCGTCGCCGGCGTACACGCTGGGTACCCCGCCGACCGTCAGCAACAGAACCAGCGCGTGGGCGACGTGTTCGCGATTTTCCAGGCGGCTGGCGATGCGGGTGACGTCGTGGTTGCCGATGAACGTCAGCGGCGAGAAGCCGGTCAAGAATTCGTTGTGGCGCTGCAGCGCCCAGTCCAGCTCGAAGAAATTGCCGTCGTTGAGGCCGCTCCAGATCGCCTTCCACAGCTCGTATTGAGTGGCCGAATCGAAGGTGGCGGCCTTGACGACCGCGGCGTAGTCGCCGTGGATGAGTTCCCCGACGAACCAGGCATCCGGGTAGCGCTCGCGCACCCGCGGCAGCGTGGCAGCCCAGAAGTGCTGTGGCACGGCATATGCCGCGTCAAGTCGCCATCCGTCGGCGCCGCGGCCCAACCAGTGCGCCATGACGTCGACGGTGTAGTCGACCACTTCCGGATTGTCGTGGTTGAGGGTGATCAGCCCGTCGTGGCCTTCGAAGGTGTGAAACCGGCCGGGCCGTCCGCGAAACCAGCGTGCGGCCGCGTCGTTGTCGGCCGCCTCGCGGTAGCGCGCGAAATCCTGGCCGACGTGGTTGAACACCCCGTCGAGCAGCACCCGCAGCCCGCGGCGATGCGCCTCGGCGATCAGGTGGTCGAAGTCGTCGTCATCGCCCAGTCGGGGGTCGATGCGGTAGTGGTCGGTGGTGTCGTAACCGTGTGTGCGCGAGGCGAAGACGGGCCCCAGGGCAACGCCGGAGGCCCCGAGTTCGATGGCGTGGTCCAGCCAGTCGACGAGCCGCCGCAACCGGTGCTCCTCCGGTTGCGGCGGCTCGCTCGCCTGCGGGGTGGGAAACGCTCCCACGAACCCCAGGGGATAGACCTGCCACCAGATCGCGTGCTGGACCCAGGCGGGCCCGGTCACGGTTCTGGTCACGGCTCGATCAGCCGACGGTGGCCAGCGTCTGGGAGGCGATGATCGCTTGCGCCACGCCGGAAATGATCGCCGCGGCCTTCAGCGCCTCCTGGATGGTTTCCCGGCTGACTCCGGCCTCGCGCAGCGTGTGCTCATGAGAGGCCACGCAGTCCGGGCAGCCGTTGATCGACGACACCGCGAAGGACCACAGCTCGAAGTTCGCCTTCTCCACGCCGGGGTTGGCGATGATGTTCATCCGCAACCCCGCGCGCAGATCGTCGTACTTGCCGTCCAGGAAGCCCCGGCCACGGTAGAACACGTTGTTCATGCCCATGATCGACGCGGCTCCCAGCGCCGCGTTGTACGCCTCGGCGGACAGGATGTCGGCCGCCTCGGCCCCAATCTCGGCGAGCACCTGGGTGTTCCGCGTGGCGGCGGCACTCGCCAGCAGGGTGCCCCAGAGCTGCTCCTCGTTGAGCTCGGTCGTGCGAGTGATCGAGCCCAGGTTGAGCTTGAGGTCCTTGGCGTACTCCGGCAGCGCTTCTTTGAGGTTTTCGACGCTCATCTCGCCTCCTTATCCGACCTTATGCGATCCACGCCCGGATCAGGCCGACTGCTTGAGCAGCTCGGTGGCGTCCAGCGTCGGGTCACCCTTGCGCCAGTTGCACGCGCACAGCTCGTCGGACTGCAGGGCGTCCAGCACGCGCAGCACCTCTTCGACGTTACGGCCCACGGAACCCGCGGTCACAGAGACGAACTGGATCTCGTTGTTCGGGTCGACGATGAAGGTCGCCCGGTCGGCCACGCCGTCGGCGTTGAGCACCCCGGTGCCCAGGCTCAGCTCGCGCTTGATGTCCGAGAGCATCGGGAACGGCAGCTTCTTCAGGTCCTCGTGCTGCGCGCGCCAGTTGAAGTGGACGAACTCGCTGTCGATCGAGACACCGAGCACCTGCGCGTCACGGTCGGCGAATTCGTCGTTGAGCTTGCCGAACGCGGCAATCTCGGTGGGGCACACGAAGGTGAAGTCCTTCGGCCAGAAGAACACCACGCGCCACTTGCCGGCGTGGTCCTCGCTGGTGATGGTGGTGAAGTAGTCCCCAGGCTGCTTGGCGTCGACCTTGGACAGATCGCCCGCGATCAGCGCAGTGAGTTCGTAGGCGGGGAACTGGTCGCCGATGGTCAGCAGAGGCATATCGCTCCTTATCTGGAATAACTCAAGATTAGATGTCCTCCACCATGTTGCCGCGTAGCCTTATTGAAGTAAAGGTGATATTTCCCACTAGACTCATAGGTATGTCCGATAAGACTTATCAGCCCACGATCGCCGGCCTGCGCGCCTTCGTGGCGATCGCCGAGAAGCGGCAATTCAGCAGTGCCGCAACGGCTCTCGGCGTCAGCCAGTCAACGCTGTCGCAGGCCCTGGCGGCGCTGGAGACGGGCCTGCGCACCCAGCTGGTCGAGCGCTCGACGCGGCGTGTCTTCTTGACAGCGCAAGGCGCCGAACTGCTCCCACGCGCCCAGGCGGTCGTCGACGCGGCCGACGCGTTCAGCGCCGCCGCGGCCGGCTCCGCGGATCCGCTGCACACCGGCATGCGGCTGGGGCTGATACCGACGGTGGCACCCTATGTCCTGCCGACAGTGCTGGCCGGGATCGCCGAGCGACTCCCCGGCCTGACCTTGCGGGTGACCGAAGACCAGACCGAACGGCTGTTGGCGGTCCTGCGTGAGGGCGCGTTGGACGCGGCCCTGATCGCCCTGCCCGCCGAGGGCGCCGGCGTCACCGCGATCCCGATCTACGACGAGGATTTCGTCCTCGCCCTGCCGCCCGGCCATCCGCTGGCGGGCAAGCGCCGGGTTCCGGCGACCGCGCTGGCCGACCTCCCGCTGCTGTTGCTGGACGAGGGCCACTGCCTGCGCGATCAAGCGCTCGACGTCTGCCACAAGGCGGGGGTGCGTGCGGAGCTGGCCAATACCCGGGCGGCTTCGCTGGCCACCGCGGTGCAATGCGTGACCGGCGGCCTGGGCGTCACCCTCATCCCGCAGAGCGCGGTGCCGGTCGAGGCGTCGCGCAGCCGCCTGGGCCTGGCGCAGTTCGCCGCGCCCCGTCCGGGGCGGCGGATCGGTCTAGTCTACCGCTCGTCGAGCGGGCGCGACGAGTCCTATCGCCAGCTCGCCGCGCTTATCGGCGCAGTGATCAGCAGCCACCACCAGGTGCGACTGGTGAAGTAGGCCTGCGCGGCCGCCCGGCCCAGGTAGGTTCTGCCTATGGAAAAGGTGATCGCCGTGCTCAGGCGTGCCGAGCCGGATGACGCGTGGTGTGCCCGGCAACGGGGTCACGTCGCCGACGCGCTGCTGCAACTGGGCGTCGCCGGGCTGCAGATGAACGTTCGTGACAGCACCGTGCGTCACTCGCTGATGACGTTGACCACCCTGGACCCGCCGGTCGCGGCGGTGGTGAGCATGTGGACCCAGCAGTGCTACGGCGATCAGATGACGGCGGCGCTGAAATTCCTCGCCCAGGAATGTGAGCAGGTCGCCGCGTATCTGGTCACCGAATCCGTCCCGCTGATTGCGCCCGCGGTCGAATCCGGTTCTCGCACACCGGGTTTGGCTAACATCGCGCTGCTGCGCCGGCCCGCCGACATGGACCAGGCAACCTGGCTGACGCGTTGGCAGGGCCAGCACACCTCGGTGGCCATCGAAACGCAGTCGACGTTCGGCTACACGCAGAACTGGGTGGTGCGGGCCCTGACTCCGGACGCGCCGGGAATCGCGGGCATCGTCGAGGAGTTGTTCCCTATCGAGGCCATCACCGACCTCCACGCTTTCTTCGGAGCCGCCGATGACGAGGAGCTACAGGACCGGCTGGGCCGAATGGTCGCCAGCACCAGCGCCTTTGGCGCGAACGAGAACATCGACACGGTGCCGACGAGCCGCTACGTCTTCGCCAGCCCGTTCAACGGATGAGGGGCTCACATGACCACACTGCGCGACGCTGTCGCCTTGGCCGCCGCGGAAAGCGGTCTGGCGGTGGTGTCGACCGTTCGCGCTGACGCGACGGTCCAGGCTTCGCTGGTCAACGTGGGGCTGCTGGCACACCCCGCGGACGGTCAGCCCGTGCTGGGCTTCACCACCTACGGCAAGGTCAAGCTGGCCAACCTGCGGGCCCGGCCGCAACTGGCCGTCACCTTTCGCAACGGGTGGCAATGGGCGACGGTCGAGGGCCGCGCCGAGCTGGCCGGCCCGGACGACAGCAGGCCCTGGTTGACGGACGCCGATCAGTTGCGCTTGTTGCTGCGCGACGTGTTCACCGCCGCGGGCGGCACCCACGACGACTGGGACGAGTACGACAGGGTGATGGCCTCCGAAGGCCGCGCCGTGGTGCTGATAGCGCCAACCCGCGTCTACAGCAACGGTTAGCCCCGTTAGGCTGCTGGCGTGACGCTGCAGATCGACGACGACAAGCGAGTTCGCACCCTCACGCTGAACCGGCCCGAGGCGCTCAATGCGTTCAACGAAGCCCTCTACGACGCCACCGCCGAGGCGCTGCTGGCCGCCGCCGAGGATCCCGAGGTCGCGGTCGTGCTGCTGACCGGCGCGGGCCGTGGTTTCAGCGCCGGCACCGACCTGGCCGAGATGCAGGCACGAATCACCGACCCCGACTTCACCCCGGGTAAGCACGGCTTCATCGGACTGATCACCGCGCTCAGCGCGTTTCCCAAGCCGCTGATCTGCGCGGTGAACGGCGTGGGCGTGGGCATCGGGGCCACCATCCTGGGCTACGCCGACCTGGCGTTCATGTCGTCGACCGCCCGCCTGAAGTGCCCCTTCACCAGCCTGGGCGTGGCGCCCGAAGCGGCCTCGTCATACCTGCTGCCCCAGCTGGTGGGGCGACAGAACGCGGCCTGGCTGTTGATGTCGTCGGAATGGGTCGGCGCCGACGAGGCGCTGCGGATGGGGTTGGTCTGGCGGGTCTGCGAACCCGACGAGCTGCTGGCGCAGGCCCGTCAACACGCGGAAATCCTTGCCTCCCGGCCGATCTCGAGCCTGATGGCCGTCAAGCACACCATGATGGAACCCGTCCGGCCTGAGATTGTGGCGGCCACCGCCCGGGAGAACGCCCACTTCGCCGAACTCATGGGCGCGCAAGCCAACGCCACGGCCCTGGCCGCCTTCAACAAAACGTGAAGCAATAAACGCTGACGCGCCGGCTAGGCCGACTGAGCCGTCTCCAGCTTGGCCGAGGCGGCGAGGATGGCCCGCAGCGTGCGCCGGCAACGACCGCAGTCACCACCGGCCCCGCACGCGGCCGCGATCTCCTTGGAGGTTGATGCGCCCTGGGCGACGACGTCGCACACGGTCTGGTTGGTGGCCCCAACACAAAGGCACACGTACATCAGCGCACCTCCTGCATGCCGGCGTCCCCTTCGTCGAAAGCTCGGACGGGCGTCTGCGATTCGTCCCCGCCGCCGGCAATCCCGTTCACCGGGCACCGTGGCGATGACGCCGAATACACCTGCCGCGTATTAGTGCAGTCTATCCTAACTTCGTTAGCCCAGTCTAACCTAACCAAGGGGCGACTTACCGCGCTAGGGGGCTCACTGAGCGCAGCCAAACCTTGCTGGAACATTCCCACCGGCCGTGGCAAAGTGCTGCTACAGCCCAGGTTTGTGCGCTCCAGCCCAGCGCATCCGCCGCGGTCACATACGACAGCCGCTCACACCATAGGAGTGACAATGCAAGGGGATCCGGAAGTTTTGCGTCTGCTCAACGAGCAGCTGACCAGCGAGCTCACCGCGATCAACCAATACTTCCTGCACTCCAAGATGCAGGACAACTGGGGTTTCACCGAGTTAGCTGAGCACACCCGGGCCGAGTCCTTCGACGAGATGCGCCACGCCGAGGCGATCACCGACCGCATCCTGCTGCTCGACGGGTTGCCGAACTACCAGCGCCTCTTCTCGCTGCGCATCGGTCAGACGCTGCGCGAGCAGTTCGAGGCCGACCTGGCCATCGAATACGAGGTGATGGAGCGGCTCAAGCCGGCGATCATCCTGTGCCGGGAAAAGCAGGACTCCACCACCGCCACCCTGTTCGAGAACATCGTCGCCGACGAGGAGAAGCACATCGACTACCTCGAGACCCAGCTCGAGTTGATGGACAAGCTGGGCGTGGAGCTGTACTCGGCGCAGTGCGTGTCGCGGCCACCCAGTTGACCCGGCCGGCGGCGAAATAGGTAACGTCGTAGAAGGTATGACGAGCCCGAAAGCAGCGACCCGATCTCGCCCGGCTTCCGGTGCCGCCTCCACCGGCGAGCTGATCAGCCCCCAGCGACGCAATCTGATCTTCATCGCGATCGTGCTCGGCATGCTGCTCGCCGCGCTGGACCAGACCATTGTCGCGACGGCGCTGCCGACCATCGTCGCCAACCTGGGCGATGCCGGCCATCAGTCCTGGGTCGTCACCAGCTATCTGCTCGCATCGACCATCGTCACCGCGCTGGTGGGCAAGCTCGGCGACGTGTTCGGCCGCAAGCGCGTATTCCTAACGGCCGTAGTCTTTTTCGTCATCGGCTCGATATTGTGCGGACTGGCGCAGTCGATGGCCATGCTGGTGGGGGCGCGCGCCCTGCAAGGAATCGGCGGTGGCGCCATCACCGTCACGGCCAGCGCGCTGATCGGCGAGATCGTCCCACTGCGGGAGCGGGGCCGATATCAGGGTATCCTCGGGGCGGTCTTCGGCGTCACCACGGTCATCGGTCCGCTGCTCGGCGGCTACTTCACCGACTACCTGAGCTGGCGATGGGCCTTCTGGGTCAACGTGCCGATCTCGGTGGTGGTCATCTTCGTTGCCGCAGCGGCGATTCCCGCGCTGACCGCGTCCGCCAGGCCCGCCATCGACTACTCCGGGATTACGTTCATCGGCCTGGGCGCCGCGGGCCTCACACTGGCCACCAGTTGGGGCGGCACCCTCTACCCGTGGGGATCACCGACGATCATCGGACTGTTCGTGGGCGCCGCGGTGGCGCTGGGTGTGTTCGCGATGGTGGAGCGCCGCGCCGCCGAACCCATCTTGCCCATTCGGCTGTTCGCCAGCCCGGTGTTCGCCGTGTGCTGCGTGCTGTCCTTCGTCGTGGGCTTCGCCATGCTGGGCGCGATGACCTTCCTGCCGACGTATATGCAGTACGTCGACGGTGTCTCGGCGACCACCTCGGGCCTGCGCACCCTGCCCATGGTGCTCGGGATGCTGGTCACCTCGACCGGCAGCGGCACCATCGTCGGCCGGACCGGCCGATACAAGATCTTTCCGGTGGTCGGCACGGCGCTGATGGCGCTGGCCTTCCTGCTGATGTCGCGGATGCAGCCGTCCACCTCCACCCTGATCCAGTCGCTCTACCTGGTGATCCTCGGCGCCGGCATCGGATTGTCCATGCAGGTGCTTGTCCTCATCGTGCAGAACACGTCGAATTTCGAAGACCTCGGTGTCGCCACCTCGGGTGTGACGTTCTTCCGGACCATCGGAAGTTCGTTCGGTGCGGCCATTTTCGGCTCCCTGTTCGTGAACTTCCTCAACCGCCGAATCGGTCCGGCCCTGGCGGCCAGCGGCGCGCCCCCCAGCGCGGTCAGTTCGCCCGGGGCCTTGCACCGGCAACCGCATGACGTGGCCGCCCCCATCGTGGCGGCCTACGCCGAGTCGCTCACCCAGGTCTTCTTCTGGGCGGCGCCGGTGGCTCTGGTCGGATTCGTGCTGGCGTTGTTCTTGCGCGAGATTCCGCTGCGCGATATCCACGACAGCACAATCGATCTCGGCGATGCGTTTGGCATGCCGACCACCGAGACGCCCGACCAGATGCTGGAGAACGCGATCGCGCGGATGCTGCGCGGCGAGACCGGCATGCGGCTGCGCAGCATCGCCATGCGGCCCGACTGCCGGCTCGACGTCGCCGGGCTGTGGGGGGTCTTGCGGATCAATCGCTACACCCAGATGTACGGGACCGCCCGGCTCACCGACATGGCCGACCACCTACGGATACCGTTCGAGGTTCTCGAGCCCACCTTCGCCCGCCTGGTATCGGGGGGTTACGCGCAGCGCGACGGCGAGCAGATGTGGCTCACCCCGGCCGGGGGACAGCAGGTCGCGTACGTGCACTCGCTGCTGTTGGCCTGGCTGGTCGACAAGCTGGCCCGGTCACCGGGATTCGAGGGCCGCCCGGACCGCCGCGCGGTGGAGGCGGCGCTGGAGCGCGTCGCGCATCGCGTTCTGGCCCAACGGGATTGGCATGAGGAACAGCCGACCATGGCGATCCCGTCGGCCGCTCGCTAGCGGGTGTCGATGCGCATTCGCCGACATCGCCGTCCCGGGTGATGACGCGGGCGTACCATCACGCCATGAGCCGAATCGGAACATTTGCTGACGACGACCTGGCCGGCTGGTTTGTGAAGTCTCCGGACATCGGCGGCGCGCTCGGCGGCTTCAGCCAGGCGGTGTACACCAAGAACCGGTTGCCGTTGCGCACCCGCGAACTGGCCCGCGCCGTGATCGCCCACCGCAACGAATGCGTCGTCTGCGTCAACACCCGCGACGAAGACGGACCCGCCGCGGGCGTCGACGAGGAGCTCTACGACCACGTCCACGAGTGGCGCACCTGGCCCGGCTACAGCGAGCAGGAGCGGCTGGCCGCCGAGTTCGCCGACCGCTTCGCCACCGAGCACACCGCGCTGCGCGACGACGAAGACTTCTGGAGCAGGTGCGCCGAACACTTCTCCGACGAGTTGCTCGCCGACCTGGCACTGTCCTGCGCGCTGTGGGTCGGCATGGGTCGAGTGCTGCGGACCCTCGACATCGGCCAAGCCTGCAAACTGACCATCCCCAGCCGCGGTTAGTTTCTCCCAGCCCGGGCAACCGGTTCTTGACGCGCGCCCGCCGGGCACAAAAGCCGGGCCGTCGATGTTGCGCTGTGGGTGAGAGAACTCAGAGGGAGGCGGCGGTGAAGATTCGCTTCGGCGTCGGCCTGGGTGGCGATAGCGCGCCGGACCAACTGGCCGCCATCGTGGATCACCTCGAGGCCAGCGGGGTGGACTCGCTGTGGTTTTCCGAATTGTTGTACTCCCCGGCGGTCGATCCGATGGTCGGCATGGCGTATGCGCTTGCCCGCACGACCAGATTGAAGGTGGGCACGTCGGTGGCCGTGCTCCCGGGCCGGCACCCGGTGCTGGTGGCAAAGCAGTTGGCGTCCCTGGCGGCCGTCGCACCCAAACGGGTCCTTCCCGTCTTCGGCTTACGTTCGGCGATACCGGCCGAACGCGAGGTCTTCGTGGTCCCCGAGGGCGAGCGCGCGGCGGTGTTCGACGAGTCGCTGCGGCTGCTGCGCGCGGCGCTGGTTGAGGAATCGGCGACGTTCACCGGCCGGTATTTCAGCGTCAGCGACGTGGCCGTCGCGCCGAGACCGTCACCGCCGCTTGACATCTGGGTGGGCGGCTCGGCGCCGGCCGCCTTTCGACGCATCGGGGCGCTGGGCGACGGCTGGCTGGGCAGTTTCCTCACTCCGGCTGAGGCGCGGGCCGCGCGCGATGCGATCGAGCTAGCCGCGGCGCACGCCGGCCGCAGCATCGAGCCCGACCACTTCGGCATCTCGTTGGCCGTGTGGGAGGGGGAGGGGGAGCTGCCGGAGCAGGTGGCCGCGGCGGTACTCCGGCGTCGGCCGGACAGTGACCCTAACGAACTGATCGCCGCCGGGTGGGACCGGCTGCACCGGCAGCTCGACGCCTACATCGAGGCGGGTTTGACGAAGTTCGTCATCCGGCCGGTGGGTAAGGCACCGGTGGACGGCTTCCTCGATCGGTTCGTCACCGAACTCGTCGGCCGGCAGAACTGAGCTGCGGTGATGCCGTTTGCCGTGTGGAGCAGTGCGGGGTTGGGAGAATGGCTGCCATGACCGGCACACCGCTTGCCGCCGCGGCGATTGCGCAGCTGGAGGCCGAGGGCGTCGACACGGTCATCGGCACGGTGGTGAATCCGGCCGGGCTCACCTTGGCCAAGACGGTCCCGATCCGGCGGACCGACACGTTCGCGGATCCCGGCCTGGGGGCCAGCCCGTCCTGGCATGCGTTCGCCATCGATCAGACCGGGATCGCCTTCACCCCCGATGTGGGGGTGGTGGGGGACCAGCGCATTCGGATCGATCTGTCGGCGCTGCGCATCGTCGGTGACGGGCTGGCCTGGGCGCCCGCCTCATTCTTCGAGCAGGACGGCGCGCCGGTGCCGACCTGCAGCCGGGGCACGCTGCGACGCGTCGAGGCGGCGCTCGCCGAAGCCGGCCTGGAGGCCGCGGTCGGGCACGAAATCGAATTCCTGCTGGTCGGCCCCGACGGCGCCCGGCTGCCGTCGACGCTGTGGGCGCAGTACGGCCTGGCCGGCGTGCTGGAACACGAGGCGTTCGTTCGTGATGTGATCGGATCGGCGATGGGGGCCGGGATCGCGATCGAACAGTTCCACCCCGAGTACGGCGCAAACCAGTTCGAGGTCTCGCTGCCGCCGCGGTCCCCGGTGGCAGCCGCCGATCAGCTGGTACTCATGCGGCTGGTCATCGGGCGCGCGGCGCGCCGGCACGGGCTGCGGATCAGCTTGTCGCCCGCCCCCTTTGGCGACGGCGTTGGATCCGGTGCGCACCAGCACTTTTCGCTGTCGGCTCCGGGAGGCCCGCTGTTCTGTGACGGCGACGGACCCCGGGGCATGACCGCGGCGGGGGAGAGCGCGGTGGCGGGTCTGGTTCGCGGGATGCCGGAAGCCCAAGGAGTAATGTGCGGGTCGATCGTCTCCGGCCTGCGGTTGCGGCCGCGCAACTGGGCCGGCGCCTATGCGTGCTGGGGCACCGAAAACCGCGAGGCCGCGGTGCGATTCGTCACCGGGGGACCCGGAAGCCCGCGCGGCGGCCACGTGGAGGTCAAGATCGTCGACCCGTCCGCGAACCCGTACCTGGCGACGGCGGCCATCCTGGGCCTCGCCCTGGACGGGATCAAGCGCCAGGAGACCCTGCCGCCGGAGGTCCCGACCGACCCGGCCACCCTGCCCGAATCCGACCGCGCGCGCGACGGTATCGTGCGCCTGACCGATTCGCAAGCCGAAGCGATTGCGGCGCTTGATAATTCGGAACGGGTGCGCCGCATCCTGGGCGACCCCGCGGTCGACATGGTGGTCGCCGTTCGCCGCCTGGAGCAGGAGCGCTACGGCGACCTGGCCCCCGAACAACTGGCGGACAAATTCCGCATGGCCTGGAGCCTGTGACGGGCGATCATGGTCTCCGACACTCGCGCCCTGGCTCAGCACATCGGCGATGTGGCGCTGATCGATCAGCATGTCCACGGTTGCTGGATGACGCCCGCCGACCGGCCGCGATTCGAGAACGCGCTCAACGAGGCCAACAGCGAACCCATCACCCATTCGGGCTTCGACTCACAACTCGGGTTCGCGGTCCGCGCGCATTGCGCTCCCGTCCTGGGTTTGCCCAAACACGTTGGCCCGACGGCATATTGGGAACGCCGCAGCCAACTCGACGAGGACGAATTGGCGCGCCTGTTCTTGACGGCCGCCGGGGTGAGCGACTGGCTGGTGGACACCGGGATCGGCAGCGGTGACGTCGCCGGGGTCGCGGATATGGCCCGGGTGTCCGGCGGTGATGCCGGCGAGCTCGTTCGCCTCGAGGAGGTCGCCGAGCAGGCGGCGCAAACGCAGGGTGACTACGCGGCGGCGTTCGAGGAGATCCTGCACCGGCGCGCGGCAGGCGCCGCCGGCACCAAATCGATCCTGGCCTACCGAGGCGGGTTCGACGGCGACCTGAGCGATCCGACGCCGGCGGAGGTCGCCGAAGCCGCAAGCCGCTGGCGCGACCGCGGCGGTACGCGGTTGCAGGACAGGGTCCTGCTGCGGTTCGGGTTGCATCAGGCGCTGCGGCTGGGCAAGCCCCTGCAGTTCCATGTCGGGTTCGGCGACCGCGATTGTGATCTGCACAAGGCCAACCCGCTGCTGCTGCTGGACTTTCTGCGCGAGACGGCAAACGTCCCGATCGTGCTGTTGCACTGTTACCCCTACGAGCGCGAGGCTGGCTACCTGGCCCAGGCGTTCAACAACGTCTATGTCGATGGCGGGCTGAGCGTCAACCACCTGGGGGCGCGGTCACCCGCGTTCCTTGCGCGATTGCTCGAGATGGCACCGTTTTCCAAGATCCTTTATTCGTCGGACGGATTCGGTCCGCCAGAACTGCATTTCCTCGGCGCGATCCTGTGGCGCAGGGGCATCGAGCGGGTACTTCGCGAATTCGTGGACCGCGGCGAGTGGTGCGAGTCGGACGCCATCCGGGTGGTCGACCTCATCGCCCGCGACAACGCCACCCGCATCTACCGCCTGACACGTCGCGACGGCCGGCCGTGACCACCCATCCGAAGCCGACCGATTCCCGGCCTCGCGGGCCGCGGAGCGTTCGGCGCGGCGGCCGGACGCGACGACTGGCCGCAGCTTTCGGGCAGGTGGTCATCGGGCCCAATACCGCGGTCGCTTGGCGCGTGCGCGCGCGTGACGTTGCACGGCTGGGTGGAGGTCAAGGGAAAGCACGATCCGGTCCGCGTCCGGGTGCTGGATGCGCTGGCGGAATAGCAGCACTTTCGTCGTCTGGAACGCCAGAAGTTTTTCCAGATTCGCCTGTGGCCGTCCGTTCGGGCGCCTAGGCTTCGATCGACGAATCGGGCAAACGTCGCCAAACTGAAGATGGACTAGGGAGGTTTGGGCACGTGTTGTCCCGTGCTGCGTTCGTCATCGCAGCCGTCGTCTTCGGCGCCGCCGCTGTGGCGCCATCGGCCTACGCGTCACCCAGCGGCGGTTGCTACACCGCCAGTTCTGGTGACTGCGTGCCATATCCGCAAAAGGGCGGCCCGCAACCGCCGGGGGCCACGGCCCAGTGCTCGGATGGAAGTTGGTCTTTCAGCGAGCACCCGCATGCCAGTGGGACCTGCCACGGTCACGGAGGCGTCCAGCAGTACTTGTAGCCATCGGCTGCCAACAACACCGGGATGGTCAAAGCACGAGGGGTGACCATCCCAGGTGTTTGCGGCGGCCCGGTATTTACCGGCCCAGCCGGCTTCATCTACGGCGTTTGACCCCCGGTGACGCCGGGGTATGCGTCCCGTCATGGCGACCGCGCAGGACGTCTTGAATTGGGCTCGCGACAAAGTTGTGTCGTGGGTGCCCAAAGCCGACCTTGACCAGCGGGATCCGGATTACATCCGCGATCAGCTGCCGGGAACCTGGTTGCTGGCGTCGTTCTATTTCAGGGCGGACGTGCGGGGTTTGGACCGCATTCCGGCCGAGGGACCGGTGCTGCTGGTGGGCAACCACAGTGGCGGCAATGTACCGCCCGACACCTTCGTGTTCACCCTCGCCTTCTGCTCGTATTTCGGCGTCGAGCGGCCTTTTTACCAGTTGGCCCATGACCTCGTCGTCTCCGCCCCGCCGCTGGGAGCGTTGCGGAAATTCGGCACCGTCGCCGCCAACCCCGAAAATGCCCGTCTCGCACTGGATTCCGGCGCAGCGTTGCTGGTCTATCCCGGCGGTGATTACGAGGTGTTCCGACCCTCGTGGGAACGTCACAAGGTGGACTTCGGCGGGCGCATGGGCTATGTCAAGCTGGCCCGCGAGGCCGGGGTGCCGATCGTCCCCGTCGCGAGCATCGGTGGGCAGGAGAGCGCGCTCTTTCTCAATCGCGGGCAGTGGCTGGCCAAGTTGCTGATGGCGGACAAGTTGCTCCGGCTCAAGAGCATCCCGATATCGCTGGCGCTGCCCTGGGGACTCAACATCAGCGACCTGGCGGGCCACATTCCGCTGCCCACCAAGATCGTGATCGAGGTTCAAGACCCGATCGAGGTCGACGGCGACGATCAAGCGGTGCATGACAAGGTGATGGCCTCCCTGCAGGGGGGCGTCGACCGGCTGGCCGCCGAACGACGATTCCCGGTGATCGGCTGATGCGCGTCGAACGCCGTTGCGTCATCAACGCCGACCGTGCCGCCGTCTGGAAAATCGTCAGCGACCCGGACTGTTACCCGTCGTTCATGGCGAGCCTAGAGCGGTGGGAGTCGTCGAACGACCAACCACCCGGCGTCGGTGCGCGGTACACCGTCCACTGGAAGATCGGCTCCGTACCCGTTGGCGGCGTGATCGAGGTGGTCGAGTTCGACGACGGCCGCGACCTTGCCTGGGTGGGAATTACCGGCGTAACGCTGCGCGGGCGGATGCGGTTGCGCGACAGAGGCGACGGCTGCACAAGGGTGACATTTCGGCTGTCGTATCAGGCGCCCGGGGGAATACTTGGGTATATCGCCGATCGGATCGCCGTGCGTCAGGTGGGACGCACACTGACGGAAACGTTGAAACGCCTCCGGAAACTGGCCGAGGCGTAGCCGCGATGATGCGTTTTACCGCCGTGGGCAGTAGACAGTCCACGTTTCCTTGAAAGGGGATCGTCAGACGAGCGCTGAGGCGTCGAATATCCAGCTGGTGTCGCCGGTCGCCAGCCCCTCGAAGTGGTTCGGGGGAGCGAAGGCCACCAGGCTGTTCATGTCCCAATAGTCTTTCCACACGGCGATCTTGCCGTCGACGACCTTGTGGACCGTCACGAACCGCAGCACGCCCTGCTCGCCCGTGGCGAAGGTCCAGGTCTCGGAGTGCTCGTAGAGCACGTCGGAACCGTTGGAGACCAGCACGCCCGGGTGGTTCTCGTAGCCGGCCAACTGCTCAAGCCCCATCCTCAGGCGCTGCACGATGCCCTCTGGGCCGCGCGCCGACAGTGCGGGGACCGGCATGTCGACGTAGAGGCAGTCGTCGGACAAAAAGGTCTTGATCGCTTCCCAATCTCGCCGCGAAAGCGCCTGCCACAGCCCCCGTACGACATCCTCGACCGCGATCATAGATACCTCTGTCATAGCGGCAAATAAACCCCGTCGCCGCCCCGGTGTCAACTGGTTCGGTCGTACTCGCGCACATACGGCCCAAGGGCCACCGGCAGCGACGACCATCCCCGCAGCACCCGGGTTTCGCGCCGGCTTCCGGCGCCCGCCGCGCGCACCTCGGGGAAGCGATCGAAAAACGTGCGCAGTCCGACTTCGCCCTCGGACCGGGCAAGGGCCGCACCCAGGCAGAAGTGCCGGCCGCCGGAAAACGCGAGATGCCTTCCGGCGTTTTCCCTTTCGATGTCGAAGCGGTGCGGATCGGGGAACACCGACGGGTCCCGGTTGGCGGCGGCCAGATACACCAGCACCAAGTCGCCACGGTGTAACTGCCGGCCGGCTATCTCGACATCGTCTCGCGCCATCCGCGCGGTCAGCTGCACCGGCGATTCCAGCCGCAGGATCTCTTCGACGGCGTTGGGCCACACCTCGGGACGCCGCCGGAGGGTGTCGAGATGCTCCGGCGCGTCCAACAGCATGCGAATACCGTTGCCGAGCAGGTTCACCGTGGTCTCGAAGCCGGCGGCCAACACCAGCCCGGCGATCGCCTGGAGCTCCTTCTCGTCGAGATACGTTTCCGCAGAACCGCCTTCGGCCGTCTGGATCAGCTGGCTCATCAGGTTGTCACTGGGGTC
The DNA here is from genome assembly GCF_059812885.1 of Mycobacterium sp. NGS33. Taxonomy (NCBI): domain Bacteria; kingdom Bacillati; phylum Actinomycetota; class Actinomycetes; order Mycobacteriales; family Mycobacteriaceae; genus Mycobacterium; species Mycobacterium sp. NGS33. Next base: position 194,358 of record NZ_JCALDN010000006.1, on the reverse strand, counting down.
CAGGCGTAGCCGTTGCAAGTGCTCGGCGAGCCAGGCGCTGAAGCCGGCGATCCCGTCCTGCACGCTGCGGTACTGCCGCCATGGCAACCCGATGTCGAGGCTCGGCGCGGCCAGTTCGCCGAATTCCATTACGCGCCGCCGCTCCGACTCAGGCACACCGAGGATGTCGCTGATGATCGATACCGGAAGCTGCGAGCAGTACCGTCCGACGATGTCGACGACGCCGGACTCGCCGGCCAGCCGATCCAACAGCTCCGCGGCCGTCTGCTCGACCCGATCCCGCAGTGCGGCAACGGCTCTGGGCGTGAATACCGCCGACACGGTCTTGCGGTAACGGGTATGGTCGGGCGGCTCGACGGCCAGCAACGACGGCGCACGCAGCGGATGCAGCAGGTCGTCGCGGGTACGGCGCTCCAGCCATCGCAGTGGCGCCGGGAGATTCGATCCGAAGACCAGCACCCGGAAATCATCGGAGCGCAGCAGTTCATGCGCCAGTGCGTGATCCGCCGTCAGATACGCGACGCGGCCCTTCACCAGCTTGCCCCGCGCGCGGACTTCGTCGTAGTAGTGCACCGGGTCAGCGGCCACCGCCGGATCGGCGATCAGCCTGGCCTGGACCTCGCCCCGCCGGGCCCCGAGTGCCGCGGCCCCCCGGATGAAGCCATGCATCGCGAACCAGTGCAATCGTTCCCTCACTGGTTCCTCCCTCGATCAGGTGCCGTTTCGAGCCTAGGCCCCGACCACCTGCGGAGTCAGCACTGCGCGACGATTTTGAAGTCCGTGGTGACCACTTTGTTGGGGTTGCTGCTGTTGATGCCGTACGCGCTGCCCGTGATGGTGTAGGCGTCGTTATTGAGATCGACGTGCGCGTCGCCCACCCCGCCCTGCCAGAAGCTGCCGCTGAACCCGTCGACGTTGCGAATCTTGACCCACTGCGGCATCACCCGATAACCGCTGAGCAGCACCACCGCTTCGACCCCGCCATCGCGGTCGGGGATGGTGATGGTCCGATACATCTGGTCTTGCCGGCACGCCGGGGGACGCGTCGTGTGCGTGGCACCGTCGATGGTCAGACGCGCGGCCCGGCGAGGTGTCGTCTGCGCGGCGCTGCACCCCGCGACGCCGACGACGACGACTAGGCAAACCAAAGCGACTGTGAGCAAACGCTTTTGCACCAGCCGACCTCCTTACTAACGCTTCGGCACCAGCGCGGGCAGGGACTTGACGATGCTGCGTCGCACGAATTCCGGGCTCAGGCCCTTGAACAAGTCAATCAGGCGAATGCTCTTGGGTACATACCAGTGCAACCGCTTCTGGTTGTGGTAGGCCTGCCACGCCGTCTCGGCCACGCTGCTTGCCGGCATCAACCGGAGCATGCCCTTCTTGGGGGCGGTGGCCCGCAGTTGCTCCGCCGTCATGGGCGCTCGGCCGTCATCGGAGTGGTTGGTCGTGGTCGTCAGGATGGCGGTGTCGATCAGACCGGGCAGCACGTCGGCGACGCGCACCCCGTGTCGCTGCCACTCCACGCTCAGCGCCTCGGTCAGACCTTTGACCGCGTGCTTGGTCGACGAATAGACGGCCAGGCGCGGCATGCCGTAGGTCCCCGAGGACGACGACGTGGAGAACATCAGGCTGCCCGGGGTCTTCTTGAGATAGGGCAACGACGCGTATGCGCCCGTGAGGACCGCCTTGAAATTCACGTCGACGACGCGCATCGCGGCGTCGTAGGGCACGTCCTCGAACCAGCCCGATTCGCCGATGCCGGCGTTGTTCCACATCATGTCGAGCCCGCCGCCGCTGTTGCCGGCGCAGAAGTCGGCCAGCGCGCCGTCGAGGGCTAGCTTGTCCGTCACGTCGACGACGCGGGTCCAGAGCCGATCGCCGCCGAGTTCGTCGTTCAGCGTCGCCAGGCCGTCTTCGTTGCGGTCCACCGCGCCGACGCGCCAGCCCTTGGCGTGGAACAGCTTGGCTCCCTCGCGACCCATGCCGCTGCCCGCACCGGTGATGAAGACGGATTTCACGAGCCTCAGTCCGCCTCGACCACGTCTTTGATGCGGTTCAGCGTCTTGGTCATGTCCCGGATGTTGCGGCGTTTGCGCAGGAAGCCGCCGAACAACCAGTACACGCCGAGCCACGGCGCCGGGTTGAGCCGAAACGACTCGGTGACGTCCGTCCCGCCGCCGCTCGGCGCCAAGCGGTAGTGCCAGTTGTTGACGGCCCTGTCACCGAGGAGCACCGCGAAACCGAATTCGCGGCCCGGTTCGCAGGCGGTGACCTTGCAGGTCGTCCAATACACCGGCCCCATCTCATTGCGCCGGACGTGACCGCGGAATTTCGCACCCAGGGCCGGGCCGTTCGCATCACCGAGCCACTCGGCTTCAAAAACTTCCGGCGAAAACTTTCCGGTGTTGCGGACGTCTGCGATGAGGTCCCAGATCTTGGCAGCAGGCGCAGCCATATGAACAGTCGCCGAACCTTCCATGGGCTGATCCAAACACAGGCGGGCGCCGGGTCATAGACCGCAGGTGCGTTTCATCAGTGCGGTACGGCCGCCTGGATCAGCCCGTTGATGATCTGCTTGATGCCCTGAGCCGGGTGCGAGTACCAACCGATCGGCAGGCCGGACTGCGCGCCACACTTTGGCCAGGCCTCCACGCCCTCTTCGGCGAAAACCCGGTTGGCGACGGCGATTTGCTGCTCCCTGGACGCGGCAGCTGGGTTGCCGACACCGCCGTAGCGGGCCCAGGTGCTCGGTTTGAACTGCAGCCCACCGTAATTGCCGTTCCCGGTGTTGGCGTGCCAGTTGCCACCGGATTCGCACTGGGCGATCGCGTCCCAGTTGGGAGCGGGTTCTGCGCTCACCACACCCGTGGACGAAGCCATCGACGCTGCAACGACCCCGCCGACCATTACGGACTTGACGAGAAGCTTGCAGAGATATTTCATGTCCAGGATTTCGGCACGTGTAGCCAAAGCGTTACCTATTCGAAAATGGCGCGAGATATGCCATCTATCTGGGGAAATCGCCTTATCGACAGGCCAAATGGGACAGTTAGAAATTGGTGAGGAAAAATTAAGTTATTGCTGGCAGTAGGACTGCGTCGCTGATGACAGGGCCCGCTGGTAGAGGTCGTCGAGCGCACGGTCAGCGACGACGCCGCTTCTCGCCGCGTCGAGTTGGGCGGCGCATTCCGGCGAGTGCAGAACGCCCCAGTCGGCCGACAGCTGAGCCAGCATCGTTTGGTTGAGGGCGTCGATCGCCGAGCGTGACGACGATAGGTCCGGCGCCTCAGCCGGAGCGCTGCCCGGATCGAGTTTCCAGTCCGCGAACCGGCCATATTCGACGGCCTCGGTGGCGCTGATCTGGTCCCCGAAGACCCGGGTGACGTAGCCACGGTCGATGCGTTGGGCGACGGCCTGGTCGCCCAGCCTGGCCAGCTCTTGCCGTACGCGCGCCGGATCTTCGATGGCGCCATGGTTGTGCCACTTGTAGGCGGCGACCGGGTCCGCGATCTGCAGCCGTTGTGCGGCGGCGTCGACCAACGGGGTGAGTGGACTGGTGGCGTCCGCCCGAGCGGGCGCGACCAGCAGCGCCAGGCTCACGACCGCGATCCCACAACGCACTACTGCGCCTGACGGAGTCGTCAGGCGCAGTAGTGACCGAGCGGGTGGTGGGTTATCCGCCGCCGCCCGGGGAAGCGCCCAGCGTGCCCTGCAGGTCGGGCTTCATGGCGTTGAGCTGAGCTCCCCAGTACTCCCAGCTGTGCGTTCCGTTGGCGTTGAAGTTCCACACCGCGTTGTGACCGCCGGCGCCGTTGTAGGCGTCCTGAAACTTCAGGTTGCTGCTGCGCACGAAGTTCTCCAGGAACTCGGCCGGCATGTTCGCCCCGCCGAGCTCGGACGGCGTGCCGTTACCGCAGTACACCCAGAGCCGGGTGTTGTTGCCGACCAGCTTCGGGATCTGCAGGGTCGGGTCGTTTCGCGCCCATGCCGGGTCGCTCGACGGCCCCCACATGTCGTTGGCCTTGTACCCCCCGGCGTCACCCATCGCCAGACCGATCAGGCTTGGCCCCATTCCCTGCGACGGGTCCAACAGCGCCGAGAGCGAGCCGGCGTAGATGAACTGCGCCGGGTGGTAGGCGGCCAGGATCATCGCCGACGAACCGGCCATCGAGATGCCGACCGCCGCGCTTCCGTTCGGCTTCACACTCTTGTTGGACTGCAGGTATTGCGGCAGCTCACTGGTGAGGAAGGTCTCCCACTTGTACGTCTGGCAGCCGGCCTTACCGCAGGCCTGGTTGTACCAGTCGCTGTAGAAGCTGGACTGACCACCGACCGGCATGACGATCGACAGGCCGGACTGGTAGTACCACTCGAACGCCGGGGTGTTGATGTCCCAGCCGTTGTAGTCGTCCTGGGCGCGCAGACCGTCCAGCAGATACACCGCGGGAGAACCGTTGCCGCCGCTTTGGAACTGGACCTTGATGTTGCGGCCCATGCCCGCGGACGGCACCTGCAGGTACTCGACTGGCAGGCCCGGCCGCGAAAACGCATTCGCGGTTGGAGCGCCGCCGGCAAGACCGATCAGGCCCGGCAGTGTGGCTGCCGCCGCTGTGCCGACCAAAAGCCGGCGCCCCCAGGCCCGGACCTTCTCGCTCAGATCTGTCATACCTGCCCCTTGTCGATGTGGTCAGTGTGATCGTGGTCTCACAGGAATTTACCGTGTGAGTCCGTCAAATGTCGATTGGGACGCGAACGCGTCTCGTTTCGGCATCGCTTTTCACTTCACAATTTCGCCACCCGGCACAACCGGGCGGCGACACGCCCCGCGTACCCGCTGCACGGCCACCCCACACACCGGGTAGGGAAACGCCAGGCAGCAGCGGGTTTACGACGAGTCGAGCGCGCTCGGCGGGCGGCGCCGCTACCCCGTTATAGAAAGCCCCCGAAATGACGCGCGGGACGGGCATTTATTTTGCGCCGTCGATAAAAACGGCGTTCGTTTCGGTGCGGGGGGACCGCGCCGTACCGATCCCGCGTCGTCGCGCTCCCGCAACCGGCGCCACGGCGCCGACGCATCGACGCGGCGAACCCGCCTGCGGCGCCTGCCCGTTTCGCCGCGTCGCCCTTCCCATCTGGCGATTCCGCGCCGATGGCCGACCGGCGCAGCCGGACTTGCGCCGACCGCGTAGGCTGCTGTCGAAGCAAGCCGATGAAGACCACGCTATCCCGGGTCTGTTCCGGCTCTCACGAATCACCGCGCCCGCGGCTTCATGGTGCGCGTAGATGCGGTCGAGGGCGTCGGACGCGGGACCGATTGGGGCATAGATTTGGACACGGTTCTTGGCCTGTCGGTGACGCCGACCGCCGTTGGTTGGGTCCTCGCCGAAGGACACGGCGCAGACGGCACCATCCTGGATCACCAGGAACTGGTCTTGCGCGCAGGCCACGGGGTGCGCGCCGTGGGTACCGCAGAGCAAGTCGTGGACGAGGTACTGCGCGTCGACACGGCGGCGGCTGCGAGCGATCGCCGGCTGCGTGTCATCGGAGTGACTTGGAACGACGAGGCATCCGCACAGGCCGCGCTGGTCTTGGAGGCGTTGACCGATGCGGGATTCGACAATGTCGTGCCGATCCGGTTCCTCGAGGCCATCGAGACGTTGGCTCAGGCCATCGCGCCCGTCATTGGCTACGAGCAGACTGCCGTCTGCATCCTCGACCACGACCTGACGACCGTGGTCATGGTCGACACGCACGACGGTGAGACCCGGACGGCCACCAAGCAGGTGCGCGGCGGCTTCGACGGCCTGACCCGCTGGCTGACCGGCATGTTCGAGCGCAGCGGATGGCAGCCCGGCGGCGTTGTCGTGGTGGGCGCCCACAGCGACATCGAGGGTCTCTCCTGGCAGCTCGAAAAGACTTTGCCGGTACCGGTTTTCGTGCAATCGATGGCCCAGGTGACGATCGCGCGCGGTGCGGCGCTGTCCGCGGCTCGCAGCACCGAATTCACCGACGAGCAGCTGGTCGAGCGCGTCAGCGAGCCCGCTGCGGCACCCACTCAGAAGCGGCAGTTGTCCTATGCCGGGGCCGTGACCGCGTTGGCCGCCGGTGCCATCACGTTCGTGGGCTCGGTGTCACTCGCGGTGGGGATTCACGTCGGCCCGGCCAGCGCCGCCGGCGGTCCGAGGCACGCCACCCACCCGCCCACGCCCCAGGTGGCCGAGGCGGTCGCGGCCGTCGCGCCGCTTCCGGCGGCCCCACGGACCAAGTCGCCCCTACCGCAGGCCAAACCCCCTGCCGGCGAACCGGTTTCGCAGCCCAGCGTTCCGGAGGAGGAGCCGGGCGTTAACGGCGAACGACAGGCGGACGGCGCTAACCGACAGCCCTACCTGACGCGGGTACTCGAGCACATACCCGGTGACACCGGCGATCCGGCGACCGACCCGCAACCCTGACTTCGCCCGGCGCCGGCCAACGGCAGCGCTCAGTTGCCCTGGGCGCGAACGGCGGAGAAAGACAACGACACGTCGTCGGCGACCTGTACCGATCCCATCATCAGCGAGTACGGCTTGATGCCGTAGTCGGATTGGCGAACGGTGGATTCGACTGACATCCGCCATGATTCCCCGAGATCTTGCGCGTGCACCTCGACGACGTGGTCCCGCGACACGCCCCGGATTTCCAGGGTGCCAGCCAGACGGTAAGCACCGCCGACGTTGTCGATGACGTCTGCGCTATAGCGGATCTCGGGGAATCGATTGGCGGACAATGATTTCAGGGCGTTCGACCGCACCAGCACCTTCTCCACCCCGGACAACCCTTTGACGCCGCCGTCGCCGCGCAGCACGTCGAGCGAATCGGTCTCGACCGTGAGGCGTGCGCTCACGGGTTGGGAGTCCGACCAGCCCACGGTGGCGCGCCAGCGCGTCATCGCGATGGTGAGCCGATGGCCCATCCGTGCCGCCCTGCCGGTGACGCCGGTGTACAGCAACAACTCACCGTCGGCCGGGCCGATTGTCCACACCGCGTCTTGGTCAGAAGTCACGAATCGACTGTGTCACATGGTCAAAACGGTGCGGTAGTGCGCCCGGCCCCCTTCCAGGGCCGCGTAGCCCTCCGCGGCTTGCGATAGCGGCAGTTCCTCGATCCAGGCGCGCACACCGGACACGACCGCGAAATGCATTGTGTCCTCGACATCTTTCGCCGTCCCGGAGGGGTGGCCGACGATGCTGACGCCCGGCGTTATCAGCTGCACCGGGCTGATCGGCAGCGGCTCGGGCGTGACCCCGATGGTGACCAGTTGGCCCTGGGGGAGGATGCCGCCGACCGTGGCGGCCATGGCCTGCGAATTTCCGGCGGTGGCCAGGACGACCGTTGCGCCGCCCAGATCCTTGAGCGCTTCGGCGGGGTCGTTGGCCGTGGAGTCGATGTAGTGATGGGCGCCCAGCTTTCGGGCGTCGTCGGCCTTGCCGGTGCCGCGGTTGATCGCGATGGTCTCGAAACCCATGGCCCGCGCGAATTGCACGCCGAGGTGTCCCAGGCCGCCGACGCCGAGGATCGCCACCCGGTCGCCGGGCAGCGCCTTGGTGTGCCGCAGGGCGTTATAGGTGGTCACGCCGGCGCACCCCATCGGGGCGGCTTCGGCGTCGGAAAGCTCGGACGGTATTCGCGCCAGCGCGCTCACCGGCACGGTCACCGACTCCGCGTATCCGCCGGGATACTGCCAACTCGGCACCTTGCCGTTCTCGCAGTGGATGAACAGGCCTTTGCGGCATTGGTCGCAGCGGTAGCAACACCCGCCGAACCAGCCGACCGCGACGCGATCGCCGATTGCGAAATCCTGGACGCCGTCGCCGATTTCGGCGATCGTGCCGGCGATCTCATGCCCGGGAGTCAGCGGCCACGAAATGCCGGGGAAGCCGCCGTTGACGAAGTGCGCGTCGGTTCCGCAGATGCCGCACGCGGCGACGGTCAGCCGTACCTCATCGCGACCCGGCGGCTTGGTTTCGGCGTCGACCAGCTCCAAAGCTGCGCCGGCGGACGGGACATGGACGGCTCGATGAGTGGGCATGCCCTTAGCTTGTCACCCCTGGGCCTGATGTGCGACAGGACATTTCTGAGCGCCGTTGGTGTGGTAGTCGACCTGCCAGTGCTTGATTCCATTGAGCCATCCCGACCGCAGCCGTTCGGGCTTGCCGACCGATTCCAGGTCGGGCATGGCATCGGCGATCGCGTTGAACATCAGGTCGATAGTCATCCGCGCGAGGTTGGCCCCGATGCAGTAGTGCGCGCCGGTGCCACCGAAGCCCACATGCGGGTTGGGGTCGCGCAGGATGTTGAAGGTGAACGGGTCGTCGAACACGTCCTCGTCGAAATTGGCTGAGCGGTAGACCATTACGACGCGCTGACCCTTTTTGATCTGCACGCCCGACAGCTCGTAGTCCTCCAGGGCGGTCCGCTGGAACGAGGTGACCGGGGTGGCCCACCGGACGATCTCGTCGGCCGTGGTGACGGGACGCTCCCGTTTGTACAGTTCCCATTGGTCGGGGAAGTCGGTGAAGGCCATCATGCCCTGCGTGATGGAGTTGCGGGTGGTCTCGTTGCCGGCCACGGCCAGCAGGATGACGAAGAAGCCGAACTCGTCGTCGGAGAGCTTGTGTCCGTCGACGTCGGCCTGAATCAACTTGGTGACGATGTCTTCCCCGGGGTTCTGCGCCCGGTCGGCGGCCATCTGCATGGCGTAGGTGATCAGTTCGACCGAGGCACCCATCGCGTCGTTGCGGGCGAATTCCGGATCCTGGTCACCCACCATTTCATTCGACCAGTGGAAGAGCTTCATGCGGTCTTCCTGCGGCACGCCCAGCAGTCCGGCGATCGCCTGCAGCGGAAGCTCACAGGACACCTGCTCGACGAAGTCGCCGGAACCGGCAGCGGCCGCCTTCTCGACGATCTGACGCGCGCGCTGCTTCAAATCGTCGCGCAGCAGCTCGACGGCGCGCGGTGTGAAGCCGCGGGAGATGATCTTGCGCAGGTGGGTGTGCTGCGGGGCGTCCATGTTGAGCAACACGAACTTGCCGGTGTCGCGCTGTTCGCGCACCGTGCCCTCCTTGTACCGGGGCAGCGCCGTGTTCTGCAGGCTGGAGAAGACGTCGCTGCGCCGCGAAATCTCTTTGACGTCCTTGTGCTTGGAGACCACCCAGAAGCCGCCGTCATCGAATCCGCCCACCCCGTTGGGCTGTTCGTTCCACCAGATCGGCGCTGTGCGGCGGAGTTCGGTCAGTTCTTCGACGGGCAGCCGCTCGGCGTGGATGTCCGGGTCGGTGAAGTCGAATCCGGGGGGCAGATTGGGGACCGGCTTGGCGGTTGGCTCGACGGTTGGCATGGCCCGCTCCTCGATGACGAAGTGGTCTAGTCGTCCTTGTGCAAGGAAACCACTGCCGCACCTTGGTTGGGAAGCATTGACGCAAGATCGCCGGGCGCGAATTGGAACGTGTTCCTCACCCGGCGTTTCGCGCCCTGTAGCGCGCCGGCCGCCGCCGATCGGGCCCGCACGCCGGAACGGTCTTGTGGCCGACGGTCCGACCGATATGCTTTGGTGCAGGTCACCGGCGACGACAGGCGGGGTAGGACATGATTCGGCAACTGCTCAGCGCCGCTTCGATAGCGGGCATCACCATCGGCTTGGCACCGAGCGCGGCCGCCGGCTATGACGGCGACGTGCCGGGCATGAACTATCAGGCTTCGCTGGGTGCGCCGTGCGACAACTACGAGCGCTTCATCTTCGGACGTGGGCCCAGCGGCCAGGCCGAGGCCTGTCACTTCCCGCCCCCCAACCAGTTCCCGGCGGCGACCACCGGGTATTGGGTGGCGTCGTATCCGCTGTACGGAGTCCAGCAGGCCGGCGCCAAGTGCCCCGGCCCGCAGAGCGCGGCGCAGTCGGACCGCGGACTTCCGATGCTGTGCTTGGGACCTCAAGGATGGCAAGAGGGCTGGTTCACCGGCGCAGGGTTCTTCCCGCCGTCCGAGTAACGACCATGGCCGACCGCCCGCCGGCTCAGCATCCGATTCCACGCTGGCTGCGTTTGGTGCTGGCGTCCGACCGGGCCGGCTCGGCCTGGTACATCGGGACCGGCTTCTTCTTCGCGCCGGTGCTGGCGGTGCTCTCGCCCTGGCCGACCGTCACCGCCGTGCTGTGGGGTGTCATCGCGGTGGCCGGACTCTGGCTAGGATTGCTGGGCATCGCGATGGCGGTCGGACTGGCCCGAATATTGCGCTCCGGGGCCGAAATTCCCGAAGACTACTGGCGCAGCTTGGTGCACTACTAGGCCTGGACGGGCGTCGGCGCCCGCGGAGAAATGCCGCGCGACCCCGTCTAGAGTCGTAGCAACCATCCCGCAACAAAAGGAGACTCGAGATGGCCTTCAATGCCAGGGATGCAGTCGACGCGGTCAGGGACATCGCTACCAACGCCGTCGAAAAAGCCTCCGACATCGTCGAACACGCGAGCGACATCATCCGCGGCGACCTCGCCGGCGGCGCCAGCGGCATCGTCCAGAATTCGATCGACATCGGCACGTACGCGGTGGACCGGACGAAGGAAGTGTTCACCGGCCGCGACGAAGCTGACGACGTCTAGGCGCGCCGCCTCCGCGTTAAACGGAGGCAGCCTCGTTCAGTTCGTCCAGCCGGTTGGTGGCCTCCAGGTACTCCTGCACCCAGCGCTCGATGACCGTTGAGGTCTTCTCCACCTTGGTGAACTGCCCGACCACCTGGCCGACCGGGTTGAATGCCACGTCGACGGATTCGTTCGGGTACCTGTTGGTGGCCCGCACGGCCATGCCGGAGACCATGTACTGCAACGGCATTCCGAGCGGCTTGGGGTTCTCCGGGGCCTCCCACGCCTCGGTCCAGTCGTTGCGCAGCATGCGGGCCGGCTTGCCGGTGAACGAGCGGCTGCGGACGGTGTCGCGGCTGCCGGCCTTGACGTAGGCCTGCTGCTGAACCGGGGTGTTCGAGGACTCCTCGACCATCAACCACTGCGATCCGGTCCACGCGCCCTGCGCGCCCAGCGCCAGCGCCGCCGCGATCTGCTCACCGCTGCCGATGCCGCCGGCGGCCAGCACCGGAACCGGGGCGACCTCCTTGACGACCTGCGGCCACAGCACGATCGAGCCCACCTCACCGCAGTGCCCGCCGGCCTCGCCGCCCTGGGCGATGATGATGTCGACGCCCGCGTCGGCGTGCTTGCGTGCCTGCGAGGGGGAGCCGCACAGCGCGGCGACCTTGAGCCCGGCCTCGTGGATGTGCTTGATCATGTCGGCCGGCGGGGTGCCCAGCGCGTTGGCGATCATCTTCACCTTCGGGTGCTTGAGCGCCACCTCGACCTGGGGCGTGGCCGTCGCCTCGGTCCAACCGAGGAGCTGCAAGCTGTCGCCGTCGCTTTCCTCGACCGGCACACCGTGGTCGGCGAGGATCTTCTTGCCGAAGTCAAGGTGCTCCTGCGGCACCATCTTGCGCAGCGTGTCGGCAAGCTCCTCCGCGGACAGATGGGAGTCCATGCCTTCGTACTTGTTCGGGATCACGATGTCGACGCCGTAGGGGTGGTCGCCGATGTTCTCGTCAATCCAGTTGAGTTCGATCTCCAGCTGCTCGGGCGTGAAGCCGACCGCCCCGAGCACGCCGAACCCCCCGGCCTTGCTGACCGCCACGACGACGTCGCGGCAGTGGGTGAAGGCGAAAATCGGGAACTCGATGCCGAGTTCGTCGCAGATAGGGGTGTGCATTACAACTCCTGGAAGCTCGCCGAATTGGAACGTGTTCTAGTTTAGTACGTAGCGCACTGACGTGGCCAGCGGGTCCTGACCTGCGCCTTGTGACTACGACCCGTCACCGCCGTCAGATCGCGGCGCTGTTCGCCACCCACAGGACGAGAAAGGCGAGCATGCAGGCGGCGCTGAGCAGATGGTCGCGGCAGACCGAGCGCGCCAGGCGCGTCTGCTCGGGCGGACTGTCGTCGCGGTGCCCGAGTTGCACCGCATCCGGAACCGTGTGCGTCAGCGCCAGCATCGTCGGGATGCCGGCCAGCGCGGCCGACGTCACCAGCAGCCAACCGGGATCGTGCCCCCGCGCGGCCTGCAGGACCAGCGTTCCGAGCAGGGTGAGCATGACGAGCGCGATCAACCGGCTCATCGGCCGAGACGTGGTGGTCGCGCGGTGGTAATACGCCGCGATGGACGCGAGCACGGCCTCAGGCAGGTCGGTCGCGGCCTTTCGGTAGCGAAGAACCTGGACGTCGAAGATCAAGTCCATCCACAAGACGGCGAGCAGGAACCCGCTGCAGGCCGTGAGCAACGAGGCCATGGCACTCACCTCTGATCCATCCCGGAACTGTGCACCGCACCGCGGCTGCCACTTGGACCCATTGTTCTCGGCGGCGCAATAGGCGGCGGGGGACCGGCGCAGCGTTGGGTCGCTCCCCGCATGGAATCACTTGTGCCACTTCTGTTTCAGTGGTTTCGGAGTGGCCTTTCTTGTCGGTGTCGGGGCCTAGTATTCGAACATGCGTTCGATTGATGGCGAGGAGCTTCGGGACGATGTCGAGGCGTTGCGCGCCGCCATCTCCCGCTTCCAGGACCATTCGTACGAGGCGTTGACCACTCCGGAGCGGTTGGGGCTGTTGGGAACGCTCGAACGCGAGGTGCGTCGCATGCAGGCTCTCGGCCACCAGTTGATCAATCAGATTGGCCAGCAAGCGGATCCGGCCGAGTTGGGCGGCAAGCTGTCCTGGGCGTTGGCCGATCGGCTGCACATCACCCGCGCGGAGGCCAGCCGGCGCATCGCCGAGGCCGCCGAGCTGGGCCCGCGCCGCGCACTGACCGGTGAACCGCTAGCGCCGCTGCTGCCCGCCACCGCGGCAGCCCAACGCACCGGAGCCATCGGGGCCGACCACGTGGCAGTGATCCGGCGGTTCTTTCACCAGCTGCCCGAGGCCGTCGACCTCGACACCTCTACGCACGCCGAACAACAACTAGCCACCAAGGCCACCCAATTCCGCCCCGACCAGCTCGCCACACTGGCCCGGCGCCTGATGGACTGCCTCAACCCCGACGGCACCTACACCGACACCGACCGCGCCCGCATGCGCGCACTGATGCTCGGCCACCAGCAGACCGACGGCATGTCACGGCTCAGCGGCTGGCTCACCCCCGAAGCCCGCGCCACCCTCGAGGCGGTACTGGCCAAACTGGCCGCCCCCGGCATGGCCAACCCCGACGACCAACAGCCCCTCGTCGACGGTCCACCCCCCGAAGACGCGATCCAACGCGACACCCGCAGTGCGGCCCAACGCAACCACGACGGCCTCAACGCCGCCCTACGCGCGGTCCTGGCCAGCGGAAAACTCGGACAGCACAACGGCTTACCGGCAACGATCATCGTCACCACCACCCTGGCCGCCCTCGAATCAACCACCGGCACCGGCCTCACCGCCGCCGGCACCCTGCTACCCATGTCCGACGTCATCCGCCTGGCCCGCCACGCCCACCACTACCTGGCGATCTTCGACCACGGCACCGCCCTAGCGCTCTATCACACCAAACGCCTGGCCTCACCCGGGCAACGCATCGTCCTACACGCCCACGACCGCGGCTGCACCCATCCCGGCTGCGACGTCGCCGGCTACTACTGCGAAGTCCACCACGTCACCGACTGGGCCCACACCCACCGCACCGACATCAACCAACTCACCCTGGCCTGCGGCCCCCACCACCGCCTCCTCAACCACGGCTGGACCACCCGCACAAACACCCACGGCGACACCGAATGGATCCCACCACCACACCTCGACCACGACCAACTCCGCACCAACACCTTCCATCACCCCGAAAAACTCCTGTCCGACGACGAAGGCGATCCATAGCGGCTAACGGGAGATACGCGTCCAACCGGAGTTAATCTGCGCGAATACGCCGATGTTTTGCTACGCGTCGATCGCCAACCGGGTCTTGCCCACACCGCTTGAAATTCAGCTACCGGCGCGGGTGCGCGCCTTGTCCCGCGCTCTCGGCGACCGGTTGCGGCTGGGCCACATCCTCAGCATCGAGGCGCTCGTGACCGTGACGACCGGCGACCTCACCGCGGCGCGCGCGGTCGCCGAGGAGGGCTGTGAGCTTTCCGAGGCGATCGGCTACCGTGCCGGCCTGGTGCGGTGCCATTGGTGCCTCGGACTGGCGGAACTAGGGCGCGGCGATGTCGCTCGGGCCATCGGAAATTTCCGTGCCGCCAGTGCGGTGGCCGAAGCAGGTCACTATGCGAACTTCCAGAAATTGGGGCTCGCCGGCCAGGGTATGGCGCTGGCGTGCCAGGGCGACGTCGACGCGGCGAGGGCTGCCGCAGACCAGGCGGTAGACGGCGCCGACGAGTTTGGGAGTCTTTTCGCCGGCATCGCGTACACGGCGTTGAGCATGGCGGCTTTGGCCTCGGGCGATGCTGCGACCGCACGGGATGCGACGGATGCGGCCTACAGATACGGGATGAGTGTCATTCCGGGGTTGGGCGCCGTGGCACGGACGTTCAGTGCGCAGGCGGCATTGGCTTACGGAGATCTACTCACGGCGCGCCGCGCGGCAGACGGAGCGGTAACGACCGCCTCGGGCTGGTACTCGATGTGGGCGCTGGCCACGCGTGCGCGAGTGGCGATGGCGCAAGGCGAGCCAGAGCCAGCCGAAAGCGATGTCCGCGCGGCCATTACGTGCGGGGTAGAAGCGGGGGCTTACCTGGGGATCGCCGACAATTTGGAGTGCCTCGCCGCCTTGACCGCCGATCGTCCCCAGGCCGCACGGCTGTTCGGCGCGGCAGAGACAATCCGGCAGCGCAGTGGCGAAGTCCGATTCAAGATCTGGGATAGCGGCTACCAGTCCTCGGTCGCCGCACTGCGTGATGCCATGGAGGCGAAGGCTTTTGACTCCGCGTGGGCAGAGGGTGCGGCCCTGTCCACCGACGAGGCGATCGCCTACGCCCAGCGCGGCCGCGGTGTGCGTAAGCGACCGACCAGCGGCTGGGGTTCGCTCACGTCGACCGAACGGCAAGTGGTGGAGCTGGTCAGCGAAGGCCTGGGCAACGCCGACATCGCGAAGCGACTGTTCGTCTCGCCGCGCACCGTGCAAACCCACCTCACCCACGTCTACGCGAAGCTCGGGCTATCCTCGCGCGTGCAACTCGCCCGGGAAGCGGCTCAACGCACCTGACCCCCCGACGATTCGTAGTGGCGCATCCCTTGATCCAGTACCGAGCGACCGGGTACCGTAGTGCTGCCAATTACGAAACTACGCGTAGCGTAATTGGCTTCCAAGCCACCGAGAGGATCTCCCGTGATGCGTAGCCGCTACGCCGGCGATCCCTTCACCACGTCCACACCCGAGATCGCAGCCGCGCTAGAGGATGTCAGCATCCCCACGCTGCTGCTCTCGCTCGTTCACATCACCGGCGACCCACGATTCATCCGCGACTTCAAGCAGATGGGCATCTTCCTCAACGAGGTCCAGGGCTTCATGTCGGAGGACGACAAGGCGCGGGCCCGGGCCGAGGCCCTGTCGGTGATCACCGAGTACCGGGACCGCGGCTGCCCCGAACCGCAGCCGCTGAGCCCCGAACTCATCAGGGAGATGATGGACTGGGCGGCTTGTGAACACGTGCCCGACGACTACTTGCCACTGGTCTCCGAAGAGCTCGATCTCGACGGCGTCGACCCCCGGCGACCGGCCGCGCTGCCCGCCGAGCGCGCCGCCGAACTTCCGGTCCTGGTCGTGGGGTGCGGCGAATCCGGCATCCTGGCCGGT
Source organism: Mycobacterium sp. NGS33 (assembly GCF_059812885.1). Lineage (NCBI taxonomy): Bacteria > Bacillati > Actinomycetota > Actinomycetes > Mycobacteriales > Mycobacteriaceae > Mycobacterium > Mycobacterium sp. NGS33. The sequence goes on along the minus strand of NZ_JCALDN010000006.1, from coordinate 178,522 downwards.
GTGCGCCTCAAGCAGGCCAACATTCCGTTCACCATCGTCGAGAAGAACGCGGGTCCCGGCGGAACCTGGTGGGAGAACAGCTATCCCGGCGCCCGGGTGGATGTGGCGAACCACTTCTATTGCTACAGCTTCGAACCCAACAACGACTGGACGCATTTCTTCGCCGAGCAATGCGAGCTGCAGGACTACTTCACCAAGGTCATCGACAAACACGACCTGGCCGAGCATGTGCGCTGGCGAACCGAGGTTCTCGCGGCCGAATGGAACGACGACGACGGCGCGTGGAGCGTTTCGCTGCGCTCGTCCGACGGCCAGACGACCACCGTGCGCGCCCGCGCGCTCATCACCGCCGTGGGGCAACTGAACCGTCCGAACATCCCCGCCTTCGACGGCGCGGACACCTTCGCGGGGCCCTCATTCCACTCGGCAGCCTGGGATCATTCGGTAGACCTGAAAGGCAAGCGGGTCGCGCTCGTCGGCGCCGGCGCCAGCGGCTTCCAGATCGCCCCCGCGATCGCCGAGGACGTGGAGCACCTCACCGTGTTCCAGCGCACCGCGCAGTGGATGTTCCCGAACCCGATGTATCACGACGAGGTCGGCGACGGGGTGCGCTGGGCGATGCGTCACCTGCCGTTCTACGGCAGGTGGTATCGGTTCCTCGTGCTCTGGCCCGGCTCGGACAAGGGCCTCGATGCGGCCGAGGGCGACCCGGGTTACGCCGACCAGGAGCACGCCGTCAGCGACATCAACGCCGCCGCGCACATGATGTTCTCGCAATGGATCACCAGTCAGGTCGGCGAGGATTCCGAGTTGTTGACCAAAGTGATGCCGGACTATCCCGCCTGCGGCAAACGCACCCTGCAGGACAACGGCAGCTGGCTGCGAACGCTGCAGCGCGACAACGTCGAATTGGTCCGCACACCCATCGACAAGATCACCCCGCGCGGCATCGTCACCACTGACGGCGTGGCTCATGACGTCGATGTCATCGTGTACGCCACCGGGTTTCGGCACACCGACGTGCTCTGGCCGCTGAAGGTCACCGGCCGCGGCGGCACCGATCTGCACGAGATGTGGGGGAGCCGGCCGTATGCCTACCTGGGCATCACGGTCCCGCAGTTCCCGAACTTCTTCATCGTCTACGGCCCGGGAACCCACCTGGCCCACGGCGGCAGCCTGATCTTCCAGTCCGAGCTGCAGATGCGCTACGTGGACCAGTGCCTGGCGCGACTGGCCGAAACCGGCGTGCATTCCCTCGAACCGAAACCCGAAGCCGCCACGGATTGGCACCGGCGGACGCAGACCCAGATCAAGAAGATGGTGTGGTCGCATCCGGCGGTCAAGCACTCGTATTTCAAGAACGCCGACGGGGAGATCCACACGGTGAGCCCCTGGCGCCTCAACGAATACTGGTCGGCGGTGCGCGAGCCCGATTGGTCACAGTTTGTCGTCCGGACCAAAGATTCGGCGCGACAGGGAAAGTGAGCACGTCAACATGCGCACCGTAGTCGTCGACGGTCCCCGCAGCATTCGGGTGGACACCCGGCCCGATCCGGCCCTTCCGGGGCCCGACGGAGCGATCATCGAGGTGAGCGCCGCCGGCATCTGCGGATCCGACCTGCACTTCTACGAGGCCGACTTTCCGATGCCGGACCCGATCGCGCTCGGTCACGAAGCCATCGGCACCGTCGTGGAAGCCGGACCGCAGGTGCGCAACGTCAAGGTCGGCGATCAGGTGATGGTCTCCTCGGTCACCGGCTGCGGCGCATGCGCGGGATGCGCCACCCGCGATCCGGTGATGTGTCACTCCGGATTTCAGATCTTCGGCGGCGGCGTGCTCGGCGGCGCGCAGGCCGATCTGCTCGCCGTGCCCGCCGCGGACTTCCAGCTGCTCAAGATGCCCGAGGGCATCAGCACCGAGCAGGCGCTGCTGCTCACCGACAACCTGGCCACCGGCTGGGCCGCGGCGCAGCGGGCCGATATTCCCTCGGGTGGCACAGTGGCGGTGTTCGGCCTGGGTGCGGTCGGCCTGTGCTCGCTGCGCAGTGCGCTGTTTCAGGGTGCGGCAACGGTTTTCGCGGTCGATCAGGTCGATGGCCGCCTGCAGCGTGCCGCCCGATGGGGCGCGACGCCCCTCAAAGTGCCGGCGCTCGAGGCGATCCTGGCCGCGACCGCAGGCCGCGGCGTCGACGCGGTGATCGACGCCGTCGCCACGGACGCCTCCCTGACCGACGCGATCAACGCCGTCCGGCCCGGCGGCACGGTTTCGGTCGTCGGCGTGCACGACATGAATCCGTTTCCGCTCAACGCGCTGGGGTGCCTGATCCGCAGCACGACGGTGCGGTTCACCACGGCGCCCGTGCAGCGCACCTGGCCGGAATTGATTCCGCTGCTGCAGTCGGGCCGGCTCGACGTCGACGGCATCTTCACCACCACAATGCCGTTGGACGACGCGGCCAAGGGTTATGCCACCGCGGAGTCGCGATCGGGCGACGACGTGAAGATCCTGCTCAGGCCCTAGGTCGTCACCGGGTCGCCGTGATGTACTGCGACCGCATGAAGCTGTCGATCTTGACGTCGACGTCCGGCGGGGTCATGCCGTAGCCGGCCTGAAGGTCGAGCGTGTTACGGACGGGTGCCACGGCCCAGTCGTGCGCGCTGAGCCACTCCGCGGGGTCCGACTGGGGTTCATAGGTGAGGGCCGAAAAGTCCACATTCCCAGACACGTTCACGCCGGGGTGGTTCGTCTCCAGGGCGTTGAGTTGGTCGTGGTCCAGCCGCGATCCCAACGCACCGATGGCGATCCGGCTGCCCGGCGCGCTGAGCCCGCTGATCCGGGTGAAGAGCGCGTGCTGCGCCTCGTCGGTGAGGTAGGGGAGCAGCCCCTCCACCGACCAGGCGCTCGGGATCTCGACGTCAAACCCGGCCGCTTCCAACGGCCGCGACCAGTCGGTGCGCAGATCGGCGGCGACCTCGATCCGACGGGCCTTCGGGGTCGCGCCCTGCTCCGCTAGGACCCGGGACTTGAATTCGAGGACCTTCGGCAGGTCGACTTCGAAAACCCGTGTGTCTTGCGGCCATTGGAGCCGATACGCGCGCGAGTCCAGCCCGGCGGCGACGATCACCGCCTGCCGGATGCCCGCCGCGGCGGCCTCCTCGAAGAAGTCGTCGAAGAACCGGGTCTGAACTCCGTAGAGGCGCGGGAAGGCCGTCTCGTCGTCGGAGGTGCCCGGGTTGGCAAGGACACCCGCCAGATACGGGTCCCGCGACGCGGCGATGAACACTTCCGCGTATTCGTCGCGCACCAACGGCCGCGGGCTCACTGCGTGCAGGGCACGCCATCCCGCGACGAGCAAGGCCGTGTATCCCACGCTGCTGACGATGTCCCACTTGTCGTCGTCGGAACGGAGCGACCCGAATTCGGGTGTGGTGCTCATGGTTGCCCTCCCGTCGGCGCCGGCCGTGACGAACCGCCGTGTCCACGGTACCCGCGGGGGCCGGCTCACAGCTCCAAGAACACCGTGACGGGCCCGTCGTTGACCAACTCGACCTGCATGTTCGCACCGAACACCCCGGTCTGCACCTCGGCGCCCAGCCGCCGCAACGCCTCGGCGAACTCCGCCACCAGCGGCTCGGCGACCACTCCCGGGGCGGCCGCGTTCCACGACGGGCGGCGGCCCTTGGCGGTGTCGGCGTACAGCGTGAACTGGCTCACGACCAAGACGGGTGCGTTGACATCGGCCGCGGAACGCTCGTCGGCCAGAATCCTTAGCTGCCATAGCTTCTCGGCGAGCCGGCGCGCCGTGTCGGCGTCGTCGCCATGGGTGACACCGACGAACGCCAGCAGGCCCTGGCCTGCAGGACGGATGGCGCCGACCACCGCGCCCTCCACCGAGACCGTTGCCGAGGCGACCCGTTGCACCAACACCCGCATGGGCCTCGATGGTGCCAGACCGGCCCGGTGAATCTTGGGTACGCTCGATGAATGTCCGTGCTCGTCGCGTTTTCCGTCACCCCGATGGGGGTGGGCGAGGGCGTCGGTGAGATCGTCGCCGAAGCGGTTCGGGTCGTTCGTGATTCGGGGCTGCCCAACAAGACGGATGCGATGTTCACCGTCATCGAAGGCGAAAGCTGGGCAGAAGTCATGGCCGTGGTGCAGCGCGCGGTGGAGGCCGTGGCCGCCCGGGCGCCCAGGGTCAGCACGGTGATCAAGGCGGACTGGCGCGCCGGGACCAGCGATGCGATGACGCAGAAGGTCGCCTCAGTCGAGCGTTACCTCTCCGGGGGCTGACCCCGCACCGCCAGTCGAAACGCCCGTTCGGCCGCGTCGCCGTGGACGGCGAACACCACCTTGCCCAGCGCGCCCGGTTGGTGCCGCCGCACGGCCTCGACCATCAGTCGCGCCGCCTCGTCGAGCGGGAAACCGCCGACCCCGGTGCCGAATGCGACCAGCCCGAGCGAGCGGCAGCCGAGTTCGTCGGCCCTGCGCAGCGTCGAGGCCGTCGCGGCGGCGATGATCTCGGCCGACGTCGGTCCGCCCAACTCCATGGTGGCGGCGTGGATGACGTAGCGCGCCGGCATGTCGCCGGCCGTGGTCTCGATCGCTTCGCCGAGCCCGATCGGCGCCTTCGCGGTCGATTCGCGCTGCACGTCCGGCCCGCCGGCACGCGAGATGGCCGCGGCCACACCGCCGCCGTGGCGCAGCTGCGTGTTGGCCGCGTTGGCGATCGCGTCGAGTTCGAGCTTGGTTACGTCGGCCTGCCTCACCTCTAACTCGATCATGGGCCCATTGTCCTTCCGAATGAGCATCCGCGGAGCCCATGCGTAGGCTCAGGGCGGTGAGCGCACGCGCGGGAATCGTTGTCACCGGAACCGAGGTCCTGACCGGACGGGTCCAAGATGCGAACGGCCCCTGGATCGCCGATCGCCTCCTGGAGCTGGGCGTCGAGCTGGCCCACATCACGATCTGCGGCGACCGGCCGGCCGACATCGAAGCACAGCTGCGGTTCCTGGCCGGCCAGGGCGTGGACCTGATCGTCACCAGCGGGGGCCTGGGGCCGACGGCCGACGACATGACCGTCGAGGTGGTCGCGCGCTTCTGCGAACGTGAGTTGTTGCTGGACGCCGAGGTCGAGGAGAAGATCGCCAACATCCTCAAGAAACTGATGGGGCGCAATCCCGCGTTCCAATCCGCCTTGGATCCCGGCACTTTCGAGTCGCTGCGGGCGGCCAATCGCAAGCAGGCGATGGTGCCGGCGGGCGCGCAGGTGCTGGACCCGGTGGGGACCGCTCCGGGCGTCGTGGTGCCCGGCAAGCCGACCGTGATCGTGCTACCAGGCCCCCCGCGCGAGCTGCAGCCCATGTGGCACACGGCCATCGAGACGCCCGCGGCACAAGAGGCGATCGCCGGCCGGACCATCTATCGCCAGGAGATGCTGCGCATGTTCGGGCTGCCGGAGTCGGGGCTGGCCGAAACGCTGCGCGACGCCGAGACGGCCGTGCCCGGCTTCGAGCAATTGGAGATCACCACCTGCCTGCGGCGCGGCGAGATCGAGATGGTCACCCGTTACGAGCCGGATGCCGCGGACGCGTACGCGCAATTGACCAAGCTGCTGCGGGAACGGCACGGGCATCAGCTGTACTCCGAGGACGGCTCGCGCGTCGACGATCTGGTGGCCCAGCTTCTAGCCGGTCATCGGATCGCGACGGCGGAGTCCTGCACCGCGGGACTGCTGGCCGCGCGACTGACCGACCGGGCCGGGTCGTCGGATTATGTGGCCGGCGGTGTCGTGTCCTATTCGAACGAGGCGAAGGTGGAGTTGCTCGGCGTCGACCCCGCGCTGATCGACACGCACGGCGCGGTGTCCGAGCCGGTGGCCGAGGCGATGGCCGCGGGTGCGCTGCAGCGCTTCGGGGCCGACACCGCGGTGGCCATCACCGGGATCGCGGGCCCGGGTGGGGGTACCGACGAAAAGCCGGTGGGCACAGTCTGTTTCAGCGTGACGGCCGCCGGACGAACCGATACCCGCACACTGCGGCTTCCCGGCAACCGGTCGGATATCCGGGAGCGCTCGACGACGGTGGCCATGCACCTGCTGCGGCGCCTTTTGGGCGACGGCGCGTAGCGTCACGTCACTTCGCTTGCGAGGAAGGCGGTTTCGGTGGTGCCGAACCGGATTCCGGTGGCGTCCTTCCCGATCAGCGTCAGCGCCGCGACCGCGATCAGGACCGTCACGATCGTCGCGGCCAACGCGAACGGGTAGCCGTGCGATTCGGCGAGGCGTTCCTGGATCGGTAGGTTGAACGCCGCCAGCAGGTTTCCCAGCTGGTAGGTCACCCCGGGGTAGAGGCCGCGGATGGCGTCCGGGGACATCTCGGTGAGGTGGGCGGGGATCACCCCCCACGCGCCCTGCACGAAGAGCTGCATCAAGAACGAACCCAGGCACAGCATCGCCGCGCCGCGCGAGTACGCGAACAACGGGACGATGGGCAGCGCCAGGACGGCACAGAATACGACGGTGTAGCGCCGGCTGAATCGCTGCGACAGCGTGCCGAAGACCAGGCCCCCCACGATGGCGCCGACGTTGTAGACCACCACGATCCACTTGACCGTCGTGCTGGACAGCCCGGCACCCTGATTGGTGTGCGCCCCCAGGAAGGTGGGGTAGACGTCCTGCGTGCCGTGGCTCATCCAGTTGAACGCCGTCATCAGCAGCGCCAGGTAGATGAACCGCCGAATGATGGCGCCGCTGCGCAGCACGTCGCGGATCCGGGTGCTGGTGAGCTTCATCTGATCCTGCGCGGCTTCCCACACCTCGGACTCCTCCACGCGGTAGCGGATGACCAAGCTGATCAGGGCGGGAACGATGCTCAGACCGAACAGCCACCGCCACGACAGCCCGATCCAGTCGATGACCACCAGGGAGGCGACGCTGGCCAGCAGGTAGCCGAAGGCGTACCCCTCCTGCAGCAGCCCGGAGAAGAACCCGCGCCGCTCGACGGGGACCTTTTCCATGGCGAGCGCGGCGCCCAACCCCCACTCGCCGCCCATGCCGATGCCGTACAACAGTCGCAGGATCACCAGCACGGTGAAGTTGGGCGCGAACGCGCACAAAAAGCCGACCACGGAATAGAACATCACGTCGACCATCAGCGGCAGGCGCCTGCCGACGCGGTCGGCCCACAGCCCGAACAGCAGTGCGCCGACGGGCCGCATGATGAGGGTGGCCGTCGTGACGAAGGCGACCTCGGCCTTGCTGTGGTGGAACGTCTTGGCGATGTCGGCGTACACGAGCACCACGATGAAGTAATCGAAGGCGTCCATCGTCCAGCCGAGCAACGCCGCGATGAAAGAGTTTCGCTGATCGGCGGTCAACTTCTTTTGAGGACTTTGTGTGGTCACGTCAGCATCGTGGCCTACCCAGCGCGCCGGCGCGACTTGTTCCACGATGTGGGCTGCGGGAGTAAGTTCCGGATACATGCGGATCATCGACGCCGACGGACACGTGGCCGAGAATTCCTCGCTGGCAGTCGAAGCGATCAGACGATGGCCGGAGCACGTCAAGCCCAGCACGGACGGTCGGCCGGGGTTGACGCTGGAGGGCCGCAACTACCCCGAGGACACGGGGCCGGGCGCGGGGTGCCCGCCCGAACACGGGATCAGCAAGGCGCCCGAGATCAACTGCCGCTCACCCGAGGGCGTGCTGGGGGATGCCGATCGCGATCACATCGACACGATGGTGCTGTATCCGAGCATGGGGCTGTGCGCGCCCAGCCTCGAGGACCCAGAGTTCGCCGCGGGATTCTCGCGGTTGTACAACCAGTGGATCGCGGACTACTGCGCCGCGTCCGGTGGCCGGCTGCGCGGGGTCGCCGTGACACCGATCGAGCACGGCCGCGTCGCCATCGACGTCATGACCGAAGCCAAAGAGCTTGGGCTAGTAGCCACTTTGGTGCCGCCCGCACTCAAGAGCCGCAACCTCGACCATCCCGACCTCGATCCGTTCTACGCCGCCGCCGTCGACCTAGGCATGCCGTTGGGTGTGCACGGCGCCCCGGGCATCCACCTGCCCAAGATCGGTGTGGACCGCTTCACGAACTACATTCAGGTGCACTGCATCAGTTTCCCGTTCGACCAGATGACGGCGATGACCGCGATGGTCTCCGGCGGCGTCTTCGAGCGCCACCCAGCGTTGCGGGTCGCCTTCCTCGAGGCCGGCGCGGGCTGGGTCCCGTTCTTCATCGATCGGCTGCACGAGCACTACGAAAAGCGCGGCGATTGGGTCCAGGGCGGCTGGCGGCGTGACCCGCACGACTATCTGGCCGCCGGAAACATCTGGGTGACGTGCGAACCGGAGGAACCGATCCTGCCCGGCGTGATCGACGTGCTGGGTGACGACTTCATCATGTTCGCCAGCGATTACCCGCACTGGGACGGTGAGTGGCCGGAGAGCACCAAACACCTGCGCACGCGAACCGACCTTCGTGAGGACTCCCGGGAGAAGATCGGCGGGCTGAACGCGCAGCGCTTCTACAACCTGAACTGAGCGGCCGCTCAATCCTCGTGGCGGTCGGCCCGATAACCTGAGGGGAAAGCTTGGATTACTGGAAGGCGACGATCCGAGATGACTGACCAATGGTTCTCCGATAGCAGCGCGCCCGGACAGTTGACCCTCGCGGATCTGTGCGACCAGATCGAGCAGAAAATGCACCTCAACGCCGACAACCACAAAGCCCCGCAGGAGTTCCCCGACTGGCAGTCGTGTTTGGAGGATCGGGACGCCACGATTTACAAGTTGAGCGCGGCCGTGGTGAACCTGTGCCAGATGGTGAAGTACCTGGCGGCGCAGCGCGGCGACGCTTAGCGAGGAACCCAACAGTCAACAAGCCGCCGTTCGCGCACGCCGGGTGAGAGGATCGTGCGCATGGGCCCTTTCCTGCTTCGCGCCACACTGACCGGTTTCGCGCTATGGCTGGTCACGAAATTCGTCCATGGGATCACGTTCGTCGGCGGCGACACGAAGCTGGAGCGCGTCGGCATCGTCTTCGTCGTTGCCGTGATCTTCGGGTTGGTCAACGCGTTCATCAAACCGATCGTGCAGATCCTGTCGATCCCGCTGTACATCCTGACGCTCGGCCTGTTCCATGTCGTCGTCAATGCGCTGATGCTGTGGATCACCGCGCGGATCACCGAGCACACCACGCACTGGGGACTGCAGATCGATCACTTTTGGTGGACGGCGATCTGGGCCGCGATCGTGCTGTCGATCGTTAGTTGGTTGCTGTCCTTGGTGATTCGGCGTACCGGCGCCCGACGCTAGCCGCCGTTGGCCAGGCGCACCACGTCGCGCGCACAACCCCACGACAAGGTGACGCCGTTGCCGCCGTGCCCGTAATTGTGGATGCACCGCGCCCCACCCAGCGGCTCGGCTTCCAGCCGCACCGCCGGGCGGTCGGGACGCAGGCCGGTGATCACCTCGATCACGTCGGCGTCGTTGAGTCGCGGCTCGATCCGGCGACAGCGCTGCAGGATGCGTTCGGTGATGTCAGGGTCGGCCGCGGTGTCCCAACGCCCGGGGATGCTGATGCCCCCACACACCACCCGGTGCGGATGGGGGAAGTAACAGGTCCAGTCCGGGCCGCCGTTGATTTCCAGAAACAATTGCCGCAGACCGGGATTGGTGAGCACCACGTGCTGGCCGAACAACGGCTGCACGGTGTCGTCACCGGTCAGCGCTCCCGCGGCGAGCCCTGCGCAGTTGACCGCGATCTCGGCGGCGTCGGCGGCCTCCTCGAGGGACCGCACGGGACGCTCCTCGACTTCGCAGCCGGCCGTTGCCAGCCGCCGGGTCAGGTAGTCGAGATAGTGCGGCATGTCGATCATCGGCAGGGTCGCGCGGAACCCGGTGCCGGAGCCCTCGGGCAGATCCACCCTGTCGGCCGCACGCAGGTCGGGGATCAACGCCGCCGCCGATGACATCGCCTCGCTCGCGGTCAGCTCCCCGACGGCCAGCGCCGGAGCCAGCTGCACCCCGGAGTCGGGATTGCCGGCAAGATCGGTGAACACCCGCAGCGAGTGCTCGGTCCAGGCCAGCGTCTCGGCCGCGCGCGCGGCGGGTCGTGGGGGAAGCCAGACGGCGCCGGCCACCGCCGATGTCGTCCGCTTCCGCGTCGCGGCCGCCCAGACCCGTACCGGCCAGCCCGCCTCGGCGAGGCAGATGGCCGACGTCAGCCCGCTGACGCCGGCGCCGACGACGACGATCCGCTGCGTAGGTGCCACGGCGCCACGGTAGCGAAAACTGCCGGGCCGCGGAACGCGGCGGGTCCAGCGTCGGGCGCTTTACGGTCGATCAGGAATGCGCGGCTTGCGGCGCCGGTGAACCGGCCGGGGCCGACGAAGACGGCGAAGCCGGGGAAGCAGCCGGAGCCTGCGGGGCCGGCGACGCGGCCGGGGCCTGCGGGGCCGGCGAGGCCGACGGAGCCCGCTGGGCACCCCCGCCCAGGAGGCTGTTGAGGATGCCGAGCGTGCCCTGCACACCCGCGGGGGGCGCGCTGGGCGGCAGCGCCGCATCGGGCGTCAGCTGCCAGGGCTGGCAGCCCGAGGTCTTGAACGCCTTGTCGCCCGGATCGATCTGCACGACCTGGGGCTTCTTGGACATGGCGTTGTCGATGATGGTGCCGTCGGGATTGCCGGTCCGCTTCCAGTAGCAGGTGCCGTCGCCGACGGGGCCGCCGGAGCTGTAAATGCCGGGCACGATGTCGCTACCCACGGCGTAGATGCCGTCCTTGTCGATGGACGTCTTCGGCCCCGCCGGCGCGGGCGAGGCCCCCGGGGACGCGGCGGGTGACGGCGACGCCGAAGGCGCTGCCGGCGCCGCCTGCGACGGCGAAGCGGCCGGCGATGGCGAGGCCGACGCCCCCGGTGCGGGGCCGGGCGCCGGCCCCCGCGTCTCGTCCGGATCGGCGCTGGCGACGACCGTGGACGCGGCCCAGCCGGCGACCATCAGGCTCGCAGCGACCAACCTTGCCGCACCAGGTACTCCACCCATAGAGATCGAGGGTACCGGGGCGAACAACCTAATTCACATCGTTGTGAAATCCGCGGCGTGGCAAAGAACGCCTAGTCGAGCCGCCGCACCCGGCCCGCATACCCGAGCGCGTGCTCGTAGGTCTCGAGGTTGTCGCGGGAGATCTTCGCGTGCACCGGGCGTTCGAGAAAGAAGCGCAACACCGGGTTGTAGGCGTGATACGTCTCGTGGAATGTGAGCACGGTGCTGCCGTCGGGCTGCTCCTCGAGCCGGTGATATCCCTCGGCGCGCGACCACAGCGGGGCGCCGACGGCGACGTAGCGCGAGAGCTTGTTGAGTTCGGCCTCGGTCACGGTTTCCCACGATCGCGCCCTACCGCCGGTCAGCAGGTATTTGGGCACTTCGAAGACGCAGGTGCGGACCAGACCCTCGCCGGCCGCGTTGCCCTCGTTGAGGATTTCCATGCTGCCGGTGGGCCACGTGAGCACCCGCGGCCGCGGGGCGTTCGGTGGGGCCGGCGGATGCAGCACCCGCCAGACCTTGCCCGGCGGCGCGTCGACGTGGAATCGCACGGTGTAAGACCGCATCAGCGATCTCCGACCTGCCGTTCCCAGGTGTCCCAGTACGTGATGGTCTCCGCGGGCGGCCGCTTGGCCGGCCGGAAGTCGGTGCCGATCGTGTAGGCGACGGGGAACAGCGCCGCCTGGGTGACGGTGGGCGGAATGCCGAGCAGCTCGCCGACCTCCTTTTCCTTGAACAGATGCATCGTCGTCCATACCGATCCCAGCCCGCGCGAGCGCAGCGCCAGCAGAAAGCTCCACCCCGCGGGAATGATCGATGCCCAGGCCGCGGCGGCGATGCCCGGTTCGGCGGTGTCGATGCGCTCGTTGAGGCAGGGGATGACGTGCACGGGCACCTCCGCCAGCGTCTCGGTCAGGCTCATCGCGCTCTGGTACACCCGCTGCGTCTGGTCGTCGCTCGCGTTCTGGGCCGCATAGGCCAGGTACTGCGCGCCGATGCTGCGGTAGATCTCGGCGATCGCGGCACGCTTGTCCGCATCGGTGATGACCAGCCAGCGCCAGTTCTGCGTGTTGCTCGCCGTGGGCGCCTGCATCGCCAGCTGGATGCACTCCAGGATCACCTCGCGACCGACCGGGCGGGTCAGGTCGAGGCGTTTGCGAACCGACCGCGTGGTGCTCAGCAGTTCGTCGACGGTGGCGATGTCCATTGGTTCCTTTCCGTTGGGTGATCAGAGATCGATGGCGCAGGACTGGTCGACACCGAGCACGCTCAGCGAGCGTCCCAGGCCGAGGAAGACGGCGACGCACAGCGTGAGATCCAGGATCTCCTCGTCGGAGAACGACTGCCGAAGGCGTTGGAAGAACGCGTCGTCCATCGATGCGTGGTCGGTGGCGAAGCGTTCGGCGTACTCGATGCAAAGACGTTGGCGCGCAGTGTATCCCGGGTAGCTGGCGTAAGCGGCGACGTTGTCGTAAAGCTCGGGAGCCACGCCGGCGTCCAGCACGGACTGGGCGCGGAAATCGGCGCAGGCGATGCAGTCGTTGATCATGGCGATGCGCATTCTGGCCAGCTCCCGTTCTTCGGCCGGCAGGATGCTCTGCTGATACGCGCCGCGGATCATGCGTTCGACCATGCCGCCGAGTTGCGGTCGCAGCGTCCAGATCATGGCGGCTTCACCGCCGGGGCCATCCGGCACGTTGAGACGGGCCATCGCGAACTCCTGCCCGCGGAAATAAGCTAGCCAGCTGAGCAAACCAGACTCGTCGCTCGGCTGTCTAGGGTGCGGGGCGACGGTTGAGGATGCGCTCGGCCTCACCGACCATGTCGGCGACGATCTCAGCGGCGGGTCGGATATCGCGGATGCATCCCACCCCTTCGCCGATGAGGATGGCGGCAGTATCGAAATCCTCGGCGGCGACGGCATTTTCGTAGGCGTCGACCGCTTCGGGCAGCCGCGCCGACAGCTCGACCTCGTTGCCGTGCCAGGTGTCCAGGAAGGGATTGCCCAGCGCCCGCACGGTGTACTCGGCGGGCCAGTCGAGGCGGCGCACCACGTCATAGACGCGGGTGCGCACGGTGTCGTCCCCGCCGGCCGCCACGGCGCGCTGCTGGGCTCTGGGCGAGACGAGCGCTTCCGGTGTCGCCCAGAACCTGGTTCCGACGACCGCGCCGTCGGCCCCCAACGCCAGCGCAGCCGCCAACCCGCGGCCATCGCCGACGCCGCCCGCGGCCGCCACCGATGTGCCGGGCGCCCGGTCCGCCACGACGTCGACGACCTCGGGGACCAGGGTGAACGTCGAGCGCACGCTCATGCCGTGTCCTCCGGCCTCGCCGCCCTGTGCCACGATGACGTCGGCGCCGGCATCCAACGCGCGCCGGGTCTGATCGAGGTTTTGCACCTGCGCGATCAGCGGTACGCCGGCCGCATGGATGCGATCGGCGAAGGGCTGCAACTCGCCGAACGACAGCATCACGGCCGCGGGCCGCCGGTCCAGCGCGATGTCGAGCACCCCCGGGTTGCGGGCCAGGCTCCAGGTGATGAACCCGTATCCGACCCGGGCCCCCTCGGCCAGCTCGATCTGCGTCTGCAGCCATTCGGCGTCGGGATAGCCCCCACCGATCAGGCCGAGTCCGCCCGCTTGTGTCACCGCCGCCGCGAGCCGGCCCCCGGAGACCAGGGCCATCGGCGCGAGCAGGACGGGCTGCTCGATCCCGAACAGTTCGGTCAGGCGCGTCGTCAAGCCCGTGGCGGGGCTCACTTGAGTTCACCGGTGAGGAACTGGGCCCTCCCGTGGCCGAAAGACCAGTCCTCGTCGTCGTTTTCGGTGACCGAGACGATCAGGTCGGCGGGGTCGAGCCCGCACCGGGCGGCGAGGCGCGACGCCAGCAGCTCGTAGAACTTCTGCTTGAGCTCGCGCGGACGCCGTCGGCTCACCACGTGCACGACCACCTGGTGAGACGACCGATTGATGCCCAGACCGGTGTCGAGCGTGACGATCTCGTGCGCCGGGTGAGAATGCACCACCTGGTAGCGATCCCTGGCCGGAACGCCGAACGCCTCGACCACCGTGTCGTGGATCGCGTCCAGCAGCGCGCGGACCTCCGACGGCGTACGACCCTCGATGAGGTCGATATACAACAGCGGCACTTTTCCTCCCGAAACATCAGCGCGGATTGCGCATGCTGTGCAACCGACGGTAGGTCTCCCGCAATCCCGCGTGAAATGCCTGCTGTGAGGGATCTATGCTCATCGGGCATGGACGTGGTGCAATCCGGCCGGATCGAGTTGCGTCACCTCCGGGCGTTCGAAGCGGTGGCGCGCCTCGAGTCGTTCACCCTGGCCGCCCAGGAACTCAGCATCACCCAGCCCGCGCTGAGCCGCACCGTCAAACAGCTCGAGGACGCGCTCGAAGCGACGCTGCTGGACCGCAGTTCGCGCCACGTGGCGATCACCCCGGCCGGGCGGGTCTTCCTCGGTCACGTCGAGCGGGTCCTGGCCGAGCTGGGGCGCGGCGTCGATGCGGTCCGGCAACAGGCGAGCATCCGCCTCGGGTTCAGCTGGCTGCTGCCCGACCCGTGGGCACAGGACACCGTTGCGCGGTTCGAGCGGGCCACCCGGACCACCGTCAGCCTGATCCGCACCGACGACGCCCTCGGCGCGGTCCAGCAGGGCAGGGTCGATATCGCCCTGGTGCGCGGCCACGTCACCTCGACCGCCGTTCGGCTGGTGCACCTTTTCGACGAACCGCGGGTGGCGGTGTGTTCGGTGCATTCGCCGCTGGCAAGGCGAACGAAGTTGGAGTGGGCCGAGGTGCCCCGCTGGCCGCTGGTGGTCAACACCGCCAGCGGCACCACCGGGCCGTGGTCGTGGCCGGCGGGGGATGGGCCCGAAACCATCATCGAGACAACGAATTTCGACGAGTGGATCGAATCCGTCGCTGCAGACCGGGGCATCGGGGTCATTCCCGACGTCGCCATCAGGCGCAACATCCATCCGGGTGTGCGGTTCGTCGCGCTGCGGGGCGCACCCGACATCCCCGTCGCGCTGGCGTTTGTGAAGCGGGCCAACAGCCCGGCGCTCCGGCGCTTCATCGAGGCCGCCGTGGACGCCGCGGCCGACCAGTGACGGATTCCCCGCGGGGGCGCGGTCAGGCGAGCGGCGCCAGACCGGAGCGCACCAGACCCAAACTTGCGGCGACGTCTTCGCCGAGGTCACCGGAACAACCTCTGCGGCCCCAATTCTCCACCGCCGCAACCAGTGCCGCGGCGATCGCGGAACCCGCGACCTCGGCCAACAGATCGATGTTCGCCAGCTCCGGATTGCGCCGCCTGACGAAGTCGGTGAGCACGCCGGCGAACGAGGACTGCACGACACGCAGGTGACCGGCAATCCGCTCGGCGCTGATCAGCTCCGCGCGGGCTGTCGCGGCCTGGCGCACCACCTCGAGGTCGTGCGGGAAGGTGGCCACGCTGGCCAGCACCGCATCGAACAGCGATTCCGACGGCGGACGCTGGGCAAGCGCGTCGGCCAGCCACTCCAACTGGGTCTCGTAGTCGGCGAAGAGCACGGCCTCCTTGGTGGGGAAATGCCGGAAGAAGGTGCGTTCGGTGACGCCCGCCTCGCGGGCCAGCTCGGTGACCGTGACGTTGGCAAACCCCTTGCGCGCAAAGCTCTTCAACGCCGCTTGGCGAAGCGCCTCGTGCGTCGATCGTCGCCGTTGTTCGTGACGGTTGCCCGGGCCGGTCATCAGCGGTGATCGTATCCCAGGCCGGCGGGTCAGAACTGACATCTTTTAATTATGTCAGGACTGACATATTCTGGCATGCGGTTGCCGGATGGAGGGTCCAGAACATGAGCACGGGTTACGACGCGATCGTGGTGGGCGCCGGCCACAACGGGCTGACCGCCGCGGCGCTCTTACAGCGGGCGGGGTTGCGCACCGTCTGCCTGGAAACCAACACCTACGCGGGAGGCATGGCGGCGACGGTCGAGTTGATCGACGGTTTCCGCTACGAGATCGCCGGTTCGGTGCAGTTCCCCATGGCAAGCGAACTCGCCAAGGACCTCGGGCTGGATACGCTGCCGGCGGTGGAGCCCGACGTGATGTCGACGAACATCGGTGAGCACGGCGAAGAGCCGATGATCTTCTACCGCGACCCGATGCGGTTGATGACGCACCTGAGCGACAAGCACGGGATCGATGCCGTCACCGGCATGGCCGAACTGATCGGCTGGAGTCGGGGACCGGCGAAGGCGCTGGGCCGCTTCGACGTCCGCCGACCGCCCAAGACTCTCGACGAGATGTATGCGTGCGCGACCGACGACGATGAACGCCGTGCGATTCACGAAATGCTGTTCGGCTCGGCCATGGACGTGATCGACCGCTACCTGCCGGACAGAGAAAAGCACGCGGTCATGCGCGGGATGCTGGCATTCCTGGCCGTCAACTCGACCTACCGCGGCCCGTACACCCCAGGCAGCGCAACCTGTTTGGCCTTCGCGCTGGCGGTGCCCGACGACAGCACCGCGATGATGACCAAGCTGAGGGGCGGCATCGGCGCGCTCACCGAACACTTGCGTGAGCTCTTCGTCGCCCATGGCGGCGAGATCCGGTTTCGCACCAAAGCCGAGGAGATCCTGGTCGCCGGGCAGCGGGTCACCGGCGTGCGGCTGCGGGACGGGTCGACGATCTCGGCGCCGATCGTGGTGTCCAACCTGTCGCCCGACGTCACGCTCACCGGGCTGATCGCACCCGAACATGTTCCCGCGCGGCTGGTCTCGCGCGTCTCCGGCCGCGACCACCGCGCCTCGTTCGTGCAGATCCACTTCGCCCTGGACGGGCTGCCCGAATTCGCCCCGCCCTACGAGTTCCTCAACGAGGAAGACATGCAACAGTCGGTGGGCATCTTCGGGTCACCCGAAGAGCAGCAGCTGCACTGGGAAAACTGCCGCCGGGGCGTCGTTCCGGACAACCCGTCGATGGGCATGCAGATCCCGTCGGTGCACGATCCCAGCATGGCGCCGCCCGGCAAGCACGCGGCCAGCGCGTTCGCGTACGCGTTCCCGGTCGAGGCCGACCGTGATCAGCATGGCCATCTCAAAAACGAGATGGCGCAACGGGTTATCGACAAGATCACCCGGTTGGCGCCGAACTTCAAGGACATCGTGATCCGCCACATCACGTTCGCGCCTTATCACATGAACACCATGTTCGGCGCCCCCTCGGGCGACTTCTGCCACGGGCTGCTGCACCCCGACCTGATGGGGCCGAATCGGCCCGGGCCTAAAGGCTTTCTCGATATGCCCATCGGAATCGAAGGCCTCTATCTCGCCGGTGCGGGATGCCACGGCGGGCCCGGAATCACGTTCACTCCCGGTTACAACGCCGCCTATCAGGTGCTCGACGACGCGTCGTGACAGGCCGAATCAGCCGCCGAACACCCCGGTGAGCTGGGCCTGTGCCGTGGCGGCGCCGCCGATCGTCTGTGCCGCCTGCACCCCTGCCAGGCCGGCGGGCAGCTGATAGTCGTTGGGCAGCTGATAGTCGTTGGGCAGCTGATAGAGGGTGAACCGGTAATGATGCGTGCCGGTGCCCGCCGGGGGACAGGGGCCCTTGTAGGCCGGCTGGCCGGCCGTGTTCGGCAGAGCGGTCGCCCCGGCCGGGGTCTGACCATCGGCGGTGCTCCCGGAACCCGGAGGGATTCCGACGACAACCCAATGGACGTAGAGCCCGTTGACGGCGTCGGGGTCGTCGACCACCAGCGCCGCACCCAACGGCGCCGTCCACGTCAACGGCGGTGCGATGTCGGCACCCTTGCAGGTGTACTGGACCGGGATCGGCGCCCCGTCGGCGAAGGCGGGACTGGTGATGGTCAGTGATCCGCCGGCGGGTGCCCGCGGCGCCGTGCGGCCCAGGGTGGTGATCTTCGGCGCCGACGACGTCGTCATGTGGCCATCGCCTTGGCCGCCGCAGCCGGACAGCGCCGGCGCAATGGCCAGCGCACCGAAGATCGCTGCGATGCGGCCAAGCCTGCCCGCCGACGCCGGTTCCATGACTACCAGTCTGACTCCCGCGCCCGCGCTCGGGAAGGACCCGATTTCATCCGCGCGGACGGCGGTTACTGTGCGCGCTTCTCGACTTCGAGGACCCGCTTGCGCAGGCCCTCGGTGGCCGTGTCCATCAGGCTCTTGGCCCCCTTCTTCACCAGAAATCCAGGGACCGGCGCCACCAGGTCCACGGTGAGCTCGAAACGGACCCTGGTGGCGTCGCCCTCGGGGGTCAGCGTGTACCGACCCTCCTGAGCACGTTGCTGTTTGGCACGGACCAACGTCCAGCCCACACCGTCGTCGTGAACGGTGTATTCGAGTTCCTGCTCGTCGCTGACGCCGACGAGCTTGACGACCTGCCTGGACCTGGTCGGACGATTCTGGTCGTCGCGCTCGAGCACCTCGACCTTCTTGTGCGCCGACGACCACTCGGTCAACGACTCGAGGTCGAAGAGCACATCCATGATTTCGTCGGGCGTCGCCTCGATGACGACTTCGCGGGAATCGGTGATAGCCATCCCGGGGAAATAGCCCGAGCGGTCTGGCGCGAAACCAGTCGCCGGGGGCGGCTAGAGGCTCGCCCGGGCGCCAACGTGCGCGAGTCGGGGGAGGATGACGTCGCGCCATCCCGGCCCCATGCGTTCGAACGCGCGCGCCATGCGGCCGTCGTCGAGGTCAAAACCGCTGTGCTCCAAGAAGACCCGGGTGCCGGCCCCTTCGGCTTCCAGCCGCCAGGTCAGCGTCCAGGCCGCGGTGAACGTGTAGACGAAGCGGTGCGGTGCGTCGACCTCGAGCACCGTGCACGGCTGCTTGCCATAGCCCGGCATGTCGAGGGTGAACTGGTGACCTACCACCGCGGCCACCTCCCCTTCGGCCCACCAGAGCTTCATCAGTGCGGGTTCGGTGAGCAATCGCCACACCTTGGCCGGTGGCGCCGCCACGAATTGGTCAACCCGGATCGTCGCGGGCCCTGACGTTTCGGTCATTCCAGCTCCTCTGCCACCTCGGCGAGCGTGGCCAGTCGGCCGCGCCAGAACTTCTCGAAGGGATGCAGCCAGTCGCCGAGCTCCGCCAACGGCTCGGCGGTCAGGCGGTAGATGCGATGACGTCCATGCGGCTGGTCGGCCACGAGTCCCGCGTCGCGCAGCACCTTGAGGTGCTCGGCGACCGCGGGCCGGCTGAGCTCAAACCGATCGCTGAGTTCCCCCGCCGACAGCGGCTGGGCGACGAGGATCTCCAGCAGTTCGCGCCGCACCGGGTTGGCCAGGGCAAGGAAGACACGATCGACACTCGGCACGTTCGCCAACATATGTCGGATATTCCCGACATGTCAACTATTTCCGACATAAATGCCGCCGCGGCATCCACGCTGCCCGCAGACCGGGACGGCTACCTTGCTGGATGTGCATCTTGACTGGGAATGGTTGACCGGCAGCGTGCGTCGCTGCCGGCTTCCGTTCTGCGACGTGACCGTCGGGCTGGTGTGGGGCCGCAGCGGCGCAGTGCTCGTCGACACCGGGACCACGCTCACCGAGGCGGCGGCGATCGACGCCGACGTGCGGCTGCTCGCGGGGCGCCCGGCGACCCATATTGTGTTGACGCACAAGCACTTCGATCATGTGCTGGGCTCGTCGCTGTTCGAGGGGGCGCAAGTCATCTGCACCCCCGAGGTCGCCGAGTATCTTTCCTCGGCGACCGGTGACCTCCGCGAGGACGCGCTGCGTCATGGTGCCGACCCCGCCGAGGTGGACGCGGCGGTCGCGGCCCTACGGCCCCCGCGCAGCGGCGGTTACGACGCCACCATTGACCTGGGGGATCGGGCGGTGACGATCGCCCACCTCGGGCGTGGCCATACCGCCTCGGATTTGGTGGTGCTCGCGCCCGCAACGGAAGGCGGCCAGCGGACCGTGGTCTTCACGGGCGACCTGGTGGAGGAGTCCGATGACCCCGCGATCGACGCCGACTCCGACGTCGCGGCCTGGCCCGCGACCCTGGACCGGCTGCTGGCGGTCGGTGGGCCCGACGCGATCTACGTCCCGGGCCATGGCCGGGTCGTCGACGCGGAGTTCGTCCGCCGTCAACGGGACTGGCTGGCGCGTCGCGCGGCAGCCCCGTGACCGATACCGTATCGAAACGTATTGTCTCCCAACGCGTTGGAGTCGAAGGGCGCTCGCAAGAACCGGGCGGGCCAACAGTTTTGGCTCAAGTCCGTCGACCCTGATTGAACTGCCGTTGCCGGGGATAGACTCACGTTCAGTGAATTCGTGCGCGAAGAGGAGCGAAAGACATGGCGATCATTGAGAAGGACACCCAAGTCCGGCCATCGTTTGACGACGAGGTCGCTGCCACGCAGCAATACTTCGACGACCCGCGCTTCTCCCGCATCACCCGCCTCTTCACGGCCCGCCAGGTAGCGGAGCAGCGCGGCACCATCCCCACCGACTACACCGTCGCCCGCAACGCGGCGGCCGCGTTCTACGAGCGGCTACGCGAGCTGTTCGCCGAGAAGAAGAGCATCACCACCTTCGGCCCCTACTCGCCCGGCCAGGCCGTCGCCATGAAGCGGATGGGCATCGAGGGGATCTACCTGGGTGGTTGGGCGACCTCGGCCAAGGGTTCCACCACCGAGGATCCCGGACCCGACCTGGCCAGCTACCCGCTGAGTCAGGTGCCCGACGACGCCGCGGTGCTGGTGCGCGCGCTGCTGACCGCCGACCGCAACCAGCAGTACCAGCGCCTGAACATGAGCGAGCAGCAGCGGGCCACCGCCACCGAATACGACTACCGGCCGTTCATCATCGCCGACGCCGACACCGGCCACGGCGGTGACCCGCACGTGCGCAACCTGATCCGCCGCTTCGTCGAGGTCGGGGTCCCGGGATATCACATCGAGGACCAGCGGCCCGGCACCAAGAAGTGTGGCCACCAGGGCGGCAAGGTGCTGGTGCCGTCCGACGAGCAGATCAAACGCCTCAACGCCGCGCGCTTCCAGCTCGACATCATGAAGGTGCCGGGCATCATCGTCGCCCGCACCGATGCCGAGGCGGCCAACCTGCTGGACAGCCGGGCCGACGAGCGCGATCAGCCGTTCCTGCTCGGCGCCACGAACCTCAACATCCCGTCGTACAAGTCCTGCTTCCTGGCGATGGTGCGTCGCTTCTACGAGCTGGGCGTCAAGGACCTCAACGGCCACCTTCTCTATGCGCTGCCCGAAGGGGAGTACGCCGAGGCCTCGGCGTGGCTGGAGCGCCAGGGCATCCAGGGCGTGATCTCCGATGCGGTCAACACCTGGCGCGAGAACGGTCAACAGTCGATCGACGACCTGTTCGACCAGGTCGAGTCGCGGTTCGTGGCGGCATGGGAGGACGACGCCGGGCTGATGACCTACGGCGAGGCCGTGGCCGAGGTGCTCGAATTCGATGCCAGCGAGGGCGAGCCGGCCGACATGAGCGTCGACGAGTGGCGGGCCTTCGCGGCGCGTGCGTCGCTGTACTCCGCCAAGGCCAAGGCGAAGGAACTGGGCGTCGACCCGGGTTGGGACTGCGAGCTGTCCAAGACCCCGGAGGGCTACTACCAGATCCGCGGCGGCATCCCGTACGCCATCGCGAAGTCGCTGGCGGCCGCGCCGTTCGCCGACATCCTGTGGATGGAGACCAAGACCGCCGACCTGGCCGACGCCAAGCAGTTCGCCGATGCCATCCACGCCGAGTTCCCCGAGCAGATGCTGGCCTACAACCTGTCGCCGTCGTTCAACTGGGACACCACCGGCATGACCGATGAGCAGATGAAGCAGTTCCCCGAGGAACTGGGCAAGATGGGCTTCGTCTTCAACTTCATCACCTATGGCGGACACCAGATCGACGGCGTCGCGGCCGAAGAATTCGCCACCTCGCTGCAACAGGACGGCATGCTGGCGCTGGCGCGCCTGCAGCGCAAGATGCGTTTGGTCGAATCCCCTTACCGCACACCGCAAACCCTGGTCGGCGGGCCGCGCAGCGACGCGGCGCTGACCGCCTCGTCGGGTCGCACCGCGACCACCAAGGCGATGGGCGAGGGGTCGACCCAGCACCAGCACCTGGTGCAGACCGAGGTGCCGAAGAAGCTGCTCGAGGAGTGGCTGGCGATGTGGAGCGAGAACTACAGCCTGGGGGAGAAGCTGCGGGTGCAGCTGCGGCCCCGCCGGGCCGGCTCGGACGTGCTGGAGCTCGGGATCTACGGCAACGACGACGAGCAGCTGGCCAACGTCGTCGTCGACCCGATCAAGGACCGGCACGGCCGCAGCATCCTTCAGGTCCGCGACCAGAACACCTTCGCCGAGAAACTCCGGCAGAAGCGGCTGATGACGCTGATCCACCTCTGGCTGGTGCACCGCTTCAAGGCCGACGCGGTGATCTACGTGACGCCGACCGAGGACAACCAATATCAGACCGCGAAGATGAAATCGCACGGCATCTTCAGCGAGGTCTATCAGGAGGTCGGCGAGATCATCGTCGCGGAGGTGAACCGGCCCCGCATCGCCGAACTGCTGCAGCCCGACCGGGTCGCGCTGCGCAAGCTGATCAACAAGGAAGATTAGCCAGCAACCCACCGGCGGCCGCCCATCCACCGATGCGGCGGCCGCTTGCGGATTGCGTGATCCAGGGCCGACTCGCACCGGCGCGCCGCCCGCGCCCGCCGCGAACCACTCTCGTCACCGGGGTGTCCGACGCGCATCGGTTCGCCGTCCGCGGTCCGATGCCAAAAATTTACCGTGCGCACAGTTGCACAGGTGTAGGATTTAGCTTGTAACAAACGCACCGAGCTGAGGGGAGCGCCCGATGAAGACCCCAATCACGAAGGCAATCGCGGTGTTCGGCGGTGCAACGGCGGCCGTTTTGACGGTCGGATTCGGTGCCGCGGGTGTTAGCCCGGCCGGCAGCACAACGGCGGTGGCGCCGCATCCGTCGTCCAGTGTCGCGACGACACAGCCCGGCACGTCCGTCCCCGGCGCCCACATCGCCACGCTCGTCGGGTGCATTCCGGGAGCGAATTGCTAGCAGACCGCCGTTCGCGATGGCCCGTCACATCCCCGTGACGGGCCATCCTCGTCTCGGCGGATTTCGCCGCCCGAATCTGTTTGCGCGGCGACGCCCCGGGGTAAGAAAAAGTGGGCGGCGCGAAGTGGCGCATGTGGAGATTGGGGGATCTGATGAGATCTGGACCGAGGACGACGGTCGCACTGCTCGGCGGTGCGGCGATGCTCGTGTTATCGGTCGCCTGCGGCGGCGGCCATAAAGGCGGCCCCAGCAGCACCACCACCCCGACGACCACCCCGTCGTCTAGCGTCGCGCCCACCACTGTGCCCGGTGGCGGCGAACCCGGCGGCCCCAATGGCGGCGGCGGCAGCGTGCCCGGCGGTCCGACCGGTGGCGGCGGACCCGGCGGCGGTG
Source organism: Mycobacterium sp. NGS33 (assembly GCF_059812885.1). NCBI lineage: Bacteria > Bacillati > Actinomycetota > Actinomycetes > Mycobacteriales > Mycobacteriaceae > Mycobacterium > Mycobacterium sp. NGS33. The sequence goes on along the minus strand of NZ_JCALDN010000006.1, from coordinate 154,997 downwards.
GCGGCGGCGTGCCGGGTGGCCCGACCGGTGGCGGCGGCCCCGGCGGGGGCGGCGGCAGCATTCCCGGCGTCGGCGGTGGCGGCGGCGGACCGGGCGGCGGCGGAGGTTGCGTCGGCAACGTCTGCGGCGGCTACTGATCGCCCGATGAGCCAGCGCTAAAGCGCAAACACCAAGACTTGCTCCCTAGCCGGTGGGGCCGGGATAACCTGGCCCCATCGGCTAAACCCTGCGTCTGGGCCTAGGGCGGAGCCCGCATTCCGAGTTATGGTTCTGGCCAACTCGGATGCAAGGGGACGTCAATGTCGAAGCTGCGGTTCGGATACTTCATCGCCCCATTCCACCGCGCGGGCACCAATCCGACGCTGGCCTTGCAACGCGATCTCGCGTTCGTCGAGCATCTCGATGCCCTGGGTTTCGACGAGGTCTGGTTGGGCGAACACCACTCGGCGGGTAGCGAGATCATCAGTTCCCCAGAGATTTTCATCGCCGCCGCCGCCGAACGCGCGAAGCGCATCCGGTTCGGCACGGGCGTCATCTCGCTGTCGTACCACAATCCGTTGTGGGTCGCCGACCGGCTGATGCTGCTAGATCACCTCACGCACGGCCGCATCATCGGCGGCGTGGGCCCGGGCTCACTGCCCAGCGACTCGTCGATGATCGGGCTCACCCCGACCGACACCCGCGAGCTGCTGGAAACCAATCTCGACATCGTCGTGCGGCTGCTGGCGGGCGAGACCGTCAGCGCCAAGACCGCCACCCATCAGCTCTTCGACGCCAAGCTGCAGCTGGCCCCCTACTCCGACGGCGGGATCCCGCTGTCCGTCGCGGCTGTCGCCTCGCCCACGGGCGCGCGGTTGGCCGGCAAGCACGGCATCGGCCTGCTGTCCATCGGGGCGACGCTGACCGTCGAGGGTTTCAACGCGCTGTCCTACCACTGGGGCATCGTCGAGGAGCGCGCCGCGGCCTTCGGCACCCAGGTCGACCGCAGAAACTGGAGCCTGGTCGGTTTGTTCCACCTCGCCGAAACCGAGAAGCAGGCGCGCGAAGAGGTCAAGTTCGGCATCGAGCCGTGGTTCCGGTACTTCCAGAAGGTGGCCGCGTTCCCTCAGATGACGATGCCCGGGGAACAGCTCGACGAGATGATCGACGTCATCAACGACAATGGCGCGGGCGTGATCGGCACCCCCGAGCGGGCGCGCGAACAGGTGCAGCGGCTCTGGGATCAGTCCGGCGGGTTCGGCTGCATGCTGCAGATGGGTCACGAGTGGGCGAACCCCGCCGCCACCCGGCGGTCCGCCGAGTTGTTCGCCGCCGAGGTCATGCCCCACTTCCAGGGCCAGGCGCAGCCGACGCTGGACGCCGCCGCGCGCGCCGGTCAGGCCCGCGAGAACCTGGCGCAGTCGCAGCTGGACGCCGTCGCGCACATGACCAAGAAGTATGAAGACGAGGTCGAGGCGAAATAGCGCCTCGTTGCGCGGCTTCATATCGGGCCGACAGCCGGGACCCAGTGGGCGGCTAAGGACGCGGCGCATACCTGGAGGATGAGCAGCGACAGGCCCCACCCCACGACGACCGGCGGACGCCGCGGCGTGCTGCGCCTCGTTGTCGGGATCGCCGCGACCCTGGCCATACTCGCGCTGTACGACGCCGCTCGCGTCGCCACACCCGGGGGCGCGCCGGGATGGGCTTTGGCGAGCCGGACGGACCTGGCCGTTGCGCCCGAGGCGCCGCCCGGCCTGACCGGCGGCGGTTTCGCGGCCGATGACGACGATCAGTCCCGGCTGCAGGAGCAGCTCGACCAGCAGCAGCTGCAGCAGTCCATGCAACAGGCCGAACAGCAAAACGAGCAGGCCCAGCAGCAGTTCAATCAGGACATGCAGCAGCAACAAACGTACGAAAACCAGTTCAACGAACCGTAATTCGTGAATGGCAGCGTGGCGGCCGCTTCGCGCGGCCGTCACGCGTTCTGCGACAAGGTCAGCGCCCGGCGCGGGATTCCCGTTCGGCCGCCTTCACCAGCCGGCCCGCGAAGAACCGGACCGCTCCACCCATGGCCGCGCGCATCAGCGGACCCGTCCCGCGAACGCCTTCGGTGAACGAACCCGTCCAGCGGATGTCGGTGCCGCCCGCCGCATTCGGCGTCAGGACCACCTCGCCGGCGTAATCCTGCGCCGGGGTGCGCGGGCCCACCAGCTTGTAGGCGTGGCGCCGGTCCGGCTCGTAGGCGACGGTTTCCTCCTGCACGTAGACGGGCCACATGCCCACCTTGCGTATAGCTCCGATGCCACCCGGGGCGGGGTCGCCCTGGCGCGCCCAGCTCGAGTGCACCACGATCGGCTTGGCCCACTGCGACCAGTTCGCGCCGTCGGCCACCAGCCGGAACACCGTCGCGGGGGGCGCGCTGCTGGTGCGAGTGACTTCGAAGGAATAGTTGCGGCCCGGCATGACGACTCCTGGTGGTAGCAAACGGACGGCCCTGGACGCCGCTCGCCGGTAGGCTACCGCCCGTCCCGCGCTATAGCGGGATTGGGTTCGGCGCTGCGCCGCGCACCTTGGGCGTCCGCTGACCCGACGACCCGTAAAAGGGCCTGCGCGCGAACGCCACTGGCTAGTCTCCACTCGAAAGGTGGGAGATGGTTCTGAAATTGCGGGTGTCGCCCGATCTGATCGGCGGCGACGTGGAGGCCGGCTACGGCAAGGTGGCCGACGCGTTCCGGGCGACCCTTCGCGACGGCGCCGAGGTCGGCGCGGCCGTCGCCGTCTACCGCGACGGCGTCAAGGTGGTCGACCTGTGGGGTGGCTACCGCAACGGGCTGACCAAGGATCCGTGGCAGGCCGACACGATGGTGAACATGTTCTCCACGACCAAAGGCGTCGCCGCCCTGGTCGTGGCGGTGGCGGCCTCGCGCGGACTCATTTCCTATGACGCCAGGGTCGCCGATTACTGGCCGGAATTCGCGCGGGCAGGCAAGGGGGACGTCACGGTCCGCCAACTTCTGGCCCATCAGGCCGGAGTCTGCGCGCTCAAGCCGAAGCCGACGCTGGCCGACGTGGCCGATCCGCAACGGTTGTCGCCGATCCTGGCGGCCCAGGTGCCGGCGTGGCGGCCGGGCACCCGGCACGGCTATCACGCGATCACGCTGGGCTGGTACGAGTCCGAGTTGATCCGCCGGACCGATCCGGCCGGGCGCACCCTGGGCCGGTTTCTGGCCGACGAGATCGCCGCGCCGGCGGGACTCGACCTGCACATCGGCCTGCCCGCCTCGGTCGACCGCGCTCGGGTCGCCCATATTCACAATTGGGCGCGCGCGGAAACGATGCTGCATCTGGGCGTCATGCCCGCAGGATTCGTGGGCGCGTCGCTGAATCCGGTTGGCCTGACGGCCCGCACCATCGCGGTCCCGCGCGGCGTCAACCCGTTCGACGGCGACTACAACCGCGACGACGTCCGGGCGGTCGAGATCCCGTCGGCCAACGGCATCGGTACCGCCCGGTCGGTGGCGCGGATGTATGGCAGCGCGGTGTGCGGGGGCGCCGAGGTGCAGCTGCGCCAAGACGTCCTCGAGGCGCTGACGGCGCCCGCGGTTCCGCCGAGCCGCGGCGTGCGCGACAAGGTGATGCACATCGACGTGGCGTATTCCCTGGGTTTCTGTAAGCCCGTGCGGCAGTTCACGTTCGGCTCGTCGGATCGGGCGTTCGGCACGCCGGGCTTTGGGGGATCATTCGGGTGCGCCGACCCCGACACCGGCGTCGGGTTCGCCTATGTCATGAACCGGCTCGGGTTTCACCTGTGGAGCGACCCGCGTGAACTCGCGTTGCGGCAGGCATTGTTTCGCGACGTGCTGGGGGTGCGTCCGCAGAGTTGACGCCAACAACGGCCGTCGCGAGTGGCATCCTGGCCAGGTGGGCCTGATATTCCGGTTGGCGGAGCTGCTGATCTTGATCCTGCCGCTGACCGGCGCGATCATCGCCGCGGTGCGCGCATTCGGCGCCTACCGCCGGCGCGCCGACGAGCGGTCGCGGGAAATCGGTCCACCACCGGCACCCGGCACGGCCACCGCCGATCGGGCGGGCGTGAATCAGGCGGCCCAGTGGCGCTCGATCCGCCGCGTTCTCGATGAGCACGGCCGCACGGACGCGCGCTGGCTGGAGTACGAACTCGACGTCGCCAAGCTCCTGGACTACCCCCTGATGACCGACATGCGCGACGCAAACACGATCGCGTTCCACAAAGCCAAGCTGCGGGCCGACTTCCTGCGCCCCGTCAAGGCCGAGGACCTGCTCGACGACCGCGAAGGCGCCGCGCGATACATGGCCGCCGTCGAGGACTACGTCACCGCGTTCGACGCCGCCGAGTCCGAAGCGATCCGCCGTCGCCGCACCGATTTCTCCCGGGCGGATCAGCAGCGAATTGCGCGGGCGCAGAGCCTGTTACGGGTCGCGGCCGATCCCGGGGCGGCGCCCAACGAACGTCAGCGCGCCTACGACGTGGCCCGCAGCGAACTCGACGGCCTGCTGGTGCTGCCGTCGGCGACGCAGGCCAACCTCGAGCGCGGGATCTCCGGCGAGCTCGAGCGATAGGGCCGGCGATCGGATGACCGCGACACCCGGGCCGCCGGCCGCCCAACCGAACGAGCCACCAGGCCTCGAGGGGTTCCCGCGCACGCCGCCACCGCTTGCCGGCCCGGTGACGTTCGACCAGCACTGGCGCGATGTGACCTTCATCCATTGGCCGGTGCGTCCCGAAAGCGTCGAGACGATGTACCCGCCCGGCACCCGTCCCGACGTGTTCGCCGACGGGATGACCTACGTCGGGCTGATCCCGTTCGCCATGAGAAGTACCAAAGTTGTTGGTGCACTTCCGCTCCCATATTTCGGGAGTTTTCTGGAGACCAACGTCCGGCTTTATTCGATCGATGACGCAGGTCACCACGGCGTGCTGTTTCTGTCGCTCGAAACGGCGCGATTGGCCGTCGTTCCCGTCACCCGCCTCGGCCTCGGTGTCCCCTACACCTGGGCCAGGATGCGGCTGCGGCGCCACGACGGACGCATCGGGTACGACAGTGTCCGCCGATGGCCCCGGCGCGGCGTGTACAGCCGCATCGAGATCGCCGTCGGCGACGCGGTCGAACCGACGCCGCTGGAAATCTGGCTCACCGCCCGGTGGGGCGCACGCACGGCCGGCCGGACGTGGTGGGTGCCAAATGAACACGGACCCTGGCCGTTTCGCGCCGCGGAGGTTGTCGGGCTGGACAGCGAGCTGGTGAAGGCCAGCGGGGTGCGGCCGGTCGGCGATCGGTTACGCGCGCTGTATTCCTGCGGTGTGCGAACGCGTTTCGGCCGCCGGCAGCTGGTCCGTTGAGCTACGGACAGGTGTAGCCTCCGTCGATCACGACGTCCGAACCGGTCATGTAGCTGGACGCCTCGGCGGCCAGATAGACGTAGAGGCCGACGAGTTCCTCGGGCCGCCCGATGCGGCCGAGCGGGATTTTCGGCTCCCACTGGCGGTGATACTCGGTTAACGGCTCGACGAGCTCGGTGAGGATGTAGCCGGGGCTGACGCTGTTCACCCGGATGTTGTGCGGAGCGAACTCGACGGCCATGGCCTTGGTCAGGTGGATGACGGCCGCCTTGGCGGCACAGTAGTGGCCGACCTGCTGCGGAACGTTGATGATGCTGCCCGACATGGACGCGGTGTTGATGATGACGCCGCCGCTGCCTTGCGTGACCATCGCCCGGGCCGCCGCCTGCGCGGTGAGGAAGACCCCGGTCACGTTGGTGTCCTGGATCCGCTGAAATTCCTCCGGCGACATCTCCAGCATCGGAACGACCGCGATGATGCCGGCGTTGCACACCGCGACGTCGATGCCGCCCAGCTCGGCGGTCACCTGGTCCACCATGCTGGTCACCTGGTCGGGTTGGGTCACGTCGCATCGGATCGGCACGATCTCGCCCTGGACATCGCCGGCGTCCGCCGCGAGCTCGTCGGCGACGTCGTGCAACGCATCGAGATGCCGGGCCGCGATGGCCACGTGGGCGCCGGCCTGCACGTAGGCCTGCGCGACTTTCCTGCCGATCCCGCTGGACGCCCCGGTCACCACCGCCCGCTTGCCGCGCAGGCTGAACAACTCCAACACGTTCATTCGATCTCCCCATTCATACGAGCGACCCGAAAACCGAAACACGTTCTAGTGTGTCCGCTATGGGCAACTTCACCAGGGCAGAAATCGATGCAGCCGTCGAGAACTACACACGGGTCGTCGAAGGGTGCAGCGCCTCGGGCGACTGGCGGCCGTTCGCGGACCTGTTCACCGAGGACGTCGTCTACACCGAGCATCACTACGGCGTCTTCCACGGACGCGAGGCGGTCCGCGACTGGATCGTCGCGGTGATGGCGCCGTTCCCGCACATGCGCTTTCCCAGCGACTGGATCGCTTACGACGAGGACAACGACGCCATCGTCGTCATGATCAAGAACCTGCTCGACCACCCGACCGATCCGAACGGCGAACCGTTCTGGTTCCCCAACTGGACCCGCCTGGTCTACGCCGGAGACGGGCTGTTCTCCAGCGAGGAAGACATCTACAACCCCGACCGGGACGCTCCCGGCGTCGTCGCGGCCTGGATGCAGGCGGGCGGCCAGCTCGCCACCACCGAGATCCTGCAGCCCAGCACCTGACGCCCTACCGCCGAGCGTGCGGTCCGCGACGCATCAGCGGCGTGTCGCGTCGTGAATCGCGCGCTCGGCGTGGGAATCCGACCGCCTGCGCCGCCGCGCCCGGACCTTGCCCAGCGCCTGATCCCAGGCGAGCAGGGTGGTGGCCTTCACGTTGGCGGGCTTCACGCTGTCCTTGGACAGCAGCGCCGTCGCGGCCGCCTTCGTGGTCGCCGACGCCTTCGACATGTGGCCCGAATCGAACGGGGGCTGCGGGTCGTACTCGAGCGCGAGCTGGATCGCCTTCGCGCGGGATTCGCCGGCGATCTGTCCGGCCAGCCACAACGCGAGGTCGAGCCCGGCGGACACGCCCGCACTGGTGACGATGTCGTCGGAGTGCACGATTCGCTCGTCGGCCACGGGAACCGCGCCGAATGCCTTGAGCGCGGGGACCGTCAGCCAATGCGACGTCGCCCGCCGGCCGTCGAGCAGCCCCGCGGCCGCCAAGATCACCGACCCTGAGCACACCGACGTCGTCCAGCTCGCGCCGCCATGGGCCCGGCGCAGCCAGTCGAGCAACGCGTCGTCGCGGGCGTGCACGGGAGTCGACGGACCGCCGGGAACGAGAATGACGTCGGGGGAGGGCGTTTCGGACAGCGAGTGGGTGGCGCCGATGACCAGCACCCCGGAGTCGGCGGTGATCGGTCCCGCCTCGTGCCACACGAAGCGCACCTCGGCGCCGGGCAGGTTGCGCAGCACCTCGTACGGCCCGATCATGTCGAGCGCGGTGAATCCGGGGTAGGCCACGATGGCGATCTGGGTCATCGGTGTCGTCCTTTCGGTGTCAGGCGAAAGCCTTGCGGTATTGGTCGGGCGAAATGCCCACGCGGCGAAGGAAATTGCGCCGCATGGTTTCCGCGGTGCCGAAGCCACACCGGGCGGCGATGGCGACGACGGTGTCGTCGGTCTCCTCCAACTGCCGGCGCGCGGCTTCGGTGCGGATGCGTTCGACGTATTGGCCGGGCGCCTCACCGATTTCGGCGGTGAACACCCGGGTGAAGTGGCGCGGGCTCATCGCGGCGCGGCGGGCCAGGTCATCGATGCTGTGCGGGCCGCCCGGCTCCGCCTCGATCCTCTCCTGCACCTCGCGAATCGAATCCCGTCGGGCCCTCGGCATCCACACCGGCGCCGCGAACTGGGTCTGCCCGCCCGGTCGGCGCAGATACAGCACCAGCCAGCGGGCGACCGTCTGCGCGATCTCGGTGCCATGGTCGTCCTCGATCAGCGCCAGCGCCAGGTCGATGCCCGCGGTGACGCCCGCGGCGGTCCACACCGTCTCCGAGCTCCGCACGAAGATCGGGTCGGCATTGACCTCGATGGCGGGGAATTCGGCCGCCAGCCGCTCGGCGAACGCCCAGTGCGTGGTCACCCGTTGCCCGTCCAGCAGCCCCGCCTCGGCCGCGAGAAACGCGCCGGTGCAGACCGTCACCATGCGGCGGGCATGACCGGAGACGGTCTTGACCCAGGCGACGAGCTCGCCATCGGAGCGGGCCGCCTCCACGCCCGCGCCGCCGGGCAGCACCACCGTGTCGATCGGGTCGGCCGGGTCCGGCAGCGGGGTCGTCACGAAGGCCAGCCCGGTCGCCGTCGCGATGGGTTGGCCGCCGACCGAGGCAAAGGCGACGTCGTAGCCGCCGCCGGTCAACAACGACGCGCCGGTGAACACGTCGTAGGGACCCACCACATCGAGCGCCTGCACACCGGGGAAACCGGCGATCACCACCTTGCGAGGCATGGATTCAGTGTTGGACACGCGGGGGCATGTCGTCTACGCCATGTACCCCACGAATTAGGACACGGGACCTGCCCCATGACGGCCGCGGCGGCCTTGGCAGACTGTTGCCCATGGCACAGATAACGTTGCGTGGAAACCCGATCAACACTGTCGGCGAGCTGCCTGCCGTCGGATCAAAAGCCCCGGCCTTCAGTCTGGTCGGCGGCGATCTGGCCGCGGTCAGCAGCGAGCAATTCGACGGTAAGCCCTTGGTGCTCAACATCTTTCCGTCCATCGACACGCCGGTGTGCGCGACGAGCGTGCGGACCTTCAACGAGCGCGCCGCCGGCGGCGGGGCGACGGTGGTGAACGTCTCGAAGGACCTGCCGTTCGCGCAGGCGCGGTTCTGTGGCGCCGAGGGCATCGAGAACGTCAAGACCGCGTCGGCGTTCCGGGACAGCTTTGGTGAGGACTACGGCGTCACCATCACCGACGGCCCGATGGCCGGATTGCTCGCCCGCGCCATCGTGGTGGTCGGGGCCGACGGCAACGTCGCCTACACCGAGCTGGTGCCCGAGATCGCGCAGGAGCCCAACTACGACGCGGCTCTGGCGGCCGCGGGCTGATCTTAGCCCGCCGCGCGTCAGGCCTGGTCGAGTTCGGCCCGGCCCACTCGCTGCGCGGTGGCCGCCAGCACTTCGCGGCAGCCACGCCACATCTGGGTGATGATGTCGGCGGCCGGGGGCAGGTCCTGGATGCGTCCGGCCACCTGGCCGGTGTTGGCGACGCTCGCGTCTAGGTCGCCGTCGAAGTAGAGCCGCTGCACGCGTTGTAGCGCGGCGGCGCCCGCCTCGGCGGACGTCGCCGCGTCGAGCCGCTCCGCGGCGGGCGTCCGGATGACGCGCATCATCCGGTTGCCGTCGAGGGGCAGCAGGACCGTGCCGGTTTCGTCGGCGTCGACGACCGCTTGCTTGAGGTTGCCGTGCACCGGCGATTCCGCGGAGGCGAGCAGCCGGGTGCCCATCTGCACCGCCTCGGCGCCCAGCACGAAGGCGGCCGCCATGGACCGCGCGTCGCAGATCCCGCCGGCCGCGACGATCGGGACGTCGACGTGGGCGGCCACCAGCGGCAGCAGCACCATGGTCGACGCGCCGAACCGGTTCTTGAAACCGCCCCCTTCGACGCCTTCGACCACGAGCCCGTCGACGCCGGCGTCGACGGCCTTCTTGGCCGCGGCCAGGGTGCCCACCACGTGGAACACCGTGATGCCCGCGTCGTGCAGGCGTTCGGTGAAAATCGATGGGCTGCCGGCGGAGGTGGTCACGAATCGAATGTCGTTGGCGACAAGCAAGTCCAGCATCGCAGGATCACGGTTGAACAGCAGCGCGATGTTCGCGCCGACGGCACCGGCGGTCAACTCTCGCACCCGCCGCAGGTCGGCTCGTCCCTGATCCGAGGTGGTCTCGATGATTCCCAGCGCACCGGCGTTCGACACCGCCGCGGCAAGTTGGGCCCCGGCGATATAGGTCATGGGCGCCTGGATGATCGGGATGTCGATGCGCGCGAGCGCGCAGACGCGGTTGGTTGGTGGACCGGGGACGCCGGTGGTCATCGGTCCCGCGGATCGACGAGGTCGCGGAAGCTTTCCGACCGGTGGACGGATGCACCCAGGCTTCGCACCCGGTCGGTCAGCGCTCGGTCGGAGGTCACCACGCGAATGTCGTGCGGCGCAGCGTCGGCCGCGACCAGCGCGACGATCTCGTCGTCGGCCGAATTCGCCGCGGCCGTCGGCGCGTGCGCTATCTCGATCACCGATGACGTGAGGGCCGTCGACGGCGGTCGCTCAAAAACCACGGTCACCGTTTCTCCTTGGCTCGACGCCCATCGATCCAGCTTGTCCACCAACGTGACCATCGCACCGTCGCGGTCCTTCCACCAGCCATCGGGACGGCTTCCGATCACATTCATGCCGTCGACAATCCAGCGCACAACCCACACCGTAAACGACGTGTCGCGACGGGTGATTTTCGTTCGCAATGCCCGGAGCGGTTGATACGGTCACCCTCATGACCTCGATCGCCGACACGCAAGACCGGGTTGTGGCGCTGGCCCGCGGTATGCGGGAGCTGGTGCAGTCCGAAGCCGCCGCATCCGAGCGGCTGCGCACGCTGACCCCGGCGATCGTGGATGAGATGTGGGCCAGTGGGCTGATGTCGGCGTTCAACCCGGTCGCGGCCGGTGGCGTCGAGCCGTCGTTCGCCGAGATGATCGAAACCTGGATCGAAATGGCTTGGCAGGACGGGTCATTCGGCTGGGTGGGGATCGCCAATCTGCCGTCGTCGTTCGCCGCGGCGGCATACCTGCCCGACGACGGCTTCGCCGAGGTGTTCACCGCGCACGACAACCGAGTCACCCTGGGCGGCCAATTCTTTCCCAATGGGCAGGGCGCCGCCGTCGACGGTGGCTACCGGGTGAGTGGCGCGTGGAACTTCGGTTCGGGCGTCGGTCACGCCGAATACGTTGCCGCCGGCTTCCTGCCGATGGACGACGGCGAGATGCGCTGGATCAGTGAGGGTTTCCCCGAGATGCGCGTCGCCGTCATTCCGCGGGACGAGATCAGCTTCAACGACGGCTGGTTCGTGCAGGGGCTGAAGGGAACCGGTTCCTACGACTACAGCGCTTCAGAGGTATTCGTGCCCGAGAGCCGCACGTTCGAACTGTTCGTGCGGCAGCCCTATCGCGGGACGTCCCCGGCCACCCGCATGGGGCTGATGCCGGTGACCGCGGCCGGGCACGCGTCGTGGGCGCTGGGCGTGGCAAAGAGCATGCTCGACGATGTCCAAGAGCTGGCCGCGACGAAGTTCCGGATGAGTGACATGGCGTCGCTGGCCAGCCGCCCCACCTTCCAGAAGGGCCTGGCGCATCACCGCGCGGCCTGGCGCGCGGCGCGGCTGTTGGTGCTCGACGCGTTCACCACCGCGGAGGCGGCCGTGGCGGCGGGGCAGGAACTGACTCCGGCGCTTCGGGCCGACATGCGGGTTGCCGCCGTCTACGCCACCGACATCGCCCGCGGCTGCGCCGAATGGGCCCACCTGGTCGCCGGCACCAGCTCGATCCGCGAGGGCAGCCGGTTGGAGCGCGCCTTCCGCGACATCTACACCGGGACGCAGCACGCGTTCATCAGCGAGAAGGTCGCCATCGACGTCGCCCAGATCTGGCTGGGCATCATCGAAGACCAGCCCGGGCTGTAGGCCGCCGGCGCCTGCGCGACGGGCTCGCCAACGTTGACCGATTGACGGACGGGCAATCATGCCTTCGCTACCATTGCGCGCATGCGCGGTGCAAAAATCCTGATCACCGGTCCGACCGGTCAAATCGCCACCCCCCTCGCCCGGGCGCTTGCCGGCGACAACGAGGTCTGGGGGATCGCCCGTTTCACCGACCCCGCGGCGCGCGAAGGCCTCGAGAAGGCCGGGATCCGTTGCGAGAAAGTGGATCTGGCGGCTGGCGACTTCACCGGCCTGCCAACCGATTTCGATTATGTCCTCAACCTGGCGGTGGCCAAGAGCGGAAGCTGGGACAAAGACCTTGCGGCCAACGCGGAATCGGTCGGCCTGCTGATGGCCCACTGCCGCAACGCGAAGGCCTTCCTGCACTGCTCGTCGGCGGCCGTATACGACCCGCCGGGCGACGAGCCGCGCAGCGAGCGGTCCGCCCTGGGCGACAACCACAAACCGCTCTTTCCCACGTATTCCATTTCCAAGATCGCCGGCGAAGTGGTGGCCCGCTCGACGGCCCGTGTTCTCGGCCTGCCCACCACGATCGCGCGGCTCAACGTTCCCTACGGCGACAACGGCGGTTGGCCGTTCTACCACATGGAGATGATGCTGGGCGGCATCCCGATTCCCGTCCCACCCGGTGAACCCGCGCGCTACAACCCGATTCACGAGGACGACATCATCGCCACCATCCCCAAACTGCTCGAGGTCGCGTCGGTCCCGGCGACCACGGTCAACTGGTGCGGGGAGCAGACCGTCAGCTTGCAGGAGTGGTGCGGCTACCTCGGATCACTCGTCGGCGCCGAACCGGTCTTCGAGCCGAGCGACCAAGCGTTACGCGGCAATCCCACCACCATCGACCGCATGCACGAGCTCATCGGCGGCACCTCGGTCGACTGGCGCGACGGATTGCGTCGCATGGCGGCCAAGTTCCACCCGGAGCTGATCGGCGTCTAACCGGTTGCGGGGCAACGGTATTGCCCCCGCGAATCAAGCCCGGCCCCGCACTGAGCGGGGCGCGGGGGGAGCGCCCTTGGACGGCTGGCCGGTCGGGGTGGCAACATCACCTGGGTGACCAGCACACCGGAGGCCGCGGCGCAGCGCCTGCGCACCCTGGTCCTGTTGCGCCGCGTTCGTGACCGCATCGACAGGGACTACAGGCAGCCGTTGGACGTCGAGGCGCTCGCGCGCGGGGTGCACATGTCCGCCGGCCACCTCAGCCGCGAATTCCGGCGCGCCTACGGCGAATCGCCGTATTCCTACCTGATGACGCGGCGCATCGAGCGGGCGATGGCGCTGCTGCGCCGGGGCGACCTGAGCGTCACCGAGGTCTGCTTCGCAGTCGGTTGCTCGTCGTTAGGCACCTTCAGCACCCGATTTACCGAATTGGTCGGTGTGCCGCCCAGCGCCTATCGCCGTCGGTCGGCTGACGCGCTGGCGGGCATGCCGCCGTGCTTGGTCAAGCAGGTGGCGAGACCGATCAGGAATCGAGAAGCGGCCGCCATCGGACCGCACCTAACCTGACCGCATGACCATCACCATTCACTCGAGTTTCCTTCCCCATGCGGATCCGGAGTCATCGCTGGCCTTCTATCGCGACGTCCTCGGGTTCGAAGTTCGGCTCGACGTCGGCAAGGGCACGATGCGATGGATCACGGTCGGTCCGCCGAACCAGCCGGACACGTCCATCGTCTCGAACCCGCCCGCGGCCAACCCGGGTCTCACCGACGACGAGCGCCGCACCATCGCCGAGATGATGGCCAAGGGCAGCTACGCCACACTGCTGCTGGCCACCAAGGACCTCGACGGCACCTTCGAACGGCTGCAGTCCTGCGACGTCGACATCGTCCAAGAACCCACCGACCAGCCGTACGGGCTGCGCGACTGCGCCGTCCGCGATCCCGCGGGAAATCTCATCCGCATCCAACAATCGCGCTGAGCCCACCCGGCTGCGGATGCTTGACCAGCCGAGTGCACAATGCTAAGCAAGTGCTCAGCACTCGAGCGCATGGGGCGCCGGGGCGCCACGACTGGCAGGGCGAAAGGGATCAGATGACGGTGCAGGCGGTATTGGACGACCTTCGCAAGCGCCCCGGCGCGGGTGACGTCATCGCGGTTATCGATCCCGCGACCGAGGAGACGATCACCGAATTCACCGATTGCGGGCAGGAAGCGGTCAACGACGCCGCGGCGAAGGCGAAGGAGACCTTCGAGTCGGGGGTCTGGGCGGAGCTTCCCGGCCGCGAGCGCGCCAAGATCTTGTGGCGCATCGGGGAGCTGATCGACGAGCACGCCGAGGAGTTCGCCCAACTGGACTCGCTCAACACCGGCATGCCGCTGCTGCAGGCCCAATTGCAGATGTCGACCTGCTCGGAGTTCTTCCGCTATTACGCCGGTTGGTGTTCGAAGATCAACGGCGTCGCCTACGACGTGAAAACCGACGGCATCGCGACGGACAACTACGTCAACATGCACGCCTACACCCTCAAAGAGCCGTACAGCGTTGTGGGCCTGATCTTCCCGTGGAACGGCCCCATCTTCAACGCCAGCGCGAAGCTGGCGCCGGCCCTGGCCGCGGGCGGCAGCCTGCTGGTCAAGCCGGCCGAGGAGACTCCGCTGTCGGCCCTGCTGTTGGACCGGCTGATCCACGAGGCCGGCGTGCCCGAGGGTGTGGTCAACCTGCTGACCGGATACGGCCACACCGCCGGCGCCGCGATCACCGCGCACCCCGACGTCCAGAAGGTGGCCTTCACCGGCTCGACCGAGGTCGGCAAGGAGATCGTGCGGGCCTCGGCCGGCAACCTGAAGAAGGTCACGCTGGAACTAGGTGGGAAATCGCCGGTGCTGATCTTCGACGACGCCAACCTGGACAACGCCATCATGATGGCGTCGCTGGGCATCTTCGTGCACTCCGGCCAGGGCTGCGTGTGCGGGTCGCGCATCTTCGCCCAGCGCGGTGTCTACGACCGGGTCGTGGAAGGCATTGCGATGATGGCGAATTCGTTCAAGTTGGGCGCCCCCAGCGAGGAGGGCTGCGTCAGCGGGCCGCTGATCAGCCAGAAGCAGCTGAACCGCGTCATGGGCTTCATCGACGAAGGCAAGAAGGACGGTGTCGAGGTGGTCACCGGGGGCCACCGGTTGGACCGCAAGGGCTACTTCGTCCACCCGACGGTGCTCACCAACGTCGACACCAGCATGCGGCTCTACCAGCAGGAGATCTTCGGTCCGGTGGTAACCATCCTGCCGTTCGACGACGAAGACGAGGCCGTGGCGTTGGCCAACGACACCACCTACGGCCTGGCGGCCACCGCATGGACGGAGAACCTCGGTCGGGCCCACCGGATCATGCGGCGACTGCAGGCCGGCAGCGTTCAGGTCAACTGCCAGTTGGTGTTCGACCACGATGTGCCGTTCGGCGGCTACAAGCAGTCCGGCTGGGGTCACGAGTTCGGCAAAGAGGGCCTCGAGATCTACCTGAAGACGAAGTCGGTCTGGGCTCAGCTCTAACCCGTTGCCCTAAACCGTTGCGGCACAACGAAAGTCCCGGGCCCTCGTCAGGTCCGGGACTTCTCCGACGGCCGTCAGACGAGTCAAGATCCCTTGTTGTAGCGGGTGAGGAATCCGATGGAGGCCACCGCGGCGGCCGTGCCGATCACGCCCCACAACACCACCTGGAAAGCCATCGCGCCGAAGAACCAGCCGAAAGTCATTCCGAGGTAGAGCATCCAGATCAGTCGGTAAACGCTCCAGATCGCAAGCAGGCCGGTGCTGATCCCGATGTACAGGCTGCGCTGCCGATCGACGCGGTTGATCTGCTCTTGGATGCTGCTCGGCACGATGTTCATTTGCTGTCTTCCTTTCCTGGGGCGCCGCCTCCTTGGCGGCGTCATGGCAGCAAGTACAGCCGCGCCCGGCGTCTACCGATCCCAATCACGCGTCACCGCCCAAACCGGCCCGACGAATGCAGGGGCGTCCTACCCTGCAGAAGGGGGCCTGAGGAGGGTTGGCTCGATGAACGTGATGCGCTGCATGGTCCGGGTCTTCGCCGTCGCCGCGCTCGCCGTGCCGCCAACGGCGTCGACATTGGCGGCCGGTCCGGCGGCCGCGGATCCGCCGGCCACCCAGTCGATCACGGTGATGGCCGTCGGGCCCGGCGGCGAAGCGATCAACGGCTACCACGTGGCGTCCGGACCGGGCACCGTCGGGCAGGCGAGCGAGTGTTCGCAGCCGTCGCCGTCGGCGGCGGCCGACAACGTGTACTACTGTTCGCCGAGCGCGGCCGGAGCCGGCACGTGCTGGCCGTCTACGCCGGGATCGCTTCTGTGCGTGGACAATCCGTGGGACATGCAGATGCACCGGGTGACGTTCGACGGCAACCTTCCGCCGGTGCACGCGACCGCCGACCCGGACCCGTTCGCCCTGACCCTCGACGACGGCACCCGCTGCCTGCTGCGCAACGGTGGCGCGTGGGGTGGGCGCGCCGACGGGTACGTCGGCGTCTACGGATGCGGCGGCGCGGGCAGTGATCTCGCCGTGTTGTGGCTGCCCAGCCAGGGCGCCGGATCCTGCATCGATCGCTCGTCGGCGGCGTGGACCGTCAAAGTCGGTCGCCTCGGCGCGCCGGACGCCGTCCTGCCACCGCCCGCGACCCGAGCCGTGACCGCCGCGTGGTTCGCGGGAGGCAGGGCGGGCCAATAGCACGGCGCCGGTGCTGCTATAACGCAACGTATGTCTGGTCCAGGGCACACGATCACCCATGTCTCCGATACCGCCCGGTGGACGGCGCTGCACCGGGCAACCGAATCGGCCCGCCCCGATGCGCTGTTTTGTGACCCGCTGGCCGAACGCCTCGCGGGCGAGCAGGGCCGCGCGATCGTCGACCACGTTCGGTGGGCGGACCGCAGCGGTTGGTGGTTGGTCACGCGGACCAAGCTCATCGATGACGCCATCGCCGACGCGCTCGCGCACGGCTGTGACCGCGTCCTGAATCTGGCCGCCGGCCTGGACACCCGGCCCTATCGCTTGGACCTCCCGCCCGACCTCACCTGGGTTGAGGCCGATCTACCCAAGCTGCTCGCCGAAAAGACGCAGCTGCTGGCCGATCAGACGCCGCGCTGCCGGCTCAACGGCATAGCGGTCGACCTCGCCGACCCGCCGGCCCGAGACGCCTTCTTCAACGAAGCGCTGGCCGGCGCGACGAAGGCCTTCGTGCTGACCGAGGGGCTGTCGATGTATCTGGAAGCCTCCGACGTCGCTGCGCTGTCGGGGGCGATCAAGCGACCCGAGGTCGCCTGGTGGATGATCGATTTCGCCTTTCCCGGCCTCAGGGAGCGGATCAACAAGAACGTCGCCGGGATTTCGGAAAACGCACCCTTCAGGTTCGCGCCCGAAAACGGGCTGGCCTTTTTCGAAGACCTGGGCTGGCGAGCCGTCGAAGCGGAATCGTTGCTGGTGGCCGCGAAACGGTTCCACCGCCTACCGCTATGGATACGCCCGCTGACCTGGCAGCGGACGGATTTGCGCCGCCCGGGCGGCAGGCCCACGACCGCGGTCGCGCTGCTGACGCATTGAGGCGAGCCGCCTACCAGACCCTGATCCAGTCGACGAGCATGTCGGCGGGATAACTGCCCGGGCCCGGGTCTTCGCCCCCCGAACCGGCGACCGCGAGGTTGAACACCGGATAGACCGTGTATCCGGCCCCGTTGAACGGCCAGTCGGGCAGCGAGCTCGCCGGCACGTCGAAGTAGGGCGCGGCGCCGTCGGTGTAGTCCTTCCAGAAGCGGATGCCTGAGGCGTCCCACTGGGTGCGCCAGGTGTGCCAGGCGCTGTCCACCGCGATGTTGTGGGTCTTCCATTCGCCGCCGTTGGCCTTGGCATGGACGGTGGTCGCCGAGGGCCACTTGCCGTTGCCGTACCACTCCATGACGTCGATCTCGCCCTGATCGTCATTGCCGAGCCAGTACGCGGGCCAGGCGCCCGGGGTCAGGCAGTTCAGTTTGATCCGGGCTTCCCAGGTGTGGCCGACGCCGCCGCGCCACAGGCTCTGCACCTTGCCGCTGTAGTAGGTGGGCCCATCCTTGGCGGCGCGCAGCACCAGGTTGGAATTGCCGTCCACGAACACGTTGCGGCGGTCGTCGCGGTACTGCCCGATGTGCTCGGGCAGCTCCCAATAGGTCGGGTCCTTGATCGTCTCGCGGGCTTTGGCCACCGCCCATTTCGACGCGTCGGGGGCCGAGCCCGCCGGACCATCGAATTCGTCCGAGAAGATGTAGTTCCCGGATTGGCCGCTCGGCGCGGCGGGCGGCGGTATTCGGCCGGCGGGCTCGCCCTGGCGGGGCGGGTACGCCCAGGCCTTCGAGGCGGGCAGCGTGGCTGCCAGCACCCCGACCCCGGTGGTCAAAATCATGCGGCGGCGGTCCATCTCCGGCATAAGCAAGGGACCCTAGCAGCCAACCGGGTACGGGGTTGAAACGGAATTCTGTCGGTGCCCGTCGCTATCATCCTGATTGCGGTCGGACCAGCGTGGACGACAGCACGGCAGTGGCAACGGATTACGCTCGCAAATTCATGGCCAATTCTCATCTTGGCGGATGGTTTGGTCTCAGGATTCGGCGGGCATTCTGGAATCACGATCCGATAACCACACTGTTGTAGCTTTTGCGGGTGGTACTGAGAGGAGTGACGATCGTGGCGAATACACCAGAAGGCACGGTTATTTTCCTTCAGTCCCATCCTGCGTGGGCCGCCGCTCAGCGTCGCGAACGTGAACGCAATGAAGCAATGCGCCGCCACCCCTCATTTCGCGCCCGCCAGCGCGCCGCGGCGGGCAACCCGGTCGTTCCGCTGGTCCGCAACTTCAAGCTCTACTCGAGCGGCAACACTCCAGCCTGAATTTCGCCACGAATTGTGGTGACCCCGACGCCCATCCGGGTCCGAAAAGGTATCGCGGAACTTTCGAATTAAAGGGGCTTATCACCCAGCCCTCACCCAGCCCTCGACTTTTGGTTGAGGGTATTTACTTGCGCCTCCAGGGCTACTACTGTGCGTAGTAGCCGTTAGTCGGGAGAAGCCAATGTCCAACGACTGGGATTCGGTAACAGCGCACCGTTCGGTCACCGCGGCGATGATCGGTTTCGCGGCCGCGTTTGCGCTCCACGCGGCCGATCATTTTCGGCGGGGGATGTCGGCGTCGCCGCCGTCGGTCATGGTCGGCGGAACGATTCAGGGATTGTTCGTGATCCTTGCGGTGGTGCTGGTTTTGCGTAATCACCCGTGGGCGCCCCGGGCCGCAATCATCGTCGGGTTCGGCAGCGCGGTCGTGTTCGTCTACGCACACGTGCTGCCGACATTCCTGCCGGCCTTTCAAGACAGCTTCACGTCGGGACCGCGGATCAACGTCACCTGGTTCTCCTGGCTCACCGCCGTCGGTGAGATCGGGATGGGGCTGATCCTCGGCTCTGTGGGTCTGCACGTCAGACGCGGCGAGGCCATCGACGCGCCTGCCGATCGACGTCGCGAACCCGCGTAACGCGCTAACGCCCCGGTGGCGTTCGGTCGGACAATCTCGCTTATGTCAGTCACGCCCGGACGTCGCGGCACCGATGTCGAGCACACCGCCGCCCGCTGGGTCGTCAACCTCGACGATCGGGTCGTCGACATCGTCGAATTCCAGCCGCAATGCCCGGGACATGATCGCGTGCATCACGTACATGGTGGTCGTATAGGTGAATTCGAGGATCTCGGTGTCGGTGAAGATCTCCCGCAACTGGGTGAATAACCGCTCGGGTACGCGACCCTGTTGGCCCGCAAGGCAATCCGCGTAGGCCAGCAACAGCCGCTCGGTGTGATCGAAACACTCGGCGGTCTCCCATGACGGTATGGCCGCGATCTTCTCCTCGGACAATCCCGCCGACCGGCACGCCTTGCAGTGCTGCGAGAAGACGAACTGGCTTCCCACCACCCAGCCCGCCCGGATCTGGCCCAATTCGCGGTGGTCGGCCCGGATGGAGACCTCTTCGCGGTAAAGGCGAAAGCCACGCACGGCATGGCGCAGGACGGCGGGGGACTGCGCCATCACGGTCCACCAGTTGCCGGGGGTTCCACCGACAGTTCCCGGCTCGGCCACCGGATCTCGATCGCCGAACATGAAGTTGTACATCTTCAGCGTGAAGTCGTCGCTGACTTCGGCCCGCGGGATCGGCTTCAGGCGCGGCATTGCGCCTCCTCTCGGCTGGCGGCACAATCTCGCAAGACTGCGGATTGCTTCCGATCGTAGGTTCTGCCGCTGCGGCACCACAGTTCGCGGCAGCTCAGGGGCGCAGGCCTGAGAGCACCATCGCGGCGAAAGTGCCGCCGATTTCGGTCAGCGAGTTGCGTCCGCCGGGGACATACCAACGGTGGATCCAGTTGTACATGCCAAGAATGCCGAGCATCACCAGCCGCGGGTCCAGGTCCGAGCGAAAGACACCGCCCGTCACGCCTTCTTCGATGATCGCCAGGAGTGTCTTGCCGTAGCTCTCCGCGTTGCTGACGATGCCTTGCGCCCCCGCAATCGTTGCGATGTGCTGACTTTCACCGAACAGCACGAAAAGCTCGGGATGGGCGACCAGGTCCTCGATGTAGGACGCCAGGGCGCGACGCAACTTCTCCTCGGGCGCGGCGACCGACTCGAGCGCTTCGCGGCAATGCCTGGTCATTTCGTACGCCGGTGCCTCGATGAGGGCGAGCAGCAATTCTTCTTTGGTGCCCACGTAGTAGTAGAGCGAGGCGCGATTGATGCCCACTTCGACGGCGATGTCTTCGAGCCTCGTCCTGGCGAACCCCTCACGACGGAACACCGCCGCGGCGCCTTTCAGGATGGTTTGCCACCGCTCGTTCGATGCATGGCGGTCGGCGTTTCGCCGCTCACGGCGGCGCCGCGCGTTGTCGCTCTGCTGACGTACGGCTGGAATCGTTGGCCCCCCTCCGCGAGTGGTGGTGTTGCCAAAATACGCCATTGAGCGACCTGACCTGAGCATTAAGCCGTCTCTCTACGCGGCCGCTCATGGTGACTCGACTGGTCAGCTTTGTAACCCACAACCTGCCGTTAGGCATGCCATGCCGGCGCGTTGTTGGTACGGCCTGGGGTTAGGGCTCCGTCGCCGAGGCCGGTTAGAGCTTGCTCGCGACGAAGTCGGCGGCTTGGTTGGCCATGCCGGCGTCGATGTAGGCCCCGGCGAGATGCTGTGGCCAGTTTTCCTTCCAGGTGTTCGGGTCGGCCGGGTTGCAGATGGGGTCGGCGCCGTGGCACAACTCGATGGTCCGGTCGTTGTAGGTGGGATTGAAATTCGTGATCGGACCCACCCATTGGCTGCCGTTGCCGAACAGGGCGACGGCGGCGACGTGCTGATCGACGCCCGGTGGCAGCGGGCTGTCGAACCCGAACGCGCCGATCGGGGCCGCCAGCACGACGTCGGTGACCGCCGCGCCCAGCGAATAGCCGCCCAGCACCAGCCGGGTGTCGGGGCAGTTGTTGACCATGTCCTGGATGTGGTGGCTCATGTCGTTGGCGCCCTGGGCGACCTCGGTGTCGGCGGGATACTGCACGGCGTAGACGCCCACGGTCCTGTTCACCTTGGAGCGCAGAGCGCTGATGAACGCGTTGCCCAGCACGCCCGGACCCGCCGCTTCGTTACGTCCCCGGGCGAACACGACCTGTACCGGTGGGCAGTTCGCGGCCGCCGCCGGTGGCGCCGCGCCCGGGGCCCCGGGCGGAAGCGCCGTGGCGGGCAGCAACACGGCGGCCGCGGCCATGACCGCGGCCACCCAGACACCAGCAAATTTTCGGATAAGCAAGGCGCGCACGCCCATGATGGTAAAGCGAAGCCGTTCTGGCCGCTGGGCAGGCGTCGAAGAGAGCCCCGGTGATCGCTGAGCGCGAACATCGACCACGGTGTCGGCGGCGTCGATCGAGGCGATAGGTTCAGCTGATGAGTCACGTCGAGGCCAGTGCGCCCGAGCGCTTGTTCGCGCTGGCCGAGCAGGTACAGGGTTTCATGCCGGCCGACGAGGGCCGCGCGCTCTACGACGCCGCGCTCCGGTATCTCGGCGGCGGGCTGGGCGTCGAGATCGGCACCTACTGCGGCAAATCCACGCTGCTGTTGGGCGCGGCCGCCCAACAGACGGGCAGCGTCCTCTACACGGTCGACCACCACCACGGGTCCGAGGAGCACCAGCCCGGGTGGGAGTATCACGACGCGTCGATGGTGGACGAGGTGACGGGCTTGTTCGACACCCTGCCGGCGTTTCGTCGCGCGCTCGACACCGCCCAGCTCGATGACCACGTCGTCGCGATCGTCGGGAAGTCGCCGCTGGTGGCGCGGGCGTGGCGGGCGCCGCTGCAGTTCTTGTTCATCGACGGCGGCCACAGCGAAGCCGCCGCAAACCAGGACTTCGACGGCTGGGCCAGGTGGGTCGCCCCCGGCGGGGCGCTGGTCATTCACGACGTGTTCCCCGACCCGAAGGACGGCGGGCGGCCTCCCTACTACATCTATTGCCGCGCAATCGATTCCGGACAGTTCCGGGAGGTGTCGGCCACCGGATCGTTGCGGCTGCTCGAACGCGTCAGCGGCCAGCCGGGGGAGCCGGTCTAGCGGGAATTCGGGTTACCGGCCCGGGCCGGTGACGACGCATTCGCAGTCGAAGTCGGTCTGCAGACCCACCGGCAGCGCGTCGCCGCGGAAGATGCCCGCGCCGGCGGTGGTGTTCGACAGCGCGTCCGCCGCCAAGATCATCGCCGCGCCCGTCCAGGTGGTGCGCTCCTCTGGCCACCGTTTTCCGTCCGCGAAAACCAAGCCCGTCCAATAGGATCCGTCGTCTTCGCGCAGGTGCTGCATCGCGGCGAACTGCCGGTGGGCGGCCGAACGCTGCCCGATGGCATCCAGCGCCATCACCAGCTCGCACGTTTCGGCGCCCGTCACCCAGGGCCGATCGCCGACGCACCGGATGCCCAGGCCGTCGACCACGAAGGCGTCCCAACGCTGCTTGATGCGTGCCGCCGCCGCCGGACCACGCAAGGCGCTACCCAGGATGGGGTAGTACCAGTCCATCGAGTAGCGGTCCTTTTCCGTGAACGCCTCGGGATGCGCGGAGATGGCGTGCCCCAGGCGGCCGAGTGCCAGTTCCCACTCCGGCTGGGGATCGTCGACCAACGCGGCCAGGGCAAGCGCACAGCGGATGCTGTGGAAAATGCTCGAGCACCCGGTCAGCAGGGCCTCCGGCAGTACACCGGCTTCGCTTCGGGCCCAACCGATCTCGCCGTAGCCCACCTGCATGTCGATGACGAAGTCGATCGCTTTGTGCACCACCGGCCACATCTGGGCCGCGAACGACTCGTCGCCGGTGACCAGCACGTGGTGCCACACCCCGGCGCCGATGTAGGCACAGAAATTGCTATCGCTGTTGGCGTCTTCGACCACCCCCGCCCGGAACTGAATGGGCCAGGAGCCATCGGGGCGTTGGGTGCGCCGGCACCAGTCGAAGGCGGCCCGCGCCGGCTCCAGCAGCCCGGCGGAGGTCAATGCCATCGCACACTCGATGTGGTCCCACGGATCGGTGTGCCCGCCCTCGAACCAGGGGATGGCGCCCGTTGATTCCTGTGTGGCGGCGATGGACAGCGCGGTCTGCCGGCATTGCTCGGGAGTCAACACCCCCGCGACGGCGGGCGGATTAGACCGATGCAACTGAATATCCTTCAGTCGGCTGGGTTTTCGCCTCCTGCGGCTTCACGAAGTACATCGCGACGCTTTTGCCCACTAGCGGATTGAGCAGCGACTCCGCCAGCTGGGTGATCTTGGGCCGCTGCATCAGGTCCCACACCAGGAGCTTGTGGTAGGCGGTGACGGCGCGGTGGTCGGTGTTCTGCACGCCCACCGCGCATTTGAGCCACCAGAAGGGGGAGTGCAACGCGTGGGCGTGATGGGTATGGGTCAATTCCATCCCGCCGCCGGCGATCTTGCCGCGCAATTCGCTGGCCCGGTAGATGCGGACGTGGCCGCCCTCGTTGGCGTGGTATTCGTCGGACAACAACCAGCACACCCGTTCGGGTAGCCACCGTGGCACGCTGACCGCCAGCGTGCCACCGGCTTTGAGCACCCTGATCAGCTCGGCGATCGCCACGTCGTCGTGAGGGATGTGCTCAAGGATCTCCGACGCGATGACGCAGTCGAATGTCTCGTCGGCGTAGGGCAACCTCAGCGCGTCGCCGACGACCACCTTCGCCGACGCACCGACCGGCGCCTCGCCGGTCTCGGCCATCGCGCGCAGAATCGTGTCCACCGAACGTAATTCGGCTTCGGCGCGGTCGAAGGCGACGACGTCGGCGCCGCGGCGATACGCTTCGAACGCGTGCCGGCCGGCTCCGCATCCCACGTCGATGACCTTGCTCGACGGCCCGATCCCGAGCCGGTCGAAATCGACTGTCAGCATGGCGCTCCGCTCTGCGCGTTGCGGGCGATCGCCCGCTCGTAGACCCGAACGGTCTGGGCTGCCACGGCTTCCCAGCTGAAGACGTTGACGGCGCGGGTTCGTCCCGCCTTGCCGAGGCTGCGGCGCTTTTCCGGCGAGTCCAGGAGCTCCCCGAGCGCGTGGGTCAGGGCATCCACGTCGGCGGGCGGCACCAGTTCGGCGCACGCACCATCGGTCCCAAGGACTTCCGGCAGGGCACCGACGCGGCTGGCGACGATCGGGGTCCCGCTGGCCATGGCTTCCACGGCGGGCAGCGAAAAGCCTTCGTAGAGCGACGGAATGCAGGCGACCTCCGCGGAGGCGAACAGCGCGGCCAGCTCGGCGTCCGACAGTCCGCTGGTGATGTGCACGATGTCGGAGATCCCGAGTTCGGCGATGAGTTTGTGCGTCGGGCCGTTAGGTTCGACCTTGGCAACCAACCGCAGTTCGAGATCGCGCACGGTGCGCAGCCGGGCGACCGCCTGCAGCAGGGTGCGGACGCCCTTGAGCGGGGTATCGGCGCTGGCGATCGCGATGATGCGGCCGGGCTCGCGGGGACCGGATCCCGGTTTGAACAGCTCGGTGTTCACGCCCAGCGGCACGACGTGAAGCTGTTCCGGCGCGACGCCGAAGTCGGCGACGATGTCGGAGGCCGACGACGACGAGACCGTCAACAGGTCGGGGATGTGGCGGGCGACCTCCTGCTGCATGTCCAAGAACCCATACCAACGGCGCACCAACGGTTTTCGCCACCACCGCGCGGCGGCCAGATCCAGCACCCGGTCGCGGGTGATCGGGTGGTGCACGGTGGCCACCACCGGAAGTCCCGCCTCGGCGATGCGCAGCAGGCCGGTGCCCAGGCTCTGGTTGTCATGGACGACGTCGAAATCGGCTGTGCGCTGGGCGAGTAGCCGCGCGGCCCGCATCGTGAACGTCCGCGGTTCGGGAAAGCCCGCTGTCCACGTGGTGAGCAATTCCCTGACGTCAATCGAGTCGCGAATCTCGCTGGGCCGCGGTACCCGGAACGGGTCGGGTTCCCGGTAGAGGTCGAGGCTGGGCACTTCGGTGAGCCGGACCCGCGGATCGAGCAGGTCGGGATACGGCTGGCCGGAGAACACCTCGACGTGGTGACCGAGTTCCACCAGACCGTGGCTGAGATGGCGCACGTAGACGCCCTGTCCGCCGCAATGGGTCTTACTACGGTAGGACAGCAGGGCAATTCGCATACTCAACTCTTCTTTGCTGGAAAATGACCGCGGAATGGCGCCGAATACATCGCGGTCAACGGACTCCCGAACTCCGCGACAGCAAACTGGACATGTGTCCAGACTATAGTTCGATCACCTAATCGTGCGCAACGAGCCGGGAATTCGCCGTCGCTCGCGCAGGCGGCCCCCGGGATGTCCGACACGCAAAGATCATGCCACTGGTCGGTGTCCGCCATCTTTCCGACCGGTCGGTTACGAACGCGAGACGCCGACGTTGATCGGCGCTGACCGGCGACGATCGCCCGGGGGCGGGCGCGGGGCTTTTGCTACCATCGCGCGGTGCGGGATTCGGCCGGACCGAGTGCACGCGGCGATGCGCGGTCGCCGTCCAGGCGCGAGGTCCTCAAATACGCCGGCGCCTATGTCGTGGCGCCGGCCCTGCTGAGCCTGGGCGCGCTGGCCGCAGGCCCGGACGGCTCGAGGGCCTCGGCGGCCGGGATGAAGCTGATCGATTTCGCCGAGCGCAGGATCGCACCGGAGGAAATCAAGTCGGCGGGCTATGACGGCGTGGTGAATTACGTGTCGCAGTCGCGGCCGGGCGCCAACTTCGAAGCCAAACCGCTGACCCGGCAGTACGCCGATGCACTGCGCGCGGCGGGCCTGCATATCGTCAGCAACTTTCAATACGGCAAGCCCGGGTGGCCCGATCCGTCGGATCTGACCCGCGGCTATGACGGCGGCGTGGCGGACGCACGCACGGCCATGGAGCTGCACTCGGCGGCCGGAGGCCCGAACTCGGCCCCGATCTTTTTCAGCGTCGACGATGACATCGACGCCAACACGTGGAATACCCTTGCCATGCAATGGTTTCGGGGCATCAACTCGGTGTTGGGCGTGGGCCGCACCGGCATCTACGGACATGCCCAGGCGTGCGGGTGGGCGATCAGGGACGGCGTCATCGGGCCGTCCACCAGCGCCGGGCACCAGTGGGCATGGCAGACGAGGTCGTGGTCGCACGGCGAACGCGAACCCGCGGCGGTGCTCTACCAGACGGTCGTGAACAGCCCGGGCAATCCGGGGCCGCTACTCGGCGGCATCAATGTGGACGTCGACGACGTCCTCGCCGCCGATTTCGGGCAGTGGGACCTGGACCGCTGAACCGCACGGCATGAAAGAACGGCACTCCGCGAGCCATCCGCTCGCGGGGTGCCGCTTTTCGTCGGTGACCGGGTCTTACTTGAGGTCGAACCGGTCGTTGTTCATCACCTTCACCCACGCCGCGACGAAGTCCTCCACGAACTTCCCGTGGTTGTCGTCCTGGGCGTAAACCTCGGCCAGCGCACGCAGCACCGAGTTCGAGCCGAACACAAGGTCATTCGGGGTCGCGGTCCACTTGAGCGCGCCGGACGCGCGGTCGTGCCCTTCGTAGACGTTCTCCGCGGTCTCCGAGGCCTTCCACTCGGTGCCCATGTCGAGCAGGTTGACGAAGAAGTCGTTCGTCAACGCGCCCGGCCGGTCGGTGAAGACACCGTGCTTGCTGCCGCCGTGATTGGCGCCCAGCGCCCGCAACCCGCCGACCAGCACGGTGAGCTCCGGACCGGTCACGCCGAGCATGTAGGCCCGGTCCAGCAAGAGCTGCTCGAGCGGGGCCTTCTCGCCGGGCCGCGCATAGTTGCGGAACCCGTCGGCCCGCGGTTCGAGCACCGCAAACGACTCCACGTCGGTGGTCTCCTGCGAGGCGTCGGTGCGCCCGGGGGCGAAGTGCACCGAGATCTCGTAGCCGGCGTCCTTGGCGGCCTTTTCGACCGCGGCGGAACCGGCCAGCACGATCAGGTCCGCGATCGAGATCTTCTTGCCGTCGGAGGCCGAGGCGTTGAAGTCCTGCTGGATCCGCTCCAGCACCGGCAACACCTTGTCGAGTTCGGAGGGCTCGTTGACCTCCCAGCTCCGCTGCGGTTCGAGGCGCAGCCGTCCGCCGTTCGGGCCACCGCGCTTGTCGGTGTTGCGGTAGCTGACCGCGGCCGACCAGGCGGTCTTGACCAGCTGCGGGACGGAGAGACCGGACGCGAGGACGTTGCTCTTCAGGTCCGCGATGTCCTTCTCGTCGACCAGCGCGTGGTCGACCGCCGGCACCGGGTCCTGCCACAGCTGCGGTTCGGGAATCCACGGTCCCAGGAAGCGGGTGACCGGTCCCATGTCGCGGTGCAGCAGCTTGTACCAGGCCTTGGCGAAGGCGTCGGCCAGCTCCTCGGGGTGGTCCAACCAGCGCCGGGTGATGTCGCGGTAGATCGGGCTTTCCCGCAACGAGATGTCGGTGACCAGCATCGTCGGGGCGCGTCCCGGTCCGCCGAACGGATCGGGGATGGTCCCGGCGCCCGCGCCGTCCTTGGCGGTGAACTGCCAGGCCCCGGCGGGGCTCTTGGTCAGCTCCCACTCGTAGCCGTACAGCGTCTCCAGGAAGGAGTTGTCCCACTTGGTCGGCGTCGGCGTCCAGACCACCTCGAGGCCGCTGGTGATGGCGTCCTTGCCCACGCCGCTCCCGAAGGAGCTCTTCCAGCCCAGCCCCTGCTGTTCGATCGGGGCGGCCTCGGGCTCCGGACCGACCAGGTCGGCGTCGCCGGCACCGTGGGTCTTGCCGAAGCTGTGGCCGCCGACGATCAGCGCGGCGGTCTCCTCGTCGTTCATCGCCATCCGGCCGAAGGTCTCCCGGATGTCGATCGCGGCCGCGACCGGGTCCGGCTTGCCTTCGGGGCCTTCCGGATTGACGTAGATCAGACCCATGGTGGTGGCGCCGTAGGGCTGCGCGAGATCGCGGTCGCCCGAGTAGCGCTTGTCGGTGCCCAGCCACTCTTCCTCTTCACCGAAGAGGATCTCCTCGGGCTCCCAGACGTCTTCGCGGCCGAAGGCGAAGCCGAACGTCTTGAATCCCATGGATTCCAGGGCTGTGTTCCCGGCAAACAGCAGCAGGTCCGCCCAGGAGATCTTGTTGCCGTACTTCTTCTTCAACGGCCACAGCAGCCTGCGCGCCTTGTCCAGGCTCGCGTTGTCCGGCCAGCTGTTGAGCGGCGCGAAGCGCTGCATGCCCTGGCCGCCGCCGCCGCGGCCGTCATAGATGCGGTAGGTGCCGGCGGCGTGCCAGCTCATCCGGATGAACAGGCCCCCGTAGTGGCCGTAGTCGGCGGGCCACCAGTCCTGCGAGGTGGTCAGCAGCTTGATCATGTCGGCCTTGAGCGCCTCCACATCGAGCTTGGCGAACTCCTCTGCGTAGTCGAAGTCCTCGCCGAGCGGGTTGGACTGCGCGACATGCGGGTGCAGCCTGGACGGGTCTACCTGGTTGGGCCACCAGTCCTGGTTTGTCCGTGGCGCACTCGACTTCGGCTGCGGTGAAGGGATTGCTGGGTTTTCACTTTCGCTGTGGCTCGCCGTCCCTGCGCCGGGCTCGGGTGGACGGCTAGCGGATGTATCAGATGACACAGCATTCCTTTCGAGGGTGGGTGAAACGGGCTGCGATCACGGTTGTGATCAAGAGCCTGCCGTCGTGCAATCGGCGCACAGGCCCCAGTAGATGACTTCGGCCTCGTCGAGGACGAAGCCATCGAGAACGTCGTCGTCGTCGGAGGGAGTGAGGCAGGGAGCGTCACCGACGGCGCAGTCGATGTCGGCGATGATCCCGCAGGATCGGCACACGACGTGGTGATGGTTGTCGCCGACCCGCGACTCGTAGCGCGCGACCATGCCCAGCGGCTGGATGCGCCGGACCAGACCGACGGCGGTCAGCGCATTGAGCACGTCGTAGACGGCCTGGCGCGAAACATCGGGCAGGCCAACCCGGACCGCCGAGAAGATGGTCTCGGTGTCGGCGTGCGGATTGGCGTCCACGGCTTCCAGCACGGCAACCCTGGGCCGGGTCACCCGCAGGTCGGCCATCCGCAACCTGTCCGCGTAATCGGCCGTCGATGACACGCCACCAATATGACGCACTTATTTGGAACGAGTCAAGACTTTATTGTGAAGTGGGGCACAACGGCGAGTGACGAATGAGTTGGGTCACGCTCAGGTGGGTTTCAGGGCGCTGCCCTTGCGCCAGTCGTCCCAGCTCAGCGTCCAGTCGCCGTTTTGCGCCAACGTCAGCGGCGGTCCGCCGCTGTTGCGGACCTCGACGACGTCGCCCGGCACCGAAAATTCGAAGAACCATTTCGCGTTGTCGGCGTTGAGATTCAAGCAGCCATGGGACGTGTCGCGATGGCCCTGGGCCCATACCGTCGCGTCGAGCTCGTGCAGATAGATGCCGTCGCTGCTGATCTTGGTGGCCCAGTTGATGGTCTCGCGATATCCGAGCCTGGAGTTCTTGGGCAGCCCGAAGGTCGACGAGTCCATGATGACGGGATTGCCCTTGTCCAGCACGGTGTAGATGCCCGAGGGCGTCCATAGCGAGATCGTCTTGCCGCCGACGTCTTCGGTGCCGCCCATCCCCATGCTGGTGGGCATCGTGCGTACCAGGGTTCCGTTGTCGAAGACGCTGACCTGGTGGGTGGCGTCATCGGCGATCGAGACGTGTGCGTCGCCGATCCGAAACGACACCTTGGTGTCGTCTTGCCCGAACAGGCCGTCGCCCAACGCTATTCCGTAGATCTTTGCCTCGACGGTGACGGTTGTGCCGCGGGCGTAGTAGTGCTCGGGCCGCCAATGGGCGTTCTGGTCGTCGACCCAGTACCAGGATCCCTCGACTTTCGGGTTGGTCGTCACCGACAGCTGTCGCTCGGCGGCGGCACGATCGGAGATCTTCTCGTCGAAGTGCGCCACGATCACCGTCCCGACGCCGTAGGTGCCACCGTCGTGCAGCGCGGCCTCCGACGTAGCGGTGAACGACACCTTGGTCTGGTTGGACGGCTTCAGCGTGGAGAAGGACGAAACCTGCTTGGCCGCAACACCACTGACGCCGCTGCTGGTGATCGTGAGGGTATAGGTGCGTCCGTAGCCCAGCGGGACGGTCGGCTTCCACACCGTGTTGTCGGGGGTCATGACACCCTCGACCGGTTTGCCGCTCTCGTTGACCATGTCGACGCCGGTCAGGGTTCCGTTCTCGGCTTTGACCGTGACCGGGGCGACCGGGTCGACGTCACGGGAGTCGGGGGCGGGAGTGATCGTTATCTGGGCCGGCCCAGCGGTTTTCGTGGGCGCACCGCTTTGACCGCAGTGGCCGCCCGGGCAATGTGTGGTCGACGCAACGTATATCGCGGCCACCGCGGCGACGAGCACGCACACCGCGAGCAGGAGTCGGCGCGGCCGGCTGACCCGGTGGATCCGGCCGACGAGCTGGTCACTGTTCTTGGACATCATGGAGCTGCCGGATCCCTGCTTTCTGGTTCTCGCAGGCGTGGAAAGTTCTGCCCAGCGAAGTCGATGTTGTAGATGAGGTATCCCGCGACATGCGGTTTCTAAACCGCCGGGCGTCACCCGGGCCTGCAACGGGCCTTCGCGAGAGATCATGTCTTCATGGCCGATGACGAACTCGACAGCCTCTACGAGGCGGCGCCGACGGAGTTCACCGCGCAGCGCACCAAATTGGCCGCCGCGGCCAAACAGCGCGGCGATGCCGCCGCGGCGAAACGGATTTCCGCCGCCAACAAGCCGACGACGGCCGCGTGGATCGTCAACCGGTTGGCGCTGCGGCACACGGATACCCGGCAGCGGCTCGCCGACCTCGGGGAGCGGCTGCGCGCCGCGCACGCGGCGATGGATGGCGGCCAAATCCGGGACCTGACGGCCCAGCAACGCAAACTCATCGACGAGCTGTCCCGCAAGGCGCTCGACGCGGCCGGTCTCACGCAACCGTCGGCGGCCGTGCGCGAAGACCTGACCAGCACGCTGCAGGCCGCCATCGCCGACCCGGAGGTCGGAGAACGCCTGGGCCGGTTGACCCGCCCCGAGCAGTGGTCGGGCTTCGGCGCCTTCGGCGGCGCGGTTCCGGAATCGGCGGATGTGCCGCGCGAACCGGCGAAGCGCCCCGGCACGCCGGCGCGGAAGCGGCCTGCGGCGCAGTCGGCGGACGCCGGGGCGCAGGCGCAACGGCGAGAGAAGTTGAGCGCGGCCGTCGACACCGCCCAACGCGTCAAAGCTGAGGCCGATGACGTGTTGTCGCGGCGACAGGCCCAGCGAGCGGCCGCCCGTCGGCGACGTGACGATGCGGCGCGGGCGCTGCGGGCGGCCGAACGGGAACTCGCCACCGCCGAAAAGGACCTCGGCACCGCCGAAAAGGACTACGACGAGGCCCGGCAACTGAGCCGCGCCGCCGCGGCATCGATGCAGGACGCCAAAGCGCGGTTGAAGCGGGTGTGAGCCCGGCCGGGCGTTTCCCCGGGCCGGGCCGGGGTATCAGCAAAGCCGTGACCTCTTTGTGGATGACAGAACGAACAGAACAGCCCTGGACCGCAAGCCGGCTTGACCAAGGCACCTCGTCCGCCGATGTCATCGTCGTGGGCGCCGGCATCACCGGCCTGATGACGGCGGTCCTGCTGGCCCGCGCCGGCAAGGACGTGTTGGTGCTGGAGGCGCGCACCGTGGGGGCGTGCGCGACCGGCAACACCACCGCCAAAATCAGCCTGCTGCAGGGCAGTCAGCTTTCCAAGGTGTTACCGCGGCACGGCCGGGACGTGGCACGCGCGTACGTGGACGGCAACCGCGAAGGCCAGGAGTGGGTGCTGGACCACTGCGAGGCCAAGGGCGTGGCCGTGCAGCGCGAGGACGCCTACACCTATGCCCAGTCCGTGCGGGGTGTCCCGTCGGCGCGCGCGGAACTGGCCGCGTGTCAGGCGGTGGGACTGCCGGCGGTGTGGGACGACGACGCCGACGTGCCGTTCGCGTATCACGGCGGGGTGCGACTGGCCGACCAGGCGCAGTTCGACCCGATGTCATTCCTCGACTCGCTGGCCGTCGAACTGCTCGACCGGGGCGGACGGCTGGTCGAGCACAGCCGGGTCCGGCGGGTCTCCTGGCGCGGCAAGAAGGTGCGCGTGCAGGTCAACGACGCCGCCGAGCGAGACGTCGAGCTGCAGGCCGACCAGCTGGTGCTCGCCACCGGCATCCCGATCCTGGACCGGGGCGGGTATTTCGCGCGGGTGAAGCCCAGCCGCTCCTACTGCCTGGCCTTCACGGTGCCGGGCAACATCACCCGGCCGATGATGATTTCCACCGACTCGCCGACCCGTTCGGTGCGATATGCCCCGGTAGCTGACGGGGAGAGGCTGATCGTGGGCGGGGCCGGTCACACCGTGGGGCGGGAGAAGAGTCCGTCCCAGGCGCTGGACGAGCTGTCGGCGTGGGCGCGCAAGCACTATCCCGGTGCCGTGCAGACCCACTTCTGGTCGGCACAGGACTACACGCCCATCGACCATCTGCCCTATGTGGGCCCGATCCTGCCGAGCACCGAAAGCATCTTTGTCGCAACGGGATTCAACAAGTGGGGCATGACCAACGGCGCCGCCGCGGCGCTGGCGCTGTCGAGCCGCATCCTGGGCGGGCGGATGGATTGGGCCCGCGCGTTCGCCAGCTGGAGTCCGCACGAGCTGTCGGGTCTGACGACCGCCTTGCAGGCCAACCTCGAGGTCGGCTTCAACCTGACGAAGGGGTGGATCACCCCGGCGATACGGACGCACCGCCGCAGCCCGGTCGACGGGGAAGGCGGTGTGGTGAGCGGCCCGCCATGGCATTTGGAGGCGCGCTGTCGCGTCGACGGGACCGAGCATCGCGTCTCGCCGGTGTGCCCGCACCTCGGCGGGATCGTGAACTGGAACGACGCCGACAAGGCGTGGGAGTGCCCGCTGCACGGGTCGCGGTTCGCGCCCGACGGCACCTTGCTGGAAGGGCCGGCCACCCGCGATCTGACCGCGTAGACCGGACGTCCAAGTCAGCCCGTCTTTTCAAAGACGAGCCAGCGCAACTCGATTGGGGAATCGTCGCGCTCGACGTCGAACACATCGAGTCCGCCGGCCCAGCCCTCGAACCATCCCGTGGGCGGCCAGGCGTCCGAAGCTGATCGCGCCTTCTCGTACTCGTAGGCGGAGTCGTCGGCGATCGGTTCGAAAGGCAGGCCGGCCGCCGCCGCGGCCACCTCGTCGCGGGTGAAGATCATGCTGTTGCACTGCTGACTGAATTGCACCGCGGCGTCGTCGGGAACATAGCCGTCGCGGGCCAGGAAGGTGTTGAAAACCAAACGGCCGCCGCGGGCCAGGCAATCGGTGGCGAGTTCGAACATGCCGCGCAACTCGCGCGTCGTCCGGAAGTCGGACACCACCTCCGAGAGCACCATGAGCTGGTACCGCTCCCGCACGCCCTCCATCGCCGTGAAGACATCGCTCTGAATGACGTTCACACTCAACGATTCACCCGCCGCGTCGGCAACGATCACCTCCGCGAACTTGGCGGTCATCTCGACCGCGTCGACCGGATGTCCGCGCCGGGCCAGCGCCAGCGCGTTGCGTCCGGTTCCCGCGCCGACGTCCAACACCCGATAGGCCGAAGGATCCGCCGCCTCCGCCGCCAGGGCCAACACGCGTGCGTCCGGTTCGGTGCCGAACAGCGGCGGCGGGCGGACCTGCACCCATTGGTCATAGTCGGCCTCGACCGTGCGCCAGTCGGCTTGGACCCGGAAATTCACGTCCGTCCCGAACGGGGCCTGATAGGAGATCAACACCTCCGAGCGGGGGGAGGCCTTGAAGGCCTTCGCCAACTCGACTTCCAGCGCGGCCCGCAACCGTGCCGAGTTTTCCGGGGTGTACCAGACGCCCAGGGTGGCGCAGACGTTGCCGCACAGCTGGACGTACTCGTCGAGGAGGGCAGGCACCGCGGGCACCCTGATGTGGCCCTCGGCCGACAAGCGCCGATACAGCCGCCTGATCATCGCTTCGCGCAGCATCGGCGGGTCGAACGACGCATTCGGCGGATCCTGCACCAGAACCTTTTACATGACCTTCTGGCTTTACACCACCGCTCGGGCCAACTGGCGCTCCGGCTACGCGCGGCGGACGGCGCGTTCGAGGAGATCGGCCGCCGCCGCGACGCTTTCGGTGGGTTTGGTCATCCGGGTGGCGACCTCCCTGGCCCGGCTGAGGTAGTGCGCAGAGCGCACCGAGCGCAGGTCGGCGACCAACGAGTCCAGGGTGGAGGCGGAGAACGCCCGCTCCACGCCGACTTCCAGCTTGCCGACCGCGGCGGCCCAGATCGGTTGATCGAGCCAGAGCCACAGAATCAGCATGGGCACGCCGGCCCGCAGGCCCGCGGCGGTGGTGCCCGCGCCGCCGTGGTGCACGATCGCTCGGCAAGCCGGAAACACCGCGGCATGGTTCACCGTCTCCACGATCTTCACGTGGTCGGCGGGCGGGATACGGGTGAAATCGTTTGGGCCGCTGCAGATCAGCGCCCGCTCGCCGATCTGCGCGCAGGCCGCGCTGATCACGGCGACCGTCTCGGCGGGTGAGGTGACGGGCGTGCTGCCGAATCCGAAATAGATGGGCGGCGTGCCGTCGGCTATCCAGGACAGCACGTCGTCGTCGACCTCGGCGGGCAGTCCGAGGGTCAGCGACCCGACGAAGGGCCGCCGGTATCCCGAGCCGGCCCATTGTTGTGCCAGCTCGGGCGCCAACAGCTCGTCGTAGGTCTGAATCTCCAGCGGCGATCGCGCCGGCGGTGCGTCGGGCAGGCCGAGCGCTCGGCGCTGCGCGCTCTCGGCCGCGCCGGTGACGTCTGACTGCAGCCCGCCCAGCTCCAGGGTCTCGGCGGGAAAGAAGTGCAGCGCCGTCAGCGGGATGCCGAAATGTTCCGCGACGTTGGCGGCGAGCCGCTGCTCGTTCATCCCAGCCACCAGCAGCTCGGCATCCGCCGCCAACGAGACCAGCGTCTCGCTCTTGCCCATCCATACCGCGGTGACCCGCTCGATGACTTGCGGCAACGCGCTCATCGGGTTCTGCACATTGCGGACGAACGTGGTGGCCATGTTGATCTGCTCGCGGCTGTCGGGCCCGTAGGCGATCGCCGCAAGCCCCACCGACTCGGCCATGTCGAGCTTGTCGGGCGGGACCGCGATCACCACGTCGTGTCCTCGGTCGTGCAACTCCCGGGCGACGGCGACGCAGGGCTCGACGTCGCCGCGGCTGCCGTAGGCGGCCAGCACAATTTTCATCAACAGACCTCACTCGCGGGGATGGGAACAAATCCAAGCAGAATCGAGGCAGCCCGACTCGCCGGGCGCGCGCGGACCCAGCTGACCAAGGCTTTTGCGGACGGCTGCGCCGCGGACGGCCGCTCCGGTGCGGTGGGCGCGGTCCGCGCCCATCCGGTTGAGAACCCGCTGAGGGAGATTTGCGCAGTCCGCGCAGAACCCTTGTGAGGTTCCGATGTCATGTACAGGTAACCTATCGTTAACCCACGGCAACAATTTCGCTGTATTCGTTGACGTGGGAGCACCTGCAACGCGTAAGACCGGTCCGCTACCGCTGGGGACGGTCTTATTCGGCCGTGTTCGTTCGCGGCACTGGCAGCACCGGAGGGAAAGCGATTTGTTTGCTGCTCGGCTGGTTATCCCCATACGACGCGCATCGACATCGTCGAGCGCCCTCGCGGTCATGATGGCAATCGGAGGAGAACGACATGGACTTCGCGGTACTACCGCCGGAGGTTAACTCCGCGCGGATGTACGCCGGTCCGGGGTCGGGACCGATGCTGGCCGCCGCGATGGCCTGGGACGAGTTGGCCGCCGCGCTGCAATCGACGGCGACCGCATACGAGGCCGAGATCACGGCGCTGACCTCCGGCCCGTGGGTGGGCCCGTCGGCGGCATCCATGGTCGCCGCCATCACCCCCTACCTGGAGTGGATGAGGACCACCGGCGCGCAGGCCGAAGAGGCCGCCAACCAGGCCAGAACCGCGGCGTTCGCCTACGAGACGGCGTTCGCCGAGACGGTGCCGCCCCCGGTGGTCACGGCCAATCGCACCCTGCTGGCGACGCTCGTCGCCACGAACGTTCTCGGCCAGAACACGCCCGCGATAGCCACGACCGAGGCGGAGTACGCCGAGATGTGGGCGCGGGACAGCGCGGCGATGTTCGGCTACGCGGGGTCCACGGCGGCGGCGACGCGGCTGACCCCTTTCACGCAGCCCGACCAGACGACCAACTCCGACGTCGCGCAATCCGACGCGGTGGCCCAGGCGACCGGAACCGCAGCGGGGAGCACGCGTAACGCCGTGCAGCAATCGTTCTCGGCGGTACCCAACCTGCTGTCGAATGCCGCGCTGAGTCCGGCCGCCGTCGACCCGACGTCGGCGACGGACCTGCTGAACCTCGAGGCCGATCTCATCACGGTTTTCCTCGACGCACCTGGCAGCGTGGTTGGGATGGGCGTCGACGCGCCCACGGCCACGATCGCCCTGCCCTTCGACATCGCCGGCGCGTTGACCGGTTTCCACACCGACGACATCGTCAGCGGCTGGGCCGGGGTGCAGTCCTGGCCGGGCACCGGCGCCGTGCCGCCATCACCATTCCCGGTCATCACGAACCCGGCGGGCGGATTCGGAACGTTGGCGTCGGCCGGGCTCGGGCAGGCCAACACGGTCGGCGGCCTGTCGGTCCCGCCGGGCTGGGCGGCCGCCGCCCCCGCGATTCGCCCGGCCGCCTTGGTGCTTCCGGCCACCACCGCCGGCGCCGCCGCACCGGCCGCCGCCGCGGCGGCTTCCACCGGCACCGGAAGCCTGCTCGGTCAGATGGCTACGGCCAGCATGGCCGGGCGCGCGATGGCCGGCACCGGTGGCGCCCTGGGCCGCGAACGGGCCCGGGCCGGTGAGTTCGAGAAGGCGACGCGCTCGGCGCCGAAGGAGCCGACGACCGAGCCGACGGAACCGCCGCAGGTTGCCCCGGGCGGACCGATCACCAGCATCGCCGCCGAACTGCGCGAACTCGCATCGCTGCGCGACGCGGGAATTTTGACGCAGCAGGAATTCGAAGAGCAGAAAAAGCGCCTGCTGCCCGGCTGATTCGGACGCAGCGGCCGCGCGTTCGTCACTCGATCCGCACGGGGTCAACGATTCAGCGGTGATTCGGCCGTGGCGCCGCCTTGCCGGTGCTACCGTTTGCTGGCCATCCGACCGTCGACGGGATTCGGTAGCCCACATGTTCAGGTTCCGGCTCGCCCCCGCAGCCCGCGCGGGGGTGGCGGGCGCGTTCATTGCTGTGGCGGGGGTTCCGCTGGTGGCGTGCGGCTCCGCGCCGCCTGCGACCCCGGACGCTACCACCTCGGTGACCAAAGTCGTTGCCGCACAGAGCAGTACGTCAGCTGCGCGCACGCACGGGCCCGCGCCCTCGAGCGCCCCCGGGATATACGGCGACCCCGCGGCCGCGGCGAAGTATTGGGCGGCGCAGTCACTCGAGGACAACTGCGGCCTCATCTCGGTCGCCGATGTGGTCGGTGAACTCACCGGCACCGCACCGACCGAACGGCAGATGCTGGACCTGGCGGAGTCGACGCCCTCGGGGGTCAATCCGGGGCCGATCTACGCGCCGCGGAACGACCCGAGCCATTCGGGGCCCGACAACGGCATCTCCATGTCGGACCTGGTCATCCTGCTCGATCACTTCGGTATCAAATCGGAGATGACCGCCGAGTCCGACCGGGACCGCAACGGCCTGCCCCTCCTCGAGCAGTACCTGGCGCACGACCGCAAGGTCATCGCGTTCGTCAACTCGTCGGTGATCTTGAACGCCGACGACCAGCGCGCCAAGGCCGACCACTTCCTGGTCGTGACGGGCATCGACACCGGCAGAGATATTGTTCATCTCAACGATCCCGGTATCGACCACGCCGACGAACAAGTCGGCGTCACCGCGTTCATGACGGCGTGGCAGACCAGTGATCAGTCCATCGTCGTCACGGCGGCCCGCGGCTGATCACTGGTAGCGCCAGGCGGTTTCGGGCACAGTGTGCAGTACTACCGAGCGAGGTGCCTGATGGAGAAGTCGTCCGCCCCCGACGCTGCTGGCGCGGTGCAGATGCGAGTGCAGGCGCTGCTTCGGTATCCGGTGAAGTCGATGCTGGGCGAGACCCTCGATTGCCTGCCGGTCGACGAGCGCGGCGCCGACGGCGACCGGCGATTGGCACTGCTCGACGGCGAAACGGGGCATGTCGCCAGCGCCAAGAATCCCCGGCTGTGGCGTGATCTTTTGACGTGCACCGCGCATGCGGACGTCCAGGGGGTGCGCATCCGGCTGCCCGATGGGACCGACGTGGCCGCCGATGATCCCGGCGTCGACGAGCTGATCTCGAGGTTGACGGGACGGCGGGTCCGACTGATCGCCCAGCGTCCCGACGGTGCGACGCTGGTGCGCCCCGATCCGGAGCAACTGCTCGAACTCGGTCTCGACGCCGAGGTCGGGGGCCGCATCCTGCGGATCGCCGCGGCCACCCCGGGCGAGTCGTTCACCGACGAGGCCCCGTTGCACGCGGTCACGACGGCCACTCTCGAGCACATCGGTGTGGAGGCGCTGCGCTATCGCCCGAATGTGGTGATCGCGACACCGCCGGGCTATCCGCCTTATGCCGAAAACGACTGGGTCGGAAGCGAAATCGCCGTGGGCGAGGCGCGGCTGCGCGTCCTCACGGCCACGTCGCGCTGCGTGGTTCCCACGCTCGAGCACGGACCGTTGCCCCGGGCGCCGCAGGCTCTTCGGATCCCCGCGGCCGAAAACCGGTTGGACACAGGCGGTCACGGTAAACAGCCATGCGCGGGGGTCTACCTCGCCGTGGTGACCAACGGCGTCATCCGCGTCGGTGACGCGGTCACCCTGGGGCCATAGACCACCGTCTGCGTCGGCGGCGCGACGCGGCGTCACCCGCCCAGGTTGCGCACCGCCGTGTCGAGTTCCTCTGCCTGCTCGGCCAACTCGCGGTCGGACAGCTCTGCGTGCCCGACTCGCTGTACCAGCTCTTGGCGCGTCGCAACCTGCAGGGCGCCCCGGTATTCGTCCGAGTTCAGCTCCGCCGGCGTGACGACCGCGGCACGCCCCTCGATCACCACCAGCGCCGTGTCCCCGTCCTGGCTGGCGAGCAATCGGCGGACGTCGTCTGCACCGATGGTCACGAGCCGCCCCGTCCGGTTCGTCGTTGCAGCTCTTCGATCAGGCTGGAGGCCTGCGCCTTGGTGAGACTGTCGGGAACCTGTTCGCCCGCTTCTTGCGCCAGCGTGTTCAAGTAGCTGCGCTGCGGACCGGTCATGGGCTCATCGCCGGTCACCCACTGCGACTGGTCCTTTTCCGGATTCTCCTGTGGCGCCTGCGCGGCATCGTCGGCCATGCACTTGGCTATGCCCGCTAGCGGACCAACGTAATCGCGAGCCGCTGCAAACGGTTTCCGCACGCTAGCCGGCCGCCCCGGTCATCTTCATCACCAGCAGCACCGCCACCGCGATGAACGCGACGACGAAGAAAACACGGCGACCACGGTCAGCACGAAACTGGGAGTGAAGCGGCGGGTGTTCGGCGGCTGTGGTGCGACACCCCCGAGGTCTGGGGCGCGGCCGGGGGAGTGGCGCCCGGCGCGCTGCCCCCTCCGGGCTCCAGCCCGGGAATCTGCGTCGGGTCAGGATCGGGCGGTTGCGCAGTCATGATCGACTCCGGCCCTTTCGTCGCGGGCGGCGTGAGGGACATTCGGTCGCATCGCCACCCGAATGCCCCACCGACAGTTGGTCGGGGTCGCACCACGATTGCGCGACCCGTTCGACGGGGCAGGCGATGGTGACCGGTCGCGCCCTGGCCATCGGGGATGGCAGGTGATCACCGTGTTGACCGCGCCCAGCACTTCGTTTTTGGCGGGCTGTAGATAGCTCACCGCGTGCTCCCTCCGTCGGGGCATGGCGGTACCCGCCCACGAGCCATCCAAACCGAGCGCGCAGCCGCCAGTTGCCGGCGCCGATTGGCGCCATGGGCGGTGTCAGCGCGCGCCGGCCCGCACAGGCGGGCGGGGATCGTTCGAAAGGCCTGTCGCTCAACAGGTCCCGGGTGGGCGCGGGACTGCGGCTCAGATCTCCGAGTTCGGGGTGGGACTTTGCGCGGACTCCCATTTGGCCTCGAGCGATCTCGTCACCCTGGTGCCGGCGGGCAGGTCGAGCTGAAAGGTCTCGCCGCGGTCGGTCTCGAACGTGAGGAGATATCCCGCGTCGCTGGCGTCTTTGAAGACGACTTTGTAGGGCTGTTCACCCGAACCGCGGTCCACGGCGATGATGTCGCCAGGGGTGACGTCGTCGATCAGGTCGTTGCCGGACACTTTGGACATAAGGTCGACGTTAGCGGAACCGGCGCGGCGCTCGCCCATGGCCCGGTAGGCCTAGGCGACCCGCTCGAGGGGCCATTTCGTTCGTTTTATGCGCGATACCGGGCCCGCCCGGGGTGAAAACTGCGGCGGCGCTTGGTGTTTCATCACGAATCGCGCGCCGGCCCCGGTCGTCGACGCGTGACCCGCGACACGCCAATGTTTG
Source organism: Mycobacterium sp. NGS33 (assembly GCF_059812885.1). Taxonomy (NCBI): domain Bacteria; kingdom Bacillati; phylum Actinomycetota; class Actinomycetes; order Mycobacteriales; family Mycobacteriaceae; genus Mycobacterium; species Mycobacterium sp. NGS33. The sequence goes on along the minus strand of NZ_JCALDN010000006.1, from coordinate 114,083 downwards.
AGCGGCTCAGTCCGTGGAATCACACACCTGGCACGGACGAACGTTCCTGGCCACCCTCAAGGAGTATTTCGATGAGTGAGCACAACAAGGCCGACGAAGCGCGCAGGGGCCTGATCGACTCGATCAAAGGCAAGGCAAAAGAGGTCGTCGGCGCTGTTACGGGCAACGAATCGCTGACCGCCGAGGGGCAACTCGAGCAGACCCAGGCGCATGCACGCAAGGAAGCGAACACGACGGAGGCGGTGGCCGAAGCCCAGGCCAAGCAGGCGCAAGAGGATGCGGCCGAAGCCAGGGTCGAAGGCGCCCAGCAACGCCTGGCGGCCAACGCCCAGGCCGTGGCCGCGGAGAATTCGATCGAGGCCCAGGAGGCCGCGCAGAAGCGGGCGGCCGACCGCGCGGCGCTTCAGCAGGCCACCGCCGCAAAGACCCAGGCCGAGGTGGACGCGCAGCGCGACATTCAACGAGCCAGGGCCGAAGAGCGGGCGGAGATCCGCGAAGCGTCCGAAGACATCATCGACGCCGTCGCCGAACACCAGACCTCGGTCCAGGTGGCCCGCAACGACCAGTCGGAAGCCGAGCGACTGCGACGCCATGCCCAGAACGTGACCGACGAAGCCGACCTGCCCTGACGGCGGGGCCTCACACAGGAGAAGTTGATGAAAATTTCCGAAGTCCCGTTGGCAGTTCTGCGGTTTCACTACCAACTCGCCCGGTTCCCGCTGCAGTTGATCGAGGATCGTGTGGTCAACCGCATCCCGACCGAAGCACCCGCCCGACTGCTCTATGAGCGCTCACTGGGCATGCTCGACAGCACCGTGGGCAACGCGCTCGGCGACCCGACGATCGTCGAACGGGGCGCCGCCCTGGTCGATCGCAGCGACGCGCTGGGACGGGCCGCTCAACTGGACGCCAGGGCTGCGGCCCGGAAGGAACAGGCCGACGCGAAGCTCAAGGACGCCCGCGACGAGGCGGTCCGCGAGCGCGAGGAGGCGCAGGACGCCACCAAACAGGAGGTCCAAGAGGCGCGCATCGACGCCGAGCGGCGCAAACGCGAAGCGGCGCAGTCGGCGCAGCAGCAGAGCGCCGCGGCCAAGCAGCGCGCCGACGAGGCAGCCGCCAAGCGCAAGCAGGGGGTCGAGTCAGCCAAGCGCCAGGTGGAAAACCGGACTCAGGCCGCCGAGAAGGCCGCGGCCAAGGCCTCGGCGGCCAAGGTCGACGAAGCCGAGGACAAGCTCGGCGAAGCGGCCGGCAAGCGGGCCGAGGCGGATCGTGTGGCCGAGCTGGCGGCCGCCGAGAAGCGGCAACGGCAAGAGGAGCGGGCCAACGACTGAGGCGCCTCAGGTCTGCGGCGAAGCCTGGTTGATCCTGTTGGCCGCGAACGTGGCGGCCTGGGCGGTCATCCCGGCGTCGATGTAGGAGACATGGGCCATGATGTTGCCGCCGCCGGAGCAGATCGGGTCGTCGGGCGCGCACAGGCTGGTGACCTTGGCGCCGTACGCCGGATTGATCGTCGGTAGCGGCTGACCGCCCCACAGCATGGTGGAGAACTGACTGGTCGGCTCACCGAAGAGGGCGACGGCGGCAACGTGGTTCGCCGCCGACGGCGGCAGCGCGTTGGTGGCCAGGTCGATCACCGTCGAGCCCTGGGAATAGCCGCCGAGCAGGATGCGGGAGTTCGGGCAGCTGGCGATGACGTCCTGGATGTGCGCGCTTGCGTCGTTGGCGCCGGCGTTGGCGCTGTTGTGGTAGTCGTCGTTGGCCGGGTAGTTGACCGCGTAGACGTCGACGGACTTACCGCCCAGCTGCGAGGTGAGCGAGTCGACGAAGGCCTGTCCGATGTTGCCCAGGCCGGGCTCCTGATGGGTGCCCCGGGCGAAAACCACCGAGACGTCCGAGCAGGGATCGGCGGCGGCGGTGGGGCCGCCGATGGGTGCACTCAGCAGCGCCCACACCATCAGAACCGGGATACCAACCAAGCGAGCAAGTCCGCGTGCACTCATGCCGAAATCCTGTCATATCGCCGGTTCCGGCGGTCCCGGCGGTTGGCGCTGGCGCGGCCGGGCGCCTTGGATCTGGCGAATAACCTTGCCGCCCAACGTCAATGGGCTACGAGCGGATGGCGCGGATGCGAATGGGTCCGGACCAGTCACCGTCGGGGTCGACGGCGTTGCCACGCTGGGTGATCTCCACCTCACCCGACCTGGCGAGCCGCCGGGTGGACTCGCGGGCGTCGTCCATCAACTCCCGCCAGTCGTCGCCGCCCAGCGCGCGGGCGGCGTCCGACGGGCAGATGCTGCTCCGGGGCCCGCGATGCTCGGTCAACGCGCGGATAGCCGCCTCCAGCCGGCGCCCGATCGGTCCGTCGCCGAGGGCGATCTCGGCGTGATCGGCGCCGCGGCCGCCACCGCCGAGCACCCGAACCAGTTCGTCACGCGACCGCTGACCCACCCCACCAGTCAAGGCCACGGCGCCGCCCATTCGCCACTACCCGGTCGAACCGGGCCCGGCCGGCTGCGCCACGCGTTCTGGCACCGCCCGCAGGCCTCAGCGGCCGCGCCACTGCGGTTTGCGCTTCTCCGCCCAGGCCCGCAGCCCCTCGGCGACGTCTTCGGTCGCACCGGCCACCTTGCGCATGGTCTCGCCGAACCGCACCGATTCGATCCAGCCCATGTCCGCGGTTCGCCACGCCACCTCCTTGGTCGCCCGCTGGGCCAGCGGCGCCGCCTCGGTGAGGGTGCGTGCCCACGCCTGGGCTTCGGCCTGCAGCTGGTCGGGCTCGACCAGCTTCCAGACCAGGCCGATCTCCTTGGCCCGCTCGGCACTCATGGGTTTTCCGGTCAACAACAACTCCATGGCGTTGGCCCAGCCCACCCGCTGGGGCAGCCGGATGGCCCCGACGATGGTGGGCACCCCGATCGACACCTCGGGAAAACAGAACGTGGCCTCGGTGCTGGCGATGACGAAGTCGCAGAACAACACCCCGGTCACCCCGTAGCCGATGCAGGGGCCGTGCACGGCGGCGATGGTCGGCTTGAACAATTCCATGCCGGATTCGAACGAGTTGATCGTCGGCTTCTCCCAGAAGGTGCCACCGAAGGTGCCGACCGAGCCCTCCCCGTCCTTGAGGTCGCCGCCGGCGCAGAAGACGCCGCCGTTGGCCGTCAGGATTCCGACCCAGGCGTCCAGGTCGTCGCGGAAGCGATCCCAGGCGGCGTTGAGGTCCTGGCGCAGCGCGCCGTTGATGGCGTTGCGCGCCTCGGGACGGTTCAGGGTGATCGTGGCAACGTGGTCGTGCTGCTCATAGGTGACCAGACTCATCACTGCAGACTATTGCGCCACGCCCGCGCCCTTGCCATGAGCCGGGGAACAATCCCTGGTCATGGCGTGCGCGGGCGGCGAAAGTCATGAAAAACGCCAAGGCGCCCAACGGTTTTCGAGGGCAACCGTTTGATGTCGTCGAAATGCACATGGACCCGCTCGAAGGCTTTGACCCGTTCGGCTTTGACCTTTTTGGTGTAGGTTCGCCGATCCGCCATCGTCAGATCCGCGTCGTCGCTGAATGCGCCGAGCAACGCGCGCGGGTAGAGCCGCTCCACCAAGACGACGTTGACCTCGGCGCACATCACCAGCGCCACCGACGCCAGGAACAGAAACGCCAATGCCCCCAACACCAGCGCGAACACGCTATTGGTGGCGCTGGCCCGTTTGACGGTGTGCGCGACGTAGCCGGCGCCGAACCACTGGAGCATCTGCCAAATGAACGCGGCGGCAAGGGCTCCGGGCCACACCTGCCTGTATGTCAGTGCGCGCGCGGTCGTGACGCGAAAGGCCACCAGGCAGATCATTGCGTTGATCGCCACGGCGGCCAGTGCAAGGCCGATCTTGCTGAACACGCCAAGCGCTCCGGTGGCGTGGCCCGCCGCGGCCAACACGGTGGCCGCGATGGCGGCCGAGCCGAGCACCAACAGCAACAGCAGGCTGCGCAGCCGGGACAGAATCGGGTTGGGGCGCTTGTGTTTCGGCACCGCCCAGATCGTGTCCATCGCGTTCTGCAGGGCCTGCCCCACGCCCAGCCCGCCGTAGAGCGCGCCGAGCAGCCCGACGGCCACGCCCACCGCTCCGCCGCTGAGCCCCTGGGGGTGATGCAGCTCGTCGCCGAGCACCGGGAACTGGCTCAACGTGCTGTGCAGCACCTGTGCTTGGAGATCGGGTCTGCCGGCCAGCACCACCCCGAGGCCGGTGGTCAACAGCAGCAGCAGCGGAAACAGCGACACCAGCCCGTAATAGGTGATCAGGGCCGCGAGATAACCGCCCTGGTCGTCGTTGTATTTGTAGACGACAGCGACGATCACGCCGACGACGCGATTCCGTCGCTGCAGCCTGTCCAGCCAACCGACCATCGCCGATCACTTCCCCCGCAAGCCGGCATCTACGTTCGATGCACTCGGCACGTGATACCCGGATTCGGCTGCCGCCAACCCCGCCGGCCGCCCCGGCGCGTTGGGGTGACGGCCGTTCGGGTGCCTATTCTGTGCGGGGTGGCCGAACCGTCTGCAGCGCAGTTGCGCACTCAGCTCGACGGTGTGACGCTGCGTGACGCCGCGCGGTTCGGCCGGCGCCTGAGGAATCTGCACGGGGGTCCACCCGAGAAGCTGCGCCAGCTGGCCGACCAGATCGCGGCCGCGCAAGCGGTCGTCGCGGCCCGTCAGGCCGCCGTGCCCGCGATCGCCTATCCCGACCTGCCGGTCAGCGAGCGGCGGCAGGAAATCGCCGAGGCGATCCGCGCGAATCAGGTGGTGGTGATCGCCGGGGAGACCGGGTCCGGGAAGACCACCCAGCTGCCCAAGATCTGCCTGGAGGCCGGCCGCGGCATCCGCGGGACCATCGGGCACACCCAGCCCCGCCGGCTGGCCGCGCGCACCGTCGCGCAGCGCATCGCCGACGAGCTGGACAGCCCGCTCGGCGACATCGTCGGCTACACGGTGCGGTTCACCGACCAGGTCAGCGACCGCACGCTGATCAAGCTGATGACCGACGGCATCCTGCTCGCCGAGATCCAGCGCGACCGTCGCCTGCTGCGCTACGACACCCTGATCCTCGACGAGGCCCACGAGCGCAGCCTCAACGTCGATTTCCTGCTCGGCTACCTGCGCGAGCTGCTGCCGCGCCGGCCCGACCTGAAGGTGATCGTCACCTCGGCGACCATCGAGCCGCAGCGGTTCGCGGACCACTTCAGCGGCGGCGTACCGATCATCGAGGTGTCGGGGCGGACGTATCCGGTCGAGGTGCGCTACCGACCGCTGGAGGTCGCCGTGCCCGCCGCGTCGGGCGACGATCCCGACGACCCCGACCACGAGATCGTGCGCACCGAGACCCGCGACGAGGTCGAGGCGATCGTCGACGCCATCGCCGAACTGGAGGCCGAGCCGCCGGGGGACATCCTCGTCTTCCTGTCGGGCGAACGCGAGATCCGGGACACCGCAGAGGCTTTGGGCGGTGCCCTCAAACACACCGAGGTGCTTCCGCTGTACGCCCGGCTGCCCACCGCCGAGCAGCAGAAGGTGTTCGCGCCCCATACCGGGCGCCGCGTCGTGCTGGCCACCAACGTCGCCGAAACGTCGTTGACCGTGCCGGGGATCCGCTACGTGATCGACCCGGGCAACGCCCGCATCTCGCGTTACAGCCGGCGCCTGAAGGTGCAGCGGCTGCCGATCGAACCCATCTCGCAGGCGTCCGCCGCCCAGCGCGCCGGCCGGTGCGGCCGCGTCGCGCCCGGGGTGTGTATCCGGCTCTACGCCGAACAGGACTTCGCGGCCCGGCCGCGCTACACCGACCCCGAGATACTGCGGACCAATCTCGCCGCCGTGCTGTTGCAGATGGCGGCGCTGCAGCTCGGCGACATCGAGAAGTTCCCCTTCCTCGATCCGCCGGACCGCCGCAGCGTGCGCGACGGAGTGCAGCTGCTGGCCGAACTGGGCGCGTTCGACCAGCACGGCGCGATCACCGACCTCGGCCGCCGCCTCGCGCGGCTGCCCGTCGACCCGCGGCTGGGCCGAATGATCCTGCAGGCCCAAACCGAGGGATGCGTGCCCGAAATGCTGGTGCTGGCCGCGGCGTTGACCATCCCCGACCCGCGGGAACGGCCGAGCGACCGCGAGGAGGCGGCCCGCCAAAAGCATGCCCGTTTCGCCGACGAGCACTCCGATTTCATGTCCTACCTCAACCTGTGGCGCTATCTGCGCGAGCAGCAGAAGTCGTTATCGGGCAATGCATTCCGGCGGATGTGCCGTTCGGAGTTTTTGCACTACCTGCGCATCCGGGAGTGGCAGGACCTGGTCGGGCAGCTGCGCAGCATCGCCCGCGACCTGGGCATCGTCGAGGACCCGTCCGATGCGCCGGCCGATCCGGCCCGGGTGCACGCGGCGCTGCTCGCCGGGCTGCTGTCGCATGTGGGAATGCGCCGCGAAGACACCCGCGAGTATCTGGGCGCGCGCAACTCGCATTTCGTGCTGGCGCCCGGCTCGGCGCTCACCAAGCGGCCCCCGCGCTGGGTCGTCGTGGCGGAGCTGGTCGAGACCAGCCGGCTGTACGGGCGCACCGCCGCCCGCATCCAGCCCGAAGTCGTGGAGCGGGTCGCCGGCGACCTGGCGCAGCGCGCCTACAGCGAACCGCACTGGGACGCCCAGCGCGGCGAGGTGATGGCCTACGAGCGGGTGACGCTGTACGGGCTGCCCCTCGTCGCGCGCCGCCGCGTCGGATACGCACGCATCGAGCCGGTGGTGGCGCGCGAACTGTTCATCCGCCACGCGCTGGTCGAGGGCGACTGGCACACCCGTCATCGCTTCTTCGGTGACAACGCGCGACTGCGCACCGAGCTCGAAGACCTGGAAGAGCGGGCACGCCGCCGCGACCTGCTGGTGGGCGACGACGAGATCTACGCGCTCTACGACGCCCGCATCCCCGCCGATGTCGTCTCGGCGCGAAACTTCGACGCCTGGTGGAAAAAGCAGCGCCACAAGACGCCGGACCTGCTCACCTTCACCCGCGCCGACCTGCTGCGCACGCACGAGACGGCGGACGCCGATCGCCCCACCACGTGGCGGACGGGCGACGTCGCGCTGCCGTTGACCTACCGCTTCGATCCCGGCGCCGCCGACGACGGGGTCACCGTGCACGTGCCGATCGACGTGCTGGCGCGCCTGGGCGGCGACGAGTTCGCCTGGCAGGTGCCGGCGCTGCGCGAGGAGCTGGTGACCGCGCTCATCCGCTCACTGCCGAAAGACTTGCGCCGCAACTTCGTTCCCGCCCCCGACACCGCCCGCGCGGTGCTGGCGGCAATCGACCCGGGCGGGGAACCGTTGCTGCCGGCGCTGCAACGCGAGTTACGCCGTCGCACCGGGGTGCTGGTCCCCGTCGACGCCTTCGACCTGGACAAGCTGCCGTCGCATCTGCGGGTGACGTTCGCGGTCGAGTCCGGTGACGGCGGCGAGCTGGCGCGCGGCAAGGATCTGCGGGCACTGCAAGAGCGGCTCACGACGCCGGCCCGGCAGGCCGTCACCCGTGCGGTCGCGGGTGATCTGGAGCGAACCGGGTTGCGCGGCTGGCCCGAGGACCTCGACGAACTGCCGCGGGTCGTGGAACGCACGGTCGCTGGGCGCACCGTGCGGGGATTTCCCGCATTCGTCGACGCGGACGGCGGCGTGAGCCTGCGGGTGTTCGCCACGTCGTCCGAACAGGAGCAGGCGATGCGACCCGGCATCCGGCGATTGGTGCGCCTCAGCGTCGCGTCCCCGGCCAAAGCGATTGCGCGTCAACTTGATCCGCGCACCCGGTTGGTTCTCGGCACCAATCCGGACGGCGACCTGTCCGCACTCCTGGACGACTGCGCCGACGCCGCGGCCGACGTGCTCGTGCCGGCGCCGGTATGGACTCGCGCGGAGTTCACCGAGCTGCAGCAGCGGGCGGCAAAGTCTTTGTCGCCGACCACCGTCGACGTTGTGGGACGGGTCGAGAAGGTGCTGGCCGCCGCTCAGGACGTGCAACTGCTGGTGCCCGCGAATCCGCCGGCCGCGCAGGCCGATGCGGTCGCCGACATCCGCGCGCAGCTGGGTCGGCTGTTGCCGGCGGGATTCGTCACCAGCACCGGGGCCGCGCACCTCGCCGACCTCACCCGCTACCTGATCGCGATCCGCCGCCGCCTCGAGAGCCTGGCCCGTGCGGTCCAGGCCGATCGGGAGCGCATGCAGCGGGTGCACGCCGTGCAGGACGCCTACGCCGAGCTGTTGCGTGCGCTGCCCCAGGAGGCCAGCACGGCCCCCGACGTTCGCGATGTCTCCCGCCAGATCGAGGAACTCAGGGTGAGCCTGTGGGCCCAGCAACTCGGCACGCCCCGCCCGGTCAGCGAGCAGCGGATCCACCGCGCGATCGATGCCCTGCGCGACCGCTGGTGATGGCTGTTCCCGCCACTTTCAACCTATAGCGCACCCGGGGGCTTGCCGCAAGGCCCGGGTGGTGTTGCAAAATCGCTGTCCTCAACCGGAATTCAGGCGAATCGGGGTGGCGAAGTGGGTGTTTCGAGATCAGCGGAGAGCTCGCGCGGCGGCATGGAGCACGCGGTGCTCATTGCCGGCGGCGGGCCGACGGGGCTGATGCTGGCGGGCGAACTGGGCTTGGCGGGGATCGACGCCGCCATCGTCGAGCGGCGCACCAACCAGGACCTGGTGGGGACGCGGGCCGGCGGCCTGCACGCCCGCACCATCGAGGTTCTCGATCAGCGTGGCATCGCCGATCGGTTTCTGTCGCGGGGCCAGGTGGCGCAGGTCGCCGGCTTCTCCCAGATCCGGCTGGACATCAGTAACTTTCCCACCCGGCATCCCTACGGACTCGCGCTGTGGCAGAACGAGATCGAACGCATCCTGGCGGACTGGGTCGACGAACTCGGCGTGCCGATCTATCGCGGTCAAGAGGTCGCGACCGTCGCGCAGGACGGCGATGGGGTGGACCTCGGGCTGGACGATGGCCGGGTGCTGCGGGCCCAGTATGTCGTGGGGTGCGACGGCGGACGCAGCGTCGTCCGCAAAGCCGCCGACATCGATTTTCCGGGCTGGGAGGCGACGACGAGCTATCTGCTCGCCGAGGCCGAATTGGATTCGGGGGCCGGGCAATCCCCGCAGTGGGGCATCCATCACGACGCGCTCGGTGTCCATGCCCTCTCGGTTGCCGAGGAGGGGGGACCGGTTCGGATCATGGTCACCGAGCGGCGCCTCGGGCCGCCCACCGAACCCACGCTGCGCGAGTTGAGCGAGGCCCTGGTCGCCGTGTACGGCACCGACTACGGGATCCACAGTCCCGCATGGATTTCCCGGTTCACCGACGCGGCGCGCCAGGCCGCCAGCTACCGGCGCGGGCGGGTTCTGCTGGCCGGCGATGCCGCACATATCCATCACCCGGTGGGCGGGCAGGGCCTGAACACCGGGGTGCAGGATGCGGTGAATCTGGGCTGGAAGCTGGGCCAGGTGGTCGACAAGACATCGCCCGACAGCCTGCTGGACAGCTATCACGCCGAACGGCATCCCGTCGCTCGCCGCGTGCTGCGCAATGCGCTGGCGCAGATGGCGCTCCTTCGCCCCGACGAACGCACCCAGGCGCTGCGCGACACCGTGACCGAGCTTCTCGAGATGGACGAACCCCGCGCCCGCTTCGCAGCGATGATGTCGGGCCTGGACATCCGGTACGACCTGGGGGAGGGGCACCCCCTGGTGGGGCGACGCATGCCCGACCTGGATCTGCTCACCGCCGACGGTTCGTCGCGCGTCTTCGACCTCCTGCGAGATGCCCGCCCGGTGCTGCTCAATTTCGGGGAGGCCGGCCGCATCGACATCGCATCCTGGGCGCACCGGGTGCGACTCGTCGACGCGAAACATGTTGGTACATGGCAGCTTCCGGCGCTGGGCGCGGTGAGCGCACCGACTGCGGTGTTGATCCGGCCGGACGGACACGTCGCCTGGGTCGGCGCCGGAGCCGACGCGGCGCTGCGCGGGGCCCTCGGCACCTGGTTCGGACCGCCCGTCGCAACGTGAGGGCGGTACGCGCGCCGAAAAAGGTGACTTGTGCCGCCCGGCGCAGGGTGTAACGTGCGTGTTCGCTGTTCAAGAGCAGGAAGCACGCACCGTGGATATCGCAACCGAGCAACCGCCGGCGGCGCCGGAGGATTGGGCCGAGGCCCAACCCTTGCTCAGGCCGGTGTTGCGACCGCAGAGCTACGTGAATTACTTGGTCAACGCCGGCGGTCAGCCGTGGGTGCGCCCGGTGTTTCCCTTCATCAACGAGATGGTCGTGGTCGACCTGCCCACCGTGCGGGCCATGGTGACACCGGCGGAGACTTCAGCGTGGGGCATCACCGGCGATGAGGCCTTCGCGGTGGCCAGGGAGAACCTGTCGGCGCGTCAACAGACCTTCGCCCCGGGCGAGAAGTTCCTGTTGAAGGATGCCGACGGCGGCACCTATATCGATTCGATGATCCTGGCCACCGGCTGGCTGGGCTCGCTGGCGGTGGCCGGCGGCCCCCGTCCGCTGGTGTTCTTCCCCGGCGACGGCGTCTTGCTGCTGGGCACCGACGCACCCGACGACGCCGCGAACCTCTTCGAGGTCGCCGAGCAGATGTACCTCGATGCCGAACAGCCCATCTCGCCACAGGGCTACACGATCGAGGGCACCGTCATCGCGCCGTTCGACCAGGCCGGCCCGCATCCCCTGCGCGAGCTGGCGCTACGGGCCCGAACCTTGTTGGCCACACAGGAATACCGCCATCAAACCGAATTCTTGCGGGAGCACTATGAGCGCGAATTGTTCCCGCAATACGTCGGCGAAGCGCAGGTGATCGAGACGGCCTGGGGCCGGCGCACCACCGCGGCGTGGGGGCAGGGGATCCCGTGGGAGCTGCCGCAAACCGACTACGTGACCTTTTTGGTCGGCGATCCGTCCAACGTTTCCGACAAGTTCACCGTGCCATTCGCCACCGTCGTCGATGCGGTGGGCATCCTGCCCGTGGCGGGAATCAGCCCGGTCCGCTACCGGGCCAACGAATGGCCCACGCCCGAGCTGCTGGCGACGCTGAAGGCGCACGCCGTCGACTTCCCGAGCGAATGAGGGTGCTCGTCTGAGCCAGGCCAGCGACCGCTCAGTCCGGCGGCTCGTTGGTGGCACCTCGAACAGCCGCCTGTTCCCGGTCGCTGCGGTTTCCGGGAACGCCTTCGGCTTCGCTTTCCTCGGTGACCTTCTCCTCGAGCTGATCGACGATGTTCTCCAGCTCCTGCGCGCGGCTCAGCGGGTCTTTGTCCGGTTTGGTCATATCGCTTTCCAATGGCGTGGGTGGGGACGGGACCCGGCGCCGGGAACCCGCCGCTATTCAATACCCGATCGAGCGGTTGTTAACCAGAACCGGCCGGCCGCGAGACAGACGAGACACAGCGCCGCGACGGTGGAAGTATCGCAAGAGTGGCTACCGAGAAACCTCAGACCATCGCTTACCCCGCCGACGCGCGCCCGCATCGCCGCCACGCCGATTCGCTCGACCCACACGTCATCGTCCTTTTCGGGGCGACCGGCGATCTGGCCAAACGAAAACTGATCCCCGGTCTGGCCTATCTGGACCAGTCGGAATTGGCGCCCAATATCCAGATCGTCGCCACGTCGCTGGAGGACCTGAGCCAGGAGGAATTCCGCGAACTCGCGAAGGAGGCAATCGATTCCTTCGGCACCCACAAGCTCTCGGACGAACAGTGGGCCAACTTCGCCAGCATCATCAGCTACGTCCCACAGGGCGCCGGACCCGAGGGGCTGGCCGAGGCGGTGGCCCAGGCCGAGGAGAATCTGGGTCCCAACGTTCGACGCCTGCACTACCTGTCGGTTCCGCCCAAGGCGGCGCGGGCCGTGATCACGATGCTGCGCGACGCCAAGCTGGTCGAGCGTTCGCGGGTGGTGATGGAGAAACCGTTCGGCACCGATCTGGCCAGCGCGGTGGCGCTGAACGACTTCGTGCACGAAACCTTCGAGGAATCACAGATTTTCCGCATCGACCACTTCCTGGGCAAGGAAGCCGCGCAGAACATCCTGGCGTTCCGCTTCGCCAACGGTCTCTTCGAGCCGATCTGGAACCGCAATTTCATCGACCACATTCAGATCGACATTCCCGAGGCCCTGGGACTGGATCAGCGGGCGAATTTCTACGAAGAGACCGGGGCCTACAAGGACATGGTGGTAACCCATCTGTTCCAGGTGATGGCGTTCGTGGTGATGGAGCCGCCGACCGCGCTCGAACCGTTCGCCATCAGCGAAGAGAAGAACAAGGTCTTTCGGTCGATGCTGCCGGTCAAGCCGTCCAACGTGGTTCGGGGTCAGTACAACGGATATCGCGACGAGGACGGGGTGGCAAAGGATTCCGACACCGAGACCTTTATCGCCCTCAAGGTCGGCATCGACAACTGGCGATGGGCCGGGGTGCCCATCTACCTGCGCACCGGCAAGAAGATGGCCGAGGGCATCCGCATCATCTCGATCGCGTTCAAAGAGGCTCCGCGGACCATGTTTCCGCCCGGGTCCGGGGTGGGCACGCAGGGGCCCGATCACCTCACATTCGACCTCGCCGACAACTCGAAGGTCTCGTTGTCGTTCTACGGCAAGCGACCCGGCCCGGGCATGAAGCTGGACAAGCTGTCCATGCAGTTTTCCTCGCAGGAGATCGACACCGTCGTGGACGTCCTCGAGGCCTACGAACGCCTGATCCTGGACGCGATGCGGGGCGACCACACGCTGTTCAACACCGCTGAGGGCATCGAATCATTGTGGGAGCGTTCCGAAGATCTGCTCACCGATCCGCCCCCCGCCAAGATGTATCAGCCAGGCACGTGGGGCCCCAACGCTATTCACCAACTCATCGCGCCCAACGCATGGCGGCTGCCGTTCGAGCGGGGGTGGCGCGAAGCCAAGTCCTAACGGAACCGCTCGCCCGCCGAAAATGTTAAGGCTCAGGTCAATTCGGCGCTGAGGTAACTGATCGAGTGACGGAATTGCTTGAGGATTTCGTTGTCCGGTAGCACGAATCCGTAGTCCGCATAGACCTCTTCGGTGGGGCGCCGGGTGACGTTCCAGCCGGTGTCGGCCAGGTGCTCGGCCGCCGGCCGTCGCTCGCCGAGCCAGACGAGCTCGGCGACGTCGATGTCGAGCCCGTGCTGACGCCAGGTGTTGCGCATCGCCCGGGCGCGTTCGTCGGTGAACACGCTCATGTCGGTGATGTTCTCGGTGGCCAGCCGGCTGCCCGGCGCGCTGAGCGCGGTGATGTTGTCCAACAGCCGGTCCTGGGCGTCCGGCGGCAGGTAGGGCAGCAGGCCCTCGGCGATCCAGGCGGTGGGGGAGCCGGCGTCAAAACCGCTGTCGCGCAATGCCGTCGGCCAATCTTCGCGAAGGTCGATGGCGACGGTCCGCCGTTCCGCGGTCGGTTCGGCACCGAGCCGGGTCAGCGTGTCGGTCTTGAAGGCGATCACCTGCGGCTGGTCGACCTCGAAAACCACGGTGCCCGACGGCCATGCCAACCGATAGGCCCGCGCGTCGAGCCCGGCGGCCAAGATGACGGCCTGCCGTATCCCGGCGGCGGTGGCGGCGCCGAAGAAGTCGTCGAAAAACCTCGTCCGCACCGTCATCTGTTCGCGCCGCTGTTGCAGCGTCATCGGCATGTCGTCGCTTTCCAGCGGGATGTCGTTGTCCAGCATGCGGATGAAGAAGGGGTGACCGACCGCCCGCACCAACGGCTCGGCGAATCGGTCATCCAACAATGGGTCTGGCTCGCGGGACGCCAGCGCCCGGGAGGCCGCCACCATCGTCGCGGTCGCCCCCACGCTGGAGGCCAGGTCCCAGCTGTCGCCCTCGCTACGCGCCGAACCAAATGATGACATTCGCTTTCCCCTTCCGGGATCCACTAGACGCGTCGCCCAATTCGCCTGCCTGGCCGCACACCACCGGCGACCGCACCACCGGTACCGAAGGGTACTTTCTGCCTATGCCGAGCGCACCCCGCACCCACCGCGCAGGCCCGTGACTCCCGTCCCGCTCCTCGACCACAGGAAGTGAACCGCTTTCATGGCACCCACCCTGCGCCCGCGCCGATCCGCCCTGTACCTGCCCGGCAACAAGCCACGCGCGCTGGAAAAGGGTAAGACGCTGCCGGCGGACGTGCTGATCTTCGACCTCGAGGACGCCGTGGGTCCCGACGCGAAGGCCGATTCGAGGACGACGGTGTGCGACGCGATCTCGTCGGAGAGCTACCGCCCCCGCGAGGTCGTGGTGCGCATCAACGGCCTGGACACCGACTGGCACGACGATGACCTGGCGGCCGTGGCCCGATCGAGCGCCGACGGCGTGCTGGTGCCGAAAGTCGAGACGGGCCAACAGGTTCAAGCGCTGGCCGACGCGCTGGACGCCTTGGGAGCGCCGAAGTCGTTGCAGCTGTGGGTGATGATCGAAACGCCCCTGGCCTTTCTGCGGTCCGAGGAGGTCGCGTCGGCCAGCGATCGCCTGGCCGGTTTGGTGGTGGGCACCAACGACCTGGTCAATGAGCTGCACGGCCTGCACGTCCCCGGGCGCGCGCCCGCCGTACCCGCCCTCGGCTTGGCATTGTTGGGAGCACGGGCGGCCGGAAAGGTCATCTTGGACGGTGTGTTCAACGACATCACCGACGCGGGCGCATTCCGGGCCGAGGCCCAGCAGGGCCGCGAGATGGGCTTCGACGGTAAGACGCTGATCCACCCGTCGCAGATCGCCCCCGCCAACGAGCTGTTCGGGCCGTCGCACAAAGACGTGGAGGACGCCCGCAAGATCGTCTCGGCCTACGAGGAGGCCCAGGCGGCCGGCACCAGCGTCATCACCGTCGACGGCCGCATGATCGAGAGCCTGCATGTGCGTGACGCCCAGCGCATCCTCACCCTCGCCGATCTGATCTCCGAGATGGAATCCGCTTCCTAGGGCCGGCGGCCCGCGACGGGCGTTCGATGCCGCTCACACGGTAGGTTGAACGCGTCCGGAGGCGACTCGAGAGGAGAAAACGTGGGCCAGACCGCGGCCATGGCCGAGGCCGACCGCACCTGGATGATCGACACCCTGCTGGCGCTGCTGCAGACCCCGAGCCCGTCGGGACGCACGGACGCGGTGATGCAGGTGATCGGCGACATCTTCGACCACTTCGGGGTGCCATTCACGCTGACCCGGCGCGGGGCGCTGACCGCCGAACTGCCGGGTGAGTCCGCCACCATCGACCGGGCCCTGGTGGTTCACTCCGACACCATCGGCTGCATGGTTCGCGACCTGAAGGACAACGGCCGCCTCCAACTGGTTCCGGTGGGCACGTTTTCGGCGCGGTTCGCCGCGGGCGCCCGGGTGCGCATCTTCATCGACGACCCCGAGGAATTCATCACCGGCACGGTCATGCCGCTGAAGGCCAGCGGGCATGCGTTCGGCGACGAGATCGACACGCAACCCACGAACTGGGAGCACGTCGAGGTCCGCATCGACCGCAAGGTGTCCTCGCGAGAGGACCTGGTTCGGCTCGGCCTGCAGGTCGGCGATTTCGTGGCGTTGATCACCAGCCCCGAGCTCACCGCCGACGGTTTCATCGTGTCGCGCCACCTGGACGGCAAGGCGGGTGTCGCGATCGCGCTCGCGCTGGCCAAGAACTTCTCCGAGAACAAGGTGGTGCTGCCGCACCGCACCACCATCATGGTCACCATCACCGAGGAGGTCGGCCACGGGGCCAGCCACGGCCTGCCCGCCGATGTCGCCGAGCTGGTTTCGGTGGACAACGCGGTGTGCGCGCCGGGCCAGCATTCCCTCGAGGACGGTGTGACGATCCCGATGGCCGACATGCACGGCCCGTTCGACTACCACCTGACCCGCAAACTCTGCCGGCTCGCCCACGAGCATGGAATCCCGTTCGCCCGCGACATTTTTCGCTACTACCGCTCCGACGCCGCGGCGGCCATCGAGGCCGGGGCCAACACCCGCGCGGCGCTCGTCGGCTTCGGCCTCGACGGCAGTCATGGCTGGGAGCGCACGCACATCGATTCGCTGGAAGCCGCCTACAACCTCCTGCACTGCTGGCTGCAGACACCGTTGACGTTCGCCAAATGGGACGCCAAGCCGACGGGCGCTCTGCGCGACTTCCCGTCGTCGGAGCAGCCCGCGCCCAGCGAGCGGTGGGTGCCGCTGGCCCGCGGCGATTTCGAAAGCCCCGGCGAAGCGTCGCCCGGAACGGTCTGGCCACCCTCGGAAGGCCCCCAGGCCTGATGCCGCTACATCTGGGCCCAGACGATCTTCGTCTGTAGGTAGGCCTCGACGCCGGCCTTGCCGGACTCGTGGCCCCAGCCGGACTGCTTGTAGCCGCCGAACGGCATCGAGTGGTCGTAGGGGAACGCGCAGTTGAGCCCGACGGTTCCGGCCGCCAGGCGCTTGGCCAGCCGATGGGAGCGGCCCAGGTCTTTGGTCCACACCGTGGCGGCCAGCCCGTAGGTGCTGTTGTTGGCCAACGCGACGGCCTCGTCCTCGTCATCGAAGGGCAGGATCGTGACGACCGGCCCGAAGATCTCTTCCTGGAACAGCCGGCTGGTGTCGGGATCGACGTTGGTGACGACCGTCGGGTGCACGAAGTACCCCTTCCGATCGAGCCGGTGGCCGCCGGTGACGATCTCCGCGCCATCGGACCTGCCCTGCTCCAGGTAACCGAGCACACGGTCGAGTTGCTTCTGGCTGATCAGCGGCCCGCTCATGGTGCCCTCTTCCTTCGGGCCGCCCATCTTCATGGCATTCGCGACCATCGCCATACCCTCGACGACCTGGTCGTACACGCCACGCTGCACCAAAATGCGCGAACCACACACGCAGGCCTGCCCCGAGTGCACGAACGTGCCGAACGCCGACATGGGGATGGCCTTCTTCAGTTTCGCGTCATCGAAGATCAGCACCGGTGACTTGCCGCCGAGTTCGAGGGTGACCTTGTTGAGGTTGCTGTCGGCCGCGGCGTGCACGATCGCGCGGCCCACCTCCGTCGAGCCCGTGAAGGCGACCTTCTCCACGTCGGGGTGCGCGGTGATCGCCGCGCCGACCGTGTGCCCGTAACCGTTGACCAGGTTCGCGACCCCGTCGGGCACCCCGGCCTCGGCCAGCAGGCGCATCAGCACGTGTGCCGAAAGGGGCGTCTCCTCAGCGGGTTTCACCACGCTGTTACAGCCGGCCGCCAGCGAGGGCGCGAGCTTGGCGCAGAAGTTGAACACCGGCCCGTTCCACGGGAAGATCAGTCCGACCACGCCGTAGGGCTCGCGCACCGTATAGGTGTGCATGTGCGAGTCGACGCCGGTCAGTCCGCCGGTGTTCACGTCGCGCGCAATCCCGTCGATCTTGGTACACCAGCCCGCGTAGTAGCGGAACCACTCGGCGCCGATCTTCACCTGCATCTGCGCTTGAGCGGGATACATTCCGGCATTGAGCATTTCGAGCTCGGCGAGCAACTCGGCGTTGTCGTCGATCAGGTCGGCGACGCGCCACAAGATCTTCGCCCGCTCGTAGTCCGGCTTTCCGGACCAGATCCCCGACTCGGCGCTGGCCTTCGCGCGCGCGACCGCCTCGTTGACGGCTTCGGTGCCGCAGTCGGTGAACTCGGTGATCTGTTCCTCGGTGGAGGGATCGAAGACCGGGATCACGTCACCGGTACCCGGGCGTTCTCGGACCTCGTCCAACACGGATTGCACCGTCATTGCGTCTCCTCAGTGAATGCGGCAGAAGTTACGCGCTTAACCCCTTGCTGTCTACGACATCCGGCACAAGGAGCGTCCACGCGCCGCGGCGCCTAACGGCCGCGGGGGATCCGATCGGCGCGCCAGCACCGAGACTGCATGGGGACGTCTATCGTCTCCGCGCCGGGGAAACGCTCGGTCAAGATGGCTCGGGCGTTGTCGAGCCGCTGCGCGCGGTCGTCTGGAGAGCCGATGATCACCCGGCTGTAGGTGGCCAGCATCGCGACGACGTCGTCGACGGTCATCGTCCGCGCGAATTCGAACGTCTCCCGGGTGATGTTGTGGAAGATCTGCGGGTCCGGCAGCACGACGTTCTCGTGGCGCCGGCGGAACCGGTCGGGCGCATCCAATTCGGATGAGTCGTCCTTGGGCAGCACCTCGAGGTCGCGGACCCAGTCGACGTCACGGTCCCGACTGGTCCAGATCAGCCCGAACCGCCCGCCGTCGCGCAGTACCCGGCCGATCTCCGGGACGGCCCGGTCGGGATCCATCCAGTGCCATGCGGAGGAGACGAAGACCGCGTCGGCGCAGCGATCAGGGAGGGGAATGGCCTCACCCGTGCCCGCCATGGCGCGAACCTCGGGGGACCGTTCGGCCAGCACCGCCCGCATCCGCGCATCGGGCTCGACGGCGACGACGTGCGACGCCCGGCCGACGAGCGTGCGGGTGAACAGTCCGGTGCCCGCACCGACGTCGACGGCCATCTCGCAGTCGGCCGGCAGCAGCCAGTCCACCGCTTGCCGCGGGGGCTGCGGCCGCAGCCCGTCGTAGTCCTGCGCGATCGACCCGAAGGACATCGCGCGTTCTTGGCGATCAGTCACACGCGACAAGGTAATCCAGCTCGCTGTGCAAGCCATGAGAAGTTGTGCCGCCTCACCACAGCGCGCTGTGATTGACGAGTGCGTCCGCGATGAGCCCGGTTCCGAAAACCAGGAACAACAGGCGCACCGACATCGGGCCGTAGCGGGTCAGCGCACGCACGATCGCCCGCTGAATGCGCTTGGCCCGCATGGTTCTTCTCATCGAGAGGGCAAGGATCAGCAGTGGCGGCGACAGCGCGATGGCCCAGTAGACGAGGATGATCAACGGCCAGAGCGGCGGGCGCGGGTGTAGCGCCGCGAGCATCGCCAAGCCGGTGAGATAGGGCACGGCGGTCGGAGCTTGGCCACTGCCCACCGCCAGCCCCAGAAACCCGAGCAGCCAGGGTCGTTGGCGCATCGCCGCCAGCGCCCAGCCGGGCGCCGACGACTGCGCGGTCAATGGAAAGTAAGCCAAACAGATCAGCGCGATCCCCAGCAGCAGTTCGCCCCGGAAGCGAATCGCCGGTGTCAGGTGAAAGTCGAGGACCTCGGTGATGAAGCCGATGCCCAGCACCGTGCACACGCCGAAGGTGGTCGTCACCGCGAACACGCCCGCGACGTAACTCAGGGCGCCGGGAACCGGAGACCGACGCCCCAGCCGGCTATCGAAGATGACGGCCGAGACCACTCCCACGTTGAGCACGTTGAGCGAGTCGAGAAACGCCAGTCCGGCAAGCGCCAGTGCCAAAGCCACCACGCGTCAGCACCGGGCCTAGCGTGCGGATTTACGGGCCGCCCACAGCGGGCTGCGCACTGACCACGGCGAGAGGACCAAGGCGGCGATCATGCTGCAGACAATACGAGTTCGGGTGAAAGCGTGTGGGGTGAGGCTTGCGGTTCGCACCGGTGATCACGCGCTCGCCGCGCGGGACGCGGGGGGCGACGGCGTCGGCGCACGTCATCCACGGCATCATCGAGGCGTCGGCGGGGCGCGCAGTCGCGGCCACGGTTGAACGGCACATCATGGAGGGGGCGGCAACCATGACCACGCTTACCGGGCGGGATCGACGCGAATACCTCGCCGGGGCTTGGACGTTGGAGTCTTACCAAAACTCCAAGGTGGACGGCTCCAACGTGCTCGCGGACCGTGCCCCGTTCGCCCTGGGCAACCTTCACGTCGATGACGACGAATTGGCCACGGCGGCAAGGGGTTATCTGGCCTACGCGGGCCGCACCGACTCGAGGAGAGACCCGAATGGGATTGCTCGACCATAGGATCGCCGTCATCACCGGCGCCAACTCCGGGATCGGGTTGGCCACCGCCGAGCGGTTTCTCGCCGAAGGCGCCGCCCGGGTGTTCATCACCGGCCGGCGCCAGCCCGAACTCGACGCTGCGGCACGCACATTGGGCCCTCGCGTGAGCGCGGTGCGCGGCGACGTCGGAACGTCGGAGGATCTCGATCGGCTCTACGCCGAGGTCGCGGCCGCCGGTAAGGGACTCGACATCGTGATGGCCAACGCCGGATCGACCCGGGTGGCGCGGCTGGGGGAGATCACCGACGACGACCTCGACGCGCTGCTGACCACCAACGTCAAGGGAGTCGTCTACACCGTGCAAAAGGCGCTGCCGCTGCTCAACGACGGCGCGTCGATCATTCTGACCGGGTCCACCACCGCCGACCGCGGCCGCCCCGGGCTGAGCATCTACGCCGCCACCAAGGCCGCCGTGCGATCCCTGGCCCGTGCCTGGGCCAACGAACTCGCCGACCGCAACATCCGGGTCAACGTCATCGTGGCCGGGTCCACCGCCACCCCCGGAAGCAACGCGCTGGCCGCGCAGACCGATCCCGACGCCTCGATCGAGGAGTTCCGCGCCGGGCGCATCGCCACCATCCCGCTGGGCCGCTTCGCCGACCCCACCGAGATCGCCAATGCCGCAGTGTTTTTGGCCAGCGATCTGTCCAGCTTCACCACCGGATCCACCGTCACCGCCGACGGCGGATTCAACCAGGTCTGACCCGTTCGCCGGGTCAATGCCCGGATGGCACCCGCCGGCCTATGGCGGGGGTTCGGCTCGGGTGTGATTCAGCGGCGACGCCTCGGCGCGCTGTCGGACAGTTCATCGAATAGGGCCTGGTTCAGGCCGAACGCGTATTTCACCTCGCCGACTATGCGATCGATGTCGCCCGCGTCGGGACGCAGCGCGTCGAGGCGAGCCCGATAGGCGTCCTTATACGGTTTGGGCCGCACCGGGAATTCATAGAATGCCAGTCCGGCGCCGCGGAGATTGAAGGTGCGATCCAGGATTTTGCCGATGCCCCGGCCTCCGGAGAGGTCCCCGAGATAGCGTGTGTAGTGGTGGGCCACCAGCGCGCCACCCCACGTGAGCGTGCCCAACCGCTCGGCGTAGGCCGCCGCCGCGGGGGAGTCGACGTCGCGTGCGGCGCCCGGGGCCAGCCAGTGATCGAGGTCGGCGTCGATAGCGCTCAGGCGCTCCAGCGCGGGGTCGTACACGGCGGCCACCATGGCATCGTCGCGACGGGCTCGCACGGCGTCCTCCAGGGCGGCGTACACGACACGCAACCGAAGCAGGTACTCGGAATAGCCCGATGCGCCGATCCGGCCGGCCAGCAGTTCGGTCATGAACGGGCTCTGCTCGGCGGCGTCGTGTTCGGCCGCCGAGCCCTGCTTCATCGCGACCGACAGACGGCGACTGGTGGGGACGGCGACCGAGCACATGACCTGCTCAGATTACATTGGTCGTCCCGGCGGGACCGGTCACCGCGGGGGGCCAACCGGAGTCGACGCCGCGGTGCCTTCACCGTCGAACCCGGACACGGCTTGGTCCTGTTCTCCGACGGCCTGGTGGAACGTCGCGGCGAGCGGATCGACGGCGGGCTCGATCTGTTGGGCGCGGGGCATACCATCATCACGCTGCTTCGTCCCTGAACTCCCGCTAAGCGATTCGTATATCAGCGCCTAATCGAGCGGCGGCCATCTACAGTTCGACAAATAGCGAGCTGCATTGACCACTAAAGGACAATACGATGGCGAAAAGTGTTGCAACCAAAAACGACAACGAAAAGATCGTGGTCGACTTTATCCATGCCGCTTACGGCACGAGCATGGACGTGGACGCGATGACCGCGCTCATGGCCGACGATTTCGTGTGGCAGCTGCACGTGCCGCTGTCGCCGGTCGTGCGGGGCCGTGACGCGGCGCGCGCCGAACTCGAGAAGCACAACACCCTGGCGACGGGCATGATCGAGGGGAGTGAAATCCGCACGATGGTGTCCGATCACGACACCGTCGTCGTCGAGCGAGTCGACGTGAACGCCATGAACGGCGTGGCCGTCACGTTCCACGTCACCGCGATTTTCGAGGTTCGCGACGGGGCGATCACGCACTGGCGTGAGTACTGGGACACCAGTCACGTAGCTCAACAGCTCGGCATAGATCCCGCGCTGATGTTCGCGCCGTTGGGCGATTAGCCTGCGGGGCAGAGGATTTGGCGGGCCGAGCTAGCCGTTGGCGCTGAGGATTTTGATCGCGAAGACCAGCGAGTCGCCGGGCTGAATGCCGGCGCTGGGCTGGCCCTCGGGGTAGCCATCCGCGGGGACCATCGCGACGGCCACCGTCGACCCGACCTTCTGCCCCGCGATGGCCTTCTGAAAGCCCGGCACGACTCCGGTAAGCGGGAAGTCGACCGGCGCGCCGCGCTGGTAGCTGCTGTCGAAGACGGACCCGTCACGTCCGTTGACACCCATGTAGCACACGGAGACCCTGGCGGTGTTCGAGACCACAGGCCCGTCCCCGGCGTGCAGCGTGTGCACCTGGGTCTGGCCCACGCTGAACGGCGTGGTCACCTTCACCAGCGGAGCGGCGGCGTCGGTGGATCCGGTGACCGCGACGCTGCCCGTGGTGCCACTCAGCGTCCAGTCGGGCGTGGCACCGTTTTGCGGCGCCGCGGTGGGGCACGAGCCGGCCGCTGTCGCCGTGCCTGCTCCGGCGAGCGTCAGAACGGTTGCCGCGACACAAGCCGCGAGCGCGACGGAGGAAAACATCCGGGAGGACTTCACCGCCGTCACGCTACAGCCAGTTACTGCGTCGCTCGGCGGGGGTCCTCAGGTGCAAAGGCTGGGGGCGTCGCAGACATTGCCGGGGCAATAGATCGAGTGGGCGGCGTTGACCAGGCTTCCGACGTCCAACAGCGTGACGCCCTTGGTGTCCAAGCGGGCGTGCAGGTCGTCGGCGATCTGTTGCGGCGTCCAGCCCCAGGTCAGGTCGTAACACACGTCGTGCGCCTCGGCGATGAGCGCCTCGTCCGTCTTCGGCGGCCAGGTGAGGCCGGCGGCCCGCAGTTGCGCGAGGTACGCGTCATCTTGGGGAGTCGCGGCCGCGGTGCCGGCGGTGCTGACCAGTGCCGCAGCGGCCAGCAGGGACATGGCAAGCGCGGCCGGCCAACGAGTTGAGGGCATGCGATTCCCTTCCTGTCCTGGTGGCGCGATCGAGGCCGCCAAAAGCGTGCTGCTCCAATACAAGACAGATGCAGCATAGCCGCAGCTGACCCCAACGGCTCGCCGAAAGTTTCGCCCGCGCGGGTCGGCTAGCCGGTGACGCCAGCCAATTCGCGTGCCACCGCATCGAAGGCGCGCAGGGTGTCTGACATGTGCGGCTCGTGAGTCTGTAGCTGCGTGGACAACTTGGCGGCGACCACCTCCGCACCGCGGTTGATGTAGATCATCTGACCGCACATGCCTTGGCAGAGCACGACATTGCTGCCCGGGTAGGGGAACCACATCTGGTTGCGGTACATGCCGCCGGGCATCTCGTTGTCGTCGGGGCTGGCGGCGAACGCCTGACGCGAGTCGGGTCCGCCGTCGAGGGTGTCGGCGATCCACGCCGACGGCATCACGTGCCGGCCGGTCAACGAGACGCCGTCCCGCAAGAACAGTGACCCGAACCGGATCATGTCGGTGAGGCACGCGCTGATGCCGCCGTCGAAGAACCCGGTGCCCTCGGCGTCGACGCCGATCGTGGCGTCGCATTGCGCGCCGATGCGGCTCCACAACAATTCCGACATCAGCTCCGGCATCCGTTGGCCACCGGCGATCTCGCAGATCCAGCCCAGCACGTCGGTTTCACACGAACGATATTCGAACGGACCACCATGAGCGCGCTTCTGGCGCAAGCCCAACAGGAACTCCTGCAGCGTCGCGGGAGCGTCCGGACTACTGCCGGGAGCCCAGCCCATTGCCTGGTCGAGCAGGTGTATCTGCGCGGCCGGGTCGTCGTAGTTCTCCGAGAAGGCGATGCCTGACCTCATGTCCAGCAGGTGGCGCACCGTCGCACCGGCATAGCCGCAATCCTGCAGGGCGGGAACGTATTTCGTGACCCGCGCGTCGAGATCGATCGCACCGTGCCCGTGCAGCGCGCCTGCCACCGCGCCGATGAGCGATTTGCTCACCGAGAACAGCAGGTGCCGGCCTCCGGCGTTCAACCCGTTGAGATATTCCTCGGCGACCATCGCGCCGCGGAAGGCGACGGCCCACCCGTCGGCGCCGGCGCCGGCCAGCACCGCGCCGACGGTGGTGGCCGCGCCGTCCGTGCCGATCAGCGGGATCCCCGACAGATCAGCAGGAGCTGCGGGCACCGTCGCGACCGGCCCGGTCCCGCGCGAAATGACCGCGGTCGGTACGAAATCTTCGACATGCTGGAACGACCACCGCGCGTACGGCGCCGACAGCCAGTTGTCCAGTGCGATACCGGCCGGGGCGCGTTTCACGCTCGTGCGACGAGCCGAGAAACGATCGGCGCGGCCGGCGTCAAGGGGGTTGAGACGAACTTCGCCTTCATCCCCTTGACCCAGCGCTGGCAGCGCTCGCTGAGCCGATAGTCATCCGTCTGCAGGTGTGAGCGAGTGACGAGCACGCCGAGTTGGGCACCCTGCGAACGTAAGTCGCCAGGTGCGGCGACCCGCATGTAAAAGGCCTCGGAGCCGTCAAGCAGCGTGGCCCAGTCGTTAGCGGTCCGCGAAAAGGAGACCCGCCCGTCGTCGTCGATCCGCCACACCCCGGTGCGTGGCGTCGCGGTGAAGAGCTCGATATCCGACGACGTCTCGGTGATGATGACCTGGCCCCAGACCTCGTCGTCGCCATAGCCCCGCTCCCAGCGCGAGTTGACCTCATCGATGTCGAGCTCGTAGTCCACGTCCATGTACTCGAGCAGATGAAAGAGGAACAGCGGCATGTCGGCGTAGGCCTCGGTGGTCAAGTTCGTCATCGGGCTGGCACCGCTCAGGCGGGGATTCACCTCGCCGAGGTAGAGCTGGTCGGCGTCCAGATCGTGCAACAGGTCCACCTCGAAGTAGCCGCGGTAACCCTCGCGGCGCATGACATCGCCCAGCTTTGCCACCATTTCCCGGGCGGCGTGGGTCTGGGCGGGCGGCAGCACCTCGCGCCAGATGTCATTGCCACACCAGCTGCCCCGGCTCGGCGTCAGCTCCGAATATCCGACGAGACTCGTCATCGCGGGCCCGACCACCGTGCCGTGCCGGGTCACGGCACCTTCGAGGCACACCTCGACGTTGCGGATCCGTTTCATCACCTTGAGCTCTTGCCCCACCAGGTCACCGGCGTGCTGGTCCCAGTCGCGCTGACCGTGCACAAAGAACGTGCCGCTGCCGGCGTTGCCGTAGGCGATCGAGATGACGAGGTCATCTCCCAATCCGGCGTTGTCCGCGAGCGCCAGCAGCTCGTCATAGGAGCTGGCCCGGCCGATCGTATTAGGCACGCTGGGCACCCCCGCCTCGTCGGCCAGGCGCGTCATGACGATTTTGGAACCCAGGCGCTGGCGCAACTCGGTCGGCGGATGCATGACTTCGAGGCCTGCCGACCGCGCGAGCGCCTGAATCTCCTCGTTCAGCATCACAAAGCAGCACTTGCCGCCGGGACCTTTACCGGCGATGAACTCGACCGTCTCGGGATCGGATAGCAGATGGCTGCACACCTCGTCCATGGAATCGAAATCGCGGCGGTCGCGCCGCCGGGGCACGAACACGCGCGAGTGTGTGCCTTCGAAAGAGTCAAAGTAGGTCAGGTAGAAGAAGTTTCGTATCCAGCGATCAACGCCGAGGAGGTTGAACGGCGTGGGCGAGATGAAGAAGAGCGGCACCTTGTTCGTGTGAAAGAACGCGCGTATGTCCGAGAGGCCGTTCAGCGTCCGGCGCGGCTCGGGCCCCGTCACGTCTGTCGCGGTGACATCGAGGCCCGAACCCCGGGCGAGGGTGGCGGCGCGGCCGGACGTGGCGCGCTCGGCGCAACGTCGATGCAATGGCGTATCTCCATTCGACAAGTGTGCGCCCTGTCGGCGCCAGTGTCGAAGGGGAAACAGTCCCGAATGCAGACAGCGAGCCGGACGATACGCCTGGGCCCAAGGGCCGTGGCCGGCGTTTAGGCCGTTGCCCCGCAGCGCGTTTGGTGTGTCCCGGGTGGATATCGGCCGGGGTGTCGCCGCGAATTAGTCGGCAGCGCCGGGCCGGCCCGCGCCGACCCTGGCGGGTCCGAGCATGACCGGGAGGTGCTTGATTCCGTGCAACAGCGTGCTGTCGTTCGGGGTCGGTTCGTCCGCGAGGGGGAGTTCGGGGAATCGTTCGAAGAGCGCGCGCAAACCGATGTTGAGTTCCATCCGGGCGAGCGGCGCGCCGAGGCAGGCGTGGACACCGGTGCCGAAGCCGATGTGGTCGCGGGCGTTGACCCGGGTGACGTCGAATTCGTCGGGACGATCAAAGACGGCCGGATCGCGGTTGGCGCCGGCGATGCTGAGGAAGACGGTCGAGCCCGCCCGCACGGTGTGGCCGCCGATCTGCAGCGTTTGGGCCGCCACCCGGGCGCCGAATTGGGCGACGGAGCGGTAGCGCAGGGTTTCTTCGACGGCGTTGGGCCAGCCCTCGGGCTGCGCGTGGAGGCGGGCCAGCTGGTCGGGGTGATCGAGGAGCGCGGTGACGGCGTTACCGAAAGCGTGTGTGGTGGTGATGAATCCGGCGCCGAGCAACAGCCCGGCGAACATCTTGACTTCGAGGGCGGTGAGATCGCTGTCCTGCAGCACGGCAGACAAGACGCTGTTATCGCCGCCGCTGCGCCGCAGCCGCTCGATGTGCGCCTCGAGATAGCCTTCGAATTCGCGCAGCGCCGCGAGGGCGGTCTCGAAGTCGCGCCAGGAGGGCACCGTGGTGGTGAGCAGCTTGGCGCCCGGGTCGGCCATACCGTAGAGATAAGGAATTTCGTCGCGCGGAATCCCCAGCAGCTCGGCGATGACCTGGATGGGAATCTGAGAGGCGTAGTCGGCGATCAGGTCGCAGTGAGCGTTGCCGCCGAGGTCGTCGAGCAGGGCGTCGACTATCTCCTGAATGCGTTGGCGCAGCCTATCGGTGGCCCGCGGGGTGAATGCCCGCGACACCAAGCGTCGCAGGCGCTCATGCTCGGGTGGGTCGATGACCAGTAGAGACGGCGGTTCGAGGCCGTTCAGTACGCCGGGATTCGTTTTCACAAGTGCCCATTGAGCCATAGAAACGGTGACCGATCGTGGGGCTTGGCGGTCCGAAACCTATCGTCCCGCAACACCTCTCGGACAATTCGCGCATCGGCGGTGGCCCAGCCACCGATCACCTCCGACAGGCGCCCCCGTTCGCGAATCTGCTCAATGAGCTGATGCGCGTTGTCGGGTCGGTTGTTGTCGATCACCAACCGGGCGAACGGGTCGCCTCGGCGAGCCAGCAGCTTCAGCGTCGCGCGAGCCAGTCCGTATCCCAGCAGCCAGTGCGACCGGGTTTTGAGCGCCATCTCCGTATTGTTCGCCCCCACCTCGCCGGATGGATAGAGGCGCGCGCCAACGTCGCCGAGGCTAGGTACCTCGGTGGTATTCGTCTTTCATCAGGACATCGACGCCACGCCAGCCCCAATACACCCGGTGGGCCTGGATCAGGCCTCCCTCGATCTCCATCACCTCGACGAAGTCCATCTGCTCGCCGTCCGGCGTCGCACGGGGATACTCCCACGTCACGCGCCGTCCGTCGGTGAAAAAGCCTGCCCGGTGATAGGCGCGCAGCGTCGGCGTGCGCGCTACCACCTCGGCGAGAAAGGGCCGTAGCTGCGGGTGCCCGCGGCGGATTCCCTCCTTGCCGGTGATGTGGGCGGCCAGCGGACTTTCCAGGGTCGCATCGGTGGCGTAACAGGCGAGCAGCGCGTCCAGGTCATGAGCTGCCAGGGCGTCTTCCCACGCCTGCACCACTGCCTCGATCGCGCGCCGCGGGGCTGTCGTGTTTGCCGCGGTGTCTTCGGTGTCCATCGGCCCATCGTGACGCCGTATTGCTTCGGTGCCGCCCGAAATGTCCGCCGCCTATCGTGGTGGCATGCCCAGCGATCCCGCACTCGCGATCGCCGTCCGGCACGGCGGTGACGCCGATATCGGCAGTGTTGCCGCACTGATCGGCGAGCGCGCCCGTGCACGGGTATTGATGGCGTTGCTCGACGGGCGCGCGCTGCCCGCCAGCGTGCTGGCCAGCGAAGCCGGGGTGGCCGCTTCGACGGCCAGCGAACACCTTGCCCGACTGGTCGATGCCGGCCTGCTGACGGTGCACCGCCAAGGCCGCGCCCGCTACTTCCGTCTGGCCGGCCCGCCGGTCGCCGAAGCCTTGGAGGCGCTCGCCCGAATCGCTGCGCCAGAGCCGATCCGTTCCCTGCGCCAAGGGACGCGTGCGCACGCCCTGCGGCGCGCCCGCACCTGTTACAACCACCTCGCCGGGCGGCTGGGGGTGGCGATCATGAGCGCGATGCTTGACCGGGGACTGCTCGCCGGCGGGGACGGACGCTACCGTCCCGGTGTCGCGGTCGCCGACCGGCTGTCGGCTCCAGGAGCGGAGCTGACCTACCAACTCACCGCGGACGGACGAGAAGCCTTGAGCACCTTGGGAATAGACCTCGCCGCTGTCGATCGCAGCAAGGTCATGATCCGCTATTGCGTGGACTGGTCCGAACAACGCCACCACCTGGCCGGCGCGCTCGGGGCCGCGCTTACTCGACGCCTGTTCGACCTGGACTGGATCCGGCACATCAATCAACGCCGCGCGGTGGTGCTCACCGATGCCGGACGGCAGGGACTCAGCCAGACCTTTGGCCTGCCCGCGAATTGGGATTGACTGTTTAGCCGGTCAACCCGCGACCGAGCGCTCGAGAGCGGCCAGCGACGTGGCGAGGTAATCCTCGCCGAAGATGGGCATCTCGCCGACGCGGTCTCGGAAAGCCTGCGGCGTGCGGCTCCAGTCGTACGTGAGGGTGAGGTCGGTGCGGTCACCGTTCGGCACAAGGTCATAACGCCAGAACCAGCCGCCGGGCGTGTGGTTGCCCGCGTCGTCGAGCACCCCCGGCATCCAGGCAATGGCGCGGTCCCGCTCGAACACATGCACCAGGTTGTGCGTGACGTAGTCGCCGCCCGCGGCGATGAGGTACATGTTCATCGCGAACATCTGTCCCGCGCCGGTGATCGGGGCCGTGTCCACCGCATTGCGGACCCAATCCGTTGGCTCGGTGTCCTGGTGCCGGGACGGGTCGGCGAGGACCGTGAAGACTTCGGCCGGGGTGGCAGCGATGGTGCGGGTGACCACGTAACGTTCGGCGGCGCTCATCGCGTGGCCTCGGTCGTCGTGGATCCGTAAGCGGCTGCAATAGCGGGGGAGTCGAGCCACCCCGAGTAGGTGGGCCGCGACGGCCACCCTTCCGGCGAATCGAGCCAATCCTCTTGACGACCCCACGGCAGAATGTCGATCAGCCCGAACGAGTGACTCAGTTGCTCGGTGCCTCGCCCATTCGTATGCCACGTGCGATACACCGTGTCGCCGTCGCGGAGAAACACGTTCACGCCGAAACCGCCACCGGGCGGGGCGTCCATGTCGGCGGCGAACGGGCTCTGCGATGACGAGTACCACTCCATCCGGTTGCCGACTTTCCGCTTGTAGGCCAGCGCTTCCTCGATCGGTCCGTTGGTGACGATGACGAACCGGGCGTCGTAGTTCTCGAGGAATTTCAGTCGGGTGAATTGCGACGTGAATCCGGTGCACCCGCTGCACTGCCATTCCGCGCCGTCGGACCACATGTGGTGATAGACGATCAGCTGGGATCGCCCGTCGAACACATCGACCAACCGGAGGGGTCCATCGGCACCGACCAGGGTGTAGTCGGGCAACTCGACCATCGGCAGCCGTCGCCGCTGGGCGGCGATCGCATCCAATTCGCGGGTGGCGGCCTTCTCGCGGTTGCGCAGTTCGTCCAGTGCGGCCCGCCAGGTTTGGTGATCGACGACTGGCGGCAACGCCGTGTGTTCGGGGGACATGGCTCCGCCTTTGCTCTCGATTTGTCCGTCCGAAAGGTCTGACCGCTCGCGCGTCCGAACTTCATCGGCGCACCGGCCCGTCAACCGTCCATTTGCCGACCCCGGCAGTCGGGAGTCGCCCGCGTTTGCTCGAGCGCCGAAAACGCTATTGACCTCCACGGCCGGGGTTGGGTTCGATGAACGGATAGTGACGAGGGGAGGTCCCCGTGAGGACATTCATTCGCCAAGCAGTCGTCATCGTCATGCTGGCGTTCGCATCGATGGCGGCCGTGACGGTGTTGACACCGGCGGTGAGCAAGGCCGACTGCGCCGACGGCGAGTGGTGGGACCCGACCGGCAAGGTTTGCCGGCCGCTGGGGGTCGGGCCGCAACCCTTGGCGTGCGACCCGGGCCAGTGGTGGGACCCGACGGCCAATGTGTGTCGTCCCTTGGGTGTCGGCCCCCAACCGCTCGCATGCGACAACGGCTGGTGGTGGGATCCGGGCACCAATGAATGCCGTCCGCCGGCCGGCTAGCACCTAGACGGCGGGATCCCGACTGATTCAGCAGAGCGGCGTATTGGCGTTCCAGGGCCTTGGCCGCACCGCCATACCAGCTCGGCGAGACCGACAGTGACATCGGATCGGGGAAGATCTCTTCGGCCCCTTGCTCCACCCCGTCGAAAATGGCGCGCGCCACGGACTCCGCTGAGGACTTGGGTATGTCGAGGCCTCGGGTCATATCGGTGTCCACCGGGCCGGTCAGGACCGCGTGAACGCGTACGCCCTGTCCTGCGAGAAGAACTCGCAACGACTGGGTGAAGTTGAATGCGGCGGCTTTCGAGATCGAATAGGCCGGAATCAGCGGTAGCGGCGCGAGCGCGTTAACCGAGAGATTGTTCACGATGGCACCCCGAGACCGAATGAGCAACGGCAGCAAGGCCTGAGTGAGGTCGGAGGTGCCGAAGAGATTGACGGCGAGGTGTTGTTGGAGCACCGCGCGATCACTCAGGTCGTCATAGAGCGACACGCCGGCGTTGTTGACGAGGATGTCGAGGGATTCGAGTTTTATCGCGATCTGCTCGATCTGCGCGGCGTCGGTCACGTCCAGGCTCACGGCGATCACCCGCGGGTCCGGATGCACCGCCCGTCGCCGGGTGCCGGCGTACACGTTTTTGGCGTCTCGACGCAACGCCTCCTCGACCAGGGCCTTCCCGATGCCCCGATTGGCGCCGGTCACCAGAACGGTCTTGCCAGCGATGCTCATACATCCTCCTAGATCAAACGGCAGTTTGAAGCGGTCGAAGATGTAGATCCCGCGTGGCGCAGAAACTAAGCGGCCGTGGGCCGCCTAGTGCCGCGGGCGTTGCTCCGAACCAACCGGCACATCACGGCGTTCCCGAGCACATGAACGGAAACCCGCACCACGGCTTGCGCGTCGCCTCCGGCGGCGGGGGACCACCCTCCCAGACACCGGGGGCCGCGTTTCCGTGCCCCCAGACGACGCCGTACCAGGTGTGGCACTGGCTGGCGTCCCAGTCGACTTGCGTTCCCGGGCAACCGCGGCCGGTCTGCGGGTGCAGCCCGGTCTTCTGGTCTTCGGGGCAACAGGTGTATGGCCCGCTTGCACCCGGTGGTACCGGCCCGTCTTCGGGCGCGAAGCCATGCGTCTGCGGCACGGGACCCGGCTGGGCCTGTGCGGGACCGAGGGCGAGCCCCAGCCCGGTCACCGCCACACCGCCCGACAACAGCGCCGCGCCAACGATTTTCTTCGCCACTCGATGGATGTCCACAGCAGTGCCCTTTCGCAGGTATCGGAAATTCAACGCCGAAACTCGCGAAATTTTTGCGCTTTGGCGCGGCTACCGATCCCAACAAGGGGTTAGCGCATCACACACCGGCCGGGACCAGCGCCGCCGACGTCCGCATCTCGTGCCGCAACGCGGCGAAGTCGGTGATCGTCTTCGTGGTCACCGTCGCCACCGGGCGCGAGTTGCGGCCGGTGGCTTCGCGCTTGGACACCATCACCACACTGTCGATGTAGGGCTGGATGGTGGTGGCGTTCTGCACGGTCGCCACGATGACGAGCTGGAAGCCGAACTTGCGGAACGCCTGCAAAGCCTGCTGAGCGAACTGCGGGTCGGACTTGGAAAACGCCTCATCGAGCATCAGCTGAGCGAAAACCGGCTTGTTGTCGGCACTTTCGGGATTGGCCAGGTTGAAGCTCAACGCCCCGGCCAAACAGAACGCCATCAGCTTCTCCTGCTCGCCGCCGGAGTTGTCGCCGGCGTTGCTATGCGTGCGGATCAGCTCGTCACTGCTGACATCCCACTCGGCACAGTCGAAGGTGAACCGGTTACGGACATCGAGGGCGTCACGGGTCCAGGCCTTGTCTTCAGGAGCCGTCGAGGCCAATCGGTTACGCAGGCGCAGGATGTCGGCGTACTGGTCCAGGATGGCCTGCTTGTCGCCGAGGCCGACCTCGGCGATGCGCCGTGAGATGGCCCGAACGATCTCGGTGAGCTCGGCGACCGCGGTCAGGCTTCGCGCCGTGGCGCGCAGGGTGAGCCGGGTGCCGCGGTTGAACTCCACCGCACCCAGCCCGGTGTTGACGCGTTCGATCTGCTCGCTGATCCGACGGGCCTCCTGCTCGGCGACGCGGTGCAGGGTCAGGATGGCGTCGGGCGCCTGCTCGGTGACCAGCCGCATCATTCGCTCGTAGGCCTCGGGCAGTTCCCGCTCGTCGATGTGGCGGCACAGCGCGACGTAATCGTGCACCCGCTCGTCGAAGACGTCACTGTCATTGGGGATCGCGTCGGGGAACGCGGTGTCGAACGTGTTGAGGATCCGCGCCAGCTCATCGTATGAGCGCCTGCGGCTTTCGCGCAGTTGCTCGCGCTCGCGCCGGATGGCGGTGAACACCGCGTCGCGGTGCGGTTCGGGGTTGAGCATGTCCAGCGCGACGGGCACTTCGGCGGCGTAGCGGTTCAACAGATCGGTCAGCGGCTCCGAGACGAAAGCCGGAGCCAGCCGGTCCTGGAGCTCGAGCAACCGGGTGCGGCGACCGTCGAGGTCGTCGCGGCGGGTCTGGATCGCACCTCGACGGGTCATCAAGGTCTGGATCTGTTCCCAGCATTCCTCGGCCCGCGCCGTCAGCGCCTCGATATCCGGATTGTCGGCCAGCAGCAGCTCGAACTGCTCGCGCAGCCGATCGGCGTGGCCGTCGGCGGTCTCGGTGTCGACATGGGTCCACTGCTCGTATTGATCGCAGATCGCCCTGAACGCCGCGGCCCGGTCGCGCCACTGCTGGCGCTCGGCGGCGATGTCGTCGGCGACGCCGCGGGCGCGGCGATACGCCTCTTCGGCGTTGGCCAGATCCACGGTCAACGCGTCGACCTTGGCGGCGACATCGCCCTGGTAGATGTAGTCGGCCTGCTTGAGCGGTCGGCGGTCGTCCTTGATGGCCAGGCGTTCGGAGTCCTTGTACAGGCCGTTGTCGGTGACCGCGCGCCGGAAGCGGGGAAACACGTCGGGGGTGTCGACGCAGATGTGATCTCCGGCGGCGGCGATGACGTCGGCGGCCTCGGCGGCGCAGTCATGGTTCGGGTCGACCACGAACAGCTTGCCGGCCAACGTATTCGGCTCGGCTTCGGTGATCTCCGCGCCGATGAACCTGGTGCGGACGTGATGCAGCTGCAGCCGGCCACCCATGTTGGTCTCGTTGACGAACCGCAGCACCGCGGCGTAGTGGCTGTCGGGGACGAGCAGCCGCAGACCCACGCCGCGCAGCACCTTTTCGACGGCGACGCGCCAGCGACTGTGCTCGGGCCGCAAATCCATCAGCTCGGCGATGTAGGGCAGCTCGCCGGGGTGGATACCGACGGCGGCGCAGATGTTTTCGCGCATGGTCAGCGCGAACTCCGGCAGCGCCGAGCCGACACGCTCTACGCGTTTGAGCTCCTTGGCCGCGTCGTCGCGAGCGATGCGTGCGACTTTCTGGGCGTACTCGGCGTCGGTCGAGGCCTCCCGGCCGCGATCCAGTTTCGCCAACAGCTCGGTGGCGCGGGTGGTGAGTTCCTCACGCAGATTCCAGAATTCGTCGGCGGTCTCCGGGATGTCGAGACCGTGCGTGTTGAGCATGGCTTCATAGGCGGTGCGCCGGCGCGACACCTGCTCGGCGTGCGCCTCGGCCGCGGCCACCTGCGACTGCAACGGGCCCAGGCTGGTGCTGGATCCGCTGATCTGGGCGTTGAGCGAATCGCCTTCGGCCTTGGCCAGATTCAGCTGGCGGGTAACGTCCTCATATTCGTTGCCCAGCTGATCGATGGTGGCGTCGAGCGATTCGATCTGCGACGGGCACTGCGTCAGCCGGACGTGGTCGGTGTAGGCCCGGACCATCGGTTGGTCGACGAGATCGATGATGCCCAGGTCTGAGGACTCCGAGGCGTAGCGCTGCTGGATCTTCTCGATGTCGCCGAGGATCTTGCGCTTGCGTTGCGCGACGGCCAGCAGTTCGCGGGCGTCGACCAGCGGATCGATCTGCTTGAGCGCCTCGGGCAGCCGGGTCAGGCTTCCCGGCTCGTCGAGCATGAACTCCCGGACGAACTGTTCAAGGCCCCCAACGCTTTTCAGCGATTTGGCCTTGCCGAGCAGCTGCTGCGCGGCATCGGAAGCCCGGATGCCGATGGTGGCATACAACTGGGCGAGGTACTGCGACTCCACCTTGGTGGAGAACCGCCAGTCGTCCTTGAACACCGCGGCGTCGAAGCGGCCAGCGGCCCAGCGGTTGCAGACGTTCTCGATATCGCGGTCGCCGTCGGCCAGCACGAACCGGCTCGAGGAGTCCGACCGCGATTCACCGGTGAGCCATTTGAGCACCAGGCCGGTCACGGTGCGGCCGGTGTTGCTGCGGTAGGTGACGGCGACCGCCGACCAGGCGGTGCCGTCGCCGCGCAGATACATGACCTTGCTGGTGCCGGCGTCGCTGCGCTGACCCCAGGCCCCGCGGACGTATTTGTCGACGGTCCGCCGGCCGGCGCTCGACCCGGCGGCGGTGTTGTCGCCGGAGGCGTTGAAGTTGCGCCGGTTGAAGGGCAGGAAGCCAAGCGAAATGGCATCCAGCAGTGAGGATTTGCCGCTTCCAGAGGCACCGGCGATCAGCGCGCCCCCTTCGCTGAATCCGATGGAGTGGTATCCGTCGAAGACGCCCCAGTTGATGACCTGCAGGCGCGCCAGGTGGAACTGTTCAGTCATCCTCGGGTTCCTCCCCTTCGCCCTGCACTCGCTCCTGGGGGACGCCGCCGCCCAGGAGCACCTCGAACTGCTGCTGCAGCTCGGCGATCACCGAGGCCGTCATGACGGCGTTGATGACCGGGCTGACCGTGTAGCTGTCCTCGTCGTCGCGGGTCTTGCGCAGGATCTCCAGCGACGTCAGCCGGGCGATGGCGCCGTCGATGCGCGCGCTGAACGTCACGGCGTCGCGGTCGACATCGTTGAGGACGCCGGAGAACAGCCCGTGCATTTCGTCGCGGCTGATCACGACGGCCTGATCACCGGAGGCGCGCATCATCTGCGCCAGGTGCAGCGCCAGGATGGAATCATAGGTGCCCAGCGGTTCACGGCGCAAAAGCTTTACGCCCCGGGCGGATTCGTAGCGGGCCTGCTCGACGAACGCGACCCCGTCCGTCTCGGAGGCGCCCTCGACGACGCGCAGCAACAGATCCAGTTCCGACAGCCGGACCGAGAGTTGGGCGCGGTATTCCTGCACCCAGGTGTAGACGTCGCGATCGGCGTCGGCGCTGATGTAGCGGCGGGTCAGCAGCTGTTGTAGCGCCCAGCAGGCCCGGTCGGGCAGCTCGGAAACGTCGCCGTCGAACCGGGGCCGGCGCTGGTGCGGGATGCGCGCGGTCTGGTCGACCTGGGGGAGGGCGGAGAATCCGCTGTAGTCCGCGGTCTCCTTGACGGTCTCTTCGACGGTCACGCAGTGGCTCCCAGCAGACTGGAAACCGGCTCGGTGAACATCAAGTGGGGCACCTCCATTTCGCGGTCGCGCCCGTCCAGGGATTGAAAGCGGACGGTGACCGATTCGGAAGCCTGCGCGGATTCCGGTTGTTTGAGCGCCCAGGACCACAACACGATGACGTGGCCCAGGTAGGCCGAGTCGAGCATCGCGACCGCGTCGGGCAGCGACAGCTTGGCCCCGGAGCCGATCGCGGTGTTGATCATCTCGGACATCGCGGGCGCGTCGACCTGCGTGGTGAGCGCTGCGAAGCTGGTCAGGTCGACCTCGCCCTCGGCCGCCTGGGCCGGCTTCGGATTGGACAGGTCACCGATCCGGAAGCTCAGTGCCCCAACGGAACTGAATGCGTGGCGGGCCAGGGGGAGTTCGATGTCCAGCCTGGAGTCGGTCAGCGAGGCTTTGAGCAGGTTGCGGGCGGCGCCGATGGCCTCGTTGAGCTGACGGGCCACACCGCGGCTCTGTTCGAGGGTGCCGAACGCGGTAAACCGTTTGACGCGCTGCGCGCAGCGCTGCTGGATGCGTTCCACTTCGTCGATCTGATGACCGACGAGTTCGAAGAAGCCGGCCATCACCCTGCGCAGGGCGGGGTCGAGGGCGGGCAGGGCTTGGGCGACGGCGGCGACGTCGGCTTCGAATTCGGCACGTTGGTCGGGGTCGTTGATCATCCGCAGGAAGGCGCGGTGCGAGTCGCGCCCCTGCGACTCCCACGCGGCCTCGTAGTCGGCGTACATGCGGCGCTGACGGTCGCGGTATTCGACGTTGCTGTCGATCGGCTCGTCGAGGGCCGCGGTGGCCCGCTCGATCATCGTCCCGTACTGACCGATGTCGGTGATCAGACGTTCCATCTGCAGGGCGATGGCGTGGGCTTCGTCGTAGGCGTCGGTGAGGTCGACGTCCTGGCTGTGCTCGGCGGAGGCCCCGCCTTGGTCCAAGGCGTCGAGTTCGGCTTGTAGAGCGGCGATTTCGGCTTGGATGCCGGCGCGGATACGGTCGGGATCGTTGCCGACCCGCAACGCGATCTGCTTGAGGCGGGACGCGATGCCGTTGATCGAGCCGCCGGTGGCGATGGTGTCCTGGCGGCGCATGCCCCGCAGGAAATCGAGCGCCCGTCGGGCTTCCTGGGTCAGATAACACAGGTTGCGTTCGACGCCGGAGCGCTGGTCGGCCACCCGATGTAGCCAGCCCTGACTGGCCCACGACTTGATCAGGGCCAGCCCGGACTGCTCGCCACACTGATCGAGTTCGGCCAGGTCGCGTTCGAGCCGGATGACGAGGTCGGTCTCGGGGACCACACCGCCGCTGAGCTGGCGCTCCATCAGCGTCGCATACAGATTGAGGTTCAACGTGGCCAGCAGGCGGACGGTCGGCGAACCCTGAAGGCCGCGGTTGGACTCGAGCAGGTCGGCAGGCGACAGCGTTGTGTCGTCGTCCAGCACGCGCCCTCCGTCTCGATCGGTCATGTCTCGGACGCTCCAAGATAGGGCACGGAGGCGACAATCGGCCTTCGGCCGGCGGGGTGTCGGGGGATGGCTTCGCCAAGTCGGTCACAGCGGTCTCAGGCATCGCTCGAGCCTCAGTGGTCACCGGGCGCAAGCAGGGCGAACGGCGGGGTTGGCACTGCGAGGTATGCGCGGACGCCCTAGCCCGGAACAGAGCTAAAATCCGCTTCATGACTGCGCTGCTGGTCGCCAAAGCCCTTTTGCTGGGCTTTCTCATCGTGGCCTGCGGTGCCCTCATCGTGACGTATGTGCGCCGGCGCCGCTCCGGCGTGCAGCCATGGCAGAACCCTTATGCCGCACCATATCTCGACCTGTATCGCGGCGGACTGCCCCCGGTGCCGCCGCCGCCGTCCATGGCCTATGAGCGATCCGCCGACGGCGAGCCTCCCGCGCGCGGTCCCGATGGCGTTGCCGGTTAGCCCCAGTAGGCGAAGTTGCAGGTGGGTCGCGGTTCACTCTTGAGGGACACGAGCTTGTCGCCGTCCATGATGATCGTGCAGGTGAGCGGGGCGTCTCCGCCATCGGCGGATACCTGCGACTCCACTTCGTTGTACACCGAGTACTGCTTCTCCCACGGCAGCGGCACATTGGTCTCGGTCTGCTCCGGGCCTCCGTTGATCCGGTAACGAATCGTGACGGGGGCACTGCCGCCGCTGACCTTCATCACCGCAGTGCCGACCGGCTGGCCGGTGGGCGCCGCGGAGCTCGGCGCCGCGGGTGTCGACGTCGCGATCGCTGACGTGGTGCCGACGCCGCTAGTCGGATGTACCGCGTGTCCGGTGGTGCTCTTGGTGCATGCCGTCGCGACAACGCCTGCGAGCGAAAGGCTGATTACCACCGCGACCGCATAACGGTAGGAACGCATTTCCAAAGCGTAGTGACCGGGAACGGTCGCCGCAGCAAGTGCGCCGTAGGGGTGTGGCTCGCAATCGCCCACCATGGTCGCTGTCGGGCCGGCCTGACTGCGGCGGTGACGCGGCCGTGCTCACCCGCGAGCGGGCCCTACTGGTCGTCGGTGAGGTCGCCCTCCACGGCTTGCCGGCGGCGCGCGTCTACCCCGCGATGCCACGCGTCGTGGATTCTTATGTTGTGAACGATCGTGCCGCAGCCCCTGCACGTGTAGAGGGTGGGGGATCGACGCGGCTCGTAAAGCTCGTAGTCCGGGTCATGGCGTGCCATCGGTGATTTCCCCCCGCCTCTCCAAAAGAGCTGTAGATACGTCGGTGTCAGCCCGCCTTGTCAAACTGGATGCCTGCGTTGGATGCGGCGTCGAGGTCCCCGGCTACCCGAGGAGCTGAGCATTCGAAGACCTCGCTGTTCGACGCGCGACTAATATCTTCATGGACGACAGTACATGAACGCGCGCGCCAATGTGAACTCAGGAAAATGGC
This sequence comes from Mycobacterium sp. NGS33, assembly GCF_059812885.1. Lineage (NCBI taxonomy): Bacteria > Bacillati > Actinomycetota > Actinomycetes > Mycobacteriales > Mycobacteriaceae > Mycobacterium > Mycobacterium sp. NGS33. The sequence continues at coordinate 75,177 of NZ_JCALDN010000006.1, read as the reverse complement.
CTGTGGATTTCCTCGAATTCACCGATCAGGGCCGGACCAGCTAGCGGCTTTAAAGGTGATGGGCAGCGAAATCCGCGCCTTGGTCGACCATGCCATTCGCCGCATACACAGTGTGAGCGATTCCGGGCGGTCCGGGCGGTGCACCATCGCAAATGTTGTCATCGGGGGCGCACAGCTGAATGGTCTTTGCTGCGTAAAGGGGACCGATCGTGATGGGCGGCGCGCCGGCACCGCGCAGAAACTCACTGGACGGTGTTCCGAACAAGACGACGGCGGCCACGTGATCAGCCACCGTCCGCGGCAGCGGTTGCGGGACGTAGGACACGAACTCCTGCGGCACTTCCTTGGGCACGGAAGCCGACGTAACGAAGCCCGCGACGGCGGCGCCTTGGGAGTACCCGCCGAGCACCACTCGGGTGTTCGGGCAGTTCGACGCCGTGGTCTCGATATGAGTGCCGGCGTCCCTGATCCCGTCCACCACGGTTCTGGCGAAAGCGATGCCGCCGTTGAAGTCGCTGCTCGCCTCGTAATTGACCGGATAGACCGCCATCGACCTGCCTCCCAGCCGTGATCCGAGTGCGTCGACGAATGCCTGCCCGATCCCGCCGACGCCAGGTGGCTCGCCGGTGCCGCGGGCGAACACCACTTCGACGTTGGGACATGGTTCGGCGGAAGCCGCGGGGACGGGTGCACAGAGAAACCCCGCCCAGGCTGTTGCTAGCGCAGTCGCGAGAAAAGAAAAGGATCGTAGCGAGCTCATGTCTGCGGATGCCCAGGTGCCATTCCGTCGAAACGGGTGTTTATTCAGCTTGGAGGGCGATTAGTTTCGTCATCGATTCCGGTCTGTATCCCCGACACCGCCAACCGCACTCCAGGGGAGCACCGATGACCGCTACCTATACCTTCGACGTCTTTTCGAGCCTCGACGGCTTCGGGGGCGTCAGCGGAGGGGATTGGGGCGGTTACTGGGGCAAGCAAGGCCCAGAATTGCTCGACCACCGGCTCGCGTTGTACAGCGAGGAACAGCGAATGGTCTTCGGCGCCAACACATATCGACTCTTCACCCAAATGCTGGCCGAGAGCACCGAGGATTCCGACGTGCGCGACCCGTGGGTCACCCGGATGAGGCAGCTGCCGGCCACGGTGGTGTCCACGTCACTGGGTGGACCCCTCGACTGGCCAGACGCGACACTCGTGCGCGGTGACGCCGTCGACGTCGTCGCCCGACTCAAGGACGAGTCCGACGTACCGTTGCGCTCGCACGGCAGCCTGTCGATGAACCGAGCGTTGATGGCCGCCGGCCTGGTCGACCGGGTCCAGGTGACGCTGTTCCCGGTGATCACGGGCCGCACCGGTGATGATCCGATCTTTCGCGGTGCGGCCGACTTCGACCTCGAATTGGTCGAAAGCCGAACGCTGGACGGCAATATTCACGAGCTCATCTACCGGCCCAGCCTGCATGCCTGAGCCTCGGGCGCGCCACCTATCCGGACATCGGCGTCGTACCACGAGCCACCTCCTTGGCCGCCCGAACTGAATGACCGCCCTGTTACCCGGTTCGTGCACGCGAACGATCGACGCGCGCCCCGGCGACGCGTTGGTGGCCGAGTTGTCGGGTCTCGGTTCGGTCCATTTGTCGTTCGAATAGGGAATGGCGGCCAGAACCAGCCGAATTGCTAGCCTTTCCAGACGACCTTGTCCGTGCCTCCGGCATCCCGATAGACGACGCTGTCGGGGTTCGTGCCATTGCGAACGTCGAAGTAAATGCGTCCCGTAACCGGAGTACCTAAGGGGAGTGGCCCTTCGGGAAGGCCGTCGGTCTGATTGCCCTTCATCACCGCGAACGTCGAACTGTTAACAGCCCGAGCGTTGAAGTCGGCGATGTTCGGAGTTGCATTACCGCTCACCCCTTTGGCCGTGACGTCGGAATACCAAATCCCGTCGTTATGGCCGCTGGGCTGCAGGTTGCTCACGGTGTAATCGATGGTGCCGCCCATACTGGAGATTTCCGCCATCTGTCCGAACTGCAGCACTTGCGGGTCAGCCCATGCCGGTGTCGCCGCGAGGATTCCGGCGGCCGCCAACACGGCTGTTGCTGCCGTGGTTTTCGATGCAATGTGTATGAACGCCACGTCGGGCCCCCTTCGTGATGTGCCGTTATCCAGGAGCGGCAGCTGGACTGAGGGCTATCCAAAGCTCGGAATTTCAAACCTGATTTGGCTGAATGGCGTATCGATCCTGCGCTCAATAATTCGCTTGGGTAGCCGACCATTTCCCTGTCCGGGCCATTGCTGTTTGGACTGCTCACCGACGGGACGGGAGTGCTACGGCGTGTGACGGGGTGCGGCGGCGGCGTAAGTTCGGTCCGGCGAGGGGTCAGCCGCAGCTCGGCCCACACCACAGGAAGACGCGAGAGGAAACCATGACGAGGATCGGATACCGCCACACGGCAGCCGTCGGCCTGGCCGCCGCCGCACTGATCACTGCGGGCTGCAGCAGTGGCAGGAGCGTCGACGCGTCGGCGCCGCCTTACGTCGCGGTGAGTGCCACCTCCACGTCCGGCATCCCGGCGCCGCCCACCGAGGTGAAGCTCATCGGGGAACGCGACGTCGAGGTGACGCTGACGGGCCCGATCGCCGCCAAGTACTCGACGGCAACCGAGGAACAGAAGAAGGCACTCGGCAAGCCACTGACGGGTGACCGCAACGCAGGCACGCGGGAGAGCGGCCTGGTATTCCAGCAATTCCAAGGCGGCGTGATCACCGCCAGGAACGACCAGGCCGGCACGCCCGCGTATATCACCCTCGGCAGGATCCGGGAGGCCTGGAATATCCCGCGCAACCCGGACGGCACGCCGGCGGTCACCGGCACCAACGGGTCGGCAGGTCCGCTGGGTTTCCCGACCAGCGACCAGACCGCCGCCGGCGATCTGCTCGTGTCGAACTTCGAACACGGCAAGATCGAGTACAACCAGAAGACCGGCCAGGTCGACGTGACGGTCAATGGCAAGGTCGTCCCGTCGGGGCTCTAGTACGAATCGCGCGCGAGGACAGCACCACCGGCAGCCGCCGCAACCCCACGCCGACTGGAAAGTGCTTATTCGATCGACGGCGGGCGTTTAAGCCTTTTAAACGGCGAACCTGAGATTGGGGAGTCGCGCGAAATGGGTATCCGCAGTCAAGCGGCACCGGCCGCGGCAACCCGTAGATCGGAGCGATCGTGATTATCCTCGGCATCATCCTTCTCGTTGTCGGCTATTTCACCGGACTCAGCATCCTCTACACGATTGGCGGCATCTTGGTGCTGGTCGGCATCATCTTGTGGATCTTGGGTGCGGTGGGGCGTCCCGTCGCTGGCCGCAAAGTGTGGTTTTGACGCGCGTCGTGCCGCGTGGCTCTAGCGAGCCAAGACGGCTCGTCAAAGATGCGGAATCTGTTGGGCGCTGGGCTCACCCACGTGGTGGATGAGCGTTCACGGGATCGGCGGGCAGACCGATGCTAAGGGCGGCGCTATGGCGCCCAGCGACGGCGTCGTTTCACGATGCGATGAACGCGAGAAGATCCGGGTTGAGTACATCCGCGTGCGTCGTAAGCATGCCGTGCGGGTAGCCGGCATAGGTCTTCAACGCCCCGTTCTGTAGTAGGTCGACCGCTCGGGGTACCGAGCTGGCAAACGGAACGATTTGATCGTCGTCGCCGTGCATTACCAGGACCGGGACTGTGATCGTGCGCAGATCTTCGGTGTAGTCCTGCAGCCAGGAAACCACTGTCTCGTAGTGCGCGTGGGCGCTACCGGACATGCCCTGTCGCCACCAGTTCGCGATCACCGCCTCGGACGGCTCCACGCCTGAGCGGTTGAATCCGTAGAACGGGCCCTCCGGCACCGCGCGGAAGAACTCCGATCGATTTCCTAAAACGCCTGCCTGCACCGCGTCAAACCATTCCTGGGGTTGCCCGCCCGGATTGCTCTCCGTCTGGAGCATGCTCGGTGTCGGGGAGGACACCAGTACCGCCTTGGCGACCCGTTCCTGGTGGCGCGCCACGTAGCAGGCCACTTCGGCGCCGCCGGTCGAGTGCCCGATATGGACGGCCTCGCGGAGGTCGAGTCGCTCGGTCAACGCGGCCAGGTCGGCCACCCAATGGTCGATGTCATTGCCGTTTCCGGTCTGCTCGGATCGGCCATGCCCGCGCCGATCATGAGCGATCACCCGAAAACCCTGGTGCAGAAAGAACATCATCTGTGCGTCCCAGTCGTCGGCCGTCAGCGGCCAACCATGACTAAAAACGATCGGCTGACCAGAGCCCCAGTCCTTGTAGAAGATCTTGACACCATCCGCCGTAGTGATGGCAGGCATAGTCGTTCCTCTCGCCGTTGCCCTCTCGCGAGCTCTCCTCGCGATCAACTGACAGTCAACCCCAACCCACAAGTTTTTTCGCTGCAAGCTCTCCAGCAAGTTGACAATTAACTGGCGACGCCTGCTTGGGAATCCCACTGCTCAGCAAAAGGATTGCGCGACTTCGGTTTACAAACCACCGTCACGCAATCGGAGACCGTGGCGTATTGACCCGGCCGAACGACATGGAGTAGGCGACGCACAGTTGGGGCAGGCCTGATTCCTCTGCGAATGACTGCGTCGTTGACTGGTAACTCTGCATACTCAAGTCCTGCATAGTGCCCCGTGCCAGACTCGATCGGATCTCATAGAGAAGTCGGACCTATCGCACATCGCCATTCGGATTACTCGACCGATGGAGGTTCCACTGGCCGCAATCGGGGGCCAGGACGTCGTTGACGTCCACTTCGAGTCCGCCGACCTTCGGCCCGGGATTGGACGCCGTGCTCACGACGCGCTGGTAGAGAACAGCGGCGGGGTGAACCCGATTGCCGGACCAGGCTTTAGTTTGCCAGGCCCACCGTCGGCCAGCAGTGCTCGAAGACCCGATAACGCCATCGGCCGCAGCCCACTGGCACACATCGATGCCCCCGTAGACTCCGGTGCGTTGCACGCCGAGAACCGAGTTGATTCCCCGAAACCACTGCAGCGCCACGCGATTCCAGGTGTCGCGGTTGATGCCTTCGTCGATAGTGAAGAAAATCGGCGCATCCTCGCCGCCGCCCGCCGCGGTGTGCAGCTGCCAAGCGGTGCGCGCGTCCGCGATGCCGCCGGCGTAGCCCCGCGTGAAATCGGACGGTGCCGACCCGCCCGGCTTGCCGTATTGGTAGTTACTGACGATCACCAAGCCCGCGGCTTTCAATGAGTCGGCGTAGGGCCGAGTGATCGGCTTGGCGCCAAAAGACGAGCCAGGGCGTGACAGCGAGACGTAATTGACCACCCCGCTATAGCCGGCAGCTCGGATCTCCTGCGCCGGAATCTGGCGCGCGGCAAAGTCGATCAGTCGAGGGGGAGCGGCGGCGGCCGCGGTGGGCATGCCGCAGGCCACTGATGCGGCGCCCAGACCGGCCAACGCGGCAGCGTAGCGGAGCGCGTCGCGCCGGGAAACCGTGCGCAACCGCACATCGCTTGCCGTTGAGGGCAAATCGTGCATCGCGCGATGCTATCGAGGCGACTGCGGTTGCCGATAGACCTGCGCCAGCCGAAACGCGGTTGCATTCCCAAATAGATACCAAGTGGTGACCGTTCGGCTATGACCTCGGAAGCCGCGTGCGAAACAACCCGCCGTGCAGGCAGATTGATGTCTCGCCGCTAACCGGCTTGTCCCACGATCGCCCGCGCTGCGCGCTCGGCGATGAGCATGACCGGCGCGTTGGTGTTGCCCGAAGTGATGGTGGGCATCGCCGAAGCATCGACCACTCGAAGGCCGGCGGCGCGATACACGCGGCAGTCTGTGTCGAGCACCGTGGCGGCCGAGCGCGGCCGACCATGTGCGTCAAAGGCTCCCATCGCGCAGGTGCCCACCGGGTGGAAAATAGTCGTACCGAGTTCACTAGCCGCATTCTGCAGCTCTTCCTCGCTCACCAAGTGTCGGCCGGGAAGCAACTCTTGGGGGCGGTAGCGGGCCAGAGCTGGCGCCGCCATGATCTGCCGGGTCATCCGGAGGCCAATCACGGCGGTTTGACGATCGGCGTCAGTTGACAGGTAATTGCAGGTGATCTTCGGGTGGGTCTGTGGATCTGCGTCGGCCATGCGCACATTGCCACGCGAACTGGGTCGCAGATTGCAGACCGAGGGAGTGATCGCTCCGAAGGGGTGTAGGGGTTCGCTGAACTTCGGCAAAGACAAGGGCTGGACGTGCCACTCCATATCGGGACTGCTTAGCGCGGGGTCGCTCTTCGCGAAGGCCCCCAGGGTGGAAGGCGGCATGGTCATGGGTCCCGATCGCAACAGCAGGTACTGAAGTCCCATGCCCGCGCGGGTGATCCAATTCCGGTACAGCGTGTTGACGGTAGGGGCGCCCCGGATCCGGTAGACCGTTCGAAGCTGCAGGTGGTCCTGGAGGTTCTCGCCCACTCCTGGCAGATCGACGGCCACCGGCACCTGATGCTGGGCGAGCAGGTCGGCCGGGCCCAGACCCGAGACCTGCATCAGGTGCGGCGAGCCGATGGCTCCGGCGCTCAGGATCACCTCCCGGCGGGCTCGCACGTCGATGATTCGATCACCTTTGAGCAGCCGCACGCCGGTGACACGGTGCTGCGCCGTGGTCCAGGCACCGCGACGCTGATCATCGTGGACCTGGTCGTCCATCAGAAGCCGCAAGGCCTGCGTCTGGGTGTAGACGGTGAGGTTGGGTCGGCGGGCGACCGGATGCAGGAAAGCGTCAGCCATCGACCAGCGGCGGCCCCGCTTTTGGTTGACATGAAAGTACGCACTGCCCGCGTTGTCGCCCCGGTTGAACTCCTCGATGGGGGCGATGCCCACCTGCGCGGCGGCGGCCTGCCAGGCGTCCAAGATCTTCCAGCTCACGCGCGGCCGCTCGACGCGGATCTCACCGCCGGCACCGTGCCAGTCGTCGGCGCCGGCGAAGTAGTCTTCCAACTTCTTGTAGATCGCCAGTGTCTCGCCTGGGGAGTCCGGGCCGCCCCAAAGCCATCGCTCGTCACCGGTGGCCCGCGCCCACAGCTCGTAATCGCTGGCCTGCCCGCGCATGTGGATCATCGCGTTGATCGACGAGCACCCGCCGATCACGCGGCCCCGCGCGTAGAGAATGCTGCGGCCGGCCAGACCTGGGTCGGCCTCGGTGGTGAAACCCCAATCGGTGCGGGGGTTGGCCATTGTGTACAGGTAGCCCACCGGCACCTTGATCCAGAACCAATCGTCTGGGCCGCCCGCCTCAATGAGGAGCACACGGCGATCGGGGTTGGCGCTGAGCCGATTGGCGAGCAGGCAGCCCGCGCTGCCCGCTCCCACAATGATGAAGTCGAATTCGGCGGCCGTGCTCATTTTCGGTATCGGTCCTCCCAGCGTCGGATGCGCGTCCTAGTGTGCGCGACGATGTCCTCGTCGCGGCGGGGAATGAGCGGCCCCAACCGGAGTCGACCATTGACCACGCACAACGCTTTAGCTTTGGCATCTGAAACTTGGTGTCGCGATGAGTTTCGCCCTCCGGGGCAGTCTGATCTTCATGGGCAAACTCATCTATGGCTTCAACGTGTCGGTGGACGGGTACATCGCCGACGCACACGGCAGTATCGACTGGGCTGATCCGAGTGACGAACTGCACCAGTACTGGAATGACTTCGAGCGCGAGACCGCGTGCGCGTTCTACGGTCGTCGGCTCTACGAACTGATGTCCGCGTACTGGCCGACCGCCGACAAGGCCCCGGACGCCACCCCGATGATCGTCGACTTCGCGCACATCTGGCGTGAGATGCCCAAGGTGGTGTTCTCCCGCACGCTGGAATCGGTCGACTGGAACTCCCGTCTGGAACGCGGCGACCCGGTCGAGGTGGTGACGAAGCTGAAAGCCGAAACCGACGGCAGCTTGGAGGTGGCCGGCGCGACGCTGGCCGCACCGATCGTGCAGGCCGGACTGGTGGACGAGTACCGGATCGTGGTCGCGCCCACCGTCGTGGGCGGCGGCACCCCGTTCTTTCCAACACTGCCGTCATGGACCTCGCTGCGCCTTTTGGAAAATCGCACCTTTCCCGGCGGCACGGTCCTGCTGAGATACGAGGCCATACACGACTAATGCGGATACACGGCTCGACGAGCTGCGGACACACTGCGCGGACCTAAATGCGCTGGCGTGCAATAGAAATGGAATCGTTTGACGGCGGCTTACACGGCTCGTCGCACAGTGCGGGAGCCGGATTGTGTGCTGTGACCGTTAATGATCGTTACCGCAATCGTGATCTCGCGCTCGTATCGTCGGATATACGAGAAGCTGAAGCTTTCGACCGTCAATAACGCCAATCGGCGTCCGCAAGCCCGGGGGACTGACATGACGACCGCAATCGCCGCGCGCAACCCAGTCGAGGAAGACGCAGCTGACGGCCATGACGATCTCCTGTTGGCGGTCGCGAAACTCAACGCGATGGCGCTAGGGGACACCGTTCGCGTCGAAAAGCAGCGCCCGAAACTCACGGAAGAAGAGATCGTGCGCGCCGCGATGACGGTGATTTTGGTATCCCTTGTGACGGTGATTGGCATCGCCGCGGGCGCAATCTTGACAATGGGTTAGCGCGCTTACAGCGGACGGCAGGTCCTGAGATAACTGAGGAACGAGGCCTGCAAGCCGGTGACGTGCGTTTCGTGCAGGATCTCGCTGGTGACCGCTTCGCCGCGCGAGGTGAGAAGATGACGGATCGTGGCCGTGTTTTTCGCGAGGCGTTGGTAGACGGCAAGGTCTCCGAGAAGCTCTCGGTCGTTGAAGGTCAGATGAAGCTTGGCGGGACGCGGGCTGTCACCCATGTCGTGGATCTGGGCGAAGATCTGACTGTCTTCGGCGATGACGCCGGGGCTGCCCGCTCCGATGCTCTCGAAGAGGGCGGTGCCGGTGAGCCAGGTGTAGAGGCTGAAAAGTCCGCCGTAGGAGTAGCCGAAGAGGCCGTGGCCGCCTACGGCTGTGCCGTAGTCGTGTTCGATCCGTGGGTGGAGTTCCGCGGCGAGGAAGCTCAGGAACGCATCGGCGTGGGTGTCGCGCAATTCGGCGAGATAGGCGTCGGCTTCCTCGCGTGTCCTCGCGCCCGCTTGCACTCCCATCTCCACGGCATCGATGAGCTCCTCGGTGATCGGCTCGCCGGGTGGAACAAAGTCTCTGTTGCGCAGCCGATCCCAGTCCCGTGCCTGCTCGCCCGCGTAGCCAACGCTGACCTGGATGTAAGGCTGGATCCGTTGCATGGGATCCATCTGGGTGACGATGAGCGGAGCCGTCAGACCCACAGCCCAGTTCCCGTCGAGCACGTACACGACAGGCACTTGCGTCGTGGCGCGGTTGGAGCCCGGTGGCGTGGTAACCCAGACGCCGTAGTCATGCCCACCGCTGGAACGCATCTCGAAATAGTCGGTGTCGGCGAGACATCCTTGCCACATGGAGCTCATCCAAAGTCCTTCACGCTGCGCCGGCCGATTGTCTCGTGCAAGCGAACGCTGTTGGCGCGAAGCGACGCTCCTGTCGGCCCCCTGTACCCATGACCATTAGTGTGCAGCAACAGGAAGCAACGGACGGGACGTGCGTGTGCGATGGAGCTGATTCACCTGATGCAGACCGCGTACTTTGTTGGTAACCATGCATATTCGAATTGCTGATATGCCGCCGTACGGCGGGGGAGAGGTCGGCGTGCAGCCGACACCAAGAGGCTGTGAGGCGCAGACCTAGGTAGTAGTTCGGGGACGCGCAACGTGTTCTGGTCGAAAACCAGTCCATTTGGCCAGGGCCGGGAGGAGTCCGGTTGCGTTGCCGTCGGTATCGACCCAAGCGACCTGGCCATCAGGTCGGATCAGCACGGCGTGGGGGTTAGCCACGCATCCGATGACCGGTAGGTGCCACAGGCCGGGATAGCTGGCGTCGACTACCCCCTCGTGGATGAAAGCTACAACCGTCCAACGAGCACGATGGTGTTCAGGCGCGGCGTTCGGCGGCGGAGATGCCGCCTTTGAGGAGCTCGTCGATGACCTTCTTGAACACCGGCAGCATCAGCCGGTCAACACCGACGATCTTCAGCGTTGACCGTAGATGCCAGCTGACCTCGGTCCCTGTGTCTGCTTCACGCAGCTGGATCGTGCCGATGTGATTCCGGGTCGGTGCGCCCGAGAGCATCTTGTACGCGTAGCGGGTGGGTCGCTCATATTCGATGATCTCCTCGACGAATGGGGGTCCGATCACCACCAGACGTCTGATCGCGCCGACACCGTTTGGTGCGGGGGTTCCCTCTCGATCGAGCGTGCTGCGCCGGCATGCCCACACGTAGTCCGCGATCCCGCGGTGGTCGGTCATGGCGTCGAACACGGTCTCGATCGGCGCCGTCGAGGTTCGGGTAAGGGTGAACTCGATCATCCGCACCCCATGCTGCCCGTGCGCGCTGCCAGTATCCAGTTGTCCGCCGTCATGATCCGTCCCCTCTCGCTACGGAGAACATAGCCCCATGGCCTGAAGCTCATCGAGGCCGCACAAGCCCGCTGGCGTGAAGTCAACGCATCCGAAACGGGTCGCCCTGCCGAACCTCTTCGACAGGCTGTGCAGGGCGTGGCTAACGCAATGTAGGTGAGGATCTCGGTATCCCACCCGAAGACTCCTTGGCGATACCGGAAAGATCTCAGTTGGGGTGGGGGTCGATGGAGTTGGATGTTATGGGGGTGGGCCAATCGACGGGCGATTCGCGCAGTGACGAGATGTCGGGCAGCGGCTTGCGGCACAGCGCGCTGGCCTGCTTGGGCGTCATGCCGAGCGTCCGCAGGACACGTTCGGCCACCGCGTCGACGGTGGCATCGGTGTCACGTTCGGGACGCTCGCGCAGCAGCGTGGTCAGGCCGATGAACATGCCGCCGGCGATCGCCAAGCCCAGTTCAGCATCGCCAATCGTGAACCGCCCCTGATCGATCGCCGCGGCGATATCGCGCCGCGCCCGTGGAGACAATCCCCGGTCCGACAGGATGAGTGAATCTCCGTGCGCCAGCAACAACGCGGCCTCCTGCGGACGGTAACGGAATAGTCGCCCGCTCAGTCGGTAGTTGGCGGCAAACGCCTCGGCGGGGTCCGAGATCGATCCGGTGAAGCCGTCGAGCAGGGCGCCGAGGTCATCGAGGGCGTCAGTGACGGCCGCTGCGAACAGCTCCTCCTTGCTCGAAAAGTGGTTGTAGAACGACCCCATACCCACATCGGCGGCCTGGGTGATCTCCAGGATTGGAACGCTGGTCTTACCTTGCGCGATAAAGCTTTTCGCGGCCCGCACCAGAGCGTTGCGGGTGCGCAGCTTGCGCCGCTCCAGGCGATTGACCGGCGTGTTCGACAACTCGGCGGGATCGCGTTCGGGCACGTCCATGAGCCACAGGTTACCAGTTCGGCTCAATTCTGAGAATATCGTCAGAACACTTGACTGAGCTTTCGTACGTATGTGACGATTTCGTCAGCTCGAAGTGGAGGAAGCAAGGCATGGCACAGACGGTGGCGCCGATGAGCGATGGGCACGCGGGCCTGCACAGTGATCAGGGCGCCCTGCCGGGCGAGCATCCTGGGAGGTCACGGGATCCGATCATTCGGGTGGCCGACATCGCCTGGCTGGAGTTCGACAAGCCCGACCTGGTCCGCGCGGAGGCGTTCGCCCGGGCCTTCGGGTTCGGCGTCGCCCGGCGCGATCCCCACCAGCTGCACCTGCGCGGCACCAACGCCGGTTCGGCGTGCGTCGTCCTGCGTCGTGGGCCGCGCACCCGGTTCGCCGGACTCGCCTTGCGCGCGGCCGACGAGGTCGACCTGGTGCGGCTGGCGGACAAGACCGGCGCCTCGCTGCAGCCGCTTCCGGAGTCGCTCGGGGGAGTGGCGGTGCGTCTGACTGATCCCAGCGGCGTAGCGGTCAAGGTCGTCGCCGGTCTTCACCAGTTGCCGGCCCAACCCGCTCAGGTACCGCAGGTCCTCAACACCGGGCCCGATGACGCGCGGATCAATGCCACCGTGCGGCCCCTTCGCGTGCCCGCCCGCGTGCAACGCCTCGGTCACGTCGTGCTGCAGTCCACCACCTATCTGCGCACACTCAACTGGTACCTGGACACGTTCGGGATGATCGTCAGCGACTTCCTGTTCTTCCCCGGCCAGCGCGCCCGCGGGCCGGCGATGAGTTTCATCCGCTGCGACCGCGGCACCATCCCGGCCGACCATCACACCCTCGCCCTGGCCCTCGGTCCAGCCAACCGCTATATCCATTCCGCCTACGAAGTCAGCGATCTCGACGCGCTGGCGGCCGGCGGCGAATACCTGCGTGAACGCGGCTACTACCGGTCCTGGGGTATCGGTCGCCACATCCAGGGCAGCCAACTGTTCGACTACTGGCGCGACCCGGACGGCTTCCTCGTCGAACACTTCACCGACGGCGACATGTTCGACAACACCCTCGAACCCGGCTGGGCCCCCTTTACCGCATCGGGCCTGGCGCAGTGGGGGCCACCGGCGACAAAGGACTTCCTCGACGCCGACCCCCGCGCCGCCCGCCACCAGGTGACCGCGATGCTCACCGCCCTGCGCGCGGACAACGAATTCGACCTCAACCGTCTCATCGGATTACTGAAAGTAGCTATCTCGTGACCATTTCCGTCCTCCGCACCGCCGACGGCTGGTGGGTGCAAAGCGCCACCGGCGCCGCCCGCATCGATACCAGCGCCACCACCACAGCCGAACTCCTCGCCGACAGAGCCGCGATCGACGCGGCTGCCGCGACGGCCGGCACGGTCGCCCTCGACGAACTGAAGTTGCTGTCGCCGGTGACGACCCCGTGCCGCGTCGTCGCCCAGATGACGAACTTCGAATCCCACGTGGTCGACGCCGGCATGGACCCAAAGACTGTGCCGCTGACCTTCTTTCGGAAGTCTTCGGCGTCCATCACCGGACCCTTCGGTGAGATCGTCCGCCCGCAGCACGTGGGTCTGCTGGATTACGAAGTCGAAATCGGCCTCGTGATCGGGCGCGACATCCCGGTGGGCACCACCATCACCGACGCGAACCTGGCCGACTACATCGCCGGTCTGACCATCACCAATGACGTGTCCGCTCGTGACATCCAACTGCCGCAAACGCAGTTCTACGAGGCGAAGTCGTACCCGACCTTCACGCCGGTGGGGCCGGCGCTGGTGCTCGTCGATCCGTCCGAGTTGGCCCGATTCGGCGACCTGCGGCTGCGGCTGAGTGTCAGCGGCGAGGAACGTCAGAATTCGGTCGTCGACGGCGACATGCTCTACCGGCCGCTACAAGCACTGCAATCGCTGACACGATTCCAAGACCTCGCGACGGGCGATCTGATCCTCACCGGCACCCCGGCGGGCACCGCGCTGACCGCCCCGCCCAAGCCGGTCGAGATCATCGGCAACCTGCTACCGCCGGCCGTCAAATGGAAAGCCTTCTTCTCCCGTCAGGCGAAGAACCCGAAGTACCTGCAGCACGGCGACGTCGTCGAGGCATCCATTGCCACCGACGACGGCGCCATCGACCTCGGTGCCCAACGGCTGGCGGTGCGCCACGCATGAGCGGCCCGGATGGCGCGCCCACTGAGCACGTCTCGGTGGCCATTGTGGGCGGCGGTCCGACCGGTATCACCGCGGCGACCCTGCTCGCACAGCACGGCGTGGACACCCTGGTGCTGGACCGGTGGCCACAGGTCTATCCGCAGCCGCGCGCCGTGCACCTCGATGACGAGGTCTACCGGATCCTGGCCCGGCTCGGCATCGCCGAAGAGTTCGCCGCGATCTCCCGTCCGGCCCGCGGTCTGCGCTTGGTGGACCGAGACCTGAAGGTACTGGCCGAATTCCGGCGCGACACCCCGGTGACGCAGAACGGATTTCCAGCGGCAAGCATGTTTGATCAACCCGAACTCGAGGAGTTGCTCCGCCGCAATCTCGCCCGTTTTCCGCACGCCCGGTTCCGAGGTGACGTCGAGGTCCTCGGGGTTACCGCAAGCGCGGCGGTAGGACCGCTGCACCTGCGGATCCGCGACCGCATGACCAACCTTGAGTCGGTGATCAGCGCCGACTACGTGCTGGGCTGCGATGGCGCCAACAGCACAGTGCGCGGCGCGATCGGCGCGTCGATGCGCAACCTGAAATTCGATCAGCGCTGGCTGGTCGTCGACATCACCACCACCGCCGACCTGCAGCAGTGGGACGGCGTGCATCAGGTCTGCGACGGGCAGCGGGCGGGAACCTACATGCGCATCGGGCCCACGAGGTACCGCTGGGAGTTCGCGCTCCTCGATCACGAATCGGCCGACGACTACGCCACTCTGGCCGCCCTGCGGCCGCTGATCGCCCCGTGGACGCGACACGTTGCCGACGCGGACCTGCGCGTCATGCGGGCCGCCGAATACACCTTCCGCGCTCAGATCGCCGACCGCTGGCGGCGCGGGAACGTTTTCCTGCTCGGCGACGCCGCCCACCTCACGCCGCCGTTCATCGGTCAGGGCATGGGTGCCGGACTGCGCGACGCGATGAACTTGGCGTGGAAGATCGCGGCCGTCCACCGCCGAAGTCTCGCGCCCAGCGTGCTCGACAGCTACGAAGCGGAGCGACGGCCGCACGCCCGGGTCATGATCGCCCTGGCGCTCTATGTCGGACGCGCCATGACCTTTGGTGGCCGGCTCGGCGCGGTCGCGCGCGCCGTCGTGCTGCCCCGCGTGCACAAGGTGCCCGGACTACGGGCGAAGGTCACCGATTCGCAGACCCCGCCGCTACGGTCCTCGACGCTGGTCCAGCGGACACTGGCCACCCGCCGTATCACGGGACGGCTCTGTCCAAACCCATTCCTGGACAACGACTGCCGGCTCGATGACGTGTTGGGTTCAGGCTTCGGTGTGATCACCACCGTAGAGCTGAGCCCGCCGCAGCAGAACATCGCGGCGGCACGTGGCGCCCGCACGGTTCACGCCGCCGCCGGGTCCGAGCTGGCTCGGTGGCTGAACCGCCATCACGTCAAGGCCGCAGTGCTTCGACCCGACCGCACCGTCATGATCGCCGGCCGCAACCTCACCGCCCTGTGCCGCGCTGTCCCGCTGTTCCTGGTGGACCAGGCGTCGGACCCCTCGCCACATACCGCCCCGGCCCACTACGAATAGGAATCGTCCACGTGTTTCGTCGCCCCCCTGCTGTGCCGGTGTACCGGCCCGACATCTACACCCGCGCAGCCATCCTCGATCCCCACCCGCACTACCGCGCCTTGCGCGAACTAGGGCCCGTTGTGTGGCTGGCCCGCCACCGCCTCTATGCCCTGCCGCGCTACGCCGCATGCAAGGCCACCCTGCGCGACGACGGCCAGTTCCTCTCCGGACAGGGAGTCGCAGCCAACCCGCTGACCAACCGACTGTCGCGCGGCACCACCCTCAACAGCGACGGCGCCGACCATGACCGGCGCCGAAAACTCCTCGCGCACCGCATGATGCCCCGGGCCCTGCGTGCGCTCGGCGACGACATCGATGCCCAAGCCCGCGCCATCGTCGAGGTCGCCGTGCACCGGGAACGGGTGGACGCGGTCGCCGATCTCGCCACGGCCCTGCCGCTGGCCGTTGTGCCCGATCTGGTGGGTTGGCCTCGTGATCAACGAGCCCGGTTACTCGACTGGGGCGCAGCCACATTCGACGTCCTCGGACCGGCGAACCTGCAGGCGCTCAGGGCCGTACCACGCAGCCTACAAATGCTGCGCTTCGCCCGCCGCGTCGTACGCGACCGCAACGTGCTACCCGGCAGCATGGCCCATGAACTCCTCACTGCTGTCGACGAGGGCAACCTCGCCGTCGATGAAGTGCCGCCGCTGCTGATCGATTACATCGCCCCGTCCCTGGACACCACCATCAGCGCTATCTCTAATGCCATCTACCTGTTCGCCAAACACCCCGACCAATGGGAACTGCTCAAAAGCGATCCCGCTTTGATCCCCAACGCCGTCAACGAAGTCGTGCGCTACGAATCCCCGCTCCGCGCCTTCACCCGAAAGACATTGCACAGCACAGAGATCGAGGGGACGCCCATCGCTGCTGGCGCCCGGCTACTGGTCATTTACGCCTCAGCCAACCGTGACGAACGCGAATGGGATGCTCCCGACGTCTTCGACATCCGCAACGACGCTGGACGCCACGTCGGGTTCGGCAACGGCGCGCACGCCTGCGCCGGCCAAGCCCTTGCGCGGCTCGAGACCACCGCAATGCTCAAAGCCCTCACCGAGGCCGTCGAGCGCATCGAGATCGCCGCCGAGCCGACCTGGGCGATCAACAACATCATCCACCGCCACGAACACCTGCCGCTGCGGCTGATCGCGGCCTGAACTCGGCGGCGATGCCTCAGACTTCCCACTGACTTGTCGAAGTGCGCGGCCCCGCAGGGGGAGAGGCATTGCGCCGCCCTCCGGCTCAAGTGTCGACTGGGCGAGCGGGGACAGGCGAGAGGCGGGGGTCGACCCGCGCCATCAGTCAGTCCAGGGGGCCGAAGCAGCCGTTCAGCTTCGCTAGTGATGGTTTGCCGGAAAGGAGCGTGCGCTCAGTGGCTCCGGTACCGATCTTGTCAGTTTAGGTTTCGATAGCTATCGACTACGCCGCGTAGTAGTGCTTGACTGGAAGCATGGGTGCAGACGCGTTGACATTGCCGATTCAGCCGCTGACTCACCGCGACGGTGGCCGCCGAGCGTTGCAGGTGACGCTCGGAGTACTTTCGCTGATCCCATTCCTGTCGGGGCTGGCGGGGATGGCCGTTGGCCCGAAAGCATTGCCGAGCGCACGCACGCCGGATCCGACCACCGATAGCGAGTACCGCTTCATAAGCGCCTTCTGGTTCGCCACTGCGCCGGTCATCTGGTCAGCCATACCGCGCATCGAACGACGGACCAGCCTCGTCCGTGGCCTGACTGCCGTCGTGTTCGCCGGCGGCCTGGCGCGCTTGGTCTCGTGGCGGACGACGGACCGTCCGCATCCGGTCTTCGTCGCGGCGATTGCGTTGGAGCTGTTCGGCATTCCGGCGGTGATGGCGTGGCAATCTCGGGTCGCGCACGCGAACAATTCACGAGACTGACGTACTCCCAGACTAGCAACGTCAATCCGTGATTCATCGGGTGAAAACGGTGGATCCTACTGGTAGCCCGCCATATTCGATCCCGCCATATTGATCCCGATGTGGAGTGGTGAATCGGCTGAAAGGCGGCCGGGGGGACGCTGCTGGTCTCGCAGCGCCACGGACAAACGCGGTTGGGGTGTGTACGGGCCACACCATTCGGCTGCCCAGATTCCGCGTTACATGTAACATGGTGGCATGGCAGTGAGGGACAGGGTCGGCGAGTACAGACGGCGGATGCGGGAGCGGGGCCTGCGGCCCCTGCAGGTCTGGGTGCCTGACGTGCGCACTGAGAGTTTTGCCGCCGAGGCGCATCGGCAGGCTTCGTTGGTCGCACGAGCGGACGAAAGCACCGATGACCAGGACTTCATTGAGGCAATCTCGACGCCATGGGACGAGGAGTGAACAGAGGGGAGATCTGGACCGTAGCGGGGGGTGTCTACGCGACCAAACCGCGTCCCGCGGTCATTGTTCAGGATGATCTCTTTGCCGCCACGAATTCAGTGACGGTTGCTCCGATGTCCAGCACGCTGTTGGACGCGCCGTTGATGCGCATCCGGATAGCCGGCGGAGACGGCCGGTTATCCGGACTTGATCACGACAGTGACGTGATGATCGACAAGCTCACAACAGTCAAAAGGTCGAACGTCCACACCCGAGTCGGCCGGCTGACAGCCGAGCAAGTCGTCGAGATCGAGCGAGCGATGATGGCATTCCTCGGCCTTGCGCGATAGGCGAGTGTCCGTTCCGGACGAGCTTGGATAAGGGGCAGGGTTGATGTCGCCCAGCGCAATGCGGCCTACCGGTAAAGCCGCATATTCGATTCCGTCGTATTCACCCCGTCGGGTACCCGCGTGGTGGGAGCGGTTGGCAGGATCGACGAAGGAAACCGTGTCGGGAGCGGCGATCGCGCGACGGTCTAGGGCTTGGGTTCAGCGAGTATCCGCTCCCACTGAGCACGTCCCCTGGGCGTTAGGCCGACGTCGCGAGTGTCGGGCCATTCCTCGATCTCGGTTATTGACTGTTCGCACCATTCGATGAGGCTGCGGTAGAAGTCGCCAATGAACGTAGACTGACGTTCGATGAGGTGAAGCCGATGCGGGAACGGGCCGCCCGTGTCGAGCAGTTCTTCGACGAGTGTTGTGCCCTTGGCATGCAATTCGCGAGCGTGGCGCGCGGTCGCTTCCAGGGCCGCGCGAAGCTCCTCTTTGGTGGCCTGGTCGCCGAGGAACAGCCTGAGGAACCCCTCGACTTCGAGCAGCGGCGCCGCTGGTTCGCTGCCGAACCACTCCTCAAGCGCCGCGCGGCCTTCCGGTGTGATGGTGTAGCGCGTGGCTTGTTTTCTGCGGCCGTCGACAACCTCGGCGGTGGCGTGTCCACGTTCGACTAAGCGCTTGAGCTCCGCGTACAGATGGGCATCCGATCGCGGCCAGAAGAAGTGCATGCCGCGTTTGATCTGCGCCACGATTTCGTAGGCGGTCCACGGCTTGATGCCCAACAGACCCAGGAGCGCGAACGATGTGGTGGTCGGCTGCGAGGTCATCCCTTGACAATACTCCATTATGGAGTAACTTACTTAATCTCCACACTGGAGTACGGAGGCGCAGATGAACGACACCGGATGCGTGGCACTCGTCGACACCACCAGGGACGAACTGCGGGAACGCATCGATGAGGCGCGGAAACGGTTCTATGGGGTGGCTCGCTCCGCGGATCCCCAGGCTCGGCGACGAGGGTTGGATTGGACGGTCCATCAGGTCATCGCCCACGTGCTCTGTGTCGCGCGCCGCTATCAGGCGATCGCCGAGGGGCGGGACTTCCGCCGCGCCCGCTACCCACGCGAGCTCGATCGGATCAACCACGAAGAGATGTTGGCGGCAATGGCACCAATTCCGGAGCTGCTTGACCAACTCTCGGCGCTCGAACCGGTGATAGACGCGTTCTTTGACAGCCTGCCCGATGACTACACGGCTGAGTTTCATTGCGGTGCCATGGTTTCCGGAGTAGTCGTGCAGATCAATTGGCTCTTCGACTTGATCCTGCACGGAGAGGACATCGCGCGATCGGTCGGTGTGCCCTGGGAGATCCGTGAGCGCGACATGTTGCTCCTGCTGCGCGAGGGCCTGGAGGTCGCGCCCGCATACCTCAGTGGGGCGATCGCCCCCACCACCGACATCTGCGTGGCTCTGCAGATCCCTGACGCTCGACCCTACGTGGTGCATGTTCATGACGGCATCGCGGAATCGCGCCCGCGCCGTCCGGGCGACCGGCCGGACGCTGTTGTAAAGGTGCCGGCGTCAACGATGATCACGCTGCTAATCCAACGCATCGGACCGTTCACTGCCGCGCTCCGGGGTCTACGCATCGTCGGGGGAAAACGGCCGTGGAAGGCGCTGAAGCTGCAATCTTGCTTCGAGCCTGTTTAGCCGGGTGCATCCTACGGAAGGACGGATTGATGGCGACGCGCGACGATCACGCCGAATCGGGATCGCGCATAGGCGCGATGACCGATGACCTGTATCAGCTGTATCTACGTGTAATGCGGCGCGTCGGCCACTATCACTGGTTCTCCCTGTTGATGAAACACGCTGGTTCACGAGTCGACCGGGCCTTGATCCGCGCGAGCCGTGGCCGACTGTCGCTAGGTGGACCCCATATGCCAACAATGTTGCTCACGACGCGAGGCAGACGAAGTGGCAAAGAGCGGACCGTTCCCCTGTTCTTTGTCCGCGACGGCAAGAATCTCGTCGCCGTATGCGAGAACTTCGGACTAGAAGCAACATCCAGTTGGCCAAGAAACCTGCTCGCCGACCCCAAGGCGCGCATCGAGATCAACGGCGCCACTACAAACTACCTTGCCCGCCCGGCCACAGAGGAAGAGGTCGCGCACAACATGCCAAGGCTCAACCAGATGTGGCCTGCGCACGACACCTACCTTCAGCGAAGCGGCACGCGTCACGTAATTGTCTTTGAGCCGGTCGATGCTGAGACGTGAAAAATGTTGTGCTTCAAATTGTTACGTGACGTATCGCGACCATGGTTGGGCGGCGAGTTCGGCGTGGCGTTGGGTAACTTGGTAGCTATAGCCGAGCAGTTCAGCCACGAGGGGAGGCGGTATTTCGGCGACCAGGTTCTGGAGCGCCGAGTTGCGTCCGCCTAGAAGGTTGACTCCTAGTTTCCGCAGTCGCAGCATGATCGATTGCGGGTCGAGGTGCGTGCCGGGGCGGTAGCCGGGGAACAGCCACGGGTTGGCCACCATGCCGCCGCCGGTGCGGAGGTTGGGCCGGTTGCGGAGGTGGTGGCTAAGCAGCCCAGCGAAGGGACCTGGGACAGGAATTGGTTCGGCGCCAAGGGATATGCGCATCTCGCGTGGGCTGGATACGACCGCCGTGGTCTTCAACGCCACGATTCTGGTTAGTGGTTGGGCGTAAAGCAGCAGCAGGGTGCCGGCAACACGATAGGGCAGCGATTCCGCTTCGCCGGTGAGGAGTTCTTTAAGCCAGGCCAGGCGCTGCTCTTGGGTCAGCGTGCGGGTGGTCTTGGCTTGTCGATGATCGATGACCACGGTGGTGTTGATCTTGCTTTTCTTGGCCCAGACGAAGAAGGTGCGGATCAGATGGCGTGTGGTGGGCCCGGAAGCGAGGTATTCGTCGACGTCTTGGTGACGGCAGGTGGCCGCGGTGCGGTGATGGGTGGCCTCCAGCCAGGTGAGGAACTTGATCGTCTCGGTGACCTCTTGTTTGGCGGCGCGTTTCGGGCCGTCATTGGCCTGACCGGGCGCGGAGTTGCGGCGTAGCCGGCGCAAGTGGTGCCATGTTGCGAATTGTTCAACGGGCGCTCTCACCGTAGGCGATGCAATGTTGTCGAGCTTGGCGGCCAGCCATGACTCGAAGCGGGCCAGGTGTTCGTCGCGGCGGGGCAGCAGGTCATGGTGTTCAAGCAGGCTGCGCAGGTGCGAGATGTGGCGGCCGCCCCCGGCCGCGTCGAGGCCCTCGTGGGTCAGCGGGATATTGCCGCTTGCGAGCGCCTTCAGGAGGGCCTGGACTGTGGGGGAGCGTTTCCAGGTGAGGATGCTTTCGGGTCGCTCAACGCCACAGAGGATTTCGACGATCGTGGCCATGGCGCCCGGGTCTACCGCGCCCTCGACGATCAAGGGTGTGAGGTCTTCGCGCAGGGCACAGCGTGCGCACTGTCGGCGTCGATACATTTCGCCTTCCGCGCCGCAGTTTCGGCAACGGTGGATGCCGGGGATGCCGGCGCACTTTAGGCATACCGGGCGCTGATCGGCGTGGTTGAGTCGGCCCGGCAGCACCCCGTCGTGTCCGCAGTGCGGGCAGATGCCGTGGGTGCGCATGGCGGTGTAGAAGCAGCTGTTGCAGAGTTGGTCGCCGGGCCAGTACACGCGCAACCGGTTGGCCATGCGCTCGCATCGGCTGCACCGAGATGCTCCGTTGGTGACTCGTGGTCGTCCTCGCGTGGTGGATCGCCGATTGGGATTAATCGGCATCGCGGATCACCCGCGCACGCCGTGGCCGTACCGACTTGTTCAGCTCGACGACGTTGGCGGAGGGCGTGGCGGTTGATGAGGCCGTTTTCTTGCGACGGATGTCGGTCGCGGTGACGGTGATGAGATCTTCGATTCCGCAACCGAAGATGTCACATAGGGCCGCCAAGAGTTGCACCGAAACCCGTTCGGGCCGTTGATGAACCACGCGATACACCTGCGGCCGCGACAGTTGAATGCCGCGCTCGGCCAGGCGGGGGATCAGGTCGGTGCTGTTGTGCATGCCGTGGGCGGCCATGATTTCGGCGAGCCGCCAGGTGTAATCGACTTGGCGTTTCATGAGGTCTCCTCGTCAGCGAGTGCCAGGGCGTCGTGGATGGTGGCGTCCAGTACGCGGCGCAGGGTACGGATGCGGTAGTCGCTGGACACACAGGTGTAAAGCGACGTGGTGCTGGCGTGCTCGTGGCCCAGCTGATGCTGCACGAACATCGGGTCCCAGCCGTCTTCGATCAGATGGGTGGCATACGAACGGCGTAGCGAGTGCAGATCCAGCCCGGGCGAGAATCCGAGAGTGTCGCAATAGCGGCGGAATCGGCGCAGCAGGGTGTCCTCGGCGACGAGCGCTCCACGCTCGCTGGGGAACAGATCGATCCCGTCGTCGATGTAGGGCTGTCCATGAGCGAGCCAGTCGGCGATCACTTCGGGCGTCCAATCGAACACGGTGAGCACGCTGCGGCGTTTGGGTGGCGAGCCCTTCTTGGCCTTGCCGTAGCGCACGTGAACCAGCCCGTAGCGACCGAATTCACGCGCGTGGGGATTGCCGGCGAAGTCTACGGTCTGAAGATGCCGTAGTTCGTTGAACCGCAGCCCGTACGAGTAGGCGAGTTTGAACATCACGGTGTCGCGGTAGGCCGGCAACCAGCCCTTGCGTCCGGAGGCGGCGATCAACGACACCTGGTCGTCGGCATGGTCGAAGAGCTCCTGCAGCTCCTGTTTGGCGAAGGCACGCTTTTGCGGCGCCTGTTCATTGTCTTGGACGTGCGCGGCGGTGTTCCACTCGAAGAACACCTGGGCCGGGTGCGTCCCGAAGCGCTGCTCGCACACCCGATCCCAGCCATAGTCCGGATCGGAGACGTAGGAACAGAACAGCCGTAGCGCGTTTTGGTACCCACGGATCGTTGACTGCCTGCACCTCTGGATTGAGCGCAGATCGCCGAAGAACTCCTCAACCATTGCCGGCGTCCAGGTCCACGGGAACTCATTGGTGTAGGAGAGGAACCGCTCGACAAGCCGGATCCGTTGGTCGATCGTGTCGTGCGCAAGGTTGCGGCACAGTTGCTGGTTGCGCCACCCCTCGAGCATCTCCGACACGGTCTGCGTCTCCGGGTGCAGCAGCGGAACTGAGCCCACAACGTAGAAGCGGCCACTCTTGTCGACAGGCAAAACGGCCTCCAACCCGTCTCATCTGATGAATCATTGATTCGTCTGATGAATCATTACCACATTGCACCAGGTCAACGCCAGGCACTCGCGGCGGCTCGTCGTGCGTGTCACGGTCGGACATCCCGGCATATCCAACCGAACCCACCGCGAAATACTCCAAACCCGCTGCTCGGAGGCGTTTTCCACGCCCGTTCAGGCCGCGGGCCGTGAAGTTGGACGGGGAAAGTGATTGATTCATCTGTTGCAATATGCGGTATTTTACTTGACATAATGTCGCTTATCGGCAAAAACCATGCGAGTTGTATTGGATGAAAGTGCTCGCACCGGTTGATGATTGGCTCATCTACGCAGTTCTCGGCGCTGTTCCGACGCTCCGGTCTTCGAACGAGCCGCTGCGGTAGTTGTGCAGGATGCCGAGGCTGGCGTGTCTTTCTATCACTTAGTGAATGATTCGGGCGTTAGGTGAAAGGCCCGTCCGCCCGGCGTCATAGCCGGCAGCCCACGACCTGCCCCGCCCTGCGCCTAGCCGCCCACAATACGTCACTGTGACGAATTGCATTGGGCGGCGGGGCTTTTGATGCTTCAGATTCGTTCGATCGTCAGCACGATCTCGGATAGCGGCCGACATGGCTGACGAGTTGCCGGGTTCATTCCGCAGGTTTTTGAGGCTCGATGACGTTTCGCTGCTCCGAGCTGACGAGACGGTGCTCGATGCGATGTTTGACGGCTGGCGCGCTCAGCTCGTAACCGCCAAGCCCGAGCGCCGCGGCTCCAGCCACTGCTGCCGTGCCTCCGAGAACCGTCTGCCGAGCAATCTCCACGGCAGGAGGTTAGCCCATCTTCCTAAGTTTCGCCAGACCGATATACTTAATGTGCTCATGTACTAGCATCCGCGCACATACTCCGTATGAGGCAATATGCGTTGGGATGCGAGTTCTTCCTGGGTAGTTCACACCGCCACGGAAATTGGACGAAGCCGGCCCCGGCCCGATTACATTGGGGCATGATGTAGACTGGCGGCGTGAACACGTCGGACAACGGTATTGACAGGATCGCCGAGAGCGTCCGACAAGCTGCGCTCCTGGCGATGCGCAACCTTCTCAATCGCGATGAACTCAGCGTGTCCGCGATGGAGGTGCTTCACACGTTGAGCGTTGAAGGTCCAACTCGGCTCACGGCGCTCTCCGAGGCCATTCACGTGAGCCAGCCGGCTACGACGCAGCTGATCCAGCGACTCGAGCGTCGCGACCTGGTCGCTCGCGTGGCCGAT
Source organism: Mycobacterium sp. NGS33 (assembly GCF_059812885.1). NCBI lineage: Bacteria > Bacillati > Actinomycetota > Actinomycetes > Mycobacteriales > Mycobacteriaceae > Mycobacterium > Mycobacterium sp. NGS33. The sequence continues at coordinate 50,772 of NZ_JCALDN010000006.1, read as the reverse complement.
CCTGAGGACGGCCGCGCAACCATCGTCGACGTCACTGAGAGTGCACGAGATCTGTTGCGCAGGCTGCGCAGCGAAGACAACGAAAAGCTCGCCACCCTTCTCGCGACACTCCCCGGGAGCGATCAAGAGGCGCTACGGCTCGCCTTGTACGTCGCCGGCCCGATCATTCAACGACTGAACGAGAATGCCGCGCTCCTCGCACTGGCCACTACCGGGCCCGCGATGAGCAGATGAACCGAAACTAACCGACCTAGCGACCGCACGCACAGCTCGGTCACTGCGGTCATGGGGCCCCGAGAGGGATCCACTGAAGGGAAGAACAATGACCAATCTGCTTGTCCTCGGAGGCAGCGGACGCACCGGGGTCCATGTACTCGCGTACGCCGCCGCGCGCGGTCACCGCGTACGGGCTCTGGTGCGCAACCCCGACGTCGTCCAGGCTCCCGCTGGAGTGGAACTCATTGCGGGTACGCCGTCCAACATCGATGACATTCGCAAGGCCGCCCAGGGCACCGAGGCGGTGATCAGCACCCTCAACAATGCGCGCGCATCGGACAATCCCTGGGCCAAGCCCGTCAGCCCGCCGATGTTCATGACCGACGCAACCTGCAACGTCCTAACCGTGATGGGCGAGCAGAACATCGGCCGGATCGTCATCACTTCGACGATGGGCGCGGGCGACGACTGGGCCCGCATCAACCCGATGTTCAAGTTCCTCGTCAATATCTCCAACATATCAAGGTCGGCTTCGTCGATCACACCGGTGTCGACAAGCTCGTGCGCATCTCCGATACCGACTGGACTCTCGCCAGGGCAGTCGCCCTTACCGACAAGCCGGCCAGCGGGTCCGTGCGGGCCGCGGAAGCAGGCACCGATAAGCCCGGCATGCGGATCACCCGCGCCGACCTCGCCGCGTTTCTCGTCGACACCGTCGAGGACGGCACTTGGATCCGCCAGGCACCGATCGTTTGGAGTTCGTGATGCGCGCCCCTATGACATCAGTGAAGTCGTCAACCGCTGTCGTGGTGGCAGCCATCGCGTTGGCCTCTGCATGCTCTCCGGCACCCAGTAAAGCGCCTCAATCCGCAGGTTCCGCGACGCCCAGTATTTCCGCAGCGCCCGGTATCAAGGATCTTGGGGCGGTGCCGCAGACACAGCTGGCGCCGCCGCCGCTGAACGTCACGGTGAACCAGCCGGATGGCGGTTCGGGTTTAGTGTTCATCAATGGTGGCGAACCGGGGGCGGCGAATCTGTTCGGCACCGGGAACACCGGAATCCCGTCAGGCCCGGAAATCCTGGATAAAAAAGGGCGGCCGGTGTGGTTTTTGCAGATCCCCGGCGACCAGGATGCCGTGAATTTCCAGCCGCAGACCTATCAAGGTAAACCGGTGCTGACGTGGTTCCAGGGCGACAAGCTGGCCGGTGCCGATTACATCGCCGATACGAACTACAACATCATCAAGAAGATCACCACAGAGGACGCCCCGTCGGATCTTCATGAGTTTCGGCTTACCCCAGATGGGCATGCGCTGATCACATCGGTGAAGGAGGTCGATGCCGACCTGTCTGGTATCGGCGGGCCCAAAACCGGGAAAATCGCCGACAGCTTTGTCAACGTTGTCGATGTTGCTTCGGGAAAGACGGTGCTCGAGTGGGATTCGGCGCAGCACCTTCCAGTGACCGATAGTGTGCTTAATTACACTCAGCTGCAGGGCATTCCGGGTGAAGGGGTGCTTCCGCTGCATGTCAATTCGATTGCCCCCGACCCAGATGGAAATATGCTGGTGTCGGTGCGTTCGGCCAATGAGCTGGTCGATGTGAATCCGCAAACCGGCGCGATCAACTGGAAACTGGGCGGGAAAAATTCGGATTTCAAACTCGGCCCAGGGGTGGACTTCGCCGGACAGCATGACCCGACATTCGTGGACGAGAACACGATCATGCTGTTCAACAACAACGTCGATCTGGGTGGAACACGCCATGGCCCTTCGAGCATCATGTGGATCCGGCTGGACCGGCAGGCCAAGACCGCAACCCTGTTGCGGAACTGGGTCCAGCCCGAACCGGTAGACACCTTCACCCAAGGCAGCGCGCAAGCACTTGCCGACGGCAACACGTTCAGCGGCTGGGGCGACGCTAACCACATCACCGAATTTGCCCCCGACGGACGCATCCTGTGGAATGCCACCCAGCCCAAAACCTCGACGCAACACGTCGGCACTGGCCCCAAAGCATTGGCAGTCGGGGATGGGACATACCGCGCGTTTTTGCAGCAATGGAGCGGGCATCCCACCCAGAAGCCCGAGCTGACCATGTCCAACGACAACGGCCAACCCATCGTGCACGCGGTGTGGAACGGCGCCACCGACGTCACCCAGTGGCGGGTCCTGTCCGGCCCCTCGCCTGACAAGCTCACGCCACTGGCAACCACCGACTGGAACGGCCTGAACACCCCGGTGGCACTGCCCGCAGGCACTGCCACCTCCGGCAATTACTTCACGATCGAGGCCCTAGACAAAAACGGCGCCACCATCGCCGCCAGTGACCCCATGAAAGCCTGACCCAAGCGAGCTTCCCGGGAAGCGTTGGCTGCCGAGAAGTTTCGGCGGACAACAGTTCCATTCACAGGCACGACGCTGGTGAGGAACACGCCGCTGACTGACCCCGACGGGCCGGGCGATACCCTGCCCGTTACGGTCACGCGGCGACTGTTCGGCGACAGGACAGGGCCGCGCGCTTTCGTCACTGTGACACTTCTCCCCTGTTTCGGTAACAGGAAAGTCACTGCCGCACTGGGTTTTTGCCCGAACACGTCACACGCGGTCAAACGCCGCGAGCACTTGGGCGCCCGGAGACCGTGTAGTGGTCTGACCTGATGCAACTCTCTTGGTGGCGGCCCTGCACATCAACGTGGACAACTCGCACCTGTCGAGCACGCACCGCTACCAGTTGGCAATTCGCAGCTCACGCCTCCCAGGGATCAATACGTCGCAGTGACGAATTGCCGTCCACCGCAGGCACTTTGGAGATGCCACCCACAGGGTTTTACGAACGGACGCTCGACGCTGTCCAGCACTGGGCAAGCCGCCTACAGGGCAACGGTTCCCAACACCCGGGGGTCGGTGTGGGTGGGTAGAGCCCCGGACACGCCATCCCCCCTTCCCCGCCCCTGGCCCTCAATACGTCACTGTGACGAATAGTGTTGTGGCGCAGGGTTATTGGAGTGCGGCGTTACCGGGTGTTAGTTCGGCTTGTGCCCCCACGCGTGCGGCGATGGGTGTCGGTCGACCAGAGGTGGCCGCAATCCGAGCACTGCAGATGCACCAGGGTGCCCTTGTTGCTCAGGAGGTACTGCCAGTGCGTATCGCAATTGCGACTGCTTCGGCAATCACCACACTTGGCGCCGTGATCGCAGCGCGGGCACGCCAACCATGCGCGGCGGCCGCGATCCGCGGTCGGATCAATCGGTAGCACGAGCGGCCGTCCGTTCGGGCAGGACGCCGGCGCGGACCAACTCGTCGTAGACCCGCTGCTGCTCCTCGTCGAGATTCGAGTACAGCATGTCGTACGCCTGCTCTTCCTCGGTCAGGACGGCGATGGGATCCCAGTCGTCACCCATCGCTTCGACCATGGCGCTGCGCCTACGCGCCTCGTCGAGGGTCAGGTCATAGGCAAAGTCGAGGTCGGCCATCGCGCTCCCAGCCATTAGATATGCAAACGAAGGGCCAGGATGACCCCAATGACGCCGCCCGGTCTATGACCTAGGTCACCGTTGCCGGTTGAGGTTCGTCACACTCTGTGCTGACCACCGACGATTCGGAGGCGGCGGATCGACACGACGGCGACCAGACCGGGGCTGGCTGTCGCAACCCTGGAAGGGGTCTGCCGACCCCCCACTTTCCCTCCCCGCCCATCGGCCGCAATACGTCACTGTGACGAATACCCTTGCAGAGCAGCGCTTTTGACGACCCCCTGTCATGTGGTGTGCGGCGGAAAGTACATCTCCTGCTTTACCGTGCACACCAATTCGCCGTTGCGGTTGAACATCGTCCCACTCGCCAGCGCCAGGGACCCGGCGCTGCTCGGTGACGACCGATCGTAGAGAAGCCAGTCCGACAGCGCGGCCGGCGCGTGGAACCACACCGAATGATCACGCTGAGCAGATGCCCCGACCCCGCCGCGTGCCGCATGCGCCGGCTCGGTCAACGTCACCGCCGACAGATAGGCCACCAGGCTGGCGGTCAGCGGCGCATCATCAGGAACCTCGCCATCGGGTCGCCACCACATCGGCGCCCGAGCGGGTGGCGTGACCTCCGAGTCGATGATCCGGCGCTCGAACCAGCGCAGGCTCGACCACCGCCCCGGCGCGCTCTCGTCGGACTCCGCCAAATGCGGCGCAACCCATGGCAGGGACTCCGGGCTGGCAGCCGCCGGCATGGGTGGTTGGTAGGCGACCCGCGTGGGCGCGGAATCGGCGACTTTGAACGACGACATCGCTTCCATCAGGATCTTGCCGTCCTGGCGCGCGGTGACCCGTCGCGCCGAAAACGTCCGGCCTTCCTGGAGGTCGACGACCTCGAAGTCCACCGGCCGGCGCGAATCGCCGGGCCGCAGGAAGTACGTGTGGACGCTGTGCGGAGTGCGGCCCGGCGCGGTGGGGCTTGCCGCCAACAAAGCCTGGGCGGAGATATGGCCGCCGAGAATATGGTTGGCGGGTGCGGGTAGTTGCTGCCCGACGAAGACCCACTGGTCTACCCTCTCGAGCTCCAAGGTGGCGAGCACGTCGCCCAGCGAAGATGACATCGCCACGTATCTTGCCGGATCGCTTCTCACGCGCCGAGTCGCCGGTACCTCTGCAGCCGCCGTAAAGCCTGCGCCGACGCCGGCCCGGACGACGGCCGCAGCGCCTTGTCGAGTCGCCCACGGACGCCGTCGATGTCGAGATGCATCCCGATCGCCACCAGACAATTGGCCGCGGCCCCCGGTGGCGCCTTGTCGATATCGATCGCACCGCCCACCAGGTTGACGACGTAGTCGCGGACGGTCGCGCGCTGGCGCACCGCCACAACGCCTTTCATCCTGAACACCTGCGGCGGCGGATCTTCGAGAAGATCGAACAGGGCATCGGGGTCGACGCAGCCCGTGCTGCAGGCCGTGACGGCGTCGGCATGGACGTGGTCATGGTCGTGCTCGGGCTCCAAATCCAGAAACGACAGCTGCCCGGCCTGGCCGGGCGCGGACGGGTCGAAGAGCAGCTCCGGATCTATCCGGCCGGCCGAAGTGCCCACGACATGTACACGCGGATTGCGTTGCGCCGCACGTTGTGTGACGCGTTGCACCACCGCCGACCGCTCATCCTCGGGAATTCGGTCGAGCTTGTTGACCACAATCAGCGAGGCCGCACCGTAGCGCACCGGCGGCAGTGTGCCGCAATCCACGGTGTCGAAATGGTTCACGGCGTCCACAACGTCGACGAGTCCGCCCGCACGCACGCCGCGGATCTCACTGAACCCGATGATCCGGGCGATCGCCACCGGGTCGGCCAGCCCGCTGGCCTCGACGACGATGGCATCGAGGCCCCGGGCCGGGTCGGCGAGCTTGATCAGCGCCTCATCGAGCCCGCCGTCGTCGGGCAGGCAACAGATGCATCCTCCGGCGATGGAGGCCGGCTCGTCGACCTGGCCCGCCACCAGACCGGCGTCGATATTGATATCGCCGAAGTCGTTGACCACCACGCCGATCCGGGCGCCAGGGTGCCGTAGCAGGTGGTTGAGCAGCGTCGTCTTACCGGCTCCGAGATGACCGGTGAGCGCGATGACGGGTATCGCAGCCAAGCGCTCGCCCTCCACATCGACACCCGGACACCCGATGCTAACGGGCGTGCGCAGTGCATGTGGACGCGGTACGGCTCTCCCCATTCACGGGATCAGGCGGCATCGCGGACAATGGCATACGAAGATCTGTCCGCATTTACAGAATATTGGCAGCATTTTGTCCGTATTTGCGGCTAGTTCTGACCTTAGACTCACTGCTTGCGGCTCACAGCTCGGCCTTGTGTCCGCGTTTGATCGTGCAGCTTCTGGGTGGCAGGTGCGCTCCGGGCGAAAGGAGCAGGCGGTGGTGGTTCCCCTCCTTGATGAGACGTGGGCGCGACGGCCGGACCGGACGGGCCGGCGATGACCGCGCCGATGTGGATGGCGTTTCCGCCGGAGATCCACTCAGCTCTGCTTTCCAGCGGACCCGGGCCCGGGCCGCTGCTGGCCACCGCAAGCGCCTGGGATTCGTTGAGCGCCGAATACACCTCAGCGGCCGCCGAACTCACAATCCTGCTCGGTGACGTCCAAGCCGGCGTCTGGGAAGGGCCGACCGCGTCGGAATATGCGAGCGCGCACGAGCCTTACCTCGCATGGTTGATGCAGGCCGGCGCCGACAGCGCCGCCATGTCGACCGCGCAAGAGACCATCGCAATCGCATATACGACTGCGCTTGCCGCGATGCCGACCCTGGGTGAATTGGCCGCCAACCACGCACTTCACGCGGTGTTGGTATCGACAAACTTCTTCGGGGTCAACACCATTCCGATCGCAATCAACGAGGCCGACTACTCGCGCATGTGGGTGCAAGCCGCCACCACCATGACTACTTATCAGGCCGTCTCGACGACGACCGTCGCCGCCAGCCCGCAGGCGGTGGCGGCACCGCAGATCATGAATGCCGACATGAGTTCCGGCGCAATGAATTCCGGGTCCGGCATGAGCGGCGGATCAAGCATGGGCGGGAATCCCTACATCATGGGGACCTCATTGCCACAAAACCTCCAGGAGTGGCTTGAAGCGCTCTTTCCGTTCAACCCGTTCTCCCCCGAGGGCTGGTCGATGCATCCCAGTTTGTCGATGTTCCTCTCACGCGTGGAAACCCTGATCCCGATGTATGCGCACAACCCCTCGCAACTGCTCGAGACGATCGTGATGCTCGCGCTCCAATTCGTGATTCATCGAACGCTCGTGTTCATCAATCTCCTTCTCTTCAACCCGGTGGGCTTGCTGAGCTTTTTTCTGAGCAACCCGATTTACACCCTGGGGTTGGCCGCCCCGGTTCTGGCTGTTCCCGCGGGAGCGGCCGGCGGCTTGGCGGGCTTGGCAGGCCTGGCCGCAACGGTGCCGGCGCCCGCTGTTACGCCAATTCCGGCGCCGCCAACCATAATTCCCATCCCCGAGGCACTTCCGACCCCTGCCGTCAGCGCCGCACCCGCCACGAGTTCGGCGCCGCTGCATGTCGCGACGCCGGCGCCGGGAACAGTGACCGCCGCAAGCGGCCCGCCGACTCCGCCGCCGTCGCTCCTAGGGCCAGACAGTGCCATCTCCGCGCAGGACTTCGTTTCGCCGTACTTAGTTGGTGTACTCAGCGGGGCGGTCGAGTCGAAACTCGGCGATAAATCGCGGCAGCCCGCAGCGGCCGCCGCAACCGCCGCGTCGGCCGCTGCGACACCGGCCGCGGCCAAGCAGGAGACTCGCCGACGTCGGCGAAGCGCGCCTGAGCGCATTGACCGCGGTTATCGCTACGAATTCCTTGACCTGGATGCCGAACCGGATCCGAACACCCCGTCGGCGGCTGCCGGACAGGCCCGTTGCTCGACGGCATCCGGCCAGGGCACTGCACCGCTGGGACGCACTGCCACCGGGACGGACACAGTGCAGCGTGCGGCGGGGCTGAGTAGGTTAACCGGCGAATTCGGCGGCACGACGACCGTCCCGATGATGCCCAGCAATTGGCACAGGTGAGCCCGGCGGTGGCCGGGCGAGCATAACAGAGCAGTTGCTCTGTTATAGTGGCCGCATGCCACGCCCACGTGTCCACGATCGCGATGTGGTCCTCGATGCCGTCGAGGACCTGGTGGCTCGATCGGGCCCAACCGCGGTGACCATCCGCGCGATCAGCGCGGCGGTGGGTATGTCCAACGGCGCCGTGTACCACACGTTTACATCGCGGGCCGGCCTGATGGGCCAGGCTTGGCTGCGGGCGGGTCAGCGCTTTTTGGCGGTGCAGACCTCGTTGGCCGACGAAGCAATTGCCGGCAGCGGCCCCGTCGAGGCCATGGTGGCCGCCGCCGACGCGGCCGTGGTGTTCACCGAGCGGTATCCCGGTTCGTCGACGCTGGTGCTGCGCGTGCGCCGCGAGGAGGTGCTCGCCGATGACGTGCCCGCAGATGTCGCCGACGAGCTGCGGCGTCTGGACCAACTTCTCGTCGCGCTGATGGTGCGGCTTGCCATCGCGGTCTGGGACCGCAAGGACGCGGCGGCGGTGGACACGATAACGAGCTGTGTCGTCGACCTGCCCACCGCGCTGCTGCTGCGCCGCAACCGGCTCGGGAGCCCCACCGCACGCGCGCAGCTGCACGCGGCCGTGCGCGCCGTGCTGGCGGTGGGACCGGCACCACGACAGCGCCGTGGCTGACGAATCTTTCTATTTACCAACCTGACTCAGGAGGAAGTACATGACAGTGAGACTGGAATACGCTGACAAGATCGCGATCATCCGGCTGGGTGAGGACGAGAACCGTTTCTCCCCTGCGTTTCTGGACGACATCGATGATGCGCTCAACCAAGCCGTCTCCGACGGCGCGCAGGGGCTGGTCACCACCGCCGGCGGAAAGTTCTACTCCAACGGCCTGGATCTGGAATGGCTGGGCGCTCATACCGATCAGGGGCAGTGGTACATCGGCCGGGTGCACCGACTGCTGGCACGGATGCTGACCCTGCCCCTACCCACCGCGGCCGCGGTGGTGGGTCACGCGTTCGGCGCCGGCGCGATGCTGGCCGTCGCGCACGACTTTCGCGTGATGCGCGCCGACCGCGGCTACTTCTGTTTTCCCGAGGTGGACATCCGCATCCCGTTCAACCCCGGCATGGCCGCGCTCATCCAAGCCAAGCTCACGCCCCGCGCCGCCGTCGCCTCCATGACCACCGGCCGACGCTTCAGTGGTGCCGAGGCAGAAGAATTCGGCATCGTCGACGCCGCCTGCCCCGAGCGTGCGGTCACCGACACCGCCGTCGACATGCTGCGACCGCTGCACGGCAAGGATCCGGGCACGCTGGGCGCGGTCAAACAGACGATGTTCGATCACGTGGTGCGCGCCCTGGTCGATGACGAGGACGGAGCGACATCATGACCGGAGGGAACCCCGTCACCGCACCCGGTGCCATCCTCGGAATCTGGAACAGGCTGCAGCGCTTGCCTTTCGGCAACAAGATATTCAGCTGGGCAGTGTGTTTGAAGGCGCCATACTTCGCCAGCGTGCACCCCACCATCACGGTGTTGCGGCCGAGGCGCTGCGAAGTGCGTGCACCGAACCGCCGAGGCAGTCACAACCACCTGGGTACCTATCACGCGATCGCGTCATGCAATCTTGCCGAATTGGCCGCCGGCATGATGACCGAGGCCACCCTGCCGAAATCCCACCGCTGGATCCCGGTGGGAATGACCGTCGAGTACCTGGCCAAGGCGGACACCGACATGCACGCCACCGCATCGGTGGATTCCATGCCGGAGTTCGGCGATGAGCCCACCACGCTGGTCGTACCTGTGCAGGTCAGCATGGCCGACGGAACCCTGGCGGTGCGCGCGGAAATCACCATGCACATCTCACCGCGGCCGTCCCGGCCCAGCTGATCCGCCGTCCAACCCCCGTTCGCATTTCCGCCTTGGACACCAAGGCCGTTCCTGTATGGTCAGCGATGTCTGCCGGCGCGAGGGAACAGGGGCTTTCGATGGCAAAGAGGCTCCCCGACAACGCCTTCACGTCCCCGCAGGTTCTGGATCCCGGCTTACGCAAGGTGGCGCGGTTCGTGCCGCGCGGTTACGCCCTGCACCGCGGTCTGAGGTTTCAGCGCGCAGTCATGAACCTGATGGGCAACGCGGGACGCCTTCGCGCCGTGCCCGTGGCCGCCGTCAACGAGCACGTCACTGTCCGCCTGCATCGCCCGGCCGGCCTTCCCGACCGCGCACCCGCGCTGCTGTGGATCCACGGCGGCGGCACCATCATGGGGCACGCGGCCCAGGACGATAAGTATCTGCGCAAGCTGTCTGCGCGCACCGGGTTCGCGATTGCGGCGGTCGAACACCGGTTGGCTCCCGAACACCCCTACCCCATACCGGTCGAAGACTGTTACGCAGCGCTGCTGTGGCTAGCCCGCCAACCGTGGGTCGACCCGGATCGGGTCGCCATCGGCGGCGCAAGCGCGGGCGGGCATTTCGCCGCCGCGGTCGCGCAGCGGGCGCTTGACCGCAACGACGTCCGCATCGCCTTCCAAATGCTGGTCTATCCGATGCTTGACGATCGCACCGGCGCCAAGCGCGACGGCCCCCGGCGAATCATGTGGACCGAATCCGACAATCAACTGGCCTGGCAGTGGTACCTCAACGGCGCCGATCCCGAAGAAGCGGCACCGGCGCGCCGGACGGATTTGTCGGGCTTACCGCCCGCCTGGATCGGAGTCGGAACCTTGGATCTCTTCTATCAGGAGAGCGTGGAATACGCCCGGCGCCTGCGCGAGGCGGGCGTGCCGGTGCACGAGGAGATTGTCCCGGGCGCGTTTCATGCGTTCGATCAGCTCGCGGAGAAGGCACCGATATCGACGAGGTTCTTCGAGAGCCAGTGCGATTATCTGCGGGGCGCATTTGCGCCCAGCGGATGACCGTCGCCATTGAGCGCCTCATGCTCGAATTACCTAGCGCAGCAACGCCTTATGCTGTGATACTGCGCCCCGCCGCACGTCGCTTCGGTCAATGAGCTCGGTCGACCACACTTTGCTGCCGGACTTGACAGGGCGAGGCCGCCGACCCCGAACGCGGCACCTTTTGACTGCAAAGTGTGCATAACGTGCAACTATATGGGTATGGGCAATCCCGTAGGGCTACGCGAGCGCCGTCGCCGCCAGACGAGCGCCGACATCCGCGACGCCGCGGTGCGCCTCACGCTGGAACGCGGCTTCGAGAAGGTCACCGTTGACGAGATCTGCGCCGAAGCCGGAATCGCCACGCGCACCTTCTTCAACTACTTCCCCAACAAGGAATCCGCGCTCGCCTACGGCCCCTCGGACATACCTCCCGAGCTGGTGGAGGAGTTCGTCGCCGCAGGTCCGGCCCCCTACTCGGTGGTGCTGGCGGAGCTGATCACCCTGGCCGCCCACCACCTGCGCGACGTGCCGCCGCGCCGCGAACACGCGGCCCACATGCTGGAACTCGCCAAGACCTCCCCCGCCGTGTTGGCGGCATTCCTCGCCGACTTGGAGCGATTTCAGAATCAGTTGACCGACATCATCGTCCGTCGCCAGGCAATGCAACCCGACGACGAGATGGCGGCGCTGATCTCGGCGCTGGCGCTGACAGCGGTACGGTCCGGCATCGAGCGGTGGGCCAGCGGCGAGGCAAATGAAACCGCCGACACGCCGATGCCCTATGTTGAGCGTGCCGCGGCGCTGGTGAACAGCATCTTCACAAAGTGACCTGAAACACCAATAGCAAATGTTGCATGCACTGCAAGATATGCACATCATGTACTATGCGCTGGTGGCGGTACGCGGGGAGGCTTCAGCAACAAGGCGAGCCGGGTATCGACGCCGGGGACGTCAGCCGGTGTGGGTGGGCAGCATTCACCGCGCTTGACGCTCCAGCGCGCGCGAACCGTAGGACTCGACGAACTTCGTTGTTAAGCAATGCGACTGGTGGGCACTCACCTGCCCACTACCTCTGGTCGCGCAAACGCTGATCCGCGTCACGACCGCGTGGCGGGGAAGGGATCACCTAGGTGCAGATTTCGAGACTTGTGCGCAACGCCTGGTTGCCGCTGTTGATCGTGGCGGTCGTGGTGGTCGGCGGCTTCGCGGTCGTTCGGGTCAAATCGTTTTTCGGCGCCCACGACACCGGCATCATGACCAGCCCGCGGCTCGATGACTCGAAGCCGTTCAAGCCCAAGGTCGTTAAATACGAGGTCTTCGGCTCGGCCAGCCAGGCCAACGTCAACTACTTGGACCTGTCCGCCGACCCGAAACGCGTCGATGGCGCACCGCTGCCGTGGACGCTGGTCCTGAGCACCACCGCCCCCTCGGTCTTCCCGAACCTGTCCGCGCAAAGCGACGGCAATTCGCTTGGCTGCCGCATCACCATCGATGACGAAGTCAAGGCCGAGAACATCACCCACGGCGTGCACGCCCTGACCTTCTGCTTGGTGAAATCCGCATGAGCACAACGATCGACGACACCCGCACCGACGCCATCCCCGTCGTCAAAGAACCCGTGCACGATAAAATTCCCCGGATCATCCGGACGTTGGCCGTGCCGATCATCATCGGCTGGATCGCGCTCATCGCGGTGCTCAACGTCGCCGTCCCCCAGCTGGACGAGGTCGGCAAGATGCGTTCGGTGTCCATGGCGCCCGACGATGCGCAATCGGTGGTCGCGACCAAGCGGATGGGCGCGATCTTCAACGAGTACAAATCCAACAGCTCGGTGATGATCGTCCTGGAGGGCCAGAATCCTCTCGGCGCCGACGCGCACGCCTACTACGACCAGATGGTGCGGAAGCTCGACGCCGACACCAAACACGTTGAGCACGTTCAGGATATGTGGAGCGATCCGCTGACCGGAGCGGGCGCGCAGAGCAACGACGGTAAGGCCGCCTACGTCCAGGTCTACCTGGCCGGTAACCAGGGCGAGGCGCTGGCCAACGAGTCGGTGGAATCCGTCCAGAACATCGTGAAGAGCGTGCAGCCGCCCAAGGGGGTCAAGGCCTACGTCACCGGCCCCGCGGCCCTCTCGGCGGACCAACACGAGGCAGGCGACCGCAGCCTGCAGCTCATCACATTGGCCACCTTCACCGTGATCATCGGCATGCTGCTGCTGGTCTATCGGTCGGTCATCACGGTGCTGCTGACGCTGGTGATGGTGGTGCTCGAGCTGTCGGCCGCGCGCGGCATGGTGGCTTTCCTCGGCTACTTCAACCTCATTGGGCTCTCGACGTTCGCCACCAACCTGTTGGTCACGTTGGGAATCGCGGCCGCCACCGACTACGCGATCTTCCTGATAGGCCGATATCAGGAAGCCCGCGCCATCGGTGAGACCCGCGAAGAGGCGTACTACACCATGTACAAGGGCACCGCCCACGTGGTGCTCGGTTCGGGTTTAACGATCGCCGGCGCGACATTCTGCCTGCACTTCACCAACCTGCCGTATTTCCAGACGCTGGGTATTCCGCTGGCCATCGGCATGGTGGTGGTGGTCGCGGCGGCGTTGACGCTCGGTGCGGCCGTCATTGCGGTGGCCACGCGTTTCGGCAAGACCCTCGAACCCAGACGCACACAACGGATTCGCGGGTGGCGCAAGATCGGCGCGCTCGTCGTCCGCTGGCCCGGCCCGATCCTGGTGGTGACGATTGGCGTCGCGCTGGTGGGCTTGCTGACCCTGCCGGGCTATCGCACCAACTACAACGACCGCAATTACCTGCCCGCCGATCTGCCCGCGAACGAGGGTTACGCGGCCGCGGACCGACACTTCTCGCAGGCGCGAATGAACCCGGAAGTGTTGATGATCGAAAGCGATCACGATCTGCGCAACTCCGCGGACTTCTTGGTGATCGACAAGATCGCCAAGACCGTCTTCCGGGTGCCGGGAATCGGCCGCGTGCAAGCCATCACCCGCCCGCAGGGCACGCCGATCGAGCACACCTCGATCCCCTTCCAGATCAGCATGCAGGGCGTCACCCAGCAGATGAACCAGAAGTACCAGGAAGATCAGATGGCCGACATGCTGCATCAGGCCGACATGATGCAGACGACCATCGAGAGCATGCAGAAGATGCAGAGCATCACGGCGCAAATGACCAATGACATGCATCAGATGGTCAAGAAGATGCATGACATGACCATCGACATCAACGAATTGCGCGATCACATGGCGGATTTCGAGGATTTCTTCCGCCCGATCCGCAGCTACCTCTACTGGGAAAAGCACTGCTACGACATCCCGGTGTGCTGGTCGCTACGCTCGGTCTTCGACGGGCTGGACGGCATCGACACGATGACCGACGACATCGAGAGCCTGTTGCCGATCATGGATCATCTCGACACGCTGATGCCGCAGATGGTGGCGCTGATGCCGTCGATGATCGAAAACATGAAGGCCATGAAAACGACGATGCTGACCATGTATTCGACCCAGAAGGGTCTGCAGGATCAGCAGAACGAGGCCCAGAAGAACTCCAACGCCATGGGCAAGGCCTTCGACGCCTCCAAGAACGACGACTCGTTCTACCTGCCGCCGGAGACGTTCAACAACGCCGAGTTCAAGAAGGGCATGAAGAACTTCATCTCCCCCGACGGGCACGCCGTGCGGTTCATCATCAGCCATGACGGCGATCCGATGTCACAGGAGGGCATTTCGCACATCCCGTTGATCAAGAAGGCCGCCTACGAAGCGCTGAAAGGCACGCCGCTGGAGGGTTCGAAGATCTATCTCGCGGGGACCGCGTCGATCTACAAGGACCTCAGCGACGGCAACACCTACGACCTGTTGATCGCCGGGATCTCGTCACTGTGCCTGATTTTCATCATCATGCTGATCATCACCCGAGGCGTGGTGGCGTCGGCGGTGATCGTGGGAACCGTCTTGCTGTCGCTGGGCGCGTCCTTCGGGCTCTCGGTCCTGATCTGGCAGCACCTGATCGGCATCGAGTTGCACTGGATGGTGCTCGCGATGTCGGTCATCATCCTGCTGGCCGTCGGTGCCGACTACAACCTGCTACTGGTGGCGCGGTTCAAAGAGGAGATCCACGCCGGGCTGAACACCGGCATCATCCGGTCGATGGGCGGCACCGGCTCGGTGGTGACATCGGCGGGACTGGTGTTCGCCTTCACGATGATGACCATGGCGGTCAGCGAGCTGACGGTCATCGGCCAGGTCGGTACCACGATCGGACTGGGTCTGCTGTTCGACACCTTGATCGTGCGGTCGTTGATGACACCGTCGATCGCCGCGCTGCTGGGCAAGTGGTTCTGGTGGCCGCAACGGGTGCGCCAACGCCCGGTTCCCTCGCCGTGGCCCAAGCCGGCCAAGGACGACGAACTGGCAACCGCCGCTAGGTAACCCAGTCCGGCTGGGCGTCGGTCTCGACGTTGGAGAAGTCCTTGTGTCCGAGGCCGGCGGTCGTGCCGCCGTCCACCACGAACTCCGCGCCGGTGGAGTAGCTGGACTCGTCGCTGGCCAGGTAGACCACCAGGTTGGAGACCTCCACGGGCTGGGCGGCCCGGCCCAGCGCGGTCTGGAAGATGTCGTCGGGAACCCAGTCGGTCATCGGGGTCTTGATGAGCCCGGGATGGATTGAGTTGACCCGGATTCCGCTCGGACCCAACTCCAGGGCGGCCGACTTCGTCAGTCCCCGCACGGCGAATTTGGTTGCGGTGTAACCGTGGCAGGCGATGGTGCCGGCCATGCCTTCGATCGAGGAGATGTTGATGATCGATCCCCGGCCCGCTTCCTTCATGGGTTTGACCACGGCGCGGATGCCGAGAAACACGCCCGTCAGGTTGATGTCGAGGGTGCGCTGCCACTCCGAGAGCGCGTAATCCTCCAGGGTGCCGATGTTGATGATGCCGGCGTTGTTGACCAGCACGTCGATGCGACCGAACTCGCTCAGCGCCGTGGCCACCGCCGCGTCCCAATCCTCGGGCTTGGTGACGTCGAGGTGCAGGTAGCGGGCGGCGTCACCGACCTCGGACGCGACCGCCATGCCCTCGTCGTCGAGGATGTCACCGAAGACGACCTTGGCCCCCTCGGCGACCAGCGACCGCACGTGCGATGCGCCCATGCCCCGGGCGCCGCCACTGATCAGGGCGACCTTTCCCGCCAACCGTTCTGCCACCGCGCTTCTCCTGTCGTATGGGTTCGTCTATGCACCATACGTACCGGAGGCTATGTATGGCCATACATAGCCGTTGCCAAAACGGCGCGGACACACCGGGACTAGGCCGGAAGCACCCTGCCGGTCAGGAGTCGTACGCCCGCAGCAGCGCCCGCGTGCGAGCCCGGCCCTCCGGCGACGGATCGAACGCCGCGGCGACGTATTCGTCGACGCCCGCGGCACTCAGTTCGTCGAGCCGGCCGCGGACCGTGTCCTCGTCGCCGATGATGGCGGCATCCTCCGGGCCCGCATAGCCCTCGCGGTCGAGCATCGCGCGATACGACGGCAGCTGGCCATAGATGGCGAATTGTTCGGCCGCGTGCTTGCGGGCGGCGTCGACGTCGTCGGTGACGCAGACGGGCAACGACGCCGCGACACGCACCTCGCCCTCGCGCCCGGCATCAGCGGCCGCCTGGCGCAGCGTTGGGCCGACGTGCTCGGCCAGCGTCGTGGGTCCGGTCATCCAGGTGCACGTACCCGAGGTCCGCCGGCCCGCGAGTTTGAGCATTTGGGGACCCAGCGCCGCGATGTAGACGTCGGGCCTGGGCGCACCCGAAATCATCAGCGCGCCGCGCGTGGTCACCGTCTCCCCCGTCGCGTCGGCGCGTTCACCGGCCAGCAGGGGCAGTAGCCCGTCGAGAAATTCGTTCAGCCTGCGCACCGGCTTGTCCCACGGGATGCCCCACATGCCCTCGGTGACCGCCTGGTGAGTCATGCCGAGCCCGAGCGTGAACCGGCCGCCCGAGGCAAGGCTTACCGTCAGCGCGCGCTGCGCCATCTGCATCGGATGCTGATTTTGGATCGGCACCACACCGCTGGCCACCTCGATCGTGTCGACCTCGCGCAGGGCGATGGCCAGGATGGTGAGAAGGTCCGGCTCGTAAGGTAATTGGCTCATCCACAGGCGTTTGAAGCCTTCATCGCGAAGCATCGCGAGGTTGGCGATGGTCGCGTCGATCGGCGATTCGCTGCCCGTTCCGCTGAGTTGCCCGAACATACTGACCTGCATGACCACACGCTCCTCTGCGTCGGCTTCGGCGGCGGGAAGGTTGCCGTCGTTCAACTCTACGGCCAGGTCTTGCGCCAATCCCCATCGCCGGGTGTCGCCGAACGAACCAACCTCAGGACGGCCGGGCCACGATCACCGGCATGCGAATGGAGTGCACGACGGCATTGCTCACCGAGCCCAGCAGTACACCGGTCAGACAACCGCGGCCGTGGCTGCCCACGACGGTCAGCTGTGCGGTCTCTGACTGTTCGATCAGCTGCCGAGCCGGCCGGTCGCCCACGACGATTCGGTGCACGGTGACGTCGGGGTAGCGTTCCCGCCAGCCCGCCAGCCGTTCGGACAGACTCCGTTCCGCTTCCGCCTTCACTGCCGACCAGTCCACTCCGGGAAGCCCGAGAATTCCCGTGTCGCTCCACGCATGAACCGCCTTGAGCTCGACTCCTCGCCGGGACGCTTCGTCGAAGGCGATGGTCGTGGCGAGTTCGGAGGCCGGCGAGCCATCGATGCCAACCAGGACGGGCGCCTGCGCGGGGTACGGCATCAAGGGGTCTTCGTCGTGGATGACGGCAACCGGACAGCTGGCGCGCCGCACGATGCCGGAACTGACCGAACCGAGTACTCCCCGACCAATCGCCCCGCGCCCATAGGATCCGACCACGACCATGATTGCCTCTTCCGACATCCTGGACAGCGTCGGCGTCGGGGGCCCGTGCCACAGTTCGCTTGCGATGTCGATGTTCCGGCTTGTCCTAGTGGCGTCTTCGGCGATCTTGACCGCCTCTTGCAGCAGCCGGCGGCCATCGTCCTCCTGCCACGCCAGCGCTTCGGACGCCATAGGCACCTGCGGCCAGACCGTCGTGGCGTTGACCATGTGGACCAGGGTCAACGGAATATTGCGCATCGCCGCGTCACGCGCCGCCCAGCACACAGCGAAATTCGACGCCGGCGATCCGTCGACTCCGACGACGGCGCCATGGCGCTTTGTGGATGCAGTCATGTCGATCTCCTAGTTCATCCACCACGCTATTGCCCAAACTAGGCCCGGTCATGAGCCTTTCGTCCCCAACCGGGTGGACCAGAGACCTTCGACGCGCAACCGACTCCTGGGCCGAACCGGATTGCCGGCGAGGCCAGAAGTCGCCAAATCGGTTCGATACGCCAGTCTTTCAGCGCGCACTGCCGTCAGGCCGCAACGGAGCCGGCCTTGAGATCGCGGACTTCAGCCGGCCGCCCAGTCCTTCGCGCGCTCCAGGTCGTCGAGCCCGAACACCGCGAGCTCGCCGGGGACCATCCAGGCGAGCGCGTGCACGGTGTGGGCGACCCATTCCTTGTCCGATACGACCGCGATTCGCTTGAAGGCCGAATGATGGGTCAAGACGGTACCCAACCCCAGCTTGAGATCCTCGACCAAGCCACCGGGACCGAAGCCCTCGTAATCGGACGCGATGACCTCGACGATCCTGACCTCACCGGTCTTCACCGTCTCCTCGAGGACGGGCCTGATCTCGCGCAGTTCATCGCCGCGCAGCCGGCCCGACACGCGGATTCCGGTCACGCCGTCCGGCATGTTCGGCAGCACCTCGATCATCGATTGCTCCTTTCCGCACGCTCTTTAGCATGTACGCGACGGCGTAGGCTGCCTAGTGCCGTAAGTCCCTAGGGCGCTTGCCATGTGGCCGCGGGCCGTCCAGGGCCGGCTCAGCCGACGATGTCGAAGATCGCCGCGGCGGAGGTGACCGCCTTGTCACCGTTACCCTCGTCGTGCAGCAGCATGCGCACGCCGACGCGACCGGAACCGCCCGGGTGGGCGGTGCCCGCCACCCGGAAGGGACCCACCTTGCCGCGCGACATAAACATGACGTGCCAACTGACCACCTGCAGCTTCCTCGTTCCCGCGACCGCCGCGGCGAGGTCGATCGCCGCGGTCTCGAGAACGACGTGCTGGGGTCCGATGTGGAGCGCGGCATCCGGTGACGCGAGTTCGGTGCTCAGCTCGGGAAGTACCCAGTGGCCGTCGTCGCGCCGGCTGGCACCGAAGGCCTGCCACAGCGGCGGTAGGTCGGCGGAGTCCTCGATCACCAGCTCGGTGCCCGAAACGTCCATCCGGTCCAGGCCTTCCGGCGGGATGCCGATGATCGCGCCCTGCCCCTCGTTGAAGGCGATGACCCGGCTGGGGTTGTCGGCATCGACGATGGTGCAGCGGCCGTAGCCCATGGTGCGGCCCTGGTGCACGATGCCCGATCCGACGATCTCGATCCGGTTGACGTCGTATCCGGGATCGACGATCTGTACCGACGCGATCACCGGATTGGGCACCGCGACCATGTCTGTCTGGCAGCCCTCCGGGGAGGAAATGGCCAACGGCGCCACCATGATTCCGCCCGCGTCGTTGCGCATGTCGCGGCGGATGGCGACGGTGTCATCGGTCTCGCCCAGATTCATCGAGGAGTGCTTGCGACCGATGTAACGGTAGCTCAACAGTCCCGTCCAACGCCGGTACAGTTCCTCGCGGTAGGCGTCGGAATCACCCATCAACTCTCGGATGTCACGCAGTTGACCGCCCAATTCCGTTCGCCTCCTTAGCTTTTACCGCGCCGCACCTGGTTGAAGGGCACGCCGCGGTCGTCGGCGCGCTCGCGCGGGAAGTTCAGCACCCGCTCGCCGATCACGTTGCGCGCCATCTCGGTGGTGCCGCCGCCGATGCTGGCGGTCTGACGCCCCAGATAGCGCGTCCCGATATCGAGCAACCCGCCGTCGTCGTCGACCACGGCCGCCGGGCCGGCCACGGCCAAGGCGGTATCGGTCTCGACGTCATGCACCTCGGCCATGTACAGCCGGATGATCGATCCCGCGGCCGGCGGCAGGGACCCGCTGGCCACGGCGTGAAAGACGTGCTCGCTGAGTTGGCCATGCACGGCGCGATGCACCAGCGCCCGGCCGACCATCTCCTGAAGTCGTTGATTGCCGGCCTGATTCGTCTTTTCGATCAGGGACACCAGGTCGACGGAGACGTCGTGGGCCTCGGCGATTCCCGGTCCGCTGGTGTACTCCGAGCCATCACCCATCGTGCGCCGCTCGTGATAGAGCTGCCGCGACGCGACGTCCCACCCTTTGCCCGGTTCTCCGACGACAGCGTCGTCGCCCACGTCGACGTCGTCGAAGAACTCCTCGCAGAATTCGATGGAGCCGTTGACCTGCTGGATGCGGTTGATGGTGACGCCGGGATGCTGCAGCGGCACCAGGAACATCGTCAGGCCGTCGTGTTTGGGGACATCCCAGTTGGTCCGCGCCAGGCACAGGCCGTAGTCGGCGGCGAAG
The DNA here is from genome assembly GCF_059812885.1 of Mycobacterium sp. NGS33. Taxonomy (NCBI): domain Bacteria; kingdom Bacillati; phylum Actinomycetota; class Actinomycetes; order Mycobacteriales; family Mycobacteriaceae; genus Mycobacterium; species Mycobacterium sp. NGS33. Next base: position 30,493 of record NZ_JCALDN010000006.1, on the reverse strand, counting down.
GCCCACGTGCTCCAGGTCTTGGCGCCGTTGATGATCCATCGTCCGTCGCGGCGCTCGGCGCGGGTGATGACCCCCGCCAGGTCGGATCCCCCGCTGGGCTCGGACAGCAGCTGTACCAGCACCTCGTCGCCGCGCAGCGCGGCCGCAATGTGCCGGCGCTTTTGTTCCTCGCTGCCCATATCGAGAATCGTGGCGCAGCAGATCGCGAAGGACGGGACGTTGAGCAACAGCGGAGTCTCGTAGGCTTGGGACTCGGCGTCGAATGCCTTTTTGTATTCGTAGCTCAGCCCGAGCCCGCCATACTCGCGGGGGAAACAGATTCCGGCGAATCCGCCGTCCCACAGCAGCTTTTGCAGTTCCCGCGCCCGGTGCCACGAGGGGAGCTCATCTCGCTCCAGCAGCGCCGCCTTGGCCGGATCGAGTCGGGGCATGTTCGCGGCGAGCCAGGCCCTGGCCCGGCTCCGAAACTCCTCGACCGATTCCGACGTCACCGGATGGCCTCTCATTCGAGCGTCGACCTTGTGCTGGGCGACTGTACAGCAACCGCCACGCGGCTGTACAGATTGGCGCCTACGCCCCGTTCAGCTGCACCGCGGCGCGAATGAGCGCCGTCAACGCCTTCTCGTCGATCTTGTCGCCCTCGTGGAAATCGATTGCGCGTCTGGTGTTGCCGTCGAGGCTGGAATTGAACAGGCCTGCGGGATCTGGCAGCGACGCGCCCTTGGCGAACGTCACCTTGACGACGTTCTTGTACGTCTCGCCGGTGCAGATCATCCCGTCGTGATACCAGACCGGAACGTCCCGCCACTTCCACTCCTCGACCACCTGCGGGTCGGCCGCCTTGATCAGTTTCCTGATGCGCGCGAGCATCTCGCCGCGCCAGTCTCCCAATTCCTTGATCCTGGCGTCGATCAGCGCGGCGGGAGATGCGGCTGCGGCGTCGTCCTTGGCGTTCGCCATCGTGGCCCACTTTCGATGAGGTTGTCGCTCGCCGGACCGTACCTCAACCGATGACGTGCGCCCGGCACACCCGACGAGACCCCGTATCCAGCGCCGGCGCCGTCCGCCAGTAATCTGCGGTCGATCACTATGACCGACACACACCCCTTCGACGGCGCCCTCCAGTTCGACCGGATCGGCACCGACCTCAGGCGCGGGCGCACGCACCCGGAGTGGGCCAACATGGTCGGACCGTTCGGCGGGATCACGGCCGCCGCCATGCTGCGCGCCGTCGAAACCCACCCGGACCGCATCGGGGAACCGCTGGCCCTGACCGTCAATTACGCCGCGCCCATCGCGGACGGCGACTTCGACCTCACGCTGCGGGCTGCGCGGACCAACCGCACCAATCAGCACTGGATCGTCGAACTGAGCCAGGACGGCGTGGTCAAGACGACGGCCACCGCCCTCTTCGCGCTCCGCCGCGACAGCTGGGCCGACACCGAGAGCCACCCGCCGAGCGCGCCGCCGCCCGAGCAATTGCCCTCCCTCGATCCGGGCCTCGTCCGCTGGACCCGCCTCTACGACATGCGCTACGTCGAAGGCGCGATGCCCGGCAAAGACGGCGACCCCGACCCCTCGTCGACCTCCACGCTGTGGGTGCGCGACCGCGCGGGACGCCCGGTCGACTACCCGGCGCTCGCCGCGCTGTGCGACATCTTCTACCCGCGGGTGTTCTTGCGCCGCGGCCGTTTCATCCCGTCCGGGACCATCTCGCTGACCACGTATTTCCACGCCGACCAGCCTCAACTCGACGCCGTCGAGGGCGACTTCGTGCTGGCCACCGCCCACGCCAACCGTTTCTCGCGCGGTTATTTCGACCAAAGCGCGCAACTGTGGACCCGGCAGGGCGGGCTGCTGGCGACCACCCATCAGATCGTCTACTTCAAGGGCTGACGGGTTTACACTTCGCCAGTGAAACGTCACGCGTGGGCGCTTGCGGAAGGGATCGAGTGGCAATGACGGAACGAGCCGAGGGCCTGGTCGTCGAGACGCTGCCGGCGATCGAGTCGATCAAGCAGCTCAAGGCGCGCTACTGCCGCTACCTGGACACCAAGGACTGGGCGGCGTGGCGCACGATTTTCGCCGATGACTTCGTCAGCGACACCTCCGAAGCCGGGGGCAAGGTGATCGCCGGCGCCGACGAGTTCGTGGCGTTCACCCGGCGGGCCCTCGGCCGCCCGACACAGCCCACGGCGCACCAGGTGCACACACCCGAAATCGAGCTCACTTCGGCGACGACCGCGCGTGGCATCTGGGCGCTGCAAGACGTCGTCCGATTCGGCCCCGGGGTAACCTTGGTCGGCTACGGCCACTACCACGAAACCTATGAGAACATCGCCGGCCAGTGGCTTATCAAGAGCTCCAAGCTAACTCGACTCCGCGAGGACATCGTGACGCCGTTCTTCTCGATCTTCGTCTCTCCCCGGCTCCGCACGGCGATCGGCAACATCGCCGGACGGGTGATGGATCGGTGACGCGCCCATGACAGTTGACACCGTTCTGGTCACCGGCGCCTTCGGGCAAGTCGGTAAGCGTTGTACGCAGATCCTGCTGGAACGCGGCAGAACCGTCGTCGCGATGGATCTGCGTAACGACAACACGGTCGCCATCGAAAAAGAAATCGCGGCCGGCGCGCACCCGGGGACGTTGATTCCTGCGTACACCGACCTACTGGACGCCGAGGCGGTCCACGCTCTCATCGCCGCCCATGAGCCCGGGGCCGTCGTCCACCTGGCCGCCATCGTGTCCCCACCGTCCTACCGCAATCCCGAACTGGCGCGGCGGGTCAATGTCGGTGGCACCGAGAACCTCTTGGCCGCCTGCGCCGCGCTCCCCCGCCCGCCGCTGTTCCTCATGGCGTCCAGCGCCGCGGTGTACGGCTCGCGCAACCCCTACCGTCAGCCCGAGCGGATCACCCCGGACACACCCGTGAACCCGATCGACCAGTACGGGCAGGACAAAGTTCTCGCCGAGGCGGCGATCCGTGGCAGTGGCCTGCCCTACGCGCTCTATCGACTCGCCGGCGTCATCTCGCCCGACACGCAGGCGGCCATAAACGGCGACTACCTCACCCTGATGCGTTCGATGCCCAGCGACAACCGAATTCATGCGGTGGACGCGCGTGACGTGGCGCTGGCGTTCGCCAACGGCGTCGACCGCAAGGACACCATTTCCGGCAAGGCCCTGCTCATCGGCGGCAACGAAACGTACGTGCTGCTACAGCACGGCCTGCAGGACGACCTGATGAGCGCGGCCGGCCTGGGACCGCTCGGCCCCTCGGCCGGCCTGCCCGGTGACCCGGCCGACGACCGCGGCTGGAGTTTCACCGGCTGGTATGACACCACCGAGGCACAAGCGCTGCTGGACTTCCAGGAGCACGACTGGAGCCAGACGCTGGACTGGCTGGCCGAATCGCAGGGCCCCCTGCGGGTCGTGCTGCGGCTGCTCGGCCCTGCGCTACGCCCGGTGCTGCGGGCCGTTTTGATTCTGCAGCGCCGGCTGGAGGGACGCGGTCCGTACGCCGACCCGTGGTCGCTGATCGAAAAGACCTACGGCGCAGCGGCATTGGCCAGCGTCGACTAGTGTCGGCCCCTACCGATCGATCCACGCCATTTGCGCCTCGGCGTGATGGCCGCCCTCGGGCGGGGTGAGCCGATCGAGTCTGGCCAGTTGATCGGCGGTCAGCTCGATCGCGTCCGCCCCGACGTTTTCTTCCAGGCGGGTCACGCGTTTGGTGCCCGGAATGGGCACGATGTCAGGGCCTTTCGCCAGCAACCAGGCCAACGCGACCTGAGCCGGCGTGGCGCCGACGTCCGCGCTGATATCGCGCACCTCGTCGGCGCACCGTAGGTTGTGCTCGAAGTTGTCGTCGAAGAACCGCGGGTTCGTCTTGCGGTAGTCGCCCTCGGGCAGCTCCCGGGTGGAACGGATCGCGCCGGTGAGAAAGCCGCGGCCCAGCGGCGAGTAGGCGACGAACCCGATGCCCAACTCGCGCAACACCGGCAGGATCTCGTCTTCTTGATCGCGCGTCCACAGTGAGTACTCCGACTGCACCGCCGTAATCGGGTGCACCGCGTGCGCGCGACGAATGGTGTCGACCCCGACTTCCGACAGGCCGATGTGCCGGATCTTCCCCGCGGCGACCAGCTCGGCCAGCGCGCCGACGGTCTCTTCGATCGGTGTCTGGCGGTCGAGGCGGTGCTGGTAGTACAGGTCGATGTGATCGGTCGCTAACCGCTGCAGCGAACCATCCACGGCGATACGGATATTGGCGGGGCTGCTGTCCAGGCCTTGGCGGCCGGTGTGCGAGATCAGACCGAATTTGGTTGCCAGGACAACCTGGTCGCGCCGGCCCTGCAGCGCGCGGGCCAGCAGTTCCTCGTTGACATACGGGCCGTAGACCTCGGCCGTGTCGATCAGGGTGACGCCCAGGTCGGTGGCGCGATGGACGGTGCGGATGGATTCGGCGTCGTCGAATCCGCCGACCGCGTAGGCCACCGACATGCCCATCGCCCCGAGCCCAAGACGTCCGACCTGCAGCTCACCGAGCCGTGCCTGTTTCATGGCCTATCTCCTGATCGGTCGGGGACGGTAGCGTGGCGCTGTGCACCGCGTCGAGCTTCCCCCGATCTGATGGGCCACGCAAACACCTCACGGCCGGCGCGCAACCTGGCGGTCGACTACTTCCGGGTATCGGGCGTGGTGCTCATCGTGCTGGGACACTGGCTGGCCGGATCCGTGACCTACCGCGACGGGCAGTTCGGCCGGCAGAACCCGCTCGTCGACCTGCCCTGGACCCAATGGCTGACCTGGCCCTTCCAGGCCGTTCCGGCGTTCTTCCTGGTTGCCGGCTACGCCGGCGCCGTGTCCTGGACGCACCGGCACGACGACGAGGGCCTGTCGCGTCGAACCTGGATCCAGCACCGGGTGGCCCGCGTGCTCGGGCCAACCGCGGCCTACGTGGCGCTGGTGTCGGTGGTGGTGGTTGTCCTGGGCGCCTGCGGTGTGGCCGGCTCGGTGCTCGAATACGCCGGTTGGGCGGTGGCAATGCACCTGTGGTTCCTGGCCGTCTATCTGGTGGTCGTGTCGCTGACGCCGATTGCGATTGCCGCACAACGCCGTTGGGGATTGTTGGTACCGGGTGCTCTCGCGCTGGCCGTCGCGGCGGTGGATGTCGCGCGAATCGCCGGCCACGTGCCCTACCTCAACTGGGTGAACTATCTGCTGGGCTGGGGCACCCTGTATCAACTTGGGATCGCTTGGCACGGTGGGTCGTTGGCCGGCCGCAGGCCGTGGCTGCTGGCCGGTGTCTCGTCGGTGGCCTTGGCGCTGCTGGTGTGGCTGAAGGTGTATCCGATCAGCATGATCGGTGTTCCCGGACAGACCATCGACAACACGACACCCCCGACGGTGGCGCTGCTGGCGTTCGGGTGCGCCCAAACCGGACTTGCGATGGGATTGACGCCGGGCCTCAACCGTGGGCTGCGCGCCGTGCGGGTCGAGCGCGCCCTGTCCATCGCCAACAACAACATCATGGCCCTGTACTTGTGGCACATGATCCCCGTCGTCATCGTGGCGGTCGTCGGTTACCCGGCCGGCCTTTTGCCCCAGCCACCCGAAGGCAGCGCGGACTGGTGGCTGGCCCGCCTGGAATGGGTGGTCGTCCTGAGTGTCGTGACGGCGGTCGAGATTGTGCTCTTGTTCTGGGCGCGAAGGCTTTTCGCTGCCCCGTTGCCCCTCCTCGGTGTGCCACTCACCGAGCGCTCGGTGGAACCGGTGATGCTGGCCGGCGCCGCGATGGCGGCCTACGCCCTATCCCTGATTGCCGCCGAGGGCTTCGCCCCCGACGGGCGCTTTCCGTGGCTGACCGCGGTGATCTTCGCCGCCGGCGCGCTGCTGGCGGCGCTTCGCCCCGCGGCGCGGGTGGCGGCTGTCGGGCGATCGGATCGGCCACGGTCCGGCACGATCGGGTGAATCGCCTTATGCCGCGGGCGGGCGCGCGACGATGATCGGGATCCGGACCGAATGCAGGACCGCGTTGCTGACCGAACCCAACAGCAGCCTGCTCAGGCCGCCCCGGCCGTGGCTGCCGACGACCACGAGCTGCGCGGTTTCCGACTTGTCGATGAGGTGGCGCGCCGCCCGGTCCTGAGCGATGAACCGATGGACGGTGACGTCGGGATAGCGTTCCTGCCACCCCGCCAGGCTCTCGGCGAGGCTGCGTTGCGCTTCGCCTTCGACCGCCGGCCAATCGATTTCGAAGACTTCGACGACGGCGGCGTCACTCCAGGCGTGGATAGCGACCAGATCCACACCGCGACGCGACGCTTCGTCGAAGGCGATTTCGGTCGCGAGCTCGGACGCCGGAGAGCCATCCGTGCCCAGGAGGACGGGGGCATGCCGCCGGTCCGGCGATTCTTCGTCCCGTACGACCGCGACCGGGCAATTGGCGTGCCGCACCACGGTCGAGCTCACCGACCCGAGCAGACCGCGGGCCAACAACCCGTGGCCGGAGCTGCCCACGACGACCATCTCGGCCGTGTCTGCCATCTTCAGCAAGGCCGATACCGGCGCCGAGTACACCAGCTTCTTGCCGATGGACACCTTGCGGTCCCCCGGCATCGCCTCTTCGGCGACCTTCGTCGCATGCATGATCGCCTTCTTGCCTTCGTCTTCCAGGCTCGTCACCAGCGACTCGGGATACGGAACCGGCGGAAACGTCGCGGTAGGCGTCGACACCGCGTGCACGACGGTCAGCGGAATGTTTCTCATCGCCGCTTCCCGGGCGGCCCAGCCCGCGGCGGCACTAGACGCCGGCGAACCGTCGACGGCAACGACGATACCGAGTTCTTTGGCGGATGTGGACATTACGTTCTCCCTCCATCGTGAACCACGCTATCCGAGGAGGCCGTCCCGATCGTGAGGCTTTAGTCCTCAACCGTCGGGCCAGAGGTCCCGCCGATCACGAGATATGCTCAGCTGAACAGGCTTTGGCCGATGTAGTGGCCTTCAGCGGGCGCGGCCGGCACCGCGAAGATTGCTGATCCGATATGGCGGATGTATTCGTTGAGCAGGTCGTGGGCGCCCAGGCGGTTCTGCAGCCGAATAAAATCTTGCGGATCATTTTGATACGAGACGAAAAGCAGACCGGCGTTGAGTTGGCCGTTGGCGTCCAGGCCGTCGGTGTAGTTGTAGGACCGTCGGCGGATCATGATGCCGTCATTGTTTTCCCGGGCGGCGAGGCCGACGTGAGACATCGGATCGATGAGCGGGTTGCCGTCGGGGCCCTTGGCGGCGAAGTCCGGCGTGTCGAATTCACGCTTGCCGCTCAGCGGAGCCCCTTCCTCTTTGGTGCGCCCGAAGATTCGCTGCTGATTGCCGATCCGGTCGACATCCCAGGTCTCCATCAACATCCGGATCTTGCGGACGACCTGGTAGGTCCCCCCGTTCATCCAGGGCTGGTCGCTGTCGGTCACCCAGACGAACTTGTTGTATTCGGCGCTGGTGGCGATGTTGCGGGTTCCGTCCTTGAATCCCAACAGGTTTCGCGGTGTGTGCTGGCCCGGTCCGGCGGAGGCTCGACCGAACCCGAGCACCGCCCAGAACGGTGAGACGATGTTGCGGCCGAGCCGGGCCAGGTTGCGGACCGCGTGATAGCAGACCTGGGGATCGTCGGCGCACGCCTGCACGGAAAGGTCGCCGCCATGCAGGCGTGGATCCAGGTTGTCCCCGTTCAGCGGCGGCAGGTCGGTGAACACGGCGGGTCGCCGGGCGGCAAGTCCGAACCGATCGCCGAACAGCGACGGGCCCAGCCCGATGGTGACGGTGAGGCTGGCCGGGCTCAGCCCGTAGGCCTCGCCGGTGTCGGCGGGAGGCTGCACCTCGACCTGGGGCTGCACCGTCCCGACCGGCTTACCCTGCTGCAGGATCGCGGCGGCGGCCGACCAGCGCGCCAAGAGGGTCTGCAGCTCCCTCCGGCCCGCGCCGTCGGTCAGCGAGAACGACATGAACATGGCGTAACGCTGTGGGGGCGTATCGATTCCGCCCTGGTGCGGCTGGCCGTAGAACGGGTAGCTGTGCCGCAGGTCGACGGTGTCATCGTCGTCACCACGTTGTGCCGCCGCCATGGCGTGACCGGCGAAGCCGCCACCGACGGCACCGAGGGCGGCACCGCCGAGCCCGGCCAGCATGGCGCCGCCGAGCGCGCGCCGGCGCGACACCGCGGCGGAGTCCGCCTGCGCCCCAGCGTCGTTCGGGCCGCCGTCGGAAGGTGGGGTGATGTCGTCGGTCACGATCAGCCGGCCGTCACGACTTTTTGGGCGACGGTGGACAGGCTCTGGTGCAGCGGCTGGATCACCGCGGTCAGCTTCGGCGCGTCGGTGGCCTTCAGCGCGGGGGTGTAGGTCTTGTAGCCGCCGAGTGCGGCCGGGTCGCGATACCCGTCCAGGGTGGTCAGCACGCTGTGGAACTGCTGATCGATCTGGCGGACCAGGTTGGCATCGATCTTTTCCAGGCCCGGCCGCAGTGAGGCGTACGCCTGCTGCGCTCCTTCCACGTTGCCCGAAAAGTCCACCAGGTCAATGTGACTGAACGCCTCCTCCTCGCCGGTGATCTTGGTGTTCTGAATCTCTTCGATCAGATCGCTGGCGCCGTTGGCCAGATCCTCGGGCTTGTACTGCAGGGTCGCGACGATGCCGTTCAATTTGCCGACGTTGCCCACCAATTCGGTGCTGAACGCCTTCGTCCCCGCGGTGATCGCCCCGCCCTGCCACAGATCGCGCTCGATGGCGTGAAAGCCCTTCCAGCCGACCTTCGCGTCCACGGGTGTCGACTCACGCATGTCGATCAGATAGTCCAGGCTGCCGGCGTTGTCGCCGACCGCATAGCCCGGCAGCACGAAGCCCTCGACGGTGGACTCCGAACGCTCCCAGAACAACCGGGCCTTGGCGTAGGCCGCCTTCGCGCCCTCGACGTTGCCCGACTGCACGGCGGCATCGAGTGCCTTCACGCCGTCGTTGAGCTGACCGATCTGGTTGATGATGTAGGCGGCGTAGTCCTTGGTCCCCTGGCTCAGGATGCTGGCCACGGTGCCGGTAGGTGTCGCGGGCGCATTACCGGTCACCGTCAGGGTCTGGTATTCGGTGCTGGCACCCGGGCAATAGAGCTGGTAGGCACCGCCGTCCAGCGAAACCGTGAACGACACCGGGTCCAGGCCCGGCGCGAGGTTCTCCTTCTCGCCGACGATCCGCTGATCCCTGAGCAATTCGACCTCGTTGATGCCGGGCGCGTTGGTGTTGGCGACCGTGAAGGTCACCGGCCCGGCGGGCACGCTGGTGGTGTCCAGGGCGCAGCCGTCCTTGCCGCCGTCGTTGGCCATGGTGACCTTGACCGCATTGGTACCGCCCGGTTTCGGCTGCTGAGCATGGTTGGCGGTGTCACCCGAGTGTCCGCATGCGGTCGCGGACAACGCCGTCGCCGCGACAAGAACCGTTGTGGTCAGCAAGAATTCACGAGACCGGCACGCTGCCAGGGCGATGCGACTCCCCATCTATGAATTTCCTCTCGTCGGTTTGCCTGCGGTGCACGCGCACCGAGGCTATCGCTGACAGCGCGCACGCCAATGCAAAACCCGCTATTACCAACGGCAGCCAGACATTCCAGAGCTGCCGCTCCCCGCGCTCGCGGTCGCTCGCGGCGATCTCGGCCGCGGTCGAGTGGTCCTCGGCACTCGAGGTGGACCAGTCGGTCGCCAACCCGCCGAGACTGACGGTCTTGGCCCCCGTCAAGCCGCCGCCGGTCAAGATCGCGGTCCGGTTGCTCGTGGCTTGCGCGCTCACCACGGAATCACCCCGCGCGAGCACGGTGTACGCGGTGGTCGTCGACCATTGACCCTGAAACGGGCCCGGCGTGCGGCCCACCGCGAGACCGACCGGCAACCGGCCGCCTGTCATGCTCAGCAACTGATCCAGCGAGACTTCGGGCGCACCATCGGCCCCGGCAGCTTCGGAAGCCTGCCATACCTGCACGGGCAAGCCGTCCACCGTTCGGTCATCCGCCGGGACAAGCACGATGCTGTGGACGGCCGAACTGCCCTGGGGGGCGATGGTCAGCTCGCGCCCGTGTGGCCCGGTCGCCATCGACACCACGACAGTGTGGCCCGAGCGGTCGGTGGCGGTGCGGGCCCGCAGGCTCGGCGACGGGTTGGCCGGCGTCATGATCGCCAGCCCCGCGCCGAGGATGATCAGCACCACCGACGTCGCCGCCAGCAGCCGGCCGCGCGCTCGCGGCGCGGCGACGAGCCGGGCGGGCCACAGGAAGATGGCGAGTACCGGCACGGCGTACAGCAGCCAGCCCAGCACCTCGATGAGGCGAGGGTCGGCGGGGATGCCGAACACGCCGGTCGTCACCGCGCCCAGCACCGAATTGGGGGGTATCCAGCCAGACAGATCCAGCACCTGTTGCTGGCCGATGGTCACCCAGCCCGCCTCGTGCGCGGTGCGCAGCGCGCCCAGCACCAGGCCGGCGGCGATCAGCACCAGGAACACGCCGGTGACCCGGAAGAACCGGCCGAGATTGATTCGCAGCCCGCCGTAGTACAGGCCCACGCCGAGCCCGACCGACGTCGCGATGCCTACCGCGCCGCCCAGCACGGCGAACCACCGGTTGCCGTGCGACGTCTGGGCGGCCGCCAGCAAGAACACCGACGTCTCGAAGCCCTCCTTGAGGACGGCGAGGAAAGCCATGGCCGCCAGCGCGAACGCACCGCCGCGGTTGACCGCCTGACGGGCCTCCCGCTCGAGTTCCCCCTTGAGCTGGGCGGCGTTGCCGTTCATCCAGATGATCATCGACGTCACGAACACCACCGCGATGGCGTTGATGACGGTCTCCATCATCTCTTGCTGGGCCTGCGGCAGACTGGCGGCGAACAGGTCCAGGCCCACGCCCACGCCGACGCTGAGCAGCACGGCCAAGCCGACGCCGACAAACATCGGACGGACCGTTTGGCCGTTCCGCTTGAGAAACGCACCGACGATGCTCACGATGAGCGACGCCTCTAGGCCCTCACGGAGACCGATGAGAAAGGTGCCGATGAATACGCCGAATACGCCCTGCATACGCCTAGTTTCTGTCCCGCCGATCGAGACCTTCGGCTTAGCGTAGCCTAACCAAGCGAGGGCTATTCGCCCTGGTCCGCCGGGTCAGGAGGCCGGCGCGGTCACGAAGTCGATGAGTTCCTCGACCCGACTGATCAGCGCCGGTTCCAGATCGTTCCAGTCGCGCACGCGTGAGCGGATGTGGCGCCAGGCCCTGGCGATGTCGGCCTGATCGCCGTGCGGCAGGCCCAGGGCCTGGCATACGCCGTGCTTCCACTCCACCTGCCGCGGCACCTGCGGCCAGGCGCGCAGGCCCAGCCGCTGCGGCTTGACGGCCTGCCAGATGTCGACGTAGGGATGGCCGACGACCAGTGTGTCGGTGCCGCCCGGGCCGCGCCGCACCGCCTCGGCGATCCGCGCCTCCTTGGAACGCGCGACGAGGTGGTCGACGAGCACACCGAGCCGACGCCCGGGGCCGGGCGCGAACTCGGCGACAATGTCCACCAGATCGTCGACGCCGCCGAGTTGCTCGACGACGACACCTTCGATCCGCAGGTCCTCACCCCACACCTGGGCGATGAGCTCGGCGTCGTGGCGGCCCTCGACGTAAATTCGGCTGGCCCGGGCGACGCGGGCGCGAACACCCGATACCGCGACCGAACCGGATGCTGTCCTGTTCGCGGCGGTCGGCGCGGGCCGGCGCGGCGCGGTGAGGATGACGGGACGCCCCTCTAGCAAATAGCCTGGGCCCAAAGGAAATCCGCGCACATGACCGCGCCGGTCTTCCAGATCCACCCGACCGTATTCGACGCGCACCACCGCGCCGACGTATCCGGTTTGGGCGTCCTCGACCACCAGGCCCGGTTCGGCAGGATGCTCCGTCGAGCGGGGCTTGCGTCGACCCCCGGCCAGCACATCGGTTCCATAGCGATCCACCACGCCGGCCATCCTAGAAAGCCTTGCGGCCAAACGCCGTTACGGCGCGCCATGGCCGGCGAATCGTCAGCGAAATCACTGCCCGGATGCCGCGGTGCCGTCCGTAAAAAATGCGTTTAACTGTGTGGCGTTACTCAGCTGATGGCATCGCTGATGGTACGTTGCTAGCCATGGCAAGCACTGCCGCGTATGCGCAACTTGCGGCGGTTAGCGAGGTGGACGTATGGACCTGTCGCACTGGGTGACAAGCATTGTGGCTTTCGTGCGCGCCGGCTACCCGTCCGGCATGCCCGTCACCGGGTACGTGCCGCTGGTGGCGTTGACGCGCCGACGGCTCTGTGACGACGACATCACCGCCATCGCAAGGGATCTCATCGCGCGTCGGCTCTGGCCGATCAGTTCCATCGATATCGGCGTCGAGGTCACCCGGATCACCAACCAGCTGCCCTCCCCCGACGACGTCTCGCGTGTGCAGCGTCGCGTTCATGCGCTGCGCTGCTCGCGCGGTTAAGCGGCGCCGAACGATTTTGCCGTCACGGTGATTTGCGCACCGGGGCGCCACAGGCCTTCAGATAATCGGCGTAGTTCCAGGTCTGCAAAAACTGTTGACCCGCTTGCAATCCTCGCTCGTAGAGGGCTTCGCGTTGCGCGGCGGTGATGTTGAAGTCGATCGGGCTGACCTCGTCGGCCGGCACGAAGATGGTGCGCCGGACGGTGCACGGGTCATCGATGTAGGCGTTGTCCTGATTGCTCACCAGGGTCTCTATCGCCGCAAGCCCCAACGACACCGGCCCATGGACCGGATGGGTGGGCGGGATGCCGGGACGCGCGGACAATCGAATCCCGAAGGTGGGCCAACGCGGTTGCGCATCGGGCCGGTCGAACAGCTCGACCGGAAAGTCCGACAACAACCCGCCGTCCACCCACGTCGCGCCGCCGACCCGAACGGGCTCGAACACATACGGAATGGCCGACGACGCGTGCACCGCGCGTGCGACCGGGAAGTCGTCGGGGTCGATGCCATAGGAACCGAGATCCCAGGGAATCCGGACCAGCCGGCGCCGCGACAGGTCGCTGGCCGTCACGACGAGCGACCACGCGAACTGTGTGGGCTCTTCGCCCGTGCGCAGATCGCCGAAGGTCTTCACGCCCAGATCGCGGAGCAGCCCCGCGAGCAACTGCTCGAGATACGCCCCGCGATAGACACCGTCTGACGTCAGCAACGACAATGCCCCGCCGATCAGCGGTATCCGCCCGATCCAGTTGCGGTCAAGGAACTTTCGATAGTCGATCGCGCGCATGATGTCGGCGAGCCGGCTCAACGGCTCACCGGCCACCTGCAGGGCGGCGACCAGCGAGGCGACGATCGCACCCGCGCTGCTTCCCGCGACACGCGGAAATCGGTAGCCGGCCTGGGCGAGCGCATTCACCGCCCCGACCAGGCCGATCCCACGGACGCCACCGCCCTCGCACACCAAGTCGGCACGGTCTGTGCTCACCGCAACCCCCTGTCCGGATCGATCAACAAATTCGGCTGCCCTCCACGCCGAAGAAGTGCAGGTGTCCGGGCACCGGGTGCAGGCGCACCCGGCTGCCCTTCTGCGGGGGGTTTCGCCCGTCGGCCCGCGCGACGATGGGCGCATCGATCACCTTGGCGGAGCCGGTGATTCGCCCATACAGGTAGGCGTCCGCCCCCAGCTCCTCCACCACGTCCACCTCCATCTCGACACCGAGGCCACCCAGCTCGAAATGTTCGGGGCGTACCCCCACCACGACCTCACCCGCGGCGCCGGCAACTTCACGGGGCAAGGCGATGGGCCAATCACCCAGCGACACAGCGGAATCCACGACGGGAAGGGTGAACAGGTTCATCGCCGGGGATCCGATGAAGCCCGCCACGAAGACATTGTCCGGGTTTCGGTAGAGCTCGCGGGGCGGTGCGAACTGTTGCAGCACGCCGTCGCGCAGGACGGCGACGCGGTCGCCCATCGTCATCGCCTCGACCTGGTCGTGGGTGACGTAGACGGTGGTGGTACCCAGCCGCCGTTGCAGTGCGGCGATCTGATTGCGCGTCTGGACCCGCAGTTTGGCGTCGAGGTTCGACAGCGGCTCGTCCATCAGGAACACGTGCGGCCGGCGCACGATCGCACGCCCCATCGCGACTCGTTGGCGTTGTCCGCCGGACAGGTCTTTCGGCTTGCGATCGAGATAGGGTTGCAGGTCAAGCAATTTCGCCGCGTCCAGCACCCGCTCCCGGATCTGGGCCTTCGGCGTCTTGGCGATCTTCATGGCGAATCCCATGTTCTGGGCCACCGTCATGTGCGGGTAGAGCGCGTAGTTCTGAAAGACCATCGCAACGTCGCGATCCTTGGGATCGAGGTGGGTGACGTCGCGCTCGCCGATCCGGATGTGCCCGGAGTCCACGGCTTCCAGCCCGGCCACCATCCGCAGCGAGGTCGTCTTGCCGCACCCGGACGGTCCCACCAAAACGACGAACTCGCCGTCGGCGACGTCGAGGTCCAGGTTGTCCAGGGCGGGGCGATCCGCTCCGGGGTAGCGGCGGGTCGCCCGCTCGAAAGTCACCGAAGCCACGGCTAGCCGCCCATACCCGTGACCGCGATCCCGCGGACGAACGAGCGTTGCGCGATCGCGTAGATGATGACCAGGGGCAGCATGATGAGCATCGAGGTTGCCATCAGAACCGGCCACCGGGCAACATACTCGCCCTTCATCCGGACCAGGCCCAGGGTCAGGGTGGCCAGGCTGTTGCGCTGAATCATCAGCAACGGCCACAAGAAATCGTTCCAGACGTTGACCCAGGTGAGTACCGCCAGCACCATCACGGCCGGCCTGGCATGCGGCAACAGGATTCGCCAATAGACCTGCCACGGGGAACAACCGTCGAGTATCGCGGCCTCCTCGAGATCGGTGGGCAGGGTGCGGAAGAACTGCCGCATCAGGTACGTGCCGAATGCGCTGCCGAAGAAACCCGGCACGATCATCGCCCAGGGGGTGTCGACCCAGCCCAGGGTCCGCATCACCAGGAATTGCGGGATCACCGTGACCGTCAGGGGCACCATCAATGTGCCGAGGTAGACGACGAACAGCGCGTCGCGGCCACGGAAATCCAGCCGCGCGAAGGCGTATCCGGCCAGCGAGCAAAAGAACACATGCCCCGCCGTGACACAGCCCGCGTACAACACGGTGTTGAAAAACATTCGCCCGAACGGCATCAACGCGAACACCTCGGTGTAGTTGGACCACCGCGGGTGCGCCGGCAACAGCGTGGGTTCGCTGACCTCGCCCTCGGTTTTCAGCGAACCCGACACGGCCCATGCGATCGGGAACAGCGCGCACCAGGCGACGGCGAGCAAGGCGCCATACACCATGGCACCGCGCACCGCGGTGCGCTTGATGACACCCTCACTTAAGCCCACGCGAATTCTCCAAAGATCGTCGATGGCTGACTCGCAACTGCACGACGGTCAGCACCAGCAAGACCGCGAACATCACCCACGCCAGCGCGGAGGCATATCCGAATTCGAGGAACGAGAACGCGTGCTGGAACAGCATGATGCCCAGGACGTAGGTCGCCGACTCCGGCCCGCCGCTGGGGCCGGTGAGCACGTACACCATGTCGAATGCCTGGAAGGCGTGGATGACCGAGATGATGACGACAAACGAGATCGACCCTCGGATCAACGGAACGGTGATGGAGACGAATTGCCTTATCTCGCTGGCCCCGTCGATCTTGGCCGCCTCGTAGACCGTCCCCGGGACGCCTTGCATCGCGGCCAGCAGGACGACGGCCGCGAAGGGCACACTGCGCCAGACGCTGACGATGCACAGCGAGGCCATGGCCCAGCGCGGCTCGACCAGCCACGGGACCGGCCCGAGTCCGACCCAGCCGAGCATGATGTTGAGCAAGCCGTTATCGGTGTTGAACACGAACTGCCATACCACCGCCATCACGACCGATGAGATCGCCAGTGGCAGAAAGACAATCGTCCGGAAGACGCCGATGCCCCTGACCTTCTGGTTCAGCACCCCGGCGACGGCCAGGCTGATCAGCACCGTCGGCACGACCGTTCCGACGGTGAAGATAACCGTGTTGCGGATCGCGATCAAGAAGAGCGGATCCGAGGTGAACAAGTCGCCGAAGTTCTTCAGCCCCACGAATTTCGGCGGGGTGAACACGTCCCAGCGCTGGACGCTCATATACAGCGAGAAACCGAGCGGGAAGAGCATGAACACCGCGACCGCCACCATGTTGGGTGCGACGAACAACCGACCCGCCCATGCGTGTCGGCGCCACGGGCTCGGGTTCTGCGGGGTCTTCGACGCCGCCCTGCCCGCCGCTGCGGTTGCGCCGGTCGCCTCCATCGCGGTCACGGGCTGCGCAGCACTTCGTCGACGGAACGGTTCAACCCGCTCAATGACGTCGCCGCTTCGCGGCCGCGCAGGACGGGACCAAAGTTACGGTCCATCAAGGCATTGACCTTCTCCCACGCCGGCGTGATGGGCAGACCCTGTGAAAACGCCGGACCCTCGGTGAGAATACTGAGATTGCCCAGCCGCCGATGGGCCTTGGCGAATCCTTTTGATCGCAGCGCCGAGCGCAGCACGGGAACGAACAGGCAGGATTCACCGATCAGCGCCTGGCCGACGGGGCCGGTCGCGAACTTCACGAACTCCCACGCCTGTTCCTTGCGCGGGCTGCTCGCCGAGATGGCCAATCCGGTGGCGCCGATATCGGAGCACGCGGCATGCCCCTTTCCCAGCGCCGGGCCGACCGGCAACGGGGCGACGTCGAAATCCAGGTCCTCGGCACGGATATAGGTCTGGTAGCGCCAGTGGCCGCCGAGCGCGATCGCCGCCCGGCCCACCGCAAACAGGTTGGGCGTCGACATGGACTGCGTCTCGGATGCGTTGGGCGCGACCCGGTACGTGTTGGCCAGATCGGCGTAGAACTGCACCGCTTCCTGGAACGCCGCGTTGTCGAAGTTGAAGTGGGTGGGGTTCAGCCGCGGGTTGGACCAGGCGACGCCGTTGTTCATCGCGAACAGGCCGGCCGAGTAGTAGGAACCCCAGGTGTTGACGAAGCCGTACTGCGCCGCGCGCCCGGCCGCGTCACGCTTGGTCAACGCGCGTGCGGTGTCCAGGAATTCGGTGAAATCCCACGGCTGCTCCCACGTCTTGGGGGGCGCCGGCACGCCGGCTTCGGCGAAGAGCCGTTTGTTGTAGAACAGGTAGTTGCCCGACCACTGTTCGGGAAGTGCGTACTGCTTCCCGTTGAAGGTGAAGGTTTCGTACAGCGCCGGAATGCTGTCCGCCCGGAGCTGGTCGGCAAACGATCTGTCGCGCGCCAGCAGCGTGTTCATGTCCAGCAGCACACCGCGGTCGGCGAGTTCGGCGTAGGACAGTTCCCAGGTCATCAGCACGTCGGGGCATTTTCCGCCAACACAGAACGTCGAAAGTTGTTGCATGACACCGGGCCCGGATTGCACGGGACGAACCTTGATATCGGGGTGCCGGCGCGCGAACTCGTCGACGACGCGCATCCTCGCGTCACGCTCGTCCGGGTTGGCCGCGAAGAAGAAAGTGAGCGCGTCGTCCTCCGGAGCGCACCCGGCCGACCACGGAGCCAGCGCCGCAGCGGAAAGCGCGCCAGCGCCCCGCAACAGGTCACGCCGCCCGAACGGCTTATCGAGCATGGCTCTCCCGGTCCTGCCCCGCGGCCGCATTTCCGGCCGACTGTGTCTGACGTCCTTGGTACCCGATGAGCTTGTGATCTTCCTGGGTCCGCCACCGGGGCAGCGTCAGCGCGGCCCGGCGGATTCGCTCGGCATTGCCGGTGATGTCGATCGTGTGGATGCGATCGTCGGCGCCGATGCCGATCACCAGCAGGACCTGAGCGCGCCCGCGGGCCGCGAGCACGATGCCCGGCGTCCCGTCGATGAGCATGACAGCGCCTGCACGCGCCCGCACAGCGAACCGCCGAGTCTCCCTGGCGACCTCCTCGGCGCCGCGCACTGTGGTTGGCACGTCGGCCGGGACCAGCGCCCGATCGACCGTGCGCACCACGTCTGGTGCCAGCAGCTCGAGCAGGCCGGCGATGTCACCGCCGCGTGAGGCCGCCAGAAACGCCTCGACCACCTTGAGGTGCTCGGCCGTGCGGCGAGGCCGGGCGGCCGGGTCGGCGTGCAGTCGCCCGCGGGCCCTGCTGGCCAGCTTCTTCGCGGCGTCCGGCGAGCGGTTCATGACCGCGGCGATCCGCTCGAACGGCATGGCGAAGACGTCGTGCAGCACGAACGCCACGCGCTGCGCCGGGGACAGCCGGTCGAGCACCACGAGCAGCGCGCTGCTCACCGACTCCGCCAGCAGCGCGTCCTCGTCGGCCGGCGCCGACGCCACCCGGACCAGCCGGTCCAATTCGTCGGCTTCGGCCAGCGGCTGCTCGGCGCGGCGCTTGCGCAGCCGAAGCTGGTCGAACGCCTCACGCGCGGTGATCGTCGTGAACCAGCCGGAGAGGTTGTCGACGCCGCTGAAGTCCGCGCGGCTGGCCTTCAGCCACGCCGACTGCACCGCGTCGTCGGCGTCGGGCACCGAACCCAGTAGCTGGAACGCGACCGACCTCAGGTGTCGTCGATCGGCGTCGAAACGCTGCGCCAGATCCGCCAAATCCTGTGTTGCGTTCATGGGTCACCTTTTCCGCGCGGAAGCCGTCAAGAAGTTGACCGCGTCCAACGGAGTTCCACCGGCGAAGGAGACAAACACCATGACCCTACCGATTGTGCGCCACGATGCACACTGCTCGCATTCGACCCGCCGCGGCGGAAATCACTGCGCGACAAGGGATTGATCCGGATGAACACCGCACTCGTCGCCACCACGCTGACCACCGCCGTCATTACCGCCGCGATCGCGGTCGCCGACTTCGTGCCGGCGCGATTCGTCCTGGCGAACTCTGCCCAGGTCGGGGTGCCGCGGTCGTGGTTGCCGGCGCTGGGCGCGCTGAAGCTGGCCGGGGCCGCCGGGATCGTGGTCGGACTGCTGGGCTTGCGCGAATTGGGCATCGCGGCCGCCGCGGGCCTGGTGCTGTTTTTCCTCGGTGCGGTGGCGACGCATGTGAGGGCACGCGTTGTGTACAACATCGCGTTTCCGGGCGCATACCTGTTCCTTTCCGGGGCATCGCTGGTGCTGATGGTGCTCCGGTGAGACACGGGCGTGACGGGATCAGGCGGGAAAGAATCTGATCCGGTTGATCGCGGCGCCGGGCCACGCCACATCGGCGAACACAATGGCGCGCCCGTGCCCCGAGTGGAGTGAGACCGCCACGGTGCGGCCGGCGCTGCTCGTCTTGGTGATGCCGGCGCCCTCCAGCTGCACGGCCAGCTCGGCCAGGTCGAGGGGGTCGCGATCACCCAAAGTTATTGCGGCATCTGAGGACAGCGCCCGCGCGGCGGAGGACTCGTCGTTGCGCCCGACGGCCTCCAGGAACGTCGTCACCAGCCGCTGGTGGCGCGCCCCCACCCGCCGGAATCCGGTCACGAAGCCGGCCGCCCCGCCCCATCCTTGGTTGCTCACCAGCGCGGCGGACAGGTTCAGCGCGGGCCGGAGGGCCCCCGGGCCGGTGCGCAGGAACTGCGCCATCATGGCCGGAAGCTCCCAATATGCCCGCAGATGGCCAATCTGCCACTCGCCGTTGGCTTCTCGGAGGTCATATCGCAGAAACGCCGGGATGAACATCGTCACGGCCGAGCCCATCGCCACCTCGAGCTCGAGATCACGCAGAACCGTCGTGCCGACCACGACGTCGAGATCGCGGTGGAACTTGATGTCACGCGGGCCGATGAAGGTGTCATAGAAGCGGCCGATTTGCTCGTGCCCCACGTGCGGCCGGGAGCCGACCGGGTCCTCGACACATCCGTCGCCGGTAAACAGTCCCACCCACCCGGCACGGTCGTGCGCGGCCGCCGCCTGCGGCGAGCGCTCCACGGCGGCCAGCAGATGCTGTCGATCCAGTGGCGCCACCATTACGGCCCCCCAACCAACTCGATGCCGGCGGACCGCATTTCCGCCAGCGCTTCGGCCGCCGAATCCACGTCCGCGGCCGCGGTCAGATCGACGAGCACCCTGGTGGTCAGCCCGGCCGCCGCGGCGTCCTCGGCGGTCCGCCGGACGCAGAAGTCGGTGGCGATGCCGACCACGTCGACCTCGTCGACCCCGCGCCGGCGCAGCCACTGCAGCAGCGTCGTCCCGTCGTCGTCGACGCCTTCGAAACCGCTGTACGCCGCGGCGTACGCACCCTTGCGAAAGACCGCGTCCAGGTGCCGGATGTCCAGGTCCGAGCGAAGATTCGCGCCGGCGCTTCCGGCGACGCAGTGCACCGGCCAGGAGGACGAATAATCCGGGTGGTCGGAGAAATGATCACCCGGGTCGACGTGAAAGTCCTGTGTCGCCACGACGTACCGGTAGCCCGGGTCACCGGACAGATGGGCGTTGATCGCGGGTGCCACGGCGGCGCCGTGGGCGGTGGGCACCGAGCCGCCCTCGCAAAAGTCGTTTTGCACGTCGACGATGATCAACGCTCGCACGCGCTCCACCCTATCGGTGTGCGCCACTACGCGACTCTAGCTGGGGTTATCGGGGTGGCGGTTTGCTCGACAAGCTGCCGGGTAATACACCGGCCATGGTGCTCAGGAGAATCGCGCGACCCCTGTTATCAGTGGCATTCATCGGGCAAGGAGTCAATTCACTGCTGAACCCCAAATCCGCGGCGGAGGCCGCGGCGCCGGCCGTGGACGGCCTGCAGGCCTTGCCGGATTCGGTGAGTAGCAGCATCCCCAGCGACCCCGAGACGGTCGCGCAGACCACCGCGGCCGTGCAAATCGGCGGCGGCCTGCTGCTTGCCACCGGCAAACTCCCCCGGATCGCATCGGCCGCCCTCGCGGTGACGGTGTTGCCGGCCAACCTTGGGACGCACTCGTTCTGGAACGAGAGCGACCCGGTAGCCAAGGCCCAGAAACGCCAGCAATTTCTCACCGACCTCAGCCTGCTGGGCGGCTTGTTGATCGCCTCCGCCGACACCGCCGGCAAGCCCTCGCTCGGGTGGCGTGGTCGCCGAGCGGCGGAACGGCTCTCCGAGCGGGTGTCGTCGGCGTGGCCCGGGTCGGACGATTCGGCCTTCGATGCCGATTTTTCCGAGTTGGGTGAGCGCATCGCGCACGGCTTGCAGATCGGCGCGGAACGGGGCCGCGAACTGGCCAGCACGGCGGCCGAACGCGGTGCCCCCTATGCGGAAGCGGCGCTCGAGCGGGGCCGCGAATTGGCCAGCACGGCGGCCGAGCGCGGCGCGCCCTACGCCGAGGCCGCACTCGAACGCGGCCGGGAACTGGCCAGCACCGCGGCCGAGCGCAGTCGGCCGCTGGCCAAGAAGGCACGCAAGCGCGGCGAGGAATGGGCCGACGAGGCCGCCGACCGCGCGGCGTATCTGGCGGAGAAGGCGCGCAAGCGCAGCGAAGAACTCGCCGACGAGGCCGCCGACCGGGCCGCGCCCCTGGCCAAGAAGGCCCGCAAGCGCAGCGAGAAGCTGGCCAAGAAGGCGCGCAAGCGCAGCGAGAAACTGGCCAGCACGGCGCGGGCGCGCGGGGAGGAATTCGCCGAAACCGCGCGTCAGCGCGGCAGCGACCTGGCCGACACCGCCCGCGAGCGCGTGGGGGGTCAGGTCGAGACCGGGCGCCGCAATCTCCCCTGGTAGTCGGGCGAGCCGTTGTCCGCATAACGCCGCGACCTAATCGGGCCAGCGAGCCCGCAGGACGTCCGGCGTCCACGCGGGCCAGTCGGGTGCTCCGACCGTCAGGCCACCGCTGAGTCGCGCGACGATGCGCGGGCCGCGCAGGCGGCTGTTGTCGTAGACCGTCGCGAGATCGGACAAGGCGATCGCCTCGGCCACCGGGGCCCACAGCCGGCGATGGCGCTGACGGATCTTGGCTTCCGGCACGTCATGGCCGCCGGCTTGCACCCGGTGTCGAACGCGTTCGACCGCAAGCTCTTCCGGGATGAGCAGCACGTGCAGCACGACGGTGAAGCCCGCGCCGCGGGCCGCCTGAACTAGGTCGAGCTTGGAGGGGTGGGAGAAGACGGTCTCGGCGATGAAGGACCGGCCCAGCTCGATCAGCTTTGCGCGGGTGTCGGCGGCGATGCGCGCGGCGTCGTAGGAGTGCGACGCCGGATCCTGCGGCCAGCGCTGCCGTGCGATTTCGTCGGCATTGACCACCAGGCTGCCGGGCAGCAGCGGCGCCAGGGTCAGCGCGATGAACGTCGACTTACCGGCGCCGTTCGGCCCGACCACCAGGTCAAGTCGATCCATGGCACCGCCGAACCGCTGACCACCGCCGGGTCAGCGGGTGCCCCCGAGCACCACGGCGGCGCCGTCGGGGCGGTGCTCGACGATCTCGCCGTCGTCGTTGAGGGCGACGGTGGTGACCCCTTGCCCGGCGAGCGTGGCCCCATAGTTGGTGCGCGCCAAGCTTTCCTCGATGGCCGCGGAGATCTCGGCGTTGAACACCACGCCCTCCTCGACGGTGAGTTCGCCGGTCGCCAGCTGGCCGGTGAGCGCGGCTTCCACCCGCCGCCGCGAGGCGGTGTGCTGACTGGATACGGCCCGCCCCACCCGTGCCCAGTGGTCGAGTTGCTGCTTGGCCGAGCGGCTCTGCCGGGCGCCCTCGGCCGCCGCGCTGTCCATCAGGTCGGAAGCGACGCGGGTGACGCGATCGACGGCCTCGGCCATGACTGCCTCCTCTGCAGCATTACGTTACAAGCTGTAGCACAATGCTACACCGCGGCCGCCGCCGCGGCTATTCGCGCGCCCGCACGACGGTGTCCACGATCGCGTCGACGTCGGGGCCGACGTCGACGGTCATGCCGGCCTCGTCGGGACCGAGGGGCTCGAGGGTGTCCAGTTGCGAACGCAGCAGTGCGGGAGGCATGAAGTGGTCGGTGCGGGCCGCCAGCCGGGCGCCGATCAGCTCCGGCGAACCCGACAGGTGCAGGAACTGCACCCCCGGACAGTGCGCGCGGAGCTGGTCGCGGTATGTCCTTTTCAGCGCCGAGCAACTCACCACCGCGCCCGCGCGATGGGCGGCCAACCATTCGCCGACCGTCTCCAACCAGGGATGGCGGTCGTCATCGTCGAGCGGTTCGCCGGCCGCCATCTTGGCGATGTTGGCGGCCGGGTGCAGGGTGTCGGCGTCGACGAACGGGACGCGCAGGCGCCGGGCGAGCGCCGCCCCCACCGTCGACTTGCCCGAGCCGGAGACGCCCATCACGACAACGGGGGCCGATCCGCTCACCTAAGTCTGTTCGCCGAGGTTGCGGTTCCATTCCAGCCAACCGACGCCGCTGCGCCCGTCGGCCGTGCTGACCGTCGCCCATACGCGGGGGAACTGGCTGACCCGCCCGTCCCGCGCGACGAGCCGCACCGGTGCCTGGCCGCGCACGTCAGCGTTCGCGGTGATCTGCGCCGGCTCCAGCTTCAGCGTTGCGTCGAGCGGTAACCCGTTGGCAGCGAAGGACTCTCGCGAGTCCACGGTCTGCAGCTCGGCGGCCTTGCCGTCGGCGTCCTGCGCATAGCCGATGCTGAACGCGGGCGCCCCGGGGATCCGGATGTTCACGCCGTGCAGGTGCGTGCCGTCGTCTAGATGCAGCGCGCTCCAGATCCAATCCATGCCCCACCAATCGCGCACCCCCCACGAGTGATCACGTTGGCCCGCAACGGAATTCAGGCGGTAGCTGGTATCGCCGACGGTGACGGCGCCCGAGACGGTGCACGGGATTTCATACCGCGTGGTCACCGCGTATTTGTACGGGGCGCCGTCGGTGGCCCACACCAGGTTCAGGCTCATCTCGACGGGGGCGCCGGGCTCCCCGCGCAGCAACGCGGACGGATCGGGGTAGGCATGGGCCCGCGCCCGCACGTCGACGCGATAGCCCTGCAGGGGCGCGTCGACGGCATGTTCGAGCTCGAAGTCCTCGGCCCGCACAGACCACGGATCCGAGGGCAGCGGCACTTGCGCATCCACGGCGACGGTCGGCAGGTCGGGTCCGCACAACAACACGTGCACCCACGCGGTCTGCTCGTTGGCCACCCGCCCCAACCGGAACCAGCCACCCAAACCCTGTGCGGGGTCGGCGAAGTCGGCGTACCAGCTCTCACTCCACAGCGGTTCGGCGGTGGGCTCGTGGGCCAGTTCGTCCTCGACGTCCGGCCGCAACGGTTCGGGTGCCGCCGCGACGGGCAGCGTCGACAGCGCGTCGGTATCCAGGACGTGGTCGCAGTGCCGCCGCAGCATCGTCATGAACATCTGATCGCCGCGGTCGGTGCGCTCGACCAGCATGGACGAGACGATCGCCATCATCACCCCGAAAAAGCTCTGCCGGCGCACGCCGTCGGCGACGTCGGCGAGACTGAGTGGCGCCGCCGGTCCCAGCGCCTCGTGATAGGCGCGCAGCAGCGCGTCGTAGTGCTGCCGGCGATCCTCGGTGGACAACGCGCAACCGAGGAAGTAGGCCAGGTCGGTCGGCGCCGGACCCCACGACACGGTCTGCCAATCGACCACCGTCAGCGCGCGATCGGCACCCTCGATACCGAACAGCATGTTGTCCAGGCGATAGTCGCCATGCACCAGGCCCTGGACGCGGCCCCGTTCGGACGCCTCCGCCTCCTGGGCCAGGTAGCCATCGAACGCGGCCACCAGCCGTTCGCACACCACGCGATGCTCGGGTGCGATCTGGTCGCCGTAGCGATCGACGAAACCCGCGTACAGCGGGGTGATCATTGCCTGGTTCAGCGGCGCGTCACGGTTGAGCCACGGCGCCTCGGCCAGGGAGGCGTCGCCGAGCAGCGGCCCGTGCAATCGGCCCAGCTCGACGGCGCCTAGGCGGGCCTGTTCGATTGTGGCACCGGCGATTTCGTCACCAACGACGGCCGGTCCGGCATCGCCCAGCAGCAGATCGAACACACCCGTCGAGCTGTCGACCGCCGCGTGGTAGCAGGGCGCGATGGGCCCGCCCAGACGCGGCGCGATGTCGCCGTAGAAGCGCACCTCCCGCTCGTAGAGCCCCAGTGCCAGCCCGGTCTGGCGGCTCACCGCATCGGTGGCCGCGACCTTCAGCACCACCGACTCGGGCCCGCCGTCGGCCTCGGCATAGCTCAGCCTGACCCGGTAGCACCCGCTCATCTGGCCGGTGCCGATGCGCTCTACCGAGAAGTCGGCGATGGGTCCGGTGCCGATGACCGCGGCCAGCCAGGCGGCGGTGAGGTCACTGGGTCGTTCGATGACTTGCTCGGTCTCGGCGTGCATGAGGGTTAGCGTGCCAGCTCAACGCGCCAGTGAGAAGCCGTCCCATGCCATTCGGCGATGCGGGTGTGGATCGAACTCGACGCGCGACCTGCGGTCGAAGACCATGACGGCACGATCCTCAGCGGTGTAAAGGGGCCAGTCCTCCCCCGGTACGCCGGTCCGGCTGAAGGCGCGCCAACGCCGTTGCACTTGATTGCTGACCCGCAATGCGGCCCGGCGGTCCGCCGCCGCGGTCAACAATGCGCCGAATCTGGTGCGGTAGACGTCGAAAACGGCGAGCAACTCGGTGGCGTGGGTGGCGCCGAAACCCGACCAGCGCAGCGTGCGCGGCGCGTAGTCGTACCGGTAGAGGTAGGTCGGGGCGTGCGCGCCGTGCGCCTCCGCGATCTGCCAGGCCGCCGAGGCGAAGGCGAAGTCACCACCGAGCTGGATGCAGGCCGCCCGATCGGGATAATTCGGATATGCCGCGGTAATGCGTTCGCGGATAGCGGGTTCGGCCTCGGCGAGCAGTTCTTCGACCATCGCCTCGTTGGTCGGCAACATCGCCAGGAATCGGGTGAACAGCCGGCCCTCTTCGGCATTGGTGCCCACGATCAGCGGTACCCGGTGGGCCGCACCGCGCCGCATCGCCTCGACCGGGTCCAAGGGCAGGACGTCGTCACCGACGACTGGGCCAATCGGGAAGGCGCCCAACCTGTTCTGCATGCCCTCGTCGATCAGCCGGTGCTGGGTTTCCACCAGTTGTGCCGCGGACGCCTGCATCAGCGCGTTGGCGGCGTCCCGCTTGCGCACCCCCAGCAGGTTGGCGAAGCGGATCGCGAATTCCGCGGCAACCTCTCTCGACCGCACCAGACCCGACGCCGGACTTTCCGAGATCGCGCGGGCGAACAGGCCTTCGGCGGCGGGCACCGCCAGCAGCGAGGCCGTGATGCAGGCGCCCGCGCTCTCGCCGAAGATGGTGACATTGTCCGGATCACCGCCGAACCCGGCGATGTTGTCACGAACCCACTGCAGCGCCAGCACCAGATCGCGCAGATACAGGTTGCTGTCGATCGTGATCTCCGGCGTCGACAACGACGAAAAGTCCACGCACCCCAGCGCGCCCAGCCGGTAGTTCACCGACACGTACACACACCCGCGGCGCGCCAGCGCCGCACCGTCGTACAGCGGTGTCGCCGAGCTGCCCAGGAAGTAGCCGCCGCCGTGGATGAACACCATGACGGGCAGCGGCCCCTCGGCCTCACCCTCGGGCGCCACCACGTTGAGGGTCAGGCAGTCCTCGCTCATCGGCTGATAGCGGCCTCCGAGACCCGACATGCCGAGCAGGGTGTAACGGCGCTGCTGGGGCGCGCAGTTGCCGAACCCATGGCAGTGCCGAACACCCGACCACGGCTGGGCCGGCTGCGGCGCCCGGAAGCGCAGGCTGCCCACCGGTGGACGGGCATACGGGATCGACCGCCACCGATTGACCCCGTCGCGGGTAAAGCCTTCGACGGTGCCGATGGCCGTGCGTGCGCGGACGGTGCGGTCATGCATAACCCGACGGTAACCGACATGACGGCCGTAACGCGCGCGCAGCGCCTTAATTCCCCGGCGCGGCGGTTAGCCTGACTGGATGCGGAAAGCTGCGATGATCGCCGCGTCACTACTGCTCGCGGGGTGCTCCCACACCACGGGCGGCCATTCGGCACCGCCCCAAAGCCCCGCCCAGCCCAGCGCCGGCGCACCGGGAAGCGCGGCGCCGCGACCAACCGGCGCGCCGGGCGCCGGTGCGGCAATCTCCGACGTCATCGCCTGGATAGAGACCGGACACCCCGCCGATCCCGGCCGCTTTCACACCGCCACCCGCGACGGGGCGACCACGCCCCTGGGCGACGACATCGCGGTGAGCGCGATGGGCGGCAAGGTCTCCTGCATGACGGATGCCAAACACACCGGCGGCGCCCTGGCCTGCCTGGTGACTTTGACCAACCCACCGCCGGCCCCCGCGACGGCCTATGGCCAATGGCACGGTGGCTGGATCAGCTTCGACGGGGTGAACCTGCAGGTCGGATCCGCCCGGGCCGATCCCGGTCCCTTCCTCAACGGCAACGGACCGGAACTGGCGAGCGGAGATTCGCTGTCGTTCGGTGACTATCGGTGCCGCGCCGACCAGACCGGCCTCTACTGCGTGAACTATGCGCACCAGTCGGCGGCCAAATTCAGCCCCGCAGGCATCGAGCCGTTCGGCTGCCTGAAATCGGCGCCCCCGCCCGACGGCGTCGGCGCGGCCTTCAGCTGCTGAGGCCGCCGGCGATCGTCGCGAACAGCTCGCTCATTTCGTCGCCGGGCCCGCCTCGCCGTCCGAGCCGTCCCCGGTCACCGAGGCGCCAGTGTCGTTGACCACGACGCGAGCTCCGCGCGTGGCCAACAGCTGTGCGTACTGCCTGCCCAATCCCCTGGCGGCGCCGGTGATCACGGCCACCTGGCCGTCGAACCGCAGTTCGCCGGTCGGCATCGTCACCAGCTCACCGAAAGTTCTTTCATGCCATAGATATTGGCGTCTTTGAACCTCAGCTGCTCCGGCGGCACCGCCAGCCTGAGCCCGGGCAGGCGCCGCGCCAGCGTGGCGAAGGCGACCTGCATCTCCACGCGAGCCAGGTTCGCTCCGATGCATTGATGAACGCCGTACCCGAAGCCCAAGTGCCCGCGGACGTTTCGGTTGGGGTCGAAGGACTCGGGGTTGTCGACGAATTCGGCGTCCCAGTTGCCGGCGAGCAGGCTCATGACCACGAATTCCCCGGCGCGGATCAGTTGGCCACCGATCACCAGGTCTTCGGTCGCGACGCGGTCGACCTGGCTGTGCACGATGGACAGGTAGCGCATCAGCTCTTCGACGATGTTGGCGATCACGGCCGGATCGTCGGTTTGCCCGAGTCGCTCGAACACCTCGGGATGTTCCAGCAGCGCAACGGTTCCCAATGCGATCATGTTGGCCGTGGTTTCATGGCCCGCCTGCATCATGATCACACTGTTCATCGCGGTGGTGGTGTGGTCGAGCTGACCCGTCGCCACGTACTCGGTGAGCAGGCGGCTGATCAAATCGTCCCCGGGTTCGCGTGCTTTGCGTTCCACCAACTCCTCGATGTAGGCATACATCGCCCCGAACGCCTGGCCCTTTTCCTCGTCGGTGGATTTCTGGTCAAGCCCCTTGGTGGTGTTGTGCTGGAAGATTGCCAGGTCTTCGGGCGGCACCCCCAGCAGCAGGGCGATCACCATCGACGGCACGGGCAAGGCGAATTCGCGCACCAGGTCGGCCGGCGCGCCATTGCCGATCATCTGGCCGAGATAGTGGTCGACCATGTCCTGAATATGGGACCGCATCGATTCGCAGCGCCTGAAGGTGAAGTTGCTCGTCATCATGCGCCGTAACCGGTGATGCTCGGGATCGTCGATCCGCGCGAACATCACCGCCACCTTGTTGTCGGCGTCGGTCGGCAGGATCGAGTCCGGAATGGTCTTGGCGGACAAGCGCGGATCGACCAGCGCCGCCCTGATGTCCTGGTAGCGGCTGACCACCCAAACCGGGTTGCCCTGGAACATCGCTCGTCGCAGCCCGGGCCGCTCGCGCCACTCCGCAAACTCGGGTGGGGCCGCGAGCGGGCAGTGCGACGGCCGCGGGGCGGGCAACACGGGAAGGCTTGCGTCAGGCCGGGATTCGGAGGTCTCCAAAGGTGTCGCCATAACCAGTTTTCCACTAAGTGTCAGTTGGCTGCCAGTTGTATGAGCGTAAAGCTGCGCTTACCGGCAGTCAACTGTCAGTTACGCTGTCATGATGACCGCGGTCGAAGACCGGCCGTTGCGGGCCGACGCGGCGCGCAACGTCGAGCGCATCCTGCGCGCGGCGCGCGAGGTCTATGGCCAGTTGGGACCAGACGCCCCGGTGGAAGCCGTCGCGCGCCGCGCCGGCGTCGGCGAGCGAACCCTGTACCGAAGATTTCCGGCCAAGGCGGACCTGGTCCGCGCCGCCCTGGATCAGAGCATCGCCGAGGACCTCACGCCGGTGATCGACAGCGCCCGCCGCGCGAAGGATCCGCTGCGCGGTCTCACCCAGCTCATCGAGGCGGCGATATCGCTGGGGGCACGCGAGCACAGCCTGCTGACGGCGGCGCGCCGGACCGGATCACTCACGGCAGACATCTCGGTGCCGCTCAACGCGGCGCTCGGCGAGCTCGCCCGCGCGGGGCAGCGAGCCGGGAGCATCCGCGCCGACCTGGTCGCCGACGACCTTCCTCGCCTGATCGCGATGCTCTTCAGCGTGCTGTCCACCATGGACGCCGGCAGCGACGGCTGGCGGCGCTATGTCACCCTCGTCGTCGATGCGATATCGGTCAACGAACGGCAGCCGTTGCCGCCGGCTGCGGCGCTGCGCTACGAGCTGCAGCCGGACAGCTGGCCCCTGTGAACGAGCGGCCGCTCAGCTAGCCGGCAGTCCCGCCTTGACCGCGGCGTCTTGCTTGCGGGCGAGATCGAGCACTACGTCGGCCGGCGTCGGATTGCCGATGACGCAGTCGGATTCCAGATCGACCATGGCCCTGCCTTCGACGAACACCGCCTCGGAGATCTCCATCGGGTTGGCCGGGTCGGTTCCCTGGCCGATCACCATGAACCCGTTGGTGCCGATGTCGATGGGCTGCTGCTCGCCGTTGACCTTCTTCCCGACGACGTCGCGCATGTTCGCAGCGGTCTGGGTGGCGGTGGCCGCGTCGGGAAAGACGGCGATGGTGTCGATGATGGTGCGCTTGCCGTCGGGGTTCTTGAAAACCTGTCCCACACCGGTGATGCCGCTGGGGTTCTGACTCGGCGGCCCGTCGGCGGTGGCATTGGGGCCCACGTCACTGGGTTTGATCAGCAGGTTGCTGTAGTCCACCGGGGCTCCCGGTGCCCCCGCGCCCGGACTGGCCGAGGGGCTCGATGAACTGGCCGAGCTGGACGGCGTGGCCGAACCGGAAGATCCCGTCGAGTTTTTGTCCCCGCCGCAACCCACCACCGTGGCGCCGAGCAAGATGGCGGTAGCTGTCAGGCCGAGCGCGGACGTCCGCACCGTATTCATGAGGT
>NZ_JCALDN010000051.1:0-208 GCF_059812885.1 Mycobacterium sp. NGS33 | reverse complement strand
ACGCTGACGTCGTCGGTCACCCCGGCGGCGCTGTCCGAGGAGGCCACCCCCCTTCAGGCCACGGCGAACGGTGGGGCAGGGTCACCGGCCAACGGCCTGCTACGCGGCATGCCCGTCGGCTCGGTCGGCCGCCGCGGCGCGGCCGCCGGCTACGTCAACAAATACGGGTTCCGCTACAGCGTGCTGACCCGCCCACCCTCGGCCGGAT
>NZ_JCALDN010000050.1:0-223 GCF_059812885.1 Mycobacterium sp. NGS33 | reverse complement strand
TAGGTGTCCAGCAGCTGGGCGGTGGGCACCAGGTCAGCGGCGCCGCGCGCCAGATACGGCCCGCCCTTGGTGAACAGCTCCGCACCGGTGTTGCCGAACCCGGCCGCCGACAACAACGCCCGATCCAGATCCTTCTGCTGGGCGTTGATGGTGCGCGAGGTGATCACCGCATTGTTCAAGAAATCCAACAGATCCGGCGCCGCGTTCGCATACGTATCACCCA
>NZ_JCALDN010000005.1:0-232461 GCF_059812885.1 Mycobacterium sp. NGS33 | reverse complement strand
TGATTAAGTGTCGCGGACTTCGCGCGGCGCAGCCAAGCGACGGACGGCGCCGCGCGCTCAGCCGTCGAGCGCGAGGTCCTTGCGGAAGCGCTGCATGCCGTCGATCTTGTCGTCCAGGCTGGCGTCGGGCCCGGCATAGAACATCCACGGCATGGTGATGATGCCGGTGATGCCGGCGTCCTCGACCCGCCGGTAGTCCGCGGCGGTGAACGCATCGGTCAGCGGCGTCAGGATGGTGAAATCGTCCATGGTCAAACCGTTTTCGGCGCGCAGCTCCCGCAGCCGCCCGACCGCCTCGATGGCCCGCTCGGTCTTGATCAGATCGCCGATCCAACCGTCGTTGCGGGCGGCGCGGCGCAACGCGATCTCGCTGAGCCCACCGACATACACCGGTATCGGCGGCGGAGTGGGTTGCATCTCGAGGCGCGGCGCGGAAAAGAACTCGCCCTCGAACTCCGTCCAGCCCGGCGCCCACAGCGCCCGCATCAGCTCGATGATCTCGTCGGTGCGCTTGCCGCGCGCCTCGAATCGCTCACCCATCAAAGCGAATTCCTCGCGGCACCAGCCCACCCCGATGCCCAGCTCCACCCGGCCGGACGCCAGTACCGCCGCCGTGCCGATGGCTTTGGCCGCCGAGTACGGGTTGCGCATCGCGGGGATGTAGACGGTGTTGACGAACCGCAACCGCGTGGTGACCTGAGCCAGCGCACCCACGAGGACCCAGGGATCGGGCCAGTCGGTGAACGGTTGCCAGCGCCGTTGTCCGTCTTTGGTGTACGGGTACGGGGTCTGCAACGTCTCGAGATTGACCACGTGGTCGGGAATGCCGATCCCGTCGTAGCCGAGCTCGTCGGCCGCCTTGGCCAGCTCGATGATCTCGCGGGTGTTCAGGAAGGCGCTGCTGATGTAGAACTTCACTGCCCCTCCTGCGCCCAGGCCGGCTCGATGAACACGCCGTCGGCCTCGACGGTGACGCCGGCGGCATCCGAAATGGTGCCGCGCGCAAAGACTTTGCGGCCCTCCTTGCCGTCGACCCACGCCTCGCAGCGCAGCGGACCCAGCGGCGTGCCGCGCAGATATTTCACGGTGATGGTGCCGGTGAACCGCGCTTTGGACAGCCCCTCGCTGGCCGCCTCGCCGAGCATGTGGTCGAGCACCAGGGCGCTGACGCCGCCGTGCACCAGTTTGGGCGGGCCCTCATAAGCCGAGCCGAGGGTGAACTCGCTCCAGCAGCGCCCCTCGCCCTCGTGGTGCACGACGATCGGCGGCGCGATGGGATTGCACACGCCGATCGCGGCGTTGCCCAACGGCAGCGGGCGGCCGTTGACGCGGTAGCTCACCCCCATCGGGCGGGTGCGTCGCCGCAGCGCCGCGGTGACGGCCTCGATCGCCTTCCGGGCCTCGGCGACGACGTCGTCATCGGCCTCGGTGCGGATGGTGGCGTCGACGAGTTCGCGCACCGCGTCGGCCAACGGAGCGTAGAGCGCCGTCACGCGCTCGGCCTCCGCCGCGCTGAGCACCTCGAATACGGCGTCCAACGCGCCGGCCTCCTGACTCAACTTCCGAACACCTTGCGCACCACCGCTTTTGCCCTTCTCGTCACCCGTAGATAGTTGTCCAGGAACTCCCCGCCCTCGTCGGTGGGCCAGCCCGCGGCCACGGCCACGGCGTTGAGCTGGCGTCCGGGCCCGGGCAGCTGATCGGTGGGCTTGCCGCGGACCAGCACCAGCGCGTTGCGGGCCCGGGTGGCGGTCAGCCAGGCCTGCCGCAACAGGTCCACCTCGTCGGCGGGCACCAGCTCGGCGGCGGCGATCGCGTCCAGGCATTGCAGGGTCGACGTGTTGTGCAGGGCGGGAATCTCGTGCGCGTGCCGCAGTTGCAGCAGCTGCACGGTCCACTCGATGTCGGCCAGTCCCCCGCGGCCCAGCTTGGTGTGGGTGTTGGGGTCCGCGCCGCGCGGCAGCCGCTCGGAATCGACGCGGGCCTTGATGCGCCGGATCTCCTGCATCGCCTCGGTAGACACCCCGTGGGGTGGATAGCGGGTCTTGTCGGCCATCAGCAGGAACCGCCGCCCCAGCTCCGCGTCGCCGGCGACCGCGTGCGCCCGCAGCAGCGCCTGGATCTCCCACGGCTGCGCCCACTGCTCGTAATAGGCGGCGTAGGAGGCCAGGGTCCGCACCAGTGGGCCCTGGCGACCCTCGGGCCGCAGGTTGGCGTCGACCTCCAGCGGCGGGTCGACGCTGGGGGTGCCCAGCAGCGCCCGAACCTGCTCGGCGACGCCGGTTGCCCAGCGCACCGCCGCGGAATCCTCGACTCCGGGCGCCGGTTCGCAGACGAACATCACGTCGGCGTCGGACCCGTAGCCCAACTCGGCGCCGCCCAGCCGGCCCATGCCGATGACCGCGATGGCCGCCGGCGCCCTGCCGCTCACGGGCAGGTTGGCCCGGATCATCGCGTCCAGCGCGGCCTGCAGCACCGCCACCCACACCGAGGTCAGCGCCGCGCAGACGTCGGTGACCTCGAGCATGCCGAGCAGGTCGGCCGATGCGATGCGGGCCAGCTCGCGGCGCCGCAGGGTGCGCGCCCCCGCGATCGCCCGGACCGGGTCGGAGTAGCGACTGGCCGAGGCGACCAGCGCGCGGGCCACCGCCGCGGGCTCGGCGTCGAGCAGCCTCGGCCCCGACGGCCCATCGCCGTAGTCCTGAATCACCCGGGGGGCCCGCATCAGCAGGTCCGGCACGTAGGCGGAGGTCCCCAGCACGTGCATGAGCCGGCGGGCCACGGCGGGCTTGTCGCGCAGCGTGGCCAGGTACCAGCTCTCGCCGGACAGCGCCTCGGACAGCCGCCGGTAGGCCAGCAACCCGCCGTCGGGGTCGGGCGCGTACGACATCCAGTTCAGCAGCCGCGGCAGCAGCACCGACTGCACCCGCCCGCGCCGGCCGCTCAGGTTGACCAGGGCCGACATGTGCTTCAGCGCGGTCTGCGGACCCTCGTAACCCAGCGCCGCCAGCTGGCGTTCGGCGGCTTCGGAGGTCATGCCGTGGGCGATCTCCAGCCCGGCCGGGCCGATCGATTCGAGCAGCGGCTGATAGAAGAGCTTGGCGTGCAGCTGGGACACCCGCAGGTTCTGGTGGCGCAGCTCCTCGCGCAGCACCCCGGCCGCGTCGTGGCGGCCGTCCGGCCGGATGTGGGCGGCCCGCGCCAGCCAGCGCACCGCCTCCTCGTCGTCGGCCTCGGGCAGCAGGTGGGTGCGCTTGAGGCGCTGCAGCTGCAGCCGGTGCTCGAGCAGCCGGAGGAACTCGTAGGAGGCGGTGAGGTTGGCGGCGTCCTCGCGTCCGATGTAGCCGCCCTGGCCCAGCGCGGCCAGCGCGTCCACCGTCGACGCCACGTGCAGCGAGTCGTCGCCGCGGCCGTGCACCAGCTGCAGGAGCTGCACGGCGAATTCCACGTCGCGCAGCCCGCCGCTGCCCAGCTTGATCTCGCGGCCGCGGACCTCGGCGGGCACCAGCTGCTCGACCCGGCGGCGCATGGCCTGCACCTCGGGCACGAAGTCCTCACGCTCGCAGGCGACCCACACCATCGGCATCAGCGCGTCCAGGTAGCGCCGTCCGAGCTCCGCATCGCCCACCGCCGCACGGGCTTTCAGCAGCGCCTGGAACTCCCAGGTTTTGGCCCAACGCTGGTAGTAGGCGATGTGCGACTCGACGGTGCGGACCAGTTCCCCGCTGCGACCCTCGGGCCGCAGGCCGGCGTCGACCTGAAAGAACGCCTCGGAGGCCAGCCGCATCATCTCGCTGGCCACCCGGGTGGTGACGGTGTCGGCCTGCTCGCCGACGAAGATGACGTCGACGTCGCTGACGTAGTTCAGTTCGCGGGCACCGCATTTGCCCATCGCGATCACCGCCAGCCGCGGCGGGGTCCGCTCGCCGCACACGCTGTTCTCGGCCACCCGCAGGGCGGCGGCCAGCGCGGCGTCCGCCAGGTCCGAGAGGTGGGCCGCCACCACGGTGAACGGGACCACCGGCTCGTCCTCGACGGTCGCGGCCAGGTCCAGCGCGGCCAGCACCAGCAGCTGGTCGCGATACAGGGTGCGAAGGCGCACCATCGCCGAACCCGGCGCAGCCAGCGCCTCGTCCACGCAGCCGGTGAACATCGCGCGCAGCTCGTCGCGGGTAGGCAGTGTGACGTTGCCGCGCAACAGTTTCCAGGACTGCGGTTGGGCGATCAGGTGATCGCCCAGCGCCAGCGACGCGCCGAGAACGCCGAACAGCCTGCCGCGCAGCGGGCGTTCGGCGAGCAGTGCGGCGTTGAGTTCGTTCCACCCCGAGTCGGGGTTCTCCGACAGCCGGACCAAGGCCAGCAGCGCGGCGTCGGGATCGGCCGCGCGCGACAGCGACCACAGCAGGTCGACGTGCGCCTGGTCGTCGTGCTCGTACCACCCCAGCTGCGCCATGCGTTCGGCCGCTTGCGGATCGACCAACCCGAGCCGGCCGACGCTGGGCAGCCTGGGGCGCTGCGTCGCGGGTTTGGTCACGACCACGACCGTAGCGCAAGCCGCCGGTCTTCCGACTGATCGGCGCTCGGTGGGACCTACAGGGACAGGTAGGTGCTCAGCTCGTACGGGGTGACGTGGCTGCGGTAGTTGGCCCACTCCGTGCGCTTGTTGCGCAAGAAGAAGTCAAAAACGTGCTCCCCCAAGGTTTCCGCGACCAGCTCGGAGGACTCCATCGCGCGCAGCGCGCTGTCCAGACTCGTCGGCAGCTCGCGGTATCCCATCGCGATGCGTTCCTCGGCTGTCAGGTCCCACACGTTGTCCTCGGCCTGCGGTCCCAGCACGTAGCCCTTCTCCACCCCGCGCAGCCCGGCGGCCAGCAGCACGGCGAAGGTCAGGTACGGGTTGCAGGCCGAGTCGGGGCTGCGCACCTCGACGCGCCGCGACGACGTCTTGTGCGGTGTGTACATGGGCACCCGCACCAGCGCGGACCGGTTGGCCGCGCCCCACGACGCGGCGGTGGGCGCCTCGCCGCCGCCGACCAGCCGCTTGTAGGAGTTGACCCACTGATTGGTGACGGCGCTGATCTCCGAGGCGTGCTCGAGGATCCCGGCGATGAAGGACTTGCCCACGTCGGAGAGCTGCAGCGGGTCGTCGGGGCTGTGGAACGCGTTGACGTCACCCTCGAACAGGCTCATGTGGGTGTGCATCGCGGAGCCGGGGTGTTGCCCGAACGGCTTGGGCATGAACGTGGCGCGGGCGCCGTTCTCGATCGCGACCTCCTTGATGACGTAGCGGAACGTCATCACGTTGTCGGCCATCGACAGGGCGTCGGCGAAGCGCAGGTCGATCTCCTGCTGGCCGGGCGCCCCCTCGTGGTGGCTGAACTCCACCGAGATGCCCATGAACTCCAGGGCTTCGATCGCGTGGCGGCGGAAGTTGGAGGCGGAGTCGTGGACGGCCTGGTCGAAGTAGCCGGCATTGTCGACGGGAACCGGCGGGGTGCCGTCGTCGGGGCCCGGCTTGAGCAGGAAGAACTCGATCTCGGGGTGCACGTAGCAGGAGAAGCCCAGGTCGTTGGCCTTTTGCAGCTGGCGACGCAGCACGTGCCGCGGGTCGGCCCACGACGGCGATCCGTCCGGCATGGTGATGTCGCAGAACATCCGCGCCGAGTGGTGGTGGCCGTTGGGCGAGGCCCACGGCAGCACCTGGAAGGTGGACGGGTCGGGGTTGGCCACGGTGTCGGATTCGGAGACCCGCGAGAAGCCCTCGATGGAGGATCCGTCGAAGCCGATGCCCTCCTCGAAGGCGCCTTCGAGCTCGGCCGGGGCGATGGCGACCGACTTGAGGAAACCGAGCACATCGGTAAACCACAGCCGAACGAAACGGATGTCTCGTTCCTCGAGGGTGCGGAGGACGAATTCCTTCTGTCGATCCATAACCCGAACAGTATGCAACCGCTGTTAATTCTGTGTTACCGATGCCCGCTCAGAACCATTGCGAGGCGCGCCGGGCGCTGGTCAGGACTGGCAGTGGTAGCCGGCCGGCGGCGGCGTGCCGGCGACGAAATAGCGGACGACGGCGTTGTCCACGCATTGGTGGCCGTTGAACACCGCGGTGTGCTGGGTCCCGTCGTAGGTGATCAGCGGGCCGCCGAGCTGGCGGGCCAGGTTCACCCCTGCCTGATACGGCGTGGCCGGGTCGTGTGTGGTGGAGACGACGACGACCTTGCCCGGCGCCATGGGCGGCGCGGCGTGCGGCGCCGACGTCGCCGGCACCGGCCACAGCGCGCACAAATCGCGCGGAGCATTTCCGGTGAACTGCCCGTAGCTCAGGAAAGGCGCGGCCTGTCGGATCCGCTGATCGGCGTTCACCCAGCTGGCCTGGTCGGTCGGGTTCGGCGCGTCGACACAGCGGATCGCGTTGAACGCGTCCTGGTCGTTGGAGTAGTGCCCGTTCTTGTCGCGCCCGTCGTAGTCGTCGGCGAGCAACAGCAGGTCGCCGGCGTCGGTCCCGCGCGCCAGCCCAAGCAGCCCGCTGGTCAGGTATTTCCAGTGCGCCGGCGTGTAGAGCGCGTTGATGGTGCCGGTGGTCGCGTCGGCGTAGCTCAGGCCGCGCGGGTCCGCGGTGCGGCCCGGCTTGGTGGCCAGCGGGTTGACCAGCGCGTGGTAGCGATTGACGAACTGGGTCGGGTCGGTGCCCAGCGGGCAGCCCGGCGAGCGGGCGCAGTCGGTGGCGTAGTCGTTGAAAGCCGTTTGGAATCCCGCCATTTGGTTGACGTTCTCGTCGATCGGCCCGACGGTCGGGTCGATGGCGCCGTCGAGCACCATCGCCCGCACGTGGTTGCTGAACTTCTCCAGGTAGGCGGTGCCCAGCTCGGTGCCGTAGCTGTAGCCCAGGTAGTTGATCTGGTCGTCGCCGAGTGCCTGGCGCACGACGTCCATGTCGCGCGCGACCGAGGCGGTGCCGGTGTTGGCCAAGAACGCCGCGCCCATCCGGTTGGCGCACTGCTGGGCCAGTTGCCGGTAGAGCTGCTCGATGTGCGCGACCCCGCCCGGGCTGTAGTCGACCATCGGCTCGCGCCGGTACGCGTCGAATTCGGCGTCGGTGCGGCAGCGCAGCGCGGGCGTCGAATGACCGACGCCTCGGGGGTCGAAGCCGACCAGGTCGAAGTTGCGCCTGATCGCGGAGTTCTCCAGATCCGGGGCCATCGAGGCCACCATGTCGACCGCCGAGCCGCCGGGGCCGCCGGGATTGACCAGCAGCGCGCCGACCCGTTGCCCGGAGGCCGGGATCCGGATCACCGCCAGCTTCGCCTGCGCGCCGGCGGGATTGTTGTAGTCGATCGGTACCGACACGGTGGTGCACTGCGCGGTGGGGATTTCGCTTGTGTCACCGACGAATTGGCCGCAGCTTCCCCAACCCTGCGGCACCGCCGCCGACGGCGGGTTCGGGCCCGGCGTCTGCCCGGCGCCGGGTTCGGGCGTGGCGACGGCCACCGGCTGCGCGACGACGCAGGTGCCACCGAGCAGCAACCCGAACGAAAACAGCGCCGAGCTCAAGGATCTCAGGCGCGACATGGCTGTCATCGTTGCAGCCCCCGGTACCCGTCACAGCGCGAAACGATTACGCCTTGGTCTCGGCTCTCAATGGGCGCGGGCCCTCGCCGAGCGTGCGCTCACGGCGAAGAATCGACGAAAATCCCGCTCTGAGTGCACGTTCGGCGCCAGCGACGCGGGCCGCGTCGTCAGCGGCCGGTCAGCACTTGGCGCCGCTCGGCGGGATCGAGCCGCTGACCAGATACGCCGTCACGTAGTTGTCGATGCAGCCGTCGCCCTGGAACACCACCGTGTGCTGGGTGCCGTCGTAGGTGAGCAGCGAGCTGCGCAGTTCGTTGGCCAGATCGACCCCGGCCTTGTACGGGGTGGCCGGGTCGTGGGTCGTCGACACCACCACGGTGGGCGCCAGGCCGGGCGCGGAAATGGTGTGCGGCTTGCTGGTTGGCGGCACCGGCCAGAACGCGCAGGTGCCCAGCGGCGCGTTGCCGGTGAACTGCCCGTAGCTCATGAACGGTGCGACCTCGCGGGAGCGGCGGTCCTCGTCAATCACCTTGGCGCGGTCGGTGATCGGCGGCTGGTCGACGCAGTTGACCGCCACCCGCGCGTCGGTGGCGTTGCTGTAGTGGCCGTGCGAGTCGCGGCGCATGTACATGTCGGCCAGCGCGAGCAGGGTGTCGCCGTGGTGGTCGACGAGTTCGGCCAGGCCGTCGGTCAGGTGATGCCACAGGTTCGGCGAGTACAGCGCCATGATGGTCCCGATGATCGCGTCGCTGTAGCTCAGTCCGCGTGGGTCGTTCGTCGGGACGGGCCGGCCCACCATCGGGTTGTTCGGGTCGACCATCGGGTCGACCAGGCTGTGGTAGACGTCCACGGCTTTGGCCGGATCGGTGCCCAGCGGGCAGGT
Organism: Mycobacterium sp. NGS33; assembly: GCF_059812885.1. Lineage (NCBI taxonomy): Bacteria > Bacillati > Actinomycetota > Actinomycetes > Mycobacteriales > Mycobacteriaceae > Mycobacterium > Mycobacterium sp. NGS33. The sequence continues at coordinate 224,006 of NZ_JCALDN010000005.1, read as the reverse complement.
GGGTTGCTTGGCGCAGTCGGCGGCGTAGTCGTTGAACGCGTCCTGGAATCCCTTGGCCTGACGCAGGTCGGCCTCGATCTGGTCGGCGTTGGGGTCGACGGCGCCGTCCAGGATCATCGCCCGCACGTTGTGCGGGAAGGCCTCGGCGTACGCCGAGCCGATCCGGGTGCCATAGGAGTAGCCGAGGTAGGTCAGCTTCTCGTCACCGAGCGCCGCGCGGATGGCATCGAGGTCGCGCGCGACGTTGACGGTCCCGACGTTGGCCAGGAAATCCTTGCCCATCTTGTCGATGCAGCGGCCGACGAACTGCTTGGTCTCGTCCTCCATGTGCGCCACACCGGCCGGGCTGTAGTCGACGTTGGGCTCGGTGCGCAGCCGGTCGTTGTCCGCGTCGGAGTTGCACCAGACCGCCGGGCGCGACGCCCCAACCCCTCGGGGGTCGAAGCCCACCAGATCGAAGCGTTCGCGGACCTTCTTGGGCAACGACTGCACGACGCCGAGCGCCGCTTCGATGCCGGACTCCCCCGGCCCGCCGGGGTTGATGACCAGCGAGCCGATCTTGTCCCCGGTCGCGGGGAAACGAATCATCGCCAGCGTCGCCACGTCGCCGTCGAGGTGGTCGTAGTCGACCGGCACGGCCAGTTTGCCGCACAACGCGCCGGCCGGAAGTTTGACCTTCGGGTTCGCCGCCCGGCACGGCGTCCACTCCACGGCCTGGCCCAGCTTCGGCCCGGACATGACGGCACGTCCCACCACCACGCGGACGCAGCCGGCCAGCAGCAGCGCCGCGGCGCCCATCGACGTCCAGATCAGCAGCGTGCGCGCGATCTTGGCGCGGCGAGACGGGCCCATGCCCACCTATGCTGCCAGAGGAAACCTGAGATCCTGATTAGCGGCACCGCCTCCGGAGCTACCGCGCGAGCGCGAGCAACTCCTCCAACCCCACCGCGAACTCGTCGGCCATCTCCCATAGATCCGGCAGCAGATCCGGGCAGGCCACCAGACCGATGTCGAGTTTGCCCCGCAGCGACATCGCGGTGATGTTGAGTCCGGAGCCGTGAAATATCGGCCCCAACGGATACATCGATTTGACCTCGGACCCCAGCATGTACAGCGGAACCTGCGGGCCGGGCACGTTGGAGACCACCAAATTGTGCACCGGCATGCTGTCGGTGAACCGGGTCCTGGCATACAGACGCATCGCAATACCGAAAACCGCCGGCGCGGCGAATTGCGACCAGTCCTGCAGCAGCGACGCGCCGATAGCCGAACTGTGTTCTTTGGCAATCGAATTCGCCTCGGCGATGGCTTTCAGGCGTTGCACGGGATCGGCGATCTCGGTATGCAAACTGGAAAACATCGCCGATACCTGATTGCGGCCGGGCCGGTCGGATTTGCCGTGCACCGAAACGGGGACCGAGGCCACCAGCGACGATTTCGGTAATTCGTTGCGGTCGGTCAGGTATTGGCGGAGCACCCCGGAAACCAGTGCCATCACGACATCGTTGACTTTGACGTCGAATTTGTTCTTCACCGTTTTGACGTCGTCGAGATCCAATTCGGCATAAGCGACGTTGCGGCGGTCGCTGATTTTGGCGTTGAAGACGGTTCGCGGCGCCGCGAACGGGCGGGCCATGGCCAGGCCGTCGCGCGCCCGTCGCACCGTGGCGAGCACCGACGAGACGGTGTCGGGCACCATGTTGGCCAGGTGCAGCGGCCGGGTCGCGAAGCGGACGAGCCCGCCGGCCGCGATCCGCCAACCCTGGGCTCCGCCGACGCCTTCGACCGGCCCCGGGGGCGGGGCGTCGGCCTCGGTCGCGCACAACTGCGACATCAGGTCGGCGCCGGTCACCCCGTCGACGCCGGCGTGGTGCACCTTGGTCACCACCGCGAGCCGGCCCCCGACACCGTCCGAGCGGTGGCAGTCCGTGCCGGCCACGCCTTCGATCACCCACATCTCCCACAGTGGCCGGCCCCGGTCCAATGGCGTCTCGGCGATGTGGCCGCAGATCTCGGAGAGCTCGGCCCGCCCGCCCGGCGCCGGCACCGCGATGCGATGCAGATGCCGGTTGATGTCGAATTTCTCGTCGTCCACCCACACCGGGTGGTCGAGGTTCAGCGGGCTGTTCGCCAGCTTCTCGCGAAACGCCGGAATCGCCTTGATGCGCAGCGCGAGGGCGTCGCGCAGCCGGTCAAAGGCGTAGCCGCCCGGCACCGTCGACGTGTCCAGTTCGATGATCGAGCACACGTGCAGGGGCTGTGACGACGTCTCGAGGTACAGGAAGCTGGCGTCCAGTCCACTCAGCCGCTGCATGCGCAGCATGGTATGTCTCACACCGCCGCGGCGGTGCAACTGCGCAAAAGAAATGGCAGAATCAAATGGTCAAACGAACCCGGGGACCTTGAAGGCCACGAGGATCGAACCGACCACCACTAGGGACAATGATGTCTGAGCACAACGTTTACGGTGCCAACCCGCCCGCGCAGCCCGACAAGCCGCGGCCCAAAATTCGCACCCATCACCTGCAGAAGATGAAGGCCGAAGGCCACAAGTGGGCCATGTTGACGGCCTACGACTATTCGACCGCCCGCGTTTTCGACGAGGCCGGCATCCCGGTGCTGCTGGTGGGCGACTCGGCGGCCAACGTGGTCTACGGCTACGACACCACCGTTCCCGTGTCGATCGACGAATTGATTCCGCTGGTGCGCGGCGTGGTGCGGGGCGCCCCGCACGCGCTGGTCGTCGCCGACCTGCCGTTCGGCAGCTACGAGGCCGGACCGGCCGCCGCGCTCGCCGCCGCCACCCGCTTCATGAAGGAGGGCGGCGCGCACGCGGTCAAGCTCGAGGGCGGCGAGCGGGTGGCCGACCAGATCGCCTGCCTGACCGCCGCCGGCATCCCGGTGATGGCGCACATCGGGTTCACCCCGCAAAGCGTGAACGGCCTGGGCGGATTCCGGGTGCAGGGCCGCGGTGACGCGGCGGAGCAGACCGTGCACGACGCGATCGCCGTCGCCGAGGCCGGCGCGTTCGCCGTCGTGATGGAGATGGTGCCCGCCGAGCTGGCCACCCAGATCACCGGCAAGCTGACCATCCCCACCGTCGGGATCGGGGCCGGGCCGAACTGCGACGGCCAGGTCCTGGTGTGGCAGGACATGGCCGGCATGAGCGACGGCAAGCCCGCCCGCTTCGTCAAGCGATTCGCCGACATCGGTGCGGAATTGCGCCGGGCCGCAACGCAATATGCGCAAGAGGTGGCCGGCGGCGTGTTCCCCGCCGACGAGCACTGCTTTTAAACCCACCGCGGCGAATTCATCACCGGCACGCTTCACGCCTGGTCGGCGTGGTTATCCCCGTCCCAATCAAACCGCTGAAAAGCGTTGCGGTACAGCGCTGTACGATTGCCCGCAGAGACGAACCGAACTCTGACGAGCAGGGGTGGACCACATCGACCGGGGGAATCGCGGTGACTTCGTGCACCGTCGAGCGGTGTTGACGTTGCCGCTGCTGGTGGCAGGAGGCATGGCATTGGCCCAGACACCGCGCGCGTCCGCCCAACCGCCCCGCACCTCGCCGCAGGCCGCCCGGTGGTCACCCGAGCGCGCCAACCGGTGGTATCAGGCGCAGGGCTGGAAGGTCGGCGCGAACTACATCACCTCCACGGCCATCAACCAGCTGGAGATGTTCCAGCGCGAAACCTTCGACCCCCGGCGCATCGACACCGAACTGGGCTGGGCGCAGAGCAACGGGTTCAACGCGATACGGGTGTTCCTGCACGATCAGCTCTGGGCGCAGGATCACCGCGGGTTCCAGGGGCGCCTCGCGCAGTTCGTCGACATCGCGGCGCGCCACGGCATCAAGCCGCTGTTCGTCTTGTTCGATTCGTGTTGGGATCCGTTCCCCCAGGCGGGTCCGCAGCGCGCGCCGCGGCCGGGCATCCACAACTCCGGCTGGGTGCAGAGTCCGGGGGCGGCGCGTCTCGACGATCGCGGCTACCTGCGCACCATGCGCGGCTATGTCACCGAGGTCCTGACGCAATTCCGCAGCGACGACCGCGTTTTGGGTTGGGATCTGTGGAACGAGCCGGACAATCCCGCCGACGCGTACGCCGCGGTCGAGCGGAAAGACAAGGTGGACCTGGTCGCCCACCTGCTCCCCCAGGTGTTCGAGTGGGCGCGGCTCGTCGATCCCTGCCAGCCGTTGACCAGTGGCGTCTGGCACGGCGAGTGGGCCGATCCGGGTCGCCGCAGCGTCATCAGCGGCATCCAGCTCGACAACTCCGACATCATCACCTTTCACTCCTACGCCGCGCCGGCGGAGTTCGAGAGCCGCATCGCCGAACTCGTCGGTCAGGGCCGGCCGATCCTGTGCACCGAGTACATGGCCCGGCCGCTGGGCAGCACCGTCCAAGACATCCTGCCCATCGCGAAGCGCGCAGGCGTCGGCGCGTTCAACTGGGGGCTTGTCGCCGGGAAGACGCAGACCTACTTCCCCTGGGATTCCTGGGACCAACCGAACCCGAACCCCGCGATGCCGCAGGAGTGGTTTCACGACCTGCTGGGCCCCGACGGGCGGCCGTTCCGCGACACCGAGATTCAGACGATCCTCGAGTGCGGCGACCTGGCGATGCATCTGCAGCCGCCGCCACCCCCGCCCGGCTGACGGAACTCGGTCAGCGGCACCGATTCTGGAAATCGGTCAACGGCTGGCGGATGCCCTCGAGGTCGGCGTGCGTCTGCGGGTTGGCGTCCATGTACTGCTTCAACTGCGCACGCATGTCCTCGCGCGGCTGCCCCTTCAAACTGGTGAAGTAGGCGTTGACGTCCGGGTGGGTGAACAGGTACGCCGACGTCGCCGCGGCGACCCCCGACGACACCTGGGCAAGGTCGGCCGCCGTGCAATTCGGTTGCGACGAGGGCGCCGGTTCCGGGTCGTCCGCCGGCCAATCCGCGGCGGCCGAACCCGCCGTCGCGAAAAGCATTGCCACGCTGAGCGCGCCGGCCGCCATCGCGCCGCAAACGATTCGGGCCGCCGGGCGAACAAAAGACACCATGGAAAAGCTCCTTCGTCTTCGCGTCCGCAGGCGCGGCCGTTATCCGTACCGCAAACCATAAGGGGTTTTCACGCCGCGCATGCGCCAATTCGGGCGGGCAAAGAAATTGCGGAGCCATTCGTCAATCTGGCCCGCCCACCGCGCTGCGACGGCACAATGCATCCAGGGTGGCTGGAAGGAGACCGCAGATGAATCGGCGCCGCTGGTTTGCCGCGTTGCTGGCGTTCGCGGGCTTGGCCGCGACCCCCGCCATTCTCGTTCCGACCCATTCCGCCGATCGGGTGGAGGCGACGGTCTGCGTGGGCGCGGGCCGACGCATTTCGGTGAGCGGATGCACCAACATCGCCGACAACATCCAACGCTATGTGCCGCCGCCGGCGGTTTATGCGCCGCTGCCCGAAGACGACACGACGGCCCCTCCGCCGCCGCCGCCGTAACGGCGGTCGCGCCGACAGATCCGCGGCGGCCTCGTCGCTTTCATATGGCAGGCTATGGGTGCTCATTTCCACCAACCACCCACGTCCACGGCCGCGGTGACGCGCCCCACGCGCCCTTAACGGAGCCGAAGATGCCTGCAAAAGCGCCGCAGACCTCGCGTCATCTCGAGGTCGAGCGCAAGTTCGACGTGGTCGAGTCCACCGTGTCGCCCTCGTTCGAGGGGATCGCCGCGGTTGCCCACGTCGAGAAGTCGCCGATGCAAACCCTGGACGCGACGTACTTCGACACGCCCGTACACGACTTGGCGCGCAACAAGATAACCCTGCGCCGCCGCACCGGTGGCACCGACGCGGGATGGCACCTGAAGCTCCCGGCCGGACCCGACGCCCGCACCGAGGTGCGCACACCGCTGGATGCCTCGGGCGCCAACGACACCGTGCCCGACGAGCTGACCGACGTGGTGTTGGCGATCGTCCGCGACCGTCCGCTGCAGCCGGTCGCGCGCATCACCACCCGCCGCGAGAGCCAGGTGCTCTACGACGCCGCGGGCACCGCGCTGGCCGAGTTCAGCAACGACCATGTCACCGCGTGGTCGACGCGGGACTCCGAGGACGCCGACGCGCCGACCGAGCAGGAATGGCGCGAGTGGGAATTGGAGCTCCTGGAAGCCAGTGGCCTGTCCAACGGCACGGCCGGCGTCGAGCTGCTGAACCGGTTGAGCAACCGGCTCCTGGACGCCGGCGCCGCGCCTGCCGGTCACGGCTCCAAGCTGGCGCGGGTGCTCGGCACCACCCCGGCGCCCGACGGCGCTGCGCCGCCGGAAGATCCGCTGCAGCGCGCGATCGCCGAGCAAGTCCGCGAGCTCCTGGTGTGGGATCGCGCGGTGCGCGCCGACGCCTACGACTCCATTCACCAGATGCGGGTGACCACCCGCAAGCTGCGCAGCCTGCTGCGGGACCACCAGGAGTCGTTCGGGCTGCCCGATGACGGCTGGGTGCTCGACGAGTTGCGCGAGCTCGCCGGAATACTGGGCGTGGCGCGCGACGCGGAGGTGCTCGCCGAGCGATACGAACGCGACTTGGACTCACTCGCACCGGAATTGGTGCGCGGACCGGTGCGCGAACGTCTTGTCGGGGGCGCCCAGCGGCGTTACCAGACCGGGCTGCGCCGGTCGTTGATCGCGATGCGCTCGCAGCGATACTTCCGCCTGCTCGACTCCCTCGACCTGATAGCGGCCGAAATCCCGGGTGCCGCCACCGCCGAGACACCCGCACCGGTGACCATCGACGCCGCCTACAAGAAGGTCCGCAAGGCCCAGAAGGCGGCCGCGGAGGTCGACCGCGAACACCCCGACGACCACCACCAACGCGACGAGGCGATCCATCGAATCCGCAAGCGCGCCAAGCGACTTCGCTACACCGCGTCGGCCACCGGCGCGGACGGGGTGGCCGCGCAGGCCAAGGCGGTACAGTCGCTGCTCGGCGATCATCAAGACAGCGTCGTCAGCCGCGAGCATCTGCGTCAGGAGGCCGAGACCGCGCACGCCGCCGGCGAGGACACCTTCACCTACGGGCTGTTGTATCAGCGGGAGGCCGACCTGGCCGATCGGTGCCGCGACGAACTCGACGACACGCTGCGCAAACTGGCCAAGGCGGTGCGCAAAGCGGGCCATTAGAAGGCGGACGAGTTGGCCTGTAAGCCGTTGCAGGGCGTTTGCTAGCGCGAGCCCTGTTGGGGGCGCGACAAAATTGATGGTCAGCGTGTTGGCTTTGAAGGCTGATCAAAGTTGCGAGAAATTCTGCTGCGGACTGGCTGCGGACTGGCGGCAGTCAATCGAACACGATAGCGATTGGCCATTGATCAAGCTGGCCAGAGTGCCCAGACATCGGGGAATGGAATTCCTGATTTTGGTGCGAATGGGTTGCGCGGTCGCGGGAGGCCATCAGCAATTCAAATAAACCGCGCGGGTGGGATGTCGGCGTAGCCTAGGCGCGCCCTGTTGGAGCCAGAGCCGTTGTTCTCCATCTGTTGAACGTCCGCGCTTTCGCGGTCACCAACCGAGGCGGATAAGAAGCTTTCGGAGACTGGTCTTCTCGGCGGCGAGGTCCTGGCCCACATCACCACCTAACCTCACGCCACGACCACCGATTAGCTGCTCAGAGACCGTCTCAGGTCGTTACCATCCGTGTATGGGGGAAGCGGACGACGACGCCCCGACTGAGGTTGAACCGACCGAGCTAGGCGCAGCAATCGGCGAGACCGAGGCGCGTACCGCCTGGTCGCTCGATGACGGCGAGGACTGGACACCGCAGCAGCGGCTGACTCCGGGGCGGATCACCGTTCTTGCGGTGGCCGCGAGTGTCGTGCTGGTTGCGGTCGCCTCGGTGGTCGCATTCGCATATCTGCGTCACCGCGAAGAACCCGCGCCCAGCGTCGCGACCCCGACACCCGCGTCTCCAACCGGCGCGACGCCCGCGACTTCTGGGCCACCGATGGCTGCGCCATCCGCACCGCCTCCTTTAACGCACAGCCAGCCGCCCACGCCCGCCACACTGCCCATGGATGGCTACGGAAGCGTCCACGTGCGCACAGTCTCCGGGCGAACTGTCTGCGCGATGACCGCCGGTGACGTCCAGTGCAACGTCCAATTCACCAGGCAGCTTGGGCCGAGTTCCAATGGGATGCCCGCGTCCGGTGTCGGCGTCACCTCGCGCGGTGAATCGCAATGGCTCTACGGGGATCCGGGTAACCCCGACTACGTGACGATGACCTATGGGACCGTCTACCGGGCCATCGGCTGGACGATCACCCCGACGAGCGAGGGCACCACCTTCATGAATGATGTGACTGGGCATGGGATGACGATCAGTGTCGACGGCTTCTCGACATTCTGAGTAAGACTCAACTAGTAATGGCATCAAAGAAGGCAGCAGATAACAAGCTCCACCCGATCCAGATCGACGATCCGATCCTCGGGCCAGTCGACGAAGTCGTTCCGCCTCCGATCGAGTCCCAGCTCGATGTTTTGCCTACCGACTCGATGCGGTGGGAGGATTTCGAGCGATTGCTGCTGGATCTGGGCAAGGCGGAACTTGGACTGAGAGCGCTTCAGTTTTACGGCTCGCGGGGTCAAGCCCAGAAAGGGCTCGACGTTATCGGACTGAACCCTGAGCAGGCGGTCGAGGGCATCCAAGCCAAACAAGTTCAACGTTTCACCGTAGGCACGCTCAACGCGGCGGTCAGAAAATACACAAGTTCGACCGCGCCATTCCAGCTCACCCGCTTCGTGGTGGGCGTCGGCAGGCAAGTACGGCAAAGGGATATCGCAGACCGGCTGATCGAGTTGAACAAAGAACACCAGCCGCTGGAGATTGAGATCTGGGACCAATCGAAGATCACGGATATGCTGCGCAACAGGCCAGAGCTGGTCATCAAGTACTTCAGCCCTAGGGCAGCCGAACGCTTTTGTCCGGCGTATGTCGTTTCCCCCGTTGAGATCCCAAGCCCTGACGCGGTTGCCACTGCTGACGCAGTTGTGCGGGGTCCCCTTCGTGCGGCGGATGCGCAAGAGTTGCTAACCAAGGCAAGGGGTCTTGAACGCGACGAACCAGCAGCCGCTCTTGAGTTGTACCGTGCGGTGCAGGAAAAGCTCGTGTCAGCTGGATTTCCCGGTCACGCAGAAGAATTCCACGAGACTGTGGCGGCGCTTTGTATCCGCACAGATGATGAAGCCGGCGCAATCCGACTACTTCTTGATGCCTTGTGGCGAGCAGAGCGCGCGGGTGACTCTCGGGGAACAGCGCGCATCGTCCAAGTGTTACGAGGTCTCGCGGGATTCAGTCAAATCGGTCCCACGCCACCTGAAGCGGCACGCACTCCCGCGCTGGGCGCGGCATTCGAGCTGGCCGAATTTATCGACGACCTTCAACACCAGCCGACGCCGACGACGGTCGAGCTTCCCACCGATACCCTCACACTCGCTGACGTTGGCGATCGTGCACGCGCCGTGCTCATCGCGGCGGAACATGCCCTGGCGAACGACGACCTGACATGGATCAACTCGCATCAACAACTAATCGAATCAGCGGCAGCTGACATCGAGGCAGCGAACGACGCTGTCGCCGTACGACTTCGATTAACCGTAGCCGACGCCACAGGAGACTGGGCCAGCCTGATTCGGGCCGCGAGAACCACGATGGGACACGATCTCAAAGCATTGACCCTCGCCCGTTATGGCCGCCACCAAGCATTGCAGAGCAAGTTTAGAGAAGCAGATGACGCATGGGCTGAAGCGATTGGAGACGCATGTTTGGCTAAGCGGCACAGGGATGCAGCGGACTGGCTCTACAGCCAGCGTCACATTGCCAATCGCCACCTCGGCATTCTTGAAGATAAGTGGCATCCGGTCGCGAGGGCGCTCACCGACCTGCCCACTCAACCCAAGCTTGTCACCACGGCAAATGACAGCCGAGAGCGGGCTTTGGCTGCGCTTCACTTCGACGAGACTCGGGTTGCCGCGATCAATCTGCGACGACACCTATTAGATGGAGTTAGGTCTGCGTCGTTCTGGGACGAGCTTGAGGCGCGTCGACTCCTCGGCCAAAACTATTGCGCTACAGGGAATCTCACCTTAGCTGCCTATTACACAATTCAAGGCGGCGACTATGAGGCGGCACGTGAAGTCGCAGCTGCCTTCGGCGATTCTTACCACGATGTCACCGAGTTAATGAAAGGACCCCTGTCCTGGGTGGTAGCCTCCGCACTGGAATTCACATCCGAGCAAGCCGATCTGATCCCTGACGACGCCCTAGACGCCGTCGCAGACCTCGCAATTGCCGCAATCAACGACGCAATGTCCGGTGCGCGTATCGAATCTCCGATATTGAGCCCACAAATGTATCGCTCGGCGTATCGACTCCTCGCGGCAGTGGCCGAGCGGTTGTCGGCAGCACATGCCCGAACTGTGCTCGAAATGCTCGCTGACGCTGTGGTAGTCGAGGAACACCACTACCGTTGGACAGACGAAAGCCACGTCAAGATCGCGGCGGGCATTGCACGCGGTCAACTTGGAGAACTTCACACTGTGGCAGTTGACCAACTCGTTGGACTGTACGCGCGTGGTGCGCACCCGTTCGGCTCTGTTGCGCGAGACACGTTGGTTGCCAACCTCGATGAGGTCCGCGAACGACTGCAAGCGATAGCCGACAAAGGACACCACGAAGCCGCCGCGCTTATCGGATACACCGATCCAGATCGCGTGTCCCGTAAGGCTGCGGAGGCCGCGGCAGAGCGCCTGTGCGCGCCGACCCGGAACAGCGCGGGAAGCTGGGGAGTTGGCACCGGCGCGGTGAACGATTCGCTGCTCGCAGCCAAGCTGTCGGTAAAGAAGCGGATAGCGTGCATCGAAATGCTACTTTCGAACGCGGCATCGCCGTGGGAAGGGTCCTCAAACCGCGACAGCTATCTCCTGGCGGCGAGTAATCTGGTCGATAAGCTCGACAACAAAACCCGCCGCACATTCTTCGAAGCTGCATTGGATTTCGCAGGCAGCCCGCCTGTATCTCATGTCGATGCTTTCAATGCGTCAATGCGAAATCCCTTTAAGGGCATGCGTATCAACGATCGAAGCGATAGCCGGCCTGCCGCAGTTTTCCTAGCGGCAAGGCTGGCGAAATCGCGTGAGGAGAAGCGGAAAGTCCGAGACTCCGCCTTGCAGCTGATCGGTGTGGGCTCCGACGAAGACTTTCGGATCACACAGGCTCTCCAAGTCGTCCAAAGCGAGCTAAGCGATAACACCGCACTCCTTGCGCAAGGTGGCTGGGCACTACGTAGCCTCGCGGCAATTCTGTGGGCGAAATCTCCCGACCTGCCATACGAACTGGGGATGACCCTGAGTCGGGATGCTGACCCCCATGTGCGCCGTACGTTAGCGCAGGCGCTTCGCGACAAGGCCGATGATCGGAGCGCTGACATCCGCACGGTGCTGGAATCCGATCCCCGTTGGTCGGTGCGGTCAATTGCGCGATTGCATGGTCGCCAGGTCGATTGACCTCGCCCATGCTCCGCTCTGGACTGGGCCTTGCCGCTAAGCGCCGTGGCCGCTCGATAGCGCGGCGACGCTTCCACGCTGTCGTCGCCTCGACGTCTAGGCCCACCGATTTGACGCCCAGCGTCCACGCTGAGCCGTGATCGTTGGTGGGTTGGTAAATTTCATCGTCCTTGCGCGCAATCTCAGTGCCGCATCAGCGCGGCAAGCTGTGCCCCTGGTAGGCCTCCGGGCACATGGTGTACGCCAGCGCCGACGATCTCGACCAAGTGGCGCGGCGTCGGTCCTGTCGTCGTTTGCGGTGTCGCCAGTTCCGGGCCGCCCGCCCCGGGCCGGTCAGCGACCAAGGTTATGTGATGTGCGGACTGGCTGCGGACTGGCGGGCCATTAGAAGGCGGACGAGTTGGCCTGTAAGCCGGATTCTGTTCCCCGCCGCCGCGCATGAGCAACGGCGACGCGGCGGCGACCATCCATCTGGACACACCGTCACCGGGTGCCTCGAGCGGCCTACCCGCAGGCTCGGGCGAGCAACCCTCGAACGCCTGCGCGGCCGCACCACAAGGTGCGGCCTTCTTGGCCTTGCTTCGGGTGGGGTTTGCCGAGCCACCCCGGTCACCCGGGATGCTGGTGCGCTCTTACCGCACCGTTTCACCCTTACCACCGCGTGGGTGGCGGTCTGTTTTCTGTGGCACTTTCCCGCGAGTCACCTCGGATTGCCGTTAGCAATCACCCTGCTCTGTGAAGTCCGGACTTTCCTCGAACCGCCTTGCGACGGTCCGCGGTCGCCCGGCCAACTCGTCCGCGACGAACCACGGTACTACCTGCGGCAAGCCGGGGCCAGCAACCGCGGCTCGCGCGGCTCTATCGTGGACCTGGTGGACCGATGGGAAAAGCGCGTCGGCTCCGGCGACTGGAATGCCATCGCCGCCGAGGTCGACCAGTACGGCGGGGCGCTGCTGCCGCGGCTGCTCACGCCCACCGAAGCGGCCCGGCTGCGCCGGCTCTACCCAGACGACGACCTGTTCCGGTCGACCATCGACATGGCGCCCAAACGGTACGGCGCCGGGCAATACCGCTATTTTCACGCGCCCTACCCCGAACCGATCGAAGCGCTCAAGCAGGCGCTGTATCCCCGGCTGCTGCCGATAGCGCGCGATTGGTGGGGCAGGCTCGGCCGCGACGCGCCGTGGCCGGACAGCCTCGACGACTGGCTGGCGGCCTGCCACGCCGCCGGCCAGCGCAGGTCCACCGCCCTGATGCTCAAATACGGTGCGGGCGACTGGAATGCGTTGCATCGAGATCTGTACGGCGAATTGGTCTTTCCGCTCCAGGTCGTCATCAACCTGAGCGACCCCGACACCGACTACACCGGCGGTGAATTCCTGCTCGTCGAGCAACGGCTGCGGGCCCAATCACGCGGCATGGCAACACAACTGCCGCAGGGACACGGCTATGTGTTCACCACCCGGGAACGGCCGGTGCCCTCGGCGCGGGGTTGGTCTGCCGCGCCGGTGCGCCACGGCGTCTCGGTGGTCCGCTCCGGCGAGCGCTATGCGATGGGGCTGATCTTTCACGACGCGGCGTAACGGGTCTATCCGGTTCGTCGCAGGACCATCACGTTGTCGGCCATCGTTCCGGCTTCCCCGTTGGGGCCCACCATTTCGCGCTCGACGGCCTCCGTCCGCAGTCGCGCCCAGCGCGGCGCGTCCAGGCGCAGCGACGCGAGGACCTCCTCGATGCCGGCGAAGTGGTGATCGTGATGCTCCGCCCACGGCGGCGGCGCGCCGTGGTCGACGATCAACAGCACACCGCCGCGATTCACCCGCTCGGCCGCGCGTTGCAGCACTCCGTCGCGTTCCAGCCGAGCCGGCGAATGCAGGTATTGCGCGGACACCAGATCGAAGGTCCCGTCGGGGAAGCTCTCGTTGAGATCATGGCGTTGGAAGTCGATGCGCGTGAGCACATTCCGGGCCGACGCCGCCTCCGTCGCCCGGCGCAGCGCGGTGGCCGAGACGTCGACGGCCACCACCTGCCAGCCGCGCTCGGCGAGCCACAGCGCGTCGGCCCCTTCCCCGCAGCCCAGGTCGAGAGCCCGGCCCACCGGCAGGTCGGCGGCCACCTCGGCCAGGCGGGGATTGACCCGCCCGCTCCACACCCGTTCCGCCGAGCGGTAGCGCTCCTCCCAAAACTGCACAGCATCATCAGGTTTGCATGAATTCTCCATGCCGCGAGCTTGCCTAGACCGGGTGATGTTTGCCAAGCTGAATTGCCATGCAGGCAAAAACTATGCCCGACATCGACCTCCTGGTGCGTCGGCGGCTCCGGGAACTGCGCGTGCAGCGCGGCCTGACGCTGCAAGAGGTCGGCGAGCGCGCCGGCATCGACGTCTCGACGCTGAGCCGCCTCGAATCCGGGAAGCGCCGGCTGGCCTTGGATCACCTGCCCCGGCTGGCCCGGGCCCTGTCGGTCAGCACCGACGAGCTGTTGCAGGCCCCGCCGGCCGCCGATCCGCGGGTGCGCGGCACCGCGCACACCCACCACGGCGTCACCTATTGGCCGCTGACCCGGCAGGGCCCGGCCGGCGGCCTGCACGCGTTCAAGGTTCGGGTCAGCGCGCGGCGCCGCAACCCGCCCGCCGAGCTGCCGGTGCACGAGGGCCAGGACTGGATGTATGTGCTGTCCGGGCGGATGCGGCTCATCCTGGGCGAGCGCGACTTCACCATCGACCCCGGCCAAGCCGTCGAGTTCTCGACGTGGACGCCGCACTGGTTCGGCGTGGTGGACGGCCCGGTGGAGGCCATCGTGATCTTCGGGCCGCACGGCGAGCGGCTGCACCTGCACAGCTGACCGGTGCGGCGTTAGCGTGGTGGGGTGGACCGGGGCTCGGAATATCACGTGGCGGCGCCGCACAGCGCGCCGGGCGTGACGTCCATGGTCGGATACCGGACCCTCGACGTTCCCGAGACCGTGCACCGCGGCATGCCATCCTCGTTGTTGACGTTCATCGTCAGCCTCGACGACGGGGTCGAGGCGGGCGACACCGCCGGCGCCCTGGCCGTTGCGCGCCCCAACCCGTTGCTGCTGAGCGGCCTGCACGTCCAGGCCAGCCACGTGCGGCAGCGCCGCGGCCAGGCCGGCGTGCAGCTGGCGGTGCATCCGCTCGCATCACGCGCGCTCTTCGGCGTGCCCAGCGCCGAGCTACCCGTCGCCGAATACGATGCGACCGCCGTGCTGGATCGCGGCGCCCTCGAATTGCACGATCGCGTGACCGAGGCGCACGGCTGGCCGGACGTGTTCGCCTTGGTGGCCGACTACCTGATCAAGGCACGGCGGCGCCGCGAGCGTGCGAGCGTGCGTCCCGAGGTCGCGTACGCCTGGCGCCTGCTGGAGCGCAGCCGGGGCCGGATACCGGTGGCCGCCGTGGCGGATACGGTCGGCGTGACCACCCGGTACCTGACGACGCTGTTCGGCCAGGAGGTCGGCCGCTCGCCCAAGACGGTGGCGATGCTCATGCGCTTCCAGCACGCGACGGCGCGCATCGCCGCGTCGGCGCGCCGGTACGGGCGCGTCGACCTGGCTGCGGTCGCGGCCGCGACGGGGTACAGCGACCAGGCGCACATGACCCGCGAATTCGTCCGGTTCGCCGGTGTGCCGCCGCGACGGTGGCTGGCCGACGAGTTCCGAAACATTCAAGACGGCGGCCATTCGTTCGGCGCACAGTGGGACCATGACCGCTTCGAATCCGACCGTCTGGTTGACACTGCAGGCCCATGACGCACCCAAGCTGATCGATTACTACGTCGACACATTCGGCTTCGTCCTCGCGGCGCGCTACGGCGAGGGCGAGACCGTCGATCATGCGCAACTGAACTGGCCGCACGGCTGCGGAGGCATCATGCTCGGCAGCCATAAGCCGGGCGCCGAATGGTGCCGCGAACCGGGCACCGCCGGCGGCTACATCGTCACCACCGATCCCGACGCACTCTACGAGCGGGTACTGCAGCGCAAGGCCGAGGTCGTGCGTCCGCTCTGCGAAACAGATTACGGTGCCAACGAATTCACGGTGCGCGATCCAGAGGGCAACCTGTGGTCCTTCGGCGACTACCGCGGCGAGCCAGCGCCGGCGTGACGCCGTGAACCCTCGCCCTCAGCCCCCGAGGTACGCCGTCTGGTTGACCAGGCGCACCGAAGACGCTCCGTCGGAATAGAATTCGGCGATGCTCAACGACGCCAGGTCGAGGTGCAACCGGTACAGGATGCCTGGCCCGGCGTCCAGCGCCTGGCGCAGCAGCATCTTGATGGGGGTCACGTGCGACACCAACAGCACCGTCGTGCCCTGCTGGGCGGCGACGATCCGGTCACGCGCCCTCGACACCCGATCGGCCACCGCGTCGAAGCTTTCCCCGTCCGGCGGGGCGGTGCTGGTGTCGCGCAGCCAGCGACCGTGCAGTTCGGGGTCGCGCTCGGCCGCCTCGCCGAATGTCAGCCCCTCCCAGGCGCCGAAGTCGGTCTCGATCAGGTCGTCGTCGACGGTCACGTCCAGTCCCAGCGCCTTGGCGGCCGCCGCCGCGGTGTCGTAGGCGCGCTGCAGCGGTGAGGCGAATACCGCCGAAATGCCGCCGCGCTGCGCCAGATAACGCGCCGCCGCGTCGGCCTGCCGGCGCCCCAGTTCGGTGAGCGCGGGGTTGCCGCGCCCCGAATACCGGCGCTGCACCGACAGCTCGGTCTGGCCGTGGCGCAGCAACAGCAGCCGGGTCGGGGCGCCGCGCGCGCCGGTCCAGCCGGGCGCGGACGGGGACGGCGCCGCCACCGACTCAGCCGCCACCGACTCGGCCGGCTCGGGTTTCGGCGCCGGCTCCGGTGTCGGCGCCGCCTCGGGGGTGTCCGTCACGGCCTCGGCGGCGGCGTCCATCGCCTCGTTGGCGAGCCGGTCGGCGTGCGTGTTGCGCTCCCGGGGAATCCACGAGTAGCTGATCCGCGCGAACCGCGCCGCGCGGCTGCGGGCCTGGTTGTGCAGCTCGATCAGGTGGGGGTGCTTGACCTTCCAGCGCCCGGACATCTGTTCCACCAGCAGCTTGGAATCCAGGTACACCGCGGCCTCGGTGGCGCCGACGTTCAGGGCGTCGTCCAAACCGGCTATCAGGCCCCGATATTCGGCGACGTTGTTGGTCGCCCGGCCGATGGCCTGCTTGGCCTCGGCCAGCACGGTCGTGCGGTCCTGGTCCCACACCACCGCGCCGTATCCGGCCGGGCCGGGGTTGCCGCGCGATCCGCCGTCGGCCTCGATGACGACCTTCACTGATCAAAACCCTTGACCCGCAGCAGGATCGCGCCGCACTCCGGGCAGCGCACCACGTCGTCCTCGGCGGCGGCCGAGATGCGGGACAGCTCGCCCCGGTCGATCTCGAGCCGGCAGGCCCCGCACCGGCGCCCCAGCAGCTGCCCGGCGCCCGGGCCTCCCCCGGCGCGCTGACGTTCGTACAGGGCGGACAGCGCCGGGTCCAGTGTGGCGCTCAGCGAGTCGCGCCGCGAGGACTGACGTTCGCGGGCCTGGCTGATCTCGGCGACCGCGGCGTCGAGAGCCTCGCGCGCGCTGGCCATTTCGGCCTCCAGGGACGTGAGCGTTCGCTGCTCACCGTCGAGCTGGGATTGCAGCTCCTCGCGACGTTCCATCACCTCCAGCAGCGAGTCCTCCAGGCTGGTTTGACGACGCTGCAGGGTCTCCAGCTCGTGCTGAAGGTCCGACAGTTGCTTGGCGTCGATCGTTCCCGACTGCAGCAGCGAGCGGTCGCGATCCTCGCGCTGGCGCACCGCGTCGATCTCCCCCTCCAGCCGCGACACGTGGGCGTCGATGTCTTCCAGGGCGATGCGCACGGCGCCGAGCCGGTCACCGGCGGCCTCGTAGTCCGCCTGCAACCGCTCGCAGGCCTCCTGCTCGGGCAGATGCGTCGCCCGGTGCGTGATGCGCGACAGCTCGGCATCGAGTTTCGACAATTCGAGCAACGAACGCTGCTGCGCCACTTCGGCTTTCACGACTTCTCACCCCCGGACCGGTGCTCGACGTTCCAAGGGTCGGTGCGAATCGAGCTCACCCGCACCGCAAGCTCCGCACCGAAACGCGACCGCAGCAGGTCGGCGGCCTGTTCACACCATGGGAATTCACTTGCCCAATGTGCCACATCGATCAACGCCACCTCGGAGGTCCGGCGGTGTTCGTCGGCCGGGTGGTGCCGCAGGTCGGCCGTCACGAAGGCCTGCACACCGGCACCGGCCGCGGCGGACAGCAAGGAATCCCCGGCGCCGCCGCATACGGCGACCCGCGACACCGGCATGTCGGGGTCCCCCGCCGCCCGCACCCCCCAGGAGGTCCGCGGCAGCGCCGCGCTCACACGGGACACGAAGTCGCGCAACGGTTCCGGTCGCGGCAGCGTCGCGACGCGGCCCAGCCCGGTGTCGCCGGGCGGGGGCACCATCGCGAAGATGTCGAAGGCGGGCTCCTCGTAGGGATGGGCGGCGCGCATCGCCGCCAGCACCGCGGCCCGTAAACGAGCGGGCGCGACCACCTCGAACCGGTCCTCGGCCACCCGCTCGACATTGCCCACGCTGCCCACCGCCGGTGCGGCGCCTTCGTGCGGCAGGAACTGCCCGATGCCGCTGACGCTCCAGCTGCACTGCGAATAATCACCGATGTGGCCGGCCCCGGCCGCAAACACCGCCGCGCGCACCGCATCCGCGTTCTCGCGCGGCACGTAGACCACCCACTTGTCCAGGTCGGGTGCGCCCGCGGCCGGCTCGAGCACGGCCTCGACGTCCAGGCCCAGGGCCGCGGCCAGCGCGTCGGAGACCCCCGGGCAGGCGGAGTCGGCGTTGGTGTGCGCGGTGAACAGCGACCGCCCGGTCCGGATCAGCCGGTGCACCAGCGCGCCCTTGGGGGTGCTGGCCGCCACCGAGTCCACGCCGCGCAACAGCAGGGGGTGGTGGGCCAGCAGCAGGCCGGCGTCGGGAACTTCGTCGACGACCTCCGGCGTGGCGTCGACGACGACGGTCACCGACCGCAACTCGTCGTCGGGGTCCCCGCACACCAGCCCCACCGAATCCCAGGACTCGGCGAGCCGCGGCGGATAGGCCTCATCGAGCACCGCGATGACATCGGCCAGCTGCACGCTCACCGCTGCCCCCCAAGATGTCCCGTCGTTTCGGAGATGGCTTGCGCCAACTGCGGCCACTCGGGGCGCACCGCGGCCCGCAGGTACCGCTCGTCCAGGCCGACGAACGTATCACAGCGCCGAATGGCAATTCCCCTGTCATGCAGATGTTTTCGTAGCTCGACGGCGTGGGGTGTGCGGAACAGCACGAACGGAGCCTGCCCGTCGACCACCTCGGCCCCCACCGACGCCAGGCCGGCCACCATCTCGGCGCGTAGTCGCGCCAATCGCGCCGCCCCGGCCGCCGCGTCGGCGACCGCCTGCCGGCCGCAACATTCCGCGATCGCCAGTTGCAGCGTCCCCACCGGCCAGTGCGCCCGCTGAGCCGTCAGCCGCGCCAGCACCTCCGGGGAACCGACCGCGTACCCCACCCGCAGCCCGGCCAGCGCCCACGTCTTGGTCAAACTGCGCAGCACCAGCACGTCGGGCAGCGCATCGCCGGCCAGCGAGTGCGGCTCACCGGGAATCGAGTCCGCGAACGCCTCGTCGACCACCAGGATCCGCCCGGGCCGGCGCAACGCCAGCAGCTGCGCCCTGGTGTGCAGCACCGAGGTGGGGTTGGTCGGATTTCCCACGACGACAAGGTCCGCGTCGTCGGGAACGGACGCATCGGCCAGGCCGAACGGCGGCTCCAGCACGACGTGGTGCACCGGCACCCCGGCCGCGGTCAGCGCGACGGCCGGCTCGGTGAACGCCGGGGCGATGATCGCCGCCCGCCGCGGGCGCAGGTTGCCCAGCAGGGCGAACGCCTCGGCCACCCCGGCCAGCGGCAGCACCTCGTCGCGGACCCGGCCGTGTCGCCGCGCGGCCGCGTCCTGCGCCCGCTGGGCGTCCTCGAGGCTGGGGTAGCGCGCCAGATCGGGCAGCCGCTCGGCCAGCCGGCGCAGCAGCCACTGCGGCGGTTGGCCGTGCCGGACGTTGACGGCGAAATCGAGCATCCCCGGCGCGACGGCCTGATCGCCGTGGTAGCGCGCCGCAGGCGGGCTCAGGTTCAGACTCGCCATCCGTGAAACACTAGTGCGCCCCGCGGGCCGCCCGGAGCAACACCGTCACACCCGGCCGCACCCATCGAGGACAATGGTGAGGTGACAGGCACAACGTCAGCCGATCGGCAGGCCCCGAACGCCACCGCCCCCGCGGCGGCGCAGCTGGTGATCTTCGATCTCGACGGCACCCTGACCGACTCCGCGGAGGGGATCGTCGCCAGCTTCCTGCATGCGCTCGACCACATCGGCGCTCCCGTGCCGCCCGGCGACCTCGTCGCGCAGATCGTCGGCCCGCCGATGGACGACACCTTCCGGGCCATGGACCTCGGCGACGACGCCGAGAAGGCGATCGCGGCCTTTCGCGCCGAGTACGGCGCCCGCGGCTGGGCGATGAACGCGCTGTTCGACGGGATCGAGGCGCTGCTGGTGGATCTGCGCGCCGCCGGCGTCCGGCTGGCGGTGGCCACCTCCAAGCTGGAGACGACGGCGCGGCGCATCCTCGCCCATTTCGGGCTCGACCAGCATTTCGAGGTCATCGCCGGCGCGAGTCCCGACGGCGCGCGCAAGGCCAAAGTCGAGGTGCTCGCGCACGCCCTGTCGCAGCTCGAGCCGCTGCCCGAGCGGGTCCTGATGGTCGGTGACCGCAGCCACGACGTGCACGGCGCGGCCGCACACGGCATCGACACCGTGGTCGTCGGCTGGGGCTACGGCAAGGCCGACTTTCCCGACCGCGCCGCCGGAAGCGCGGCCGAGTCCGGCGTGACGCACGCCTCGACCATCGACGAACTACGGAGGGCGCTGGGTGTCTGAGCGTGAGCGGCTGCACGTGACGTTCGTGTGCACCGGCAACATCTGCCGTTCGGTGATGGCCGAGAAGATGTTCGCCGACCAACTGCGCCGGCGCGGGCTGGCCGACGCGGTGCGGGTCAGCAGCGCCGGCACCGGCAACTGGCATGTCGGCGAGTGCGCCGACGAGCGCGCCGTCGACGTGCTGCGCGCCCACGGCTACGCCTGCGAGCACCGCGCCGCGCAGGTCGACGCCGAGCACCTGGGCGCGGACCTGGTGGTGGCCCTGGACCGCAACCACGCCCGGATGCTGCGGCACCTGGGCGCCGACGACGACCGCGTCCGGATGCTGCGGTCCTTCGATCCGCGCACCGGTGCCCACACCCCCGACGTCGACGATCCCTACTACGGCGACGCGAAAGACTTCGAACGCACCTACACCGTCATCGAGGCCGCGCTGCCGGGCCTGCATGACTGGGTCGACGAACGGCTCGCGCAGAACGGATCGCCTTGATGCGCCGGCTGGCTTTTCTGCTGCGCCCCGGCTGGATAGCGCTGGCGGTGGTGGTCGTCGCCTTCGCCTACCTGTGCTTCACCGTGCTCGCCCCGTGGCAGCTGGGCAAGCACAGCAGGACCTCGCAGGAGAACCACCAGATCGAATCCTCGCTGAACACCCCACCAGTTCCGCTGAAAACCCTGCTGCCGCAGCAGAATTCGGCGGCTCCCGGTGCGCAGTGGCGCCAGGTCACCGCGACCGGGCGCTACCTGCCCGACGTGCAGGTGCTGGCCCGCCTGCGGGTGATCGACTCGAAGCCGGCGTTCGAGGTGCTGGCGCCGTTCGTCGTCGACGGCGGGCCCACCGTGCTGGTCGACCGCGGCTATGTGCGCCCATTGGAAGGCTCGCACGTCCCGCCGATCCCGCGCCCACCCGCCCAGCCGGTGACCATCACGGCGCGGTTGCGCAACTCCGAGGCCGCCGCGGTGAACAAGGATCCGTTCGTGGGAGACGGTGTGCAGCAGGTGTATTCGATCGACACCGAACAAGTCGCGGTGCTCACCAAGGTCCCGCTGGCCGGGTCCTACCTGCAGCTGGTCGACGGCCAGCCCGGCGGGCTCGGCGTGGTCGGCGTGCCCGCGCTGGACGCCGGCCCGTTTTTGTCCTACGGCATCCAGTGGATCGCGTTCGGCATCCTCGCCCCGATCGGGTTGGGCTACTTCGCCTACTCCGAGATCCGGGCCCGCCGCCAGGAGAAGCAACAGCGTCCGGCCACGGCCGGCGAGACGGCGCCCACCCCGGACGCACCGCAGACGGTCGAAGCCAAACTCGCCGACCGCTACGGGCGGCGGCGGTAACCCGTCAGGTAAAGCGCCAGCCCGGCCAGCACCGCGGCGCCCGCCTGCACCAGCGACGACAGCAGCACCGCGCGCCGCAGGTCGGTCACCGCCGGCGGCCGGCCGTCGCCGAGCGTGGGCCGGATCTGCAGCTCATGGCGGTATTGCGTAGGACCGCCCAGGCGCACGCCCAGCGCCCCGGCGAAGGCCGCCTCGACGACACCGGCGTTGGGGCTGGGGTGACGGGCGGCATCGCGGCGCCAGGCCCGCGCCGCGCCGGACGGTGATCCACCGGCCAGCGGCGCCAGCAGCACCGCCAGCGACGCGGTCACCCGCGCGGCAACGTAATTGGCTACATCATCCAATCTCGCTGCGGCCCAACCGAATCGGAGGTAGCGCGGCGAACGATATCCGATCATCGAGTCCAGGGTGTTGATCCCGCGATACGCCAGCACCGCGGGCACGCCACCGGCCGCCGCGCACAGCAGCGGCGCCACCTGGGCATCGGAGGTGTTCTCGGCGATCGATTCCAGCGACGCGCGGGTCAGGCCGGCGGTGTCCAACGACGCCGGATCGCGCCCACACAGCGACGGCAGCAGCCCGCGCGCGGCGTCGACGTCACCGCGTTCCAGCAGTTCCGACATCCGCAGGCCGGTGCGCGCCAACGAGGTTCCCCCCAGCGACACCCAGGTGGCGGCCGCGATCGCCGCGATCGACCACGCCCGGCCGCGCCGATCGGCGGCGCGTTGCACCACCAGCCCGAGCGGGCCCACCGCCGCGACCAGCGCGCCGACATGGACCGCGCCGGCGAACCGGCTGTCGCGGTAGCTCACGCTCTCCAGCGCGGCGGCGGCTCGACCGAACAGCGCGACCGGATGGCCCCACCGCGGGTCGCCGAGCGCGCGGTCGGCGAGGTAGCCGATCGCCACGCCCGCGATCCGGGTCCTCGTCGCAACCACCCCGGCAGCGTCTCATACCGGAACCCATGAGGCCGTCGAGCCAAGTCCACGATGAAGCGGCCGATGGTCGGCAAACGCCGCAAAGCGGACTAGCGTCGGCCCATGACCTTTCCAGCGCTCAACCACGTCGCGGTCACGGTGCGCGACATCGCGATCAGCGGCCCGTGGTATCGCAGCCTGCTCGGCACCGACCCGATCCTCGACGAGCACACTGACGCCGGATTTCACCACCAGGTGTGGATGCTCGACGGCGGCACCGTGTTCGGCATTCACCAGCACGACCGCCCGGCGCCCGACGAAACGTTCAGCGAGCACCGCGTCGGGCTCGACCACGTCGGCTTCGGGTGCGCGAGCCGCGCAGAATTACAGGGCTGGGTGGACCGGCTGGGCGAACTGGGCATCGAGCACGGCGGCATCGTGGATGCGCCCTACGGCTCGGGGTTGAGTTTTCGCGACCCCGACGGCATCGCGCTCGAGTTCTTCGCGCCGCCCGGCTGATCGGCTCAGCGCACCGTGGCGAAGAACGCGCGCACGTCCTCGACGAACAGCTCCGGTTGTTCGAACGCCGCGAAATGCCCGCCGTGTGGCATGTCCGTCCAGTGGGTGATGTTGTAGACCGGTTCGCACCAGGCGCGCGGCGCCTTGAGCAGTTCCTCGGGGAAAGCCGCGACGCCCGTGGGCAATTCGACGCGGTCCCCGCCGCCGAAGCCCGCGAAGCTCTCCCAGTACAGGCGGGCCGAGGACGCGGCGGTATTGGTCACCCAGTAGACCATCACGTTGTCGAGCAGTTCGTCGCGGCTGAGCGCGTTCTCGGGGTGCCCGTCGCAATCCGCCCAGTCCCAGAACTTTTCGACGATCCAAGCCAGCTGCCCCACGGGTGAATCGGCCAGGCCGTAGCCCAGGGTCTGGGGACGGGTGGACTGCTGCTTGGAATAACCGGTGCCCCACTTGCGGTGGGTGGCCAGCGCGGCGAGCGCGCGTTGTTCCTCCTCGGTGGGATTCGCCAGCGACTCCTTGGTGGGCCTACCGATCGGCATGTTCAGGTGGATGGCCACGCAGTGGCCGACGTTGCGGCCGATCTGGGTGGTGACCGCGGCACCCCAGTCGCCGCCCTGGGCGCCGTAGCGCTCGTAGCCCAACCGCAGCATCAGCGTTTCCCAGGCGTCCGCGATCTTTTCCACGCCCCAGCCGGTGGCCGTGGGTTTTCCGGAGAAGCCGTAGCCGGGCAACGACGGACACACGACATGGAAGGCGTCCTCGGCCCGGCCGGACGCGGGGTTGGTCAACGGCTCGATCACCTTGTAGAACTCCACAATTGAGCCCGGCCAGCCGTGCGTGATCACCAGCGGGAAGGCATCGGCGTGCGGCGAGCGCTGGTGGACGAAATGGATATCCAGGCCGTCGATTTCGGTGGTGAACTGATCGAAGCGGTTGAGCGCGGCCTCCCGCGAGCGCCAGTCGTAGTCGGTCGCCCAGTAGTCGGCCAGCTCGCGGGTGTAGGCCAGCGGCACGCCCTGGCTCCAGTCGGCCACGCATTCGGCCTCGGGCCACCGCGTGCGGGCCAGCCGCGCTCGCAGGTCGTCGAGAACCTCGTCGGAAACGTCGATGCGGAACGGCTTCACGCGTTCATAGTGCCGCCGGGGCGGGCACCGGCGGCGCGCGGGGTCTTCCCCGCCGCCCGGCGCCGATTGCCGCACCCCGCTGGCGGGTATCGCTGCCAAGGCGCGAGAACACCGATGGCAACAGTGAGGGGATTCCCCGATGACAACGACGGCGCCGCGCGTTCTGGTGGTGGTCTCCGCGGCCGACCGGATTCCGCTACGGAACGGCCGCAGCGAGCTGACCGGCACTTACCTCGGTGAGCTGATCGAACCGACCGACGCGATGCGCCAGGCCGGGTTCGAGCTTGCCTTCGCCACCCCGGGCGCGCGGGCTCCCGTCATCGACGGCACCTCATGCAGCCTGATGTACTTCGCCGGCTCGCGCAGAAGGCGTGACGCCGCGTTGAGCAGCTATCGGGAGCTTCTCGAGCTCGGTCTGGCCGCGCCGGCCAAACTCGAAGAGATCGGCCATGACGCCCAGCGCCTGGACGGGTTTGACGCCGTGTTCGTGCCGGGCGGTCACGCGCCCCTGGTCGACCTGCTGCACCGCGACGCTTTTGCCGACGACGCGCTCAACGATGACTTCGGCGCGCTGGTCCGTCACTTCCACGACGCCCGACGACCGACCGGCCTGATCTGTCACGCTCCCGCCGCGCTCGCCGCGGCTCCCACCCTCGAGGGCCAGTGGACGTATGAGGGGTACCGGATGACCTGCTTCAAGACCGGCGTCGACACGATGCTGTCCACGGTCCCGTTGGCGCGCCGCTTCAGGGGACGCCTGAAGGATGACCCGACCGAACTGTTGAGGTCTCGCGGGGCCAACGTCGAACAGACGACCCTGCCGATGGGCAGCAAGGTCGTCGAGGATCGCGAACTGATCACCGGCCAAGACCCGTACTCGGCCAAGGCGTTCGGGGCCGCGTTCGTCACCAAGGTCCGCGGCGCACGGGCCTGACGAAGCCGTCGCGCCGGCCAATCCTGGTGGGCGCGGACGGTATCGAACCGCCGACCGCTGGTGTGTAAAACCAGAGCTCTACCACTGAGCTACGCGCCCGTCGCTGCGGGCAGGCTACCCGCCCGACGGCCAAGTCCCCAAAATCAGACCCGCTCAGGCCCGCAAGGCCGCCAGCGCGTCGGTCCAGAGCCGCTGGTCGCGCGACTCGCCTGGCTGTTTCATCTCGGCGAAGCGGATGATGCCGGACCGGTCCACCACGAACGTTCCGCGGTTGGGGTAGCCGGCGTCCTCGTTGAACACGCCGTAGGCCTGGCTGACCGCGCCGTGTGGCCAAAAGTCTGACAGCACCGGGAACGTGAAGCCGCTGTCCAGCGACCAGACCCGGTGTGTGGGCGGCGGACCCACCGAGATGGCCAGCGTCGCGCTGTCGTCGTTCTCGAAATCGGGCAGGTGGTCCCGCAACAGGTCCAGCTCGCCCTGGCAGATCCCGGTGAACGCCAGGGGGAAGAAGACCAGCAGCACGTTCTTGGCGTTCCGGTAGGAGCTCAGCGTGACTCGCTGTTGGTTCTGGTCGCGCAAAGTGAAATCCGGGGCGGGGGTGCCGACCGACAGCATCAACGCTTCCCGGCCCGGGATTTGGGCTGTACCAACTGGCTGGCGCTCCAGTCGCCCAGGTTCACCGACGAGGTCGGCATCAAACCGGCGGTCGGTGCGGCCTCGGCGATTTCGGCCGGCAGAACGTGGCCGGGCTTGCCGGTCTTGGGCGTCAACACCCAGATCACCCCGTCTTCGGCCAGCGCAGTGATCGCGTCCATCAGGGTGTCCACCAGGTCGCCGTCACCGTCTCGCCACCACAGCAGCACGACGTCGACTACCTCGTCGGTGTCCTCGTCGAGTAAGTCACTGCCGCAGGCTTCCTCGACCGCGGCGCGGATCTCGTCATCGGTGTCTTCGTCCCAGCCCCACTCCTGCACAACCTGGTCGGGTTGGATGCCCAGTTTGCGAGCGTAACTCGGGGCGTGATCCGCCGCGACCACCGTGGAGCCTCCTTCAACGTCCGAGCGCTGTGCGATTCGGGATTATCGTCGCACAGCAAGAACTCGGTCCATACTTCCGCATCATCAGGTTGCCAGGCAGAGTTTTACCGCGTTCTTTTTCGTGTCGTTGAGTTGATCGACCCGTTTGTTGAATTCCGACGTCCCCGCGTGCGTGCCAATGGCGTTGGCCACGGCCCGGGCGGCGTCGATGTAGGCGTTGAACGCGTCCTTGATCTGCTGTGACATCGCGTCGCTGAAGCTGTTGCCCACCGTGGTGGCGCTGTCGTTGAGGGCGTCGATGGCCGGGCCCTCAGTCGGCCCGGTGCCGCGACCGGCGTTGAACGCCTTGACGAACTCGTTGGTCTTGTCGATCGCGTTCTTGCTGGTGGTGATCAGCGTGGCGCAGGCGGTGCGCACCGCCTTGGTGGTCAGCGATTGCTGCCGCTGCGATTCCCGGATGCTCGACGTCGCCGACGACGCGGACACCGACGCCGACACCGACTGCCGGTAGGCCGGAGCCACCTTGGTGTCGGGCGTTGCCGTGCCGTTGGTGACGGAGGTGCACCCCACGATGCCCATCAGCGCCACGGCGAGACAACCGAGGGCCAACGCCCAGCGCCGGGAGAAGTCCCCCACCTGCGTCTGAGGGACGGCACGCCACCGGATGAGCACAAGCCTGACGTTACCGGGTGGCCCCTGTGCTTGCCCCAGACCCGCCGAGTTGATGTTCGCCGGCCGACGCTCGGCCCGCTACCCGACGTCGGCTATCCGCGCCCAACGGCGGTGCGGCACGATGGTGGGCAGGGTGCGACCCACCCGTTACGGCACACATTCCGCCAACAACAGGAGTAGTGCGTTGACAACTGAGTTCGTGCGCCACGATCTGGCCACAAACCCCAACGGCGCAACCGAACCCGACCGCGTCCGGGTGATCCGCGAGGGGGTGGCCTCCTACCTTCCCGACATCGATCCCGACGAGACGTCGGAGTGGCTGGAGTCCTTCGATCAACTGCTGGAGCGCTCCGGCCCGTCGCGGGCGCGCTATCTCATGCTGCGATTGCTGGAACGCGCGGGCGAACAGCGCGTCGCGATCCCGTCGCTGACCTCCACCGACTACGTCAACACCATCCCGACCGAGCTGGAGCCGTGGTTCCCCGGCGACGAGGACGTCGAACGCCGCTACCGCGCGTGGATCCGGTGGAACGCCGCCATCATGGTGCACCGCGCCCAGCGCCCGGGAGTCGGTGTGGGCGGCCACATTTCGACCTACGCGTCGTCCGCGGCGCTCTACGAGGTCGGCTTCAACCACTTCTTCCGCGGCAAGTCGCACCCCGGCGGCGGCGACCAGGTGTTCATCCAGGGCCACGCCTCCCCGGGCATCTACGCCCGCGCATTCCTGGAGGGCCGGCTGACCGCCGACCGGATGGACGGCTTCCGCCAGGAGCACAGCCACGCCGGCGGCGGCCTGCCCTCCTACCCGCACCCGCGGCTGATGCCCGACTTCTGGGAATTCCCCACGGTGTCGATGGGTCTGGGCCCGCTCAACGCCATCTACCAGGCGCGCTTCAACCACTACCTGCACGACCGCGGCATCAAGGACACCTCCGACCAGCACGTGTGGTGCTTTTTGGGCGACGGCGAGATGGACGAGCCCGAAAGCCGCGGCCTCGCGCACGTCGCGGCGCTGGAGGGCCTGGACAACCTGACGTTCGTGGTCAACTGCAACCTGCAGCGCCTCGACGGTCCGGTGCGTGGCAACGGCAAGATCATCCAGGAGCTGGAGTCGTTCTTCCGTGGCGCCGGCTGGAACGTCATCAAGGTGGTCTGGGGCCGCGAATGGGACGCCCTGCTGCACGCCGACCGCGACGGCGCGCTGGTGAACCTGATGAACACCACCCCGGACGGGGACTACCAGACGTACAAGGCCAACGACGGCGCCTACGTGCGCGACCACTTCTTCGGCCGGGATCCGCGCACCAAAGCGCTCGTGGAGAATATGACCGATTCCGAAATCTGGAACCTCAAGCGCGGTGGCCACGACTATCGCAAGGTCTATGCCGCCTACCGCGCGGCCGTCGACCACAAGGGCCAGCCCACGGTGATCCTGGCCAAGACGATCAAGGGCTATTCGCTGGGTGCGCATTTCCAGGGCCGCAACGCCACGCACCAGATGAAAAAGCTTGCGCTGCAAGACCTTAAGGACTTCCGTGACGCGATCCGGATCCCGATCAGCGACGCGCAGCTGGAGGAGGATCCCTACCTGCCGCCCTACTACCACCCCGGCTCGGACGCCGAGGAGATCCGCTACATGGTCGACCGCCGGCGCACCCTCGGCGGCTTCTTGCCCGAGCGGCGGACGAAGGCCAAGGCGTTGCGGCTGCCCGGCCGCGAGACCTACGCCGCGCTGAAGAAGGGATCGGGAACCCAGGAGGTCGCCACCACCATGGCGACAGTCCGGACCTTCAAGGAAGTGTTGCGGGACAAAGAAGTTGGTCCGCGCATCGTGCCGATCATTCCCGACGAGGCGCGCACCTTCGGCATGGACTCGTGGTTCCCGTCGCTGAAGATCTACAACCGCAACGGCCAGCTGTACACCGCCGTCGACGCCGAGCTGATGCTGGCCTACAAGGAAAGCGAAGCCGGGCACATCCTGCACGAGGGCATCAACGAGGCCGGGTCGGTGGGGTCGTTCATCGCGGCGGGCACGTCGTACGCCACGCACAACGAGCCGATGATCCCGATCTACATCTTCTATTCGATGTTCGGCTTCCAGCGCACCGGTGACGGCTTGTGGGCCGCCGCGGACCAGATGACGCGGGGCTTCCTGCTCGGCGCCACCGCGGGGCGCACGACGCTGACCGGCGAGGGGCTGCAACACGCCGACGGCCACTCGTTGCTGTTGGCCAGCACCAACCCGGCGGTGGTCGCCTACGACCCGGCGTTCGCCTACGAGATCGCCTACATCGTGGAAAGCGGGCTGGCCCGGATGTTCGGGGAGAACCCCGAGGACGTGTTCTTCTACATCACCATCTACAACGAGCCGTACGTGCAGCCGCCCGAGCCGCAGAACTTCGACCCCGAGGGCGTGCTGCGTGGCCTTTACCGCTACCACGTGGCCACCGAACAGCGGGCCAACAAGGCGCAGATCCTGGCCTCGGGGGTCGCGATGCCGTCGGCGCTGCAGGCGGCCGAGATGCTGGCCGCGGAGTGGGACGTCGCCGCCGACGTGTGGTCGGTGACCAGCTGGGGCGAGTTGAACCGCGACGGCGTGGCCGTCGACAGGGCGAGGCTGCGCCACCCGGACCGGCCGGCCGGTGTCCCTTACGTCACCCAGGCCCTGTCGAACGCCGTCGGCCCCGTGGTCGCCGTCTCGGACTGGATGCGCGCCGTCCCCGAGCAGATCCGGCCCTGGGTGCCGGGCACCTTCGTCACCCTGGGCACCGACGGGTTCGGCTTCTCCGACACCCGGCCGGCAGCGCGGCGGTACTTCAACACCGACGCCGAGTCCCAGGTAGTCGCGGTGCTCGAGGCGCTGGCGCGCGACGGGGAGATCGACCCCTCGGTGCCGGTCGCCGCCGCCCGCCAGTACAAGATCGACGACGTGCAGGCCGCCCCGGAGCAGACGTCCGACCCCGGGGTGGCCTGACCCCGGGGTGGCCTGACCCGGGCCGCGTCCCGGCCCGGCGCGGGACCGACTCCGCCCGGCGGGCGTGAAGTTAGTTTCACGCTCGGCGCCGAGCGTGAAGCTAGTTTCACGTTCGGCGCCGGAACAGGGCGCGGCGGGCGCCCGGGATCCGCCCGGGACATCGTCTTTTAAGAACGCCACGCGCCGCCTTTGGCGGAAACTTCCAGAAAAAGCGCGTAGGTTTTAGGGGTGAATGACAACCCCTTCGCCGGTCCGTTCGCCAAGCAACCCCGATCGCCGCTGGAGCTGCTGGACACCGTGCCGGAGTCCGTGCTGCGGCGGCTGAAGCAGTACTCCGGCCGCCTGGCCACCGAGGCGGTCTCGGTCATGGGTGATCGGTTGCCGTTCTTCGCCGACCTGGAGGCGTCGCAGCGGGCCAGCATGGCACTGGTGGTGCAGACGGCCATCAACAACTTCGCCGAGTGGATGCAAGACCCGCACAGCAACGTCAGCCACACCGCACAGGCCTTCGAACTGGTGCCCCAGGACCTCGCCCGCCGCATCGCGTTGCGCCACAGCGTCGACATGGCGCGCGTGACCATGGACTTCTTCGAGGAAGTCGTCCCGCTGCTGGCCCGCTCCGAAGAGCAGCTGACCGCGCTGACGGTGGGCATCCTGAAGTACAGCCGCGACCTGGCGTTCACCGCCGCCACCGCCTACGCGAACGCGGCCGAGGCGCGCGGCACCTGGGACAGCCGGATGGAGGCCAGCGTCGTCGACGCGGTGGTCCGCGGGGACACGGGCCCCGAGCTGCTGTCCCGCGCCGCGGCACTGAACTGGGACACCACCGCCCCGGCGACGGTCGTCGTCGGCACCCCGGCTCCCGGGCGCGACGGGTCCACCGGTCCCGACGACAGCGAACGCGCGAGCCAGCACGTCCGCGACATCGCCGCGCAGCACGGGCGCGCGGCCCTCACCGACGTGCACGGCACCTGGCTGGTCGCGATCGTGTCCGGCCAATTGTCGCCCACCGACAAATTCCTGGGCGATCTGCTGGCGGCGTTCGCCGACGGCCCCGTGGTCGTCGGGCCCACCGCACCGATGCTGACGGCGGCCTATCACAGCGCCAGTGAGGCGATATCCGGCATGAACGCCGTGGGCGGCTGGCGCGGAGCGCCTCGTCCCGTGCCGGCGCGCGAACTACTGCCCGAACGCGCCCTGATGGGCGATGCGTCGGCGATCGTGGCGCTGCACACCGACGTGATGGGCCCGTTGGCCGACGCGGGTCCGACGCTGATCGAGACCCTCGACGCTTACTTAGATTGTGGCGGCGCCATTGAGGCTTGTGCCAGAAAGTTGTTCGTTCATCCAAACACCGTGCGCTACCGACTCCGGCGGATCACCGACTTCACCGGCCGCGATCCCATGCAGCCCCGTGATGCATATGTGCTGCGCGTGGCGGCGACGGTCGGCCAACTCAACTACCCGACCAACCCGCCAAGCGCCGCCAACAACGCCATGCCCGCTGTTCCGCTGCCGGTCAAAGGGGCCGTCGGCGGGCAATTCGGCGGATAGTGACCCAGGCAACAGATCGCGGCACGATATCAAACCCGTAGCTTACGGAGCCGTTTTGTAGGGAGTACACAAAAACCTAAGACGAGGTTCATAATCTGTTACACCCGCCAAAACCGTTTCCACAGTGTTCTCTTAAACACGTGATTGCATTGCTTGCGCCCGGACAGGGTTCGCAGACCGAGGGGATGCTCTCGCCATGGCTGGAGCTCGCCGGTGCCGCTGACCAGTTGGCGCTGTGGTCCAAGGCCAGTGGCCTCGACCTCGTGCGCCTGGGCACCACCGCATCGACCGAAGAGATCACCGACACCGCGGTCACCCAGCCGCTGGTCGTGGCAGCCACGCTGCTGGCCCACCAGGAGCTGACCAAGCGCGGACTGCTGTCGGACGCCGAACTGGTCGTGGCCGGCCACTCCGTCGGTGAGATCGCCGCCTACGCGATCGCCGGCGTGATCGCCGCCGACGACGCCGTCGCGCTGGCCGCCACCCGCGGCGCCGAGATGGCCAAGGCGTGCGCCGTCGAGCCGACCGGCATGTCCGCGGTGCTCGGTGGCGACGAGGCCGAGGTGCTGGCCCGCCTCGAGCAGCTCGACCTGTTCCCCGCGAACCGCAACGCCGCCGGGCAGATCGTCGCCGCCGGCGCGCTGACCGCGCTGGAGAAGCTGGCCGAAGACCCGCCGGAGAAGGCCCGGGTGCGCGCGCTTGGCGTGGCCGGCGCGTTCCACACCAAGTACATGGCGTCGGCGCTCGACGGTTATGCCGCCGCGGCGGCCGCCGTCCAGACGTCCGAGCCCACCGCCACGCTGCTGTCGAACCGCGACGGCAAGCCGGTCGCCTCGGCGGCCGCGGCGATGGAGGCGCTGGTCGCTCAGCTCACCCAGCCGGTGCGCTGGGACCTGTGCACCGCGACGCTGCGTGACCTGGAAGTCACTGCGGCCGTGGAGTTCCCGCCCGCGGGGACTCTCACCGGTATCGCCAAACGAGAACTTCGGGGGGTTACGGCTCGCGCCGTCAAGTCGCCCGCAGACCTGGACGCTTTGGCCGAGCTCTAAAGCCAGCTCGACCAGTTGCATAACCAGTACAACCGCATATCACGTCAATTCGACTAACACGCAACACATTACGAAGGGAAGAAAGCTGTGGCCGTCAGCCAGGAAGAAATCATCGCCGGTATCGCCGAGATCATCGAAGAGGTGACCGGTATCGAGCCCTCCGAGGTCACCCCGGAGAAGTCGTTCGTCGACGACCTGGACATCGACTCGCTGTCGATGGTTGAGATCGCCGTGCAGACCGAGGACAAGTACGGCGTCAAGATCCCCGACGAGGACCTCGCCGGTCTGCGCACCGTTGGTGACGTCGTCTCCTACATCCAGAAGCTCGAGGAAGAGAACCCCGAGGCTGCCGAGGCGCTGCGCGCCAAGCTGGAGACCGAGAACCCCGAGGCGGTCGCCAACGTCAAGTCGAGGCTGGAAGCGGACAGCAAGTGAGCAAGCCTTCCACTGCTAATGGCGGTTACCCCAACGTTGTGGTAACCGCCGTCGCGGCGACGACCTCGATCGCGCCGGACATCGAGAGCACGTGGAAGGGTTTGTTGGCCGGCGAAAGCGGCATCCACGTTCTCGAAGACGAGTTCATCACCAAGTGGGACCTGCCCGTCCAGATCGGTGGCCACCTCAAGGAGCCCATCGACGAGCACATGAGCAGGCTCGACTTGCGGCGCATGTCGTACGTCCAGCGGCTGGCGAAGTTGCTCAGCACTCAGCTCTGGGAGTCCGCCGGCAGCCCGGAGGTCGACCCCGACCGGTTCTCGGTCGTGGTCGGCACCGGTCTCGGTGGCGCCGAGAGGATCGTGGAGAGCTACGACCTGATGAACGAGGGCGGGCCCCGCAAGGTGTCGCCGCTCGCCGTTCAGATGATCATGCCCAACGGCGCCGCGGCGGTGGTGGGTCTGCAGCTGGGCGCCCGCGCCGGGGTCATCACCCCGGTGTCGGCGTGCTCGTCCGGCTCGGAGGCGATCGCGCACGCGTGGCGCCAGATCGCAATGGGCGACGCCGATTTCGCCGTCTGCGGCGGGGTCGAGGGTCCCATCGAGGCGCTGCCGATCGCGGCGTTCTCGATGATGCGGGCCATGTCCACTCGCAACGACGAGCCCGAGCGTGCGTCTCGGCCGTTCGACAAGGACCGCGACGGCTTCGTGTTCGGCGAGGCCGGGGCCCTGATGATCATCGAGACCGAAGAGCACGCCAAGGCCCGCGGCGCCAAGCCGCTGGCCCGGTTGATGGGTGCCGGCATCACCTCGGACGCTTTCCACATGGTGGCGCCGGCGGCGGACGGCGTGCGTGCGGGCCGGGCGATGACGAGGTCGCTCGAGTTGGCGGGGTTGTCCCCCAAGGACATCGACCACGTCAACGCGCACGGCACCGCGACGCCGATCGGTGACACTGCCGAGGCCAACGCAATCCGGGTCGCCGGTTGCCAGGAGGCGGCGGTGTACGCACCGAAGTCGGCTCTGGGCCACTCCATCGGTGCGGTCGGGGCTTTGGAATCTGTTCTCACGGTATTGAGCCTTCGGGACGGCGTGATACCGCCAACACTCAACTACGAAACACCCGATCCCGAGATCGATTTGGATGTTGTCGCGGGCGAACCTCGCTACGGCGATTTCCGTTACGCGATCAACAACTCATTCGGGTTCGGTGGCCACAACGTGGCACTCGCCTTCGGGCGGTACTGAGTACGGCGTCCGGCGACGACTCGGGTCCCCACGGGCCCGAGGAGGAGCCGGACAACATGGAAGGAACGTTCGCAAGACCCATGACAGAGCTGGTTACCGGGAAATCGCTCCCGACCGTGGTCGTCACTGGCGTAGCCATGACGACCGCGTTGGCTACTGATGCCGACACCACCTGGAAGCTGTTGCTGGACAGCCAAAGTGGTATCCGCAAACTCGAGGATCCGTTCGTCGAGGAGTTCGACCTGCCGGTGCGCATCGGCGGGCATCTGCTGGAGGAATTCGACAGCCAGTTGACCCGCGTGGAGTTGCGTCGCACGGGCTACCTGCAGCGGATGTCGACCGTGTTGGGCCGGCGGGTCTGGGAGAACGCCGGCTCCCCCGAGGTCGACAGCAATCGGCTGATGGTGTCGATCGGCACCGGTTTGGGTTCGTCGGAAGAGATGGTCTTCAGCTACGACGACATGCGCGCTCGTGGCATGAAGGCCGTCTCTCCGCTCGGCGTGCAGAAGTACATGCCCAACGGCGCCTCGGCCGCGGTTGGCCTGGAGCGTCAGGCGAAGGCCGGTGTGATCACCCCGATTTCGGCGTGCGCGTCGGGCTCGGAGGGGGTGGCGCAGGCCTGGCGCAACATCGTGTTCGGCGAGGCCGACATCGCCATCTGCGGCGGCGTCGAGACCAGGATCGAGGCGGTGCCGATCGCGGCGTTCGCCCAGATGCGCATCGTGATGTCGACCAAGAACGACGACCCGGTGGGGGCCTGCCGACCGTTCGACCGCGACCGCACCGGGTTCGTGTTCGGTGAGGCCGGCGCGCTGATGGTCATCGAGACCGAGGAACACGCCAAGGCCCGCGGCGCCAATATCTTGGCCCGCATCATGGGCGCCAGCATCACCTCCGACGGCTACCACATGGTCGCCCCGGACCCCAACGGCGAACGCGCCGGGCACGCCATGAGCCGCGCCATCCAGCTCGCCGGCCTGAGCCCGTCCGACATCCATCACGTCAACGCCCACGCCACCGGCACCTCCGTCGGTGACGTCGCCGAGGGCAAGGCGATCAACAACGCCCTGGGCCCGCACGGCGGCAACGCCGCCGTCTACGCCCCCAAGGCCGCCCTGGGCCACTCGGTGGGCGCGGTCGGCGCGGTGGAATCCATCCTGACCGTGCTCGCCCTGCGCGACCAGGTCGTCCCGCCCACGCTCAACCTGGAAAACCTCGACCCCGAGATCGACCTGGACGTCGTGGCCGGCAAACCACGCCCGGGCAACTACGAGTACGCCATCAACAACTCGTTCGGCTTCGGCGGACACAACGTGTCCATCGTCTTCGGGCGGTACTGAACCCGAGCAACACCGAATATCAGGAGACCTGCGATGACTATCACGGCCCCCGAGACGGTTGGCGAGTCGCTCGACCCTCGCGACCCGCTGTTGCGCTTGAGCAATTTCTTCGACGACGACACCGTCGAGCTGTTGCACGAGCGGGACCGGTCCGGCGTGCTGGCCGCCGCGGGAACCGTGAACGGTGTGCGCACCATCGCGTTCTGCACCGACGGCACCGTGATGGGCGGTGCCATGGGCATCGAGGGTTGCACGCACATCGTCAACGCCTACGACACCGCCATCGAGGAGCAGAGCCCGATCGTGGGTATCTGGCACTCCGGTGGTGCCCGGCTGGCCGAGGGCGTGAAGGCACTGCACGCGGTGGGCCTGGTGTTCGAGGCGATGATCCGGGCGTCGGGCTACATCCCGCAGATCTCGGTGGTCGTCGGCTTCGCGGCCGGCGGCGCCGCCTACGGGCCGGCCCTGACCGACGTCATCGTGATGGCACCGGATAGCCGGGTGTTCGTCACCGGGCCCGACGTGGTGCGCAGCGTCACCGGCGAGGACGTGGACATGTGCTCGCTGGGTGGTCCCGAGACCCACCACAAGAAGTCCGGGGTGTGCCACATCGTCGCCGACGACGAGCTCGACGCCTACGAGCGTGGTCGCCGGTTGGTCGGGTTGTTCTGCCAGCAGGGGCATTTCGACCGCAACAAGGCCGAGGCCGGCGACACCGACATCCACGCGCTGCTGCCCGAGTCGGCGCGACGGGCCTACGATGTGCGCCCGATCGTGACCGCGATCCTCGACGACGAGACGCCGTTCGACGAGTTCCAAGCCAACTGGGCGCCGTCGATGGTGATCGGGCTGGGCCGGCTGTCCGGCCGCACGGTCGGCGTGCTGGCCAACAACCCGTTGCGCCTGGGCGGTTGTCTGAACTCCGAAAGCGCCGAGAAGGCAGCGCGTTTCGTGCGCCTGTGCGATGCGTTCGGTATTCCGCTGGTGGTGATCGTCGATGTGCCCGGTTACCTGCCCGGCGTCGACCAGGAGTGGGGCGGCGTGGTGCGCCGCGGCGCCAAGCTGTTGCACGCATTCGGTGAGTGCACGGTGCCGCGTGTCACGCTGGTCACCCGAAAGACGTACGGCGGGGCCTACATTGCGATGAACTCCCGGTCGCTGAATGCCACCAAGGTGTACGCGTGGCCGGACGCCGAGGTCGCGGTGATGGGCGCCAAGGCCGCCGTCGGCATCCTGCACAAGAAGAAGCTGGCGGCCGCCGCCGACGACGAGCGCGAAGCGCTGCACGATCAGCTGGCCGCCGAGCACGAGCGGATCGCGGGCGGCGTGGACAGCGCCATCGAGATCGGCGTGGTCGACGAGAAGATCGACCCTTCCCACACCCGCAGCAAGCTCACCGAGGCGCTGGCCCAGGCGCCCGCGCGCCGCGGCCGCCACAAGAACATCCCGCTGTAATTCGGCTGCTCCCGCGAATTCTCGAAAGCGCTTGCCGCAGCTCCGCTTCGGGGTCGGCGGGAAGTTGCTCGGCGCGCCACCCGACGAAATCGTCCGGGCGGATCAGCAGTGCCCCATCCGGTGCGAGGCCGGTGGTCTCCGCCCATTCGTCGCTGTAGAAGCGATGCGTCGCCAGCGAGGCCGAAGCCGCTGCCGCACACCATCGCTCGTCTGCGGACAGCACGGTGAATTCGGGCCCCAACAGATCGAGTGTCGAGACCCCCGGGCGCACCCAGACGTGCGGCACCCGCGTGCCCGGTTGCGCGCGCAATTCGTGCACCAAGCCGCCGCCGTCCGCGTCGCTGGCCACGATCGCGGGCGAGCGGTACCGGTATCCGATGAGCAGGTCGAACATCGAGCACTCTTCGCCGGCCGGCAGTTGCGGGGCGTCACCACCCGCCCGCAGCAGGGCCGCCGACGGCCCGGTGAGCGATTGGCGGGCGGCGAAGCGGCCCACCGGATGACGCTCGGCGTGATAGGTCGCCAATAGATCCGGTGCGGCCGTGCCGTGTAGGACGGCGGCGAGTTTCCAGGCCAGGTTGTGTGCGCTCTGAATCGCGGTGTTGGCTCCCCCGGCCTTGAACGGCGGCATGGTGTGCGCCGAATCGCCGACGAGAAAGGCTCGCCCGCAATCGAATTGATCTGCCACTTGCTCGTAGGGCTGCCACGCCGCGACCTCGATGATGTCGATGTCGATCGGCTCCCCGACCGCCTTGGTGAGCACCTGGCGGCAGCGCTGCGGGGTGAACTGTTCGGCCGTCTCACCCTCGCCGGGAAAGTAGGTGGTGATGAACATGCCGAGGTCGCCCTCGGCGACCAGGAATATGCCGTCCACGTCGTCGTTTCGGACCTGCACGCCATCGCCATCGTGCAGCTCCGGGATGAAGCGGCGCCACGGCGCTCGGAAGTAGATGAACACCACGTAGATCGGCAGCGCGCCGTAGCCGGATGTGCTGATGCCCAGGGATTTACGGATCGGGCTGTGCACGCCGTCGGCGCCGACGAGATAGTCGGCGCGGACGGTCTGCGACTCCCCCGACTCCGCGTCGCGCACCACCGCGGTCACCCCCGCGTCGTCCAGCTCGAACGAGGACAACTGGGTGCCGTAGCGCACCTCGTTGCCGCCGCGCCGCGCCGCCTCGATCAGGATCGGCTCGAGCCGGCTCTGCGGGCAATACTGCGCCGCCGGCTCGGGGCTGAGCGTGTCCAGGCCCGCGAAGATCGCCTCGACGTCGAGCGCCGGCTCTTGCACGGCGCTGTTGAGCGTGGACCTGACC
This sequence comes from Mycobacterium sp. NGS33, assembly GCF_059812885.1. NCBI lineage: Bacteria > Bacillati > Actinomycetota > Actinomycetes > Mycobacteriales > Mycobacteriaceae > Mycobacterium > Mycobacterium sp. NGS33. The sequence goes on along the minus strand of NZ_JCALDN010000005.1, from coordinate 185,568 downwards.
ACCAGCGCCGAGACGTGCTCGGCGACCGCGCGCACCTCGTCCCGCAGACCGAGTCCGCGCAGGATCTCCGAGGTTCGGAAACTCAGGTTGCGGGCCTTGGGATACAGGAAGAACTCCGGTCGTTTCTCGACCAGCAGCGCGCGGACGCCGTGCTGCGCCAGCAGCGCCGACGTGGCCAGTCCGCCGACGCCGGCGCCCACGATCAGTACCGGGACTCGAGTAACCATCAGACCTCCCTCCACCACCACCCATAAACTGACAGTCTCTATCATAAGATACTAACTATCAATACTGGGCGGGCGAGAGCGAGGCCTCGGGCCTAGCCGAAGCGCGCCAGAAACTCCTCGGCCACGGCGACCACTCGCTCCCGGTCGCGGGCCACCAACCCGATCCGCGTGCGCCGATCCAGGATGTCGGAGACATCGAGTGCGCCCTCGTGCGTTATCGCGTATTCGAATTCAGCTCTGCTGACGTCGATTTCGTCCGCAACCGGCGCGGTCGGTCGCTCGCAGGCCGCGGTGGCAACCACCTTGGGCGCCTCGGCGCCGAAGCGCTGCACCAGTGAATCCGGCACCCCGGCGGCGGATGCCGCGATCACGCCGGGATTGGCCGGCGCTCCGATCAGTGGCAGGTTGCGGGTTCGGCACTTCGCGGCGCGCAGTCGCCGGACCCGGACGGCGCGATCCAGCACGTCCTGCGCCATGTAACGGTATTCGGTCAGCTTGCCGCCGATCACGCTGATCACCCCGGACGCCGATTCGACGACGGCGTGTTCGCGCGAGACGTCGGCGGTGCGACCCTCGCCGGTGTCGATCAGTGGCCGCAATCCGGCGTACGCGCCGATCACGTCGGTGGCGGTGAGCGCGGTCCCCAACGCGGTGTTGACCGTGTCGAGCAGGAACGTGATCTCGTCGACCGACGGTTCGGGCACATCCGGGACGGGACCGGGAGCCGCCTCGTCGGTCAGCCCCAGATAGACCCGGCCCAGTTGTTCGGGCATCGCGAACACGAAGCGGTTGAGCTCCCCGGGGATCGGAATGGTCAGCGCCGCAGCCGGATTGCCGAAGGCCTCAGCGTCGAAGACCAGATGCGTGCCGCGACTGGGCCGCAGCCGCAACGAGCCGTCGACCTCACCCGCCCACACCCCGGCCGCGTTGATGACCGCGCCCGCCGAGACCTCGAACGACTCACCGCCGCGCATGTCGGTCAGCCGCACGGAGGTGCCGGTGGCCCGCGACGCCGACACATGGGTCAAGATTCGCGCGCCGTGCTGCGCCGCGGTGCGGGCGACGGCGGTGACCAGGCGAGCGTCGTCGATCAATTGACCGTCGTAGGCCAAAAAGCCCCCGTCCAAACCGTCACGGCGCACGGTCGGCGCCATCTCCACGACGCGCTGTGCCGAAATGCGCCGCGAGCGTGGCAGTGTCGAGGCGGGGGTGCCGGCCAGAAACCGCAGCGCGTCGCCGGCCAGGAAGCCACCGCGCACCAGGGCACGCTTGCCCCGACTCATCGACGGCAGCAACGGCACCAACTGCGGCATCGCATGAACCAGGTGAGGCGCGTTGCGCGTCATCAGGATTCCCCGCTCGATGGCGCTGCGCCGGGCGATGCCCACGTTGCCCGTCGCCAGATAGCGCAGTCCACCGTGGACGAGCTTGGAGCTCCAGCGGCTGGTACCGAAGGCCAGATCGCGTTTCTCCACCAGCGCCACCCGCAGCCCGCGCGCGGCGGCATCCAGCGCGATCCCGGCGCCGGTGATGCCACCGCCGATCACCACGACGTCCACTGGCTCACCGTCGGCGAGTGCGGTCAGGTCGGCGGCGCGGCGCGCGGCGTTCAGGGCGGTCGGATCAGGTATCACGACAGGTATCCGTTCAGCGAGTAGGCGAGCTCGGTGGTTAGCGCGTCGCCGTCGAGCATCGGCTCGACGATCCGGGCCGACTGGATGGTCGACTGCGCGATCAGCAGCACCATGGTCGCCATCTGGACCGGGTCCCCGAGCCGGACGCTGCCGTGGCGCTGGGCCACCCGCAGCCGCGCGGCAAGGGCGTCGATCAGCATGCGCTGGCTGGTCCCCAGGCGTTCGGTGATGTACGTCGACGCGAGGTCCGAGTGCAGCACCGACATCACCAATCGGTCGGCACGCAACAAGTCGGCCGCCGCAACTATCTGTCGCACAAGCGATTCACGGTCGTCTCCCAACAACGGCGCGTCACGCATCACCTCGGTGACGTGCTGGGTCAGTAGCGCCGCCACGATCGACTGCGTGTCCGGCCATCGCCGGTAGACGGTCGGCCTGCTGACCCCCGCTCGCCGGGCTATCTCGGCGAGGGTCACCCGCTCCACGCCGAAATCCACCACGCAGCTGGCCGCGGCCGCGAGGATGCGTTCTCCGGTATCTAGCTCGTCGTTACGGATTGACAACATGTGTAATACTGTAACGCATGACGCATCCCCAGGGGCTCCGCCCGCCGATGAAGTGGAACGCGTGGGGCGATCCCGCCGCGGCCAAGCCGCTCTCGGAGGGGATCCGGTCATTGCTGCAGCAGGCCGTGGGGGTCGAGGGGTCCCGCACGGCCGAACTGCGCTCCGAGGAGGTGGAACTGCGGCCGTCGTCGTTGTCGGCGGCAGATCGGCAAGCGCTGGCTGCCATCGTCGGCGCCGAGCATTGCCGCACCGCCGATGCCGATCGGTTGCTGCACGCGGGCGGCAAGTCCACCATCGACCTGCTCAACCGCGCGGATCGCGGCCCGCAGGATGCGCCCGACGCCGTGCTGCTTCCCGGCGATGACGACGCCGTGGCCCGCGTCCTGCGCTACTGCTCGGAACACCGCATCGCCGTCGTCCCCTTCGGCGGAGGAACCAGCGTGGTCGGTGGGCTCGATCCCGTCCGCGCGGAGTTCTCCGCCGTCGTCTCGCTGGACCTGCGCCGTTTCGATCGATTGATCACGCTGGACGAGGTGTCCGGTCAGGCGGTCTTCGGGGCGGGAGTCACCGGACCGGACGCCGAACGACTCCTTGGTGCGCAAGGCTTTTCGCTCGGTCATTTTCCGCAGAGCTTCGAGTACGCCACCATCGGCGGCTTTGCCGCGACCCGCTCCTCGGGGCAGGACTCGGCGGGCTACGGCCGGTTCAACGACATGGTGCGGGGCCTACGCGTGGTCACGCCGGTGGGCACCATGGACCTGGGTCGCGCACCGGAATCGGCCGCCGGACCCGACCTGCGTCAGCTGTTGATCGGCTCTGAGGGCACTCTGGGCGTGATCACCCAGGTGCGGCTGCGGGTGCACCGCGCCCCGGAAACCGTCCGCTACGAGGCGTGGTCGTTTCCCGATTTCCAGACCGGGGCCGCGGCGCTGCGCGCCGTCACCCAGAATGCCACCGGCCCCACGGTCATTCGGCTCTCCGACGAGGCCGAGACCGGCGTCAACCTGGCCACCACCGAGTCGATCGGCGAATCCCAGATCACCGGCGGATGCCTGGCCATCACCGTGTTCGAGGGCACCGACGACCACGTCCAGAGCCGGCACGCCGAAACGAGCGCACTGCTGGCGGCCCAGGGCGGAACCTCGCTGGGCGAAGGTCCGGCGCGGGCCTGGGAGCGCGGGCGCTTCGGCGCGCCCTACCTGCGCGATTCACTGCTCGCGGCCGGCGCGCTGTGCGAAACGCTAGAGACCGCCACCGACTGGTCGAACATCTCCGCCCTGAAAACCGCTGTGACCCAAGCACTTACCGACGCGCTCGCCGCGACCGGCACGCCCGCTCTGGTGATGTGCCACATCTCGCACGTCTACCCCACCGGCGCCTCGTTGTACTTCACCGTCGTCGCCGGCCAGCGGGGCAATCCGATCGAACAATGGAAAGCCGCCAAAAAGGCCGCGTCGGATGCCATCATGGCCACCGGCGGGACGATCACCCACCACCACGCGGTCGGCGTCGACCATCGACCGTGGATGCGCGACGAGATAGGCGAGCTGGGAGTGCAGGTGCTACGCGCGGTCAAGGCGACATTGGATCCGGCCGGAATTCTCAATCCCGGCAAGCTAATTCCGTGACACCGCTGCGTCGCCGAGAAATCGGCAAGGTGATCGCGCTGACCAACCCGGTGTCGGGGCACGGCGCCGCGGTACGCGCCGCCCAGCTCGCGATCGCCCGGCTGCACCGCCGGGGTGTGGAGGTCGTCGAAATCATCGGCGACGATGCGCAAGACGCGCGCCATCTGGTCGGAGCGGCCATCGAGAAGGGCACCGACGCGGTGATGGTGACCGGGGGCGACGGCGTCGTTTCCAATGCCCTGCAGGTGCTGGCGGGCACCGACATTCCGTTGGGCCTGATTCCGGCCGGCACCGGGAACGATCACGCCCGTGAATTCGGCATCCCCACCAAGGACCCCGAGGCCGCCGCGGACATCGTCATCGACGGGTGCGCGGAATCCATTGACCTGGGCCTGATTCGGGATGACGGCGGCGGCGAGAAGTGGTTCGGCACCGTGGCGGCCACCGGCTTCGACTCGCTGGTCACCGATCGCGCCAACCGGATGAGCTGGCCGCACGGGCGGTTGCGGTACTACGTCGCGATGCTCGCCGAGCTGTCCCAATTGCGGCTCTTGCCATTTCGCTTGGTGCTCGACGGCACCAAGGAGGTCGACGCCGATATCACGCTGGCCGCCTTCGGCAATACCCGCAGCTACGGCGGTGGGATGCAGATCTGCCCCGGCGCCGATTACACCGACGGCCTGCTGGACATCACGATGGTGCACGAGGCGTCGCGGACCAAATTGGTCCGCCTGTTTCCCACCGTGATGAAGGGGACTCACGTCACGCTCGACGAGGTGAGCACGGCTCGGGCCACGTCCATTCGGGTCGAGTGCCCCGGGATCAATGTCTACGCCGACGGCGACTTCGCCTGCGCGCTACCGGCCGAGATCTCGGTGGTGCCGGGCGCGGTGCAGATCCTGCGCCCGGCCAAACGATAGGGCCGGTCTCTGAGGACCATGATCGCGCACTCGAAAGCGCTAGCGGATGTGCTAGCGCTTTCCAGAGTCGTCCGCTGCTTCCAGAGAGGCGCGACCACGCTGCCGATCGGCTAACCGACCCCCCGGCTGAGCCAGGTCACCTCGCCGACGTCGCCGCCGTCGCGGTAGGCCTCGAGCGCCTCATCCCAGGCGGTGCCCAGCACCGAGTCGAGTTCGGCGGCCAGGGTGTCGGCGCCCTGGGCCATCATCGACCGCAGCCGCATCTCGCCGACCATGACGTCGCCGTTGGCGCTCATCGCCCCGCTCCACAGGCCGAGCTGTGGGGTGTGGCTGAACCGGTGGCCGTCCACGCCGGGGCTGGGATCCTCGGTGACCTCGAAGCGCAGCACGGACCAGGACCGCAGCGCGTTGGCCAGCTTGGCGCCGGTGCCCACGGGCCCGACCCAGTTGGTGACCGCGCGCAGCTGACCGGGCATCGCCGGCTGGGGCGTCCAGGTCAGATTCGCCTTGGCACCCAGGGTCGACGACAACGCCCACTCGACATGCGGGCAAACCGCCGCGGGCGAAGCGTGCACGTACACCACGCCTGTCGTCACGTCGGCGAATTGATTCGACGCTCGCATTTCCTGCTCCTTCGGTTCCACGAGGGACGTCTTCCCCAACGACCTGCGGACCCGACAAACAGGGCAGCTAGCTCAAAATCTTCATTTTTTCTGTGTCGTGCGTGTCTATTGTGCCTTGTGATACCCCTGTTGCGCTAGTGTGCATTTCCCACTAGCTGTAATCGGCTATCACGGCGTCGGAAATCGCCGGCCACGGCCGCAGCGCCCACTCCCCGAAATCGCGGTCCGTCAGGACCACCAGGGCCAGCTCTTTTTCGGGATCTGCCCAGATGAAGCCGCCCGCCTGGCCGAAATGGCCGTACGTTCGCGCCGAGTTGCGCGCGCCCGTCCAGTGCGGAGTTTTGCCGTCTCGGAGCTCAAAACCCAGACCCCAATCGTTGGGCCGCTGCACCCCGTAACCGGGTAGCACCCCGTCCAGACCGGGAAATTGCACCGTCGTCGCCTCGGTATGCAGGGCTTCTGAGACCGTCACCGGCCGCAGCAGGTCCCCCGCGAACACCGCCAGATCCGCCACCGTCGACCGCGCCCCGAAACCGGCGGCCACCGCGCCGCCTTCCAAGCGCGTGGCCGCCATGCCGAGCGGTTCGCACACCGCCTCGGTCAGGTAGCGAGCGAACTCGATGCCGGTCTCCCGCTCCACGCTCTGGCCCAGCACGGTGAAGCCCTGGTTGGAGTAGATCCGGCGGGCGCCGGGCGCGGCCAGCACCCGGTCGTCGTGCATCGACAGGCCCGAGGTGTGGGCCAGCAGATGACGGACGGTCGCGCCGGGCGGGCCGGCCGGCGTGTCGAGGTCGAGCGCGCCCTCCTCGACGGCGACCTGCACGGCCCGGGCCGCCAGCGGCTTGGTCACCGAGGCCAGCTCGAACACCCGCGCGGTGTCGCCGTGGCTGGCCAGCACGCCGCCCGGCCCCACCACCGCTGCGGCGGCGGCCCCGACCGGCCAGTCGTTCAGGGCATCGAGGGCCGCCATCACTTCCGGGCGATGTAGTAGTTGTTGATCGGGTCCGACTCGATCTCGGCCACCCGCACGTCGTCGAATCCGGCGTCGCCCAGCATCGAGACGGCCAGTTGCGTGCCCCAGGCGGTACCCAGTCCGGCGCCGTCCAGCGCCAGCGACACCGTCATGCAGTGCATCAGCGACGTGGTGTAGAGGTAGGTGCTCATCGGCACGCCGATGTTCTCCTCGAGCCGGCTCGACGCCTTGATGTCGGCCATCAGCAGCACACCCCCGGGCCGCAGCGCCCGGTAGATGTTGCGCAGGACTTGCGCCGGCTGCGCCTGATCGTGGATGGCGTCGAAGACCGTGATGACGTCGTAGGCCTCCGCCTTGTCCAGCTCGGCGAGATTGTGGCTTTCGAAGGCCGCGTTGGACAGCCCCCGCTCGGCGGCCTCCCGAACGCCGGTGGCGATGGCCTGCTCGGAAAAGTCGATGCCGGTGAAGCGGCTGGCCGGAAACGCTTGTGCCATCACGTTGATGGCGTGTCCGCTGCCGCAGCCGAAATCCGCCACGTCGGCGCCGGACTGCAGCCGCTGCACGAGTCCGTCCACCAACGGCAGCACCACGTCGACCAACGCGGTGTCGTAGACCACGCCGCTCTGCTCGGCCATCAACGCGTGGAAGCGGGGAAACTCGCTGTACGGCAGCCCGCCGCCGGCGCGGAAGCACCCGATGATCTTCTGTTCGACCTCGGCGAGCACCGGGACGAGCAGGGTCACCAGGGCCAGGTTGTCCGGTCCGGCCGCGCGGGTCAGCACGGCGGCGCGCTGCGCGGGCAACGAGTAGGTGGCGGCGTCGGGGTCGTAGTCGACGACGCGTCCGGTCGTCATGCCGGCCAGCCACTCTCGGACGTAACGTTCGTTGAGCCCGGCGGCCTCGGCGATCTGCGTACTGGTGGCCGGCGCCAGCCCGGCCATCGTGTCCAGCAGACCGGTCTGATGCCCGATGCTGAGCAACAACGTCAGGCTGGCGCCGTCGATTGCCGCGGTTATTCTTTCGGTGAATTCTTCGGTGCTTTCCAAAGCCGTCACGCCCACGGACGCTACACCGGTTCCTGGGTGGACAGCCCGCCGAAAGATGTATGGCGGCGAACCCCTAGGTTGGAGCTCATGAGTCAGACAGTGCGCGGCGTGATTTCACGCAAGAAGGGCGAGCCGGTCGAGTTGGTCGACATCGTCGTCCCGGACCCCGGTCCCGGTGAGGCTCTGGTCGACGTCATCGCCTGCGGGGTGTGCCACACCGACCTGACCTACCGCGAGGGCGGCATCAACGACGAGTACCCGTTCCTGCTCGGCCACGAGGCGGCCGGCCGGGTGGAGGCCGTCGGGCCGGACGTGACCGCCGTCGCGCCGGGCGACTTCGTGATCCTGAACTGGCGCGCGGTATGTGGGCAGTGCCGGGCCTGCAAGCGCGGCCGCCCGCACCTGTGCTTCGACACCTTCAACGCCACCCAGAAGATGACGCTGACCGACGGCACCGAGCTCACACCCGCGCTGGGCATCGGCGCGTTCGCCGACAAGACGCTGGTGGCGGCCGGCCAGTGCACCAAGGTCAATCCCGAGGCCGACCCCGCGGTCGCGGGCCTGCTGGGCTGCGGTGTGATGGCCGGGCTGGGCGCGGCGATCAACACCGGCGCCATCACCCGCGACGACACCGTCGCGGTAATCGGTTGCGGCGGTGTGGGCGACGCCGCGATCGCCGGCGCGGCGCTGGTGGGTGCGCGGCGGATCATCGCCGTGGACACCGACAACACCAAACTGGACTGGGCCCGCAAATTCGGCGCCACGCACACCGTCAACGCCCGCGAGCTGGACGTGGTCAAGACCATCCAGGACCTCACCGACGGGTTCGGCGCCAACGTGGTGATCGACGCGGTGGGCCGGCCCGAAACCTGGAAGCAGGCCTTCTACGCGCGCGACCTCGCCGGAACCGTTGTGCTGGTTGGGGTTCCGACACCCGACATGCGCCTGGACATGCCGCTGGTGGACTTCTTCAGCCACGGCGGGGCATTGAAGTCGTCGTGGTACGGCGACTGCCTGCCCGAGCGCGACTTCCCCACGTTGATCGACCTGTATCTGCAGGGCCGGCTGCCGCTGGAGCAGTTCGTCTCCGAGCGCATCGGGCTAGAGGGCATCGAGGAAGCATTCGAGAAGATGCACGGCGGCGAGGTGCTGCGCTCGGTGGTGGTGCTCTGATGGCGGGCATCGAACGGTTGGTCACCCACGGCACCTTCGAACTCGACGGCGGCAGTTGGGAAGTCGACAACAACATCTGGATCGTCGGCGACGACTCCGACGTCGTGGTGTTCGACGCCGCGCATTCCGCCGAGCCGATCCTGGCGGCCGTCGGTAAGCGCAATGTGGTCGCGGTGGTGTGCACCCACGGCCACAACGACCACGTCACCGTGGCGCCCGAACTGGGCGCCGCCCTCGACGCCCCGGTGCTGCTGCACCCCGCCGACGACGTGCTGTGGCGAATGACGCACCCGGACAAGGACTTCCGGCTGATCGCCGACGGCGACACGCTCGATGTCGCCGGCACCGAGCTGCTGGCGCTGCACACGCCCGGCCACTCCCCCGGATCGGTGTGCTGGTATGCCCCGGAACTGGGGGTCGTCTTCAGCGGGGACACCCTGTTCTCCGGCGGCCCCGGCGCGACCGGGCGCTCCTATTCGGACTTCGGAACCATCCTGCAGTCGATTTCCGGTCGGCTCGGCACGCTGCCCGGCGACACCGTCGTGCACACCGGCCATGGCGACAGCACCACCATCGGCGACGAAATCGTGCACTACGAAGAATGGGTGGCCCGCGGCCACTGATCCGCTGCCGAGCTGACCACCGGCGCGGCCACTATCGTTGATCCATGCCGCCCGAACCCCGGATGCCCGAATCGAGCATTGTGGTGCGGCCCGAGCCGTCCTACACCGAGGCGTCGCGGCTGCGGGCCGCCGGTTTGGCGCAGGCGATCGCGGTGTTCGAGCGGGCCGCCGAACAGGTGGCGCTGCCCAAGCCGCCGCAACCGATCGTCATCGCCGACTACGGCGCCGCCAACGGCCACAATTCGCTGCGGCCGTTGTCGGCGGGCATCGCGGTGCTGCGCCGGCGCACGCGACACGACCACGCAATCCTGGTGGCGCACACCGATGTACCGGGCAACGACTTCGCGGCGCTGTTCGAGACGGTGGCCGACGACCCGGAGAGCTACCTGCACTCCGACACGGCGACGTTCACCTCGGCGGTCGGCCGGTCGTTCTACGACCAGATCGTGCCGTCCAAGACGGTCAACCTGGGCTGGACGTCCTGGGCGACCCACTGGCTGCGCCGGACACCGTGCGAGGTGCACGATCACGTGCACGTCTCGCGCACCAAGGACGACGCGGTGCAGGCGGCGTACGCCGATCAGGCCGCGCTGGATTGGCATAATTTCGTCGCGTTCCGCGGACGCGAGCTGGCTCCCGAGGGCCGGCTGGTGGCGTTGACGCTGGCCGCCGACGAGGACGGGACGGCGGGCTTCGCCCCGCTGCTCGATGCCATCGTCGCGGCGCTGGCCGATCAGGTGCGCGACGGTCTGCTGCGCTCGGATGAGGTGCGGCGCATGACGATTCCCACGTTCGCCCGTGCCGAAAAGGACTTCCGCGCCCCGTTTGCGCCGAAGGGGCGGTTCGAAGGCCTGATGATCGAGCACCTCGAGATGTTCAACGCCGAGGATCGATTCTGGGCTCGCTACCAGTTGGATCACGACGCCGAGGCTTTCGGCGCGCAGTGGGCGGCCTTCGCCCGGTCCGCGCTGTTCGGATCGCTGCTGACCGCACTCGACGGCGGGATCCGCGACGAGCGGGCCACCCGCTTCGCCGAGCAGCTGGAGCGCGCCGTGGCCGAGCGCCTGTCAAGCGCACCCGAGCCGATGCGGATCCCGCAGGCCTTGGTCGTGCTGGTCAAGCGCGACGCCTCGCGCCCATGAGAGTTTCGGCATAACCACGCAGCGGGTAACCCCCTGCAATCGTCGAACCTGCGACTGCAAGGGGGTAGACGCATGAGCGTGCAGGACGATAAATCGGCTGATCAAGACGACGAGCAGCGGCTGACCGAGAAGCCGGAGCCTGACGAGGACGACAAACAAGAGGCCGCCAAGATGATGGAGGCCTACGAGGACAAACCCACGATCGTGTTGCCCGGCACCGGCGGAAGCGTATCCGGCACGGCGGTCAACGAGTGGCTCGACGACGACGGCAATCCCAAGCACGAAGAGCCCGAGGGCGGGGGATCGGGCGAGGGCTCGCAGGCCGAGACCGAGGCCGACGAGGGGCGCGACGAACAGGAACTGAAGGACCAGATCGAAAAGGACAAGGCCCTCAACGAGAAGCTCAAAGAAGCCGCCCAGGAAGAGAACAAGGGCGAAAAGGATTGAGCTGAGCCGGAATTCCCGGTTTCGACGGGCTCAGTGAGCGGGGATAGGCCCCAGCGCCGTGATGCCCAGGTTGCCCTCGATCTCCTGAAGGATCTGGTTGACCCGGTCCAGGCCGGGAATCGGCGCGTCGACGCCCGGAATGGGTGGCACCACCGGCGGGGCCGCCACCCGGTGCGGGGTCGCCGGATGCGCCGGCGGAGGCGCGGCCTGCGGCGTCGCCCGCGGCGTGGTGGTCGTCGGGGTCTCGGTCTCGGCCGGCGGGGCGGTGTCCGAGGTGGACGGCACCGGGACGTCCGGTGGCGGCGGTGCCGGCTCTGCGGTGGCGCTCTTGGGAGCCGGCGGCGGGGCCACCGGTGTCGAGCTCACGGCCGGCGCCGGAGAGGTCGCCGCCTTGTTGTGCGAGCTCAGTCCGATCGCCACGGCGGTGCCCACCAGCAGCACGGCCGCGACGGTGATGACGATCGCGGCCGCCGGCAGCAGATGCCACCGGAACAACAGCCCTTTGCGTTTGGGCGTCTCGGGTGCGGGCTCGGCCTCCGACGCCGGTGGGCCAGCCGTCGGAGTCACGGCGGCGGCGCTGACCCGCGAGTTGTGACCGGTCGCCGACCACGCGCGAGCCATCTCCGCCTGCGTCGGGTCGGGGGGCGGCGCTTGCGAGGTGGCGGTCGCTTCCGGGCGCGGGTCCGGGCGCACCGCCGCCCGGGCCGTCGCGGCGGAAATGGCGGGCGCCGAGAGTGTGGCGCCGGCATCACCGGGGCCCTGCGCCATCCGCAGCGCGGCCCCCACGGCGGCCGCCAGTTGAGGGCGCGGCGTGGTGGCGACGGGAACGCGGAAGTGCCGCGATAGCGTGGTGGTCACGGTCGGCAGGTTCGCCCCGCCACCCGTCGAGACGATGGCGACGAGGTCACGAATCCCGTTGTGCGTCAACGTTTCGTCCAACAGCGCGATCATGCCGCTCAGGGAGGGCCGGATGGCGTCGTCGAGTTCGTGTCGGCTGATCCGGATTTCGCCGCGCGTTCCGGTCAGCCCGTCGGTCAGCGTGGCCGTCGTGCCCGAGGACAGCTGTTCCTTGGCGGACCGGCATGCGCTGCGCAGCCGGCTCAGGGAGCCGATCGCCGCGCTGCCCGTGGGGAACGCCCCGGTGGTCGGCATGTTGGCGATAACGACGCTCAGCAGTGCCTGATCCATCAGGTCGCCGGAGAAGTCGCGGTGCCGAACCGTCGGGGCCAACGCGTGGTAGTCACCGTCGGCGTGCAGCAGCGTGATGTTGGTGCCACTACCGCCGAAATCGCAGACCGCGACAGTCCCGCTCGGCGGGATGCCCGGGTTGGTCCGCACGGCGAGCAGTGTGGCGGCGGCGTCGGGAATCAGCAGGATGGGACGCGCTCGTTGCGACCATTCCGGAGTCTCACCCAGCGCGGCGCCAAGGGCGTCCACCGCGTGCGACTCCCAGTGCGCCGGATAGGTGACCGCGATGTTGTCCGGCAGGGGCCGGCCCCCGGTGGCGGCGTAGGCGAGCGCGCGCAGCCCATCGGCCACCAACATCTCGCTGCGGTGCACCGAGCCGTCGACCGCCACGACGGGTCGCGGGTCGCCGACGCGGTTGACGAAGCCGGTGATCACCACTCCGGGCCCCTGCAGTCTGGGATTTTCCGCGGGGACGCCGATCTCGGCGAGACGATCCGGATACAACGTCAGGACGGGTTTGCGGGTGATGGCGTTGTCGGAGGTCACCGCTGCCAGGTTGGTGGCGCCGATCGATAAGCCCAGCGCGGTCCCGACTCCATCACCCATTGGAAATCCCCGTATCCGCAGCACCAACTCGCATCCGGCTAGCCGTTATTGTGCCGCCCCAACCTGTATTGCGGGTCTGCGGCGGCTATGCGCCCGCTGTGCGCCGGTCACCGGATGTTGCCTTCGCCGGCGATGAGCGGCAGGTCGAGCGGGGTGACCCAGCCGGGTCGCAAATCGTTGACCGCCGGCACGGCGTTGAGCGCCCGCAGCCCGGTCGCCAGGCAGCCGGCAGCGGCCGCGTCGCGGCCCGAACCGTCGGTGAACCGAAACGCGGTCTCCTGAAAGATGCTCGGGGTCCCCTCGATGTCCACCCGGTAGACGTCATTGTCGTGACCCGTCGGCCAGTCCGGGGCCGCGTCCAAGCCGATGCGGTTGACGTGTTCGAGCTGAATTCGGGTCTCGCCCTGGTAGACACCGTTGATGGTGAACCGGACCGCGGCCACGTGCCCTGGCTTGATGACGCCCCTCGCCGAGTTGCGCTCCGTCGGGGTCACCCACTTGTCCCAGGTGGTGGTGATTTCGTCGAGCATGATGCCGGCGGCGTGCGCGATCATCGGGACGGTGGCGCCCCACGCGAAGATCAACATGTCGCGGTCTTCCAGCATCGGCTTGAATTCGGGCTCGCGGCCGATGCCCATCTCGAATTCGTAGTCGCCCTCGTAGTTGGTGTAGTCCAGCAGCTCCGACGCGCGGACCCGCCGCACCTCGGAACACAGGCCCATCAACGTCATCGGGAACAGGTCGTTGGCGAATCCCGGATCGATGCCGGTGGTGAAGCAGGACGACTCCCCCAGCTCGCACGCCTCGGTGATCGGCTGGATCCAGTTCGGCGGGTTGAGGTGCATGGTCGGCCATACCCACGGCGTCATCGCCGTCGAACACACGTCGATGCCGGCGCGCAGGAACCGGGTGATCAGCGAGATGTTCTCCTTGGCGTGCATCGCCGTCGGGCCGTAGTGGACCAGCGCGTCGGGTTTCAGGGCGATCAGGGCCTCGACGTCGTCGGTCGCGGCGATGCCGACGGGTTCGGGTAACCCGCAGATCTCGCCGACATCGCGCCCGACCTTGGCCGGGTTGCTCACGCCGACGCCCACCAACTCGAACAACGGATGCTTGACGATCTCGGCGATCACCATCTTGCCGACGAAGCCGGTTCCGTAGACCACCACACGCTTCGAGCCGTGTTCCGCCATGCTTTGACGCCACCTTTCCGCCTCACCGGCCCCCGCTTCGGGCTTCACCATAAGCTTCCCTACCGCCGCTCGTGGTGACACGATGCAATTCATGACGAAGCACCTCGCCGGACCTTCGGTCCTGTTGGCCGTCGGTTTCGGATTCGCGAACGCATGCGGCGTGGCCGACGCCCTCCCCCAGATGCCGAAGGTCCGCTACGAGATCAACGGGCCGGCGGTCGCCGAGTTCATCTACTACCAAACCGACAACGGCCAGTTGCACCAGGTGAATGCGCCGCTGCCCTGGTCGACGGAGTTCACCGGCTATGGCGGCGAGGTGTTCACCGTCAGCGCTCAGGGACCGGGCCCCATCTCCTGCAAGATCCTGCTCGACGGCAACGTGGTGAGCGCCGCGACGGCAACCACCGGCACGCCCGCCCGGACCATCTGTACGCACTGACCCAGCGCTCCCCCTTTCACGACGAAGGAGGTCTAGGTGAGCCTCAAGACGGGTCCCAAGAAGGGCTTGGCGCCGCGGACGAACGGGACGCCCCCGCCCGACATTGCGCTCGCCGACATCCATCTGGAGTCGCTGGCCTTCTGGGAGTTGGACGACGACTTCCGCGACGGCGCCTTCGCCACGCTGCGCCGCGAGGCGCCGATCTCGTTCTGGCCCGCGGTCGAGTACGAGGGCTTCGAACCGGGCGACGGGCACTGGGCGCTGACCAAACACGACGACGTGCATTTCGCGAGCCGCCACCCGGACATTTTCAGCTCCAGCCCCAACATCACGATCAACGACAACACCCCGGAGATCAGCGAATACTTCGGCTCGATGATCGTGCTCGACGATCCCCGACACCAGCGGCTGCGCTCGATCGTCAGCCGCGCGTTCACCCCGAAGGTGGTGGCCCGCATCGAGGCCTCGGTGCGGGAGCGGGCCCGTCGGCTGGTCGCGTCGCTGGTCGCCAACCATCCCGACGGGGAGGCCGAGCTGGTCAGCGAGCTCGCCGGCCCGCTGCCGTTGCAGGTCATCTGCGACATGATGGGCATCCCCGAAGAGGACCATCAACGCATATTCCACTGGACCAACGTGATTCTCGGGTTCGGCGACCCCGACCTGGCCACGGATTTCGAGGAATTCCTTCAGGTTTCGATGGACATCGGCGCCTACGCCAGCGCGCTGGCCGAAGACCGGCGGTCCAATCACCACGACGATCTGACCACCGCCCTGGTGGAAGCCGAGGTCGACGGGGAACGCCTGTCCTCCACGGAGATCGCGTCGTTTTTCATCCTGCTGGTGGTGGCCGGCAACGAGACCACGCGCAACGCGATCAGCCACGGCGTGCTGGCGTTGTCGCGCTATCCCGCCGAGCGGCAGAAGTGGTGGTCGAACTTCGATCGCCTAACCCCCACCGCGGTCGAGGAGATCGTGCGGTGGGCCTCCCCGGTGGTGTACATGCGACGCACCCTGACCCGCGACTTCAAACTCAGCGGCACCAAGATGAAGGCCGGCGACAAGGCCACCCTGTGGTACAACTCGGCCAATCGCGACGAGTCGACGTTCGAGAATCCCTGGGTCTTCGACGTGGCACGCACCCCCAATCCGCACTTCGGCTTCGGCGGTGGCGGCGCCCATTTCTGCCTGGGCGCCAACCTGGCTCGACGTGAGATCAGGGTCGTCTTCGACGAATTGCGCCGCGAGATACCAGACATCGTCGCGACGGACGAGCCCGCGCGACTGCTGTCGCAGTTCATCCACGGCATCAAATCACTGCCGGTGGCCTGGACACCGCCGCGGTAGGCGCATCCCAGTTAGCCTCTGTATCAAGGCAATATCGCCTGCTCCAGGCCGATAGGGCATGCGCTATCGGTTTCGGGCCTACGCTGATCGACGTGACCATTCCCGCGTTTCCCGCCGCTGAGGTGCTGGCCGCCCGCCAGAAACTCGTGCTCGACCACTTCCACGACGAGGTCCGCCACGCCTGGGATGACGTCTTGTCGACCTTCCCCCATCCGCGTTACGAGTTGATCCCGCAGATGCTCGTGCACGACGGCGATGCGGCGGTGCGCGACTACTACGCCTACACGCGGACCGCATTCCCCGATCAGGACCATGAAATCATCGCGCTGCGCCACAGCGCCGATGCGGTGATCGTCGAGTTCTGGCTGATGGGCACGCACCGGGGTTATCTGGGCAAGGTCCCGCCCACGGGCAGCAGGTTCCGGGTCCGCATGACCGCGTACTTCGTTTTCGACGACACGGAAACGCTTGTCTGCGAACGCATTTACTTCGACACACTGACCATGATCAAACAGCTGCTCGGTGGGCTCGACATGAAGAAGCCCGCGAACTGGTGGCTGGCCGCGCGTTGCCTGCGCGGATTCCTGTCGATGTCGTCGGAAAAACCGGACCCGGCGCTGACCCACACCGCCTAAACTTCACCGCTAAGGGGCAAAGGAGGCCGCGATGCGGATTTCACGCCTGCACACGGTGTTCGGGCTGATCGCCGCGGCCATGTTCGGTTCCTGCGCGATGGCCACCGCCGCCCCTTTGCAACCGGGCGCCCATACCGAGAAGTGGATCGACCTGCGGGCCGGCGAGTGCGTCACCGACCTGCCGCCGGCCGACGGAAGTCGCGTCAACGTCACGGTCGTCGACTGTGCGACAGCGCATTTAGCCGAGGTTTATCTGCGGGCTCCGATGGCCGTCGACGCCGCCATCGCCACCGTCGCCAATCGCGATTGCGCCGCCGGGTTCGCCCCGTACACCGGCCAACCCGTTGCTGGCAGCCGGTTTTCGATCACCTATCTCATCGACTCGAATCAGGACCGCACCGGCGCCAACCCCACCCCGAGCACCGTCATCTGCCTGTTGCAATCCGCCAACGGACAACCGTTGACCGGATCCGCGCGGCACTGAGGGCTAGGCGATCACGTAGTCGCTGAGCGGGAATTCCCGGGCTTCGCGCACCGAGTTGAGTGTCGATGTCGGCCGCAGCAGCGATGCCTCACCGCTGGGGCTGAAGTAGTACGAACGCGACGTCGCGCAGTTGCCGGCGTAAAACACCGAATTGTCCAGCCGCTTTGTCATCCGTTCCATGAACCGGTCGGTGGCGTCTTCGGTTACCTCGAAGGTCGTCGCACCGCGACGCTTGACCTCGCCGAGCAACCTGTCCATGTGTCGCATCTGGTATTCGATGGTGTGGAAGAAGGAGAGTCCGGAGAAGGCGAACGGGCTTGCCAGTCCCAGGAAGTTCGGGAAGTAGGGCATGGACACGCCCTGGTAGGCCTGGAACCTGGTCTCTCGCCACCACTTACCCAGGTTGCGGCCCTTGCGGCCGACCACCTCGATGGCCGGGAAGTTGGCCTCCCACAGATCGAAGCCGGTCGCCAGGACCAGGGTGTCGATGACCGTCTTGCGCCCGTCGGTGGTGACGATGCCGTCGGCCTCGATCCGCGCGATCGAGTTGGTCTCCAGCCGCACGTGCGGCTTGGTGAACGCCCGGTAGAAGGTATTGGAGAAAGTGGGACGCTTGCAGCCGAGGTCGTAGTCCGGCGTCAGCTTGGCGCGCAGGTCCTTGTCCCGGATCCACCGGAACCGATTGATCTTCGCCAGGTCGGATGCGGAGATGTTCCCGCGGCCTCGCGACTCGCGAAAGTGCAACGCCCCCACGACCATAATGATCTCGAGGATGATGTCGGTCACCCACCGCAGCGCCCGCTGGGCCGCGGGCACTCGCGCAAACAGGCGCCGCACGGCGGGGGAGAACTCGAAGTCGACCTTGGGTATCACGTGGGTCGCGGTGCGCTGGTAGACGGTCAGCTCTTTGGCCTCTTTGGCCAGCTCCGGAACCACCTGCACGGCGGATGCCCCGGTCCCGATGACGGCGATGCGCCGCCCCTGGTAGCTGTAGCCGTGGTCCCACGCGGTGGTGTGCACCACCTTGCCTTGGAAGCGCGCAATGCCCGGGATGTCCGGCATGCGGGGCTGGGAGAGGAAACCGGTGGCGGTGATCAGGATCCGGGTCGTCAGCGTTTCGCCGCCGGCCAGCGCCACCCGCCACACCTGGGCGTCCTCATCCCACTGGGCGCCTTCCACGGTCGTGTTGAACCGCATGTGGCGGCGCACGTCGTATTTGTCGGCTACGTCCCCCGCGTATTGCTTGACCTCGGCGCCCGGCGCGAACAGCCGTGACCAGTCCGGCTTGGGTTCGAACCAGTACGAGTACGTGGTCGACGGGATGTCGACGGCGATACCGGGGTAGTGGTTGACGTGCCAGGTGCCCCCCAAGTCGTCCTCGCGCTCGAGGATGACGATGTTCTCAAACCCGAGGCGCTTGAGCTGAATAGCGGCGCCGATGCCGCCGAAGCCTGCACCGACGATGATCGCGTCGAAACGGTCCGTGTCCACAGCCTTGCTCCGTGCTACCTGTTTGCATACTTAACGAATCATAAGCTTTCCCTAAGATACGCAACTCTAATAGGACGCCACGCCGCGCGCATCCGAGCTTTGCCAGTATGTGACCTTGCTGACACACGTGCGGTAACTCATCGATGGGTCTATCAGACCCGGCCTCCGCGCCGTCACCTGCGGAAACGCCCCGCCGGCAACGCCGAGGAGGCGACCGGCGTCGAGCTGCGCCACCGATTTAGCTCCGCGCGAAAACCCTGGCGGGCACCCGAGTTCTTATCTTGTGGCCGGTCCAGCGGCAGCCGTTGCCTGCAGTTGGCCCAGGAATTCGTGGCACCGCTGAGCGCGCTCGGAGTCTTGAGCCATCACGTCGCTGAAGAAAGACGCGACTTCATCCAAACCGGCGTTCTTCGCGTCGCGCACATACTGGCCGTAATCATGCCCGGCCTTCAGCGAGTGGTATTGAACGGAAATAAGATCGAAGGTCACGTCGTTGAAACCTGTTTCACCCGTTGCCATGTCGCCACCTTTCAGACAATGAGTGCCGAATCCGGTACTCGCGGTTTCGGGCTACCCGGAATGGACAACATCAAACGACGCCTTAAAGTGTTTTTTGTAGGCAACCCGACTGCGCTACGGGGTCGGTCCGATCGCGGCGACGCTGCCGCTATCCACCGTCAATCGCAGCGCCCCGGTATACAGGAAATCATCACGAAATGGTTGGCAAGTTGACAGTTTGGGAGG
The DNA here is from genome assembly GCF_059812885.1 of Mycobacterium sp. NGS33. NCBI lineage: Bacteria > Bacillati > Actinomycetota > Actinomycetes > Mycobacteriales > Mycobacteriaceae > Mycobacterium > Mycobacterium sp. NGS33. The sequence goes on along the minus strand of NZ_JCALDN010000005.1, from coordinate 166,442 downwards.
GGCTTGCATGGGCATTTTGGACGCCATGATGGCACGTCACATCGTTTGTATCCTTAGTCCAGCAGTAGTTCTCGCAGCGTCGGGCGTGGCCGTTTCGGCCCTGTCCGCTTCCGTGATCCCCTCCGCGTCGGCCCAGTGTCCGGACGTGCAGGTGGTCTTCGCCCGCGGCACCGGTGAAGCGCCGGGCGTGGGCCCCACCGGTCAGGCCTTCGTCGACGCGCTGCACCAACGGGTGGGCGGACGGTCCTTCGACGTCTACCCCGTCAACTACCCCGCCAGCGATCAATGGGCGACCGGCATCGACGGCGTCAGAGACGCGGGCGCCCACGTGAATTCGATGGCCCACGACTGCCCCAACACCAAGATGGTGCTCGGCGGCTACTCCCAGGGCGCGGCCGTGATGGGCTTTGTCACCTCAGCCGCCGTGCCCGACGGCATCGACCCCAACACCGTGCCCAAACCGCTGTCCCCCGACGTGGCCAACCACGTCTCCTCGGTCGTGCTGTTCGGCATGCCCAACGTGCGGGCAATGAACTTCCTCAACGAACCGCCCGTGGAAATTGGCCCGTTGTACCAGGACAAGACCATCAAGGTGTGCGCCACCGAAGACCCCGTCTGCTCCGACGGCCTCAACTTCGCCGCGCACAACACCTACGCCGACGACGGCGCGATGATCGACAAGGGAGTCGCGTTCGCCTCCAGCCACCTGGGCCTGGGTGGTCCGGCTCCGGTCGCGGCGCCTCCGGCCGGTTTTGGCGGCTGAGGAGTCGCGGGCTAGCCGGGGATCCTGCCGAGGATCAGGGTGGTGACGGCGAGCGCGGCGTGCTGGCTGGGGTCGGGCCCGTCGTTGGAGCACGTGTCCACGTCAATGACCACGTTGGCCTTGGCCGCCGCGGCACGGACGCAGTAAATGCGATCGGCCGATTGCAGTACGTGCGCCACCGTGGTGATGCCGTTGCCAGCGTCCGCAGGCGGTTCCACAGCCAACGGGTATGTCCTGCCGTTCGGCCACGTCGCGTTGATGGTGGTGCCGCTGCATTGACGCAGATTCGACAACAGCTTGTTCAGCTGGGTCTGAGCGGCCGGCGCGTCGTGATATGTCGAGACCGTTTGAGCCACGACCCATTGGTGGTGCAAGTTGTGGTTGTCGGAAAAGGCTGATCCGGCGAATCCCACGATGGCCGGGACGTCATAGGCCTCCGGGGCGCCGGTCTCCATCACTGCCCAACAATCGGTTCGGTCGATGTGCCCCCGCTGCGGGTCGGGTCCCGGTTGGTGGACTGTCGCATCAGCTTTCATGGCCGGGTCGCCGCTGATGTTCCTGGCGTCCTCGAGGTTGGGTAGTAGCCCGTCGACATCGGCCGGCGCGACGGTGGGGGGTGGGGGCGGCGTTGTGCGGGTCGTCGTCGTGATGGTCGGCGCCGTGGTCGTGGTGGTCGCCGGGGCCGCGGCTGGAGTCGCGTCGGGAAACATCGCGCGGACGATGAGCGCGACCACTGCCGCGGTGATGAACACATACGACAGCGTCACGCCCACCAGAGCGCGATCGCGGCCGCGCTCGCCGCTGCGGCGGATCTGCGCTAAGGCCAAGTGCCCCAGGATGAGACCCGCGGGGGCGAAGAGGAACGCGAACACTACCGACAGCGTCGCCAACACATTGGCCTCATCACGAGGCGGGCCCGGAGGTGGCGGCTGGTGTTGCGGACCGGGCGGAGGTCCGCCGAACGGATTCGGCTGAAACGGGCCGGTACCGAAGGGATTTGCCATGTGCTCAGCCCGGGATCTTGTTGAGGATGAAGTTGGTGATTGCCAGAGCGACCTCCCGGCTGCGGTCGGCGCTTGCCGTCGACCATGCCCCGACGTCGATGACCACGTTGGTTTTAGCGGCGATCGCGCGGACGCCGTAGTCGGGTATTGGAAAGTGGCTCACGGTTTCTATGGTCGTGATGCCGTTGCCGGTGTCGGACGGTGGCTTGATGTCCACCTCGGTGGTTCGTCCGTCGGACTCGGTGTCGTGGCTCGTCGAGCCACCGCATTTGCGCCAGATCGACTGCAGCTTCGCAACCTGAGCCGCTGCCGCCGCCGAGTCGTGAAATGCCGCGGCGGCCCCGCCAAGACTCCATTGGTTCAAGGGATCGTGAATGTCGGAAAAAACCGACTCGGAGTAGCCGACGATGGTTCCAACGTCGTAAGCCTCTGGGGCGCCGTACTCGAAGACACCCCAGCAGTCGGGGCGATCAGTTGGTCCCCGCAGCGGATCCGGCGTAGGCAGATGTTTTGTGGCACGAATGGTCAGTGCGTCGTCGCCCGTGAAGTGCTTGAAGTCGTCAAGGGTCGGTAGCAAGCCGTCCATGTCGGCCGGTGCCACGGTGGGCGGCGGTGGCTTTGTGGTGGTCGTGGTCATCGGTATTGCAAGGCGAGTCGGGTTGGAATCCGGCATGATCGCCGCGACGATCAAGGCAACCACCAGTGCGGTGATGAATACATACGACAGTGTCACCCCGACCAACGCGCGATCGCGCCCCCGCTGCCCGGTCTGGCGAATCTGCGCTAATCCCAAGTGGCCCAGGATGAGACCCGCAGGGGCGAAGACGAACGCGAACACCACCGACAGCGTCGCCAACACATTCGCCTCGTCACGCGGAGGGATCTGCGGAGGCGGGTGCAGTGGACCGGGCGGAGGTCCACCGAATGGATTCGGCTGAAACGGGCTGGCGCCAAACGGATTTGTCATGTGTTCAGCCCGGGATCTTGTTGAGGATGAAGTTGGTGATGTCTAGCGCGGCGTGCGGACCGCGGCCGACTGTTTCGGCCATGAGAATCATCACATCCACCAGGACATTGTTTTTCGCGGCGATCGCTCGGTAGGTGCCCAACCGTGGTGACAGTTGCTGCGCTATCACCTCGATGGTGGAGATACCGCCACCAGCATCAACGGGCGTCATCACCGTCAATGCGACGGCTACATTCCCTTTTTTGTCGGGAGCGGGGAGCAGAGTCATGGCAGAGTTGGCGCATTGATGCCAGATCGCCTGGATCTTTTCCAATTGCGCTTGGGCCGCTGCCGCATCGCGATACGCCACGACCGCTTGACCAGCCTCGGTCGGTGTGCGCGGATTATTTGTTTCCATCATCATGGTGGCGTAGTAGCGCAGGGCGCCTTGCATGTCGTAGGTGTTCGGTGCGCCTGCCGCGAAGACTGCTGAGCACTCGGGGCGGTTGACGAGTTGGTACTTACTTCCCGGTTGGGATGTTGGCTCGTACCCCACCAGAACCTGGTCCCCCGTAATGTTTTTGACCTCATCGAGGCTCGGCAGCAGACCGGGCAGGTCCGACGGAGTCACAATTGGAGGTCTTGGCGGAGCGGCCGGGCGCGGTGTGGTACCGGATGGGGGCTTCGTCGTCGTGGTGGCCGGTACCGCAACGTGCGTTGGGGCGCTGTCAGGCAGCATGGCCCGGACGATCAACGCGACCACCACTACGGCGATGAACACGTACGACAGCGTCACCCCGACCAAGGCGCGATCGCGACCGCGCTGGCCGGTGCGGCGAATCTGCGCTAATCCCAAGTGCCCCAAGATGAGACCCGCAGGGGCGAAGACGAACGCGAACACCACCGACAATGTCGCCAACATATTCGCCTCGTCACGCGGAGGGGCCGGCGGTGGCGGTGGCGGTGGCTGACCTGGAACCCCTCCGCCGAACGGATTCGGCTGAAACGGGTTGGGGCCGGCAAAGGGATTAGTCATCAGCTCAACTCGGGATCTTGCCCAGGATGTAGTTTGCGATGTCGAGTGCGGCCTGCTGGCCGCGGTCGGTGTCCACCAGCACCACATTGATGTCCACGACCACGTTGTTTTTGGCCACGATCGCTCGGTCGTTGCGCGACCGCAGCACTGGGCCCTGCGCGGTCAACACCATGGCGGTGATGCCGTTTCCGGCGTCGGAGGGCACACCCATCGAGACCGCGACCGGCGCCGCCTGCTTGCCGGGAGGTGGAAGGATGTTCATCGTCGATCCGCCGCATTTGCGCCATATCGACACCAGATTCGCCAACTGACGCTGCGCGGTCGGCGGGTCCCGGAACGCCATCAGCACCTGCCCCGCTTCCTTGAGGGCGGGTATGTCGTGGTCGTCGATCAGGACCAAACCGTAGTAACCGACCAGGGCCTGCGTGTCGGTGTTCGGGGCGCCCCCGCCCATGACCGGCCAGCACTCGGGGCGATCCACCGATGCGCTGTCGGAATCGGGGCCCGGCTTGAACGTGGGTGGCAGGGCAACAAGATTGGGGTCCCCCATAAAGCGTTTGACGTCGTCGATCGTCGGCAGCAATCCGGGTAGCCCCGTCGGGGTGACGAGGGGCGACGGCGGCGCCGAGCCGGCGCCGGTCGAGGCTGGCGCGCTGGGCCGGGACACTGTTCGAGATGAGTCGTTGTCGGACTGGGTCGCCCATGCGACCAGGCCCACCACCGTCAGCGTGATGACGGCATAGGACAGCATCAGGCCGACGATCGCGCGGTCGCGCCCTCGTTCGCCGCTGCGGCGTATCTGCGCCAGGCCCACGTGCCCCAGCACCGCCCCGGCGGGGGCGAAGACGAAGGCGAACACCACCGACAGTGTCGCGAAGATGTTGGGGCGCGGCCGCTGTGGCGGCAGCGCCGTGTAGACCGGCGGCATTCCCCCATACGGGGCACCGCCATAGGGATTCCCGCCGAAGGTGTTCGGCCCGAACGGTTCCTGTGGGTTGGTCATGGCTCGGTCCCGTCAGCCCGGAATCTTGTTGAGGATCTGGTTGGCTACATCCACCGCCGTCTGGCGGGCGCGGTCAATGCCATTTCCGGTATACGACACCAACAGGTCGATGACGACGTTGGACTTCGTCGCGACGGCGTGCACCGACAACTCGGTCTCGGTAGCGAATTCCATAGTGGTGAGGCCGTTATTCATCGGATTCGGACCCCTCACTTGAAACGTGAACGGTCGCCCATCGGGAAACGTTACTTTCACCGACGAGCCCGCGCCGCATTTGCTCCAGGTCGACAGCATGTTCGCCTGTTGGGCTTGCGCGGTGGCCGGGTCAAGGAAGGCCGTGACCGCCGAGCCGACCGCGACCGTGTTGTACGGGTCGCCTCGGTCGATGAACGCCGGCATATAGAAGCCGAGCATCACTCCGGCATTGTAAGAGTCCGGAATCCCGGCGTCGATCGCGACTTTGCACTCAGGACGGTCGAGGGTTTGACCCATCGCGTTGCCCATGTTGGGCCGGTGCAACACCTCGCCCATGATCAGAAGCTGGTCCCCGGTAATGGTTTTGACGTCGTCGAGGGTAGGTTCCAAGTTCGCCAGATCGGAGGGCGCAACGGTGGGGTGCGCTGTGACGCTACTAGATGCCCCACTGGGGGCGGGGGTGCTCTCGGACCGGGTCAACCACACCACCAAGACGCCCACCACGGCGATCATCACCGCATACGACAGCACCGTCCCTACCAACGCGCGGTCACGCCCGCGCTCGCCGGTGCGCCGAATCTGCCGAAGCCCCAAGTGCCCCAGCACCGCCCCGACGGGCGCGAACACAAACGCGAACACCACCGACAACGTCGCCAAGGCGTTGACCGGTGGGCGATCCGGCGGCGGCCCGGGTGCCGCCGAATACACCGGAGGCCCGGACGGGCTAGCCCCGAACGGCGTGCCGCCAAACGGGTTGTGCTCGAAGGGATTTTGAGGGGGGATCGTCATATTCGCCGCACGAATACCTAGAGCACACCGAAACTCGAGGTCACCCAACGGACCGGGTCCACGCAGCGGAACGGCGCGATGCCCCGGGCGTGCAGCCGCTGCCCGCTCGGTGGCTGGCCAAGCGCCGAGACGACGAAGAACCGGTGCCTCAACCGCCTTGGAGTGGAGGGGTTTTCGACGCCGGCGATGATCGATCCGGCGTTGAGCCGGGTCAGCAGGCTGCGCACCTCTTCGTGCAGCAGTTGACCGTCGTTGTCGTCGTAAAGCACCGAATCCGAGGGATCGCGCAGATACGCGGCGCCGGCGTTGGACATCACCATGCTCCACTCGGAGCCGTCGACATCACGCAGAGCGCGCAACGCGTCGAACTTCGACAAGATGACCGCCAGTCGCGGTTCACCGGACCCGATGGCCATCATCACGTTGTTCAGCACGCCGCTCGGGTCTCCCCCGCTCACCATCTGCGGGGGCAGCAGGTCCTGGAGCTGATCGCGAATGGATTGCACCCGAAGCGGATCGAACATGAAGAACACGGCCTCGGCGTTGCTGAAGAACCGAAACGGCGGGGAATGGAGATTCCCGGACTCCATGTCCTCGCCGGCGACGTCGCGCAGCACCAGGTAACGCTGCACCCGATGCCAGGTGCCCAGGCTGAAGATCAGTGGCTCGCGCTGCGTGGACGTCTGGGTCATGATGGTCGGCGTCGGCGGGATCAGGCCGCGCTGCACGAACAGCGGTGTCTCGTAATGGGTTGTGTACGCGACGGCCGTCGAGCGCGTCGCGGGCGCCATCGCGAATCCGAGGTGCTCGCACAACAACTGCAGTTGGCGGACCAGCACGGCGATGTAAAGGCTTTTCCCGGTCGCGCGCGCCCCCGCCATCGCAATGCAATACGCCTGACCCTCGCGCCATCGATCGGGCAGCGTGAAGTGGCAGACCGGACAGATCTCGAGGACGGGACCACGCAGCGCCTGCGCGGCGATGTTCGGCGGTGGCGGGCCGTGGTACCCGGGCGGGCGATCCCACCGGAACATCGGCCCGATGTCGGCTTTGGCGCCCAGGAACGCCGAGCCGACCTCGTCGTGATAGCGCGGCGCACCGCTGGTGGGCGCCAATGTCCACAAGTGGTGGTCGGGATCCAAAAGCGCAAAGCACCGTGGGCATTTGGTCAATATCGCCGGGACGGCGGGCGCGGTCATGTGAGGGCCCGCACAAGCCCGGCGGTGATGTCGTCGAGCACCTGCGGATGCGCGAGCAGTTCCGCGGCCGCATCCTGTCCCGACCGAGGCGCCGGCAGCCGCGGTCCGGCGACCCGGCGGTCATCGGACAGGGTGATCAACGCAAAGCCGTGCTGCACACCGCTGGCCGGAAAGTCCGAGCAGGCCACGGTGGCAATGTCGGTCCGCAGCCTCGACCAGCGCGCGCCCGCCGACCACCGCGGCTGCACCTTGCGCACCGCTTCGGCCAGCCCCGCGCCCGGCCCGGAGGCATGGCTTTCCGCAGCGATCTTGGTGACGTCGGCCCCGACGAGCACCGCGGCCACGTCACGGATCCCAAGGGCGTCGGCCACTCCCACCGCCACGTCGGTCGCGGCGGCCGCGCTGCCATCGGCGAACCAGGGCCGCATCGACGCCGAACTGTTCAGCGCGACAACCAGTTCGGCGTGAGCCTGCTTGCGGTCCCTGCCGATGAGACGCCGCGCCGAGGTGCGGGCCGCGGCCGCCAGTGGGCTCAGCGCCGTGTCGGCGGCGGCGGTCACCGAAACTTCAATGTGGTGCCCGGCGGGCCGCAGTTCAGCGAACACCACCGCGGAGTCACCGCTGACGTCTACCGGATCGAACAGCACCTGGACGGGGTCGGCCTCGTCGGGCACATCGTGCGCGATCGCCAGGTGCACGACGGTGTCGGCGCCGAATTGTGTTGTGAACGCGGGCCGGACGGCGATGCTGACTGGACCGGTCAGCGAGGGCAAGACGACATGCTGAGGGCTGGAGCGCACCACGGGCTGGCCCGGGGCGCCCTGGATGTCAAGCGCGGCGTCGTGTACCGCACCGCTGATGGACACCGACAGCGGCCCGACGGGTATGTGGGCGCGCTGATTACGTGCGGTCAGGGCGTAGATCGGCATCAGGGGTTCCTCCACATCTGAGCCGGCGGGGCGGCCAGCGGCGCTCGCCCGTCGGCGCGGCGGGCCAGCATCGCGCTCATCAGCTTGCGGTAGCGCCGTGGCGGGCTTGCGTCGTTGCTGCCGGCCATCCGCATCATCGTCGCGAGCACTGCCTCTTGGTCGTCTTCGCTGAACTGGCGGTTTGCGGCCAGCGCGGCGGCGGCCGCGGCGAGCACGCCGTCGACGGCATCGCCCGGCTCGGCGGCGTCGGCGCGTAACAGGCTGGCCGCCAAAACCTCTGTGGCCGGGACGATATCGGCATCGGCCAGGGCTATCAGCTGCTCGACGGCAGCAGCGGCGACCGCCCGATCCGCGGCCAACTGACTCGCGAGCACGGGCCGTGGCTGCCCGGCGATCAGGCCCAGGACCGCCAGCACCGTCACCCGCACCGCGCAGTCGGAATGCACCCGCCCGGGGCCGATTTCGCCCAATGCCGCATCCCACAGTCTGGAGTACGCCCGGTGATGGGTGTTGATGTAACCCCGCTGCACCCAGGACGCCGGGCTGACTGCGCGCAGCGCGGCGCTTGCCACCGCGAGGTCATCGTTGTTGGCGGCGGTGATCTGGTCGGCCAGCTGGAGCAATGATTCACTGTCGGGCGCCCCCAGCAGCGTCGGCAACAGCGCCGGGGTGCTCAAGGCGGCGCCGCCCGCGGCCAACAGTTGCGTGGGGTCCCACACGCGGCGGGCCGCCAGCTCGTCGCGGTACGGGGATCCGTTGGCCGCGAGCCACCACAGCTCGGCGAAGCTGTCCGCTTCACCCGGGTGGCGCTCGGCGCGCATGCCGCACACCGCCGCACGGGTCCAGGTCACATCCCACGGTTGCGCACCCAGCAGTTCGCCCGGCGGGGGCATGGTGGATCCGTCGGCGAACCAATCCAGCACGGCGTCGCTGATCGCGGTGGCGCCGTCGCAACTCAGACGCAGCGTCGCGGCGGCCGCGGCGATCCGGGTCTCTGGACCAAGCCGATGCGTCAGGCGTCGGGCCAGCGTGGGTCCCGTGTGCGGGTCGGCCAGCTGGGCCGCGACCCGCTCGGTGAGGGCCTTCGTCAGGCGGTCATCGTCGACGCCGGCCCGCAGCAGCAGATCGATCAGCTTGAGCAGTCGCTGCGGGTCACCGGTGCCGCTTGCGCGCCGCAACGCCGGCCCGAGGGCTGCCGTCAGGGGCTCGGGAACCGGTCGGCCGTGATAGCTGTTGCGGCCCAAGGGAATCGGACCGAGCTGGTCCAGCCAGGTGTCGTCATCGATCGCCCGGCACAGGTAGGTCAGCGCCGCGTGCTCCCCGGCGAAGCCGGGCAGGTTCTGTTCCGCGGCCTTCCAGGCGTCGGAGGTGCTCTGACCGACGAGGGCCGAAAGCGCCTCGTCGACAAGGCGTTCGGTCGGTGATCCCGCGACGATGCCAGCCGGCGAGTGCGCCGCGATGATCGCGGTCGCTTCGGGATGGGCGGCGGCGAAATCCTCGTCGGCGGCGATCGTGACGGCCAGCGGCCAGGCGGGGTGCAGGTCTCGATCTGGGGTTTGCGCCGCACGGCGGTCGAGTTCGTCGAGCACCGCGAGGGCTGACTGCGGATCGAGCAGTACCTCCTGCGCCATCACCGACCACGCGGTGACGTCGATCGCCTGGCCGGCCGCGGTTCGATGCGGATCGCCACCCAACTCCCCCAGCGATAGTGTCGCGGTCTCGTCGATGACGACGAAACCGGTTGGTACCGTGCCTAAGTCTTCGACGGGCACCGCGGCCAGGTGCGCGATGGCGTGCTGCGCCGGGCCGAGCTGGTCGGCGCGGTCGAAGGTGCTGAAGTTCAGGGTGGCCGCGGTTCCCGGCGACATGAGGAAGCTCACCAAACCGATCCACTGGGCGGCCGAGTCGACGGAGACGGCGCCCAGGACGACGGGTGCGCCGCCGTCGAGCGCGGCCGCCACCGCGTCCAGCAATCCGAGCAGGGTGCCCACCCGCCAGGTGCTGGTGTCCAGCGCGAACGCGATCGCCGTTTCTCGGGTGACGACCTGTGCCGCGCCGGGCGGATCGCCGGGCAAAGCGGCGCGAGCCACCGCCGCCGCACCGAACGGACGCAACCAGTTCGGTGAACCCCACCGCTGGATCGGACGCAGCCGCGGCGCGGAATCCGGTGCCCTGTCCAGCAATACGTGCGCGAACACGTTGCCCGGACGCCCGGTGCTGTCGGCGCCCGCGGCGACGGTGTGCCAGTAGCCCGCGGCATCGCTGGCCCATCGGCGGTACTCGAGGCGCCGCGGCGCCGCGTCCAGTTGTTCGGGAGTGGGATAGTCGGGCAGCGGTGTAACCGGCCGAAAGGCGGTGCGCACACCCGACGCCAGGCGCTGGGTCTCCTCCGGCGACAGCTCCCCGGTGGCCTGCTTGACCTGCCAGCCCCCCGCGCCTCCCGGCTGGTCGAAGCTCGTGTAGGCGAGTTGGCCGTAGCGCGGGGTCACGGCGCGCCCACGCTGAGCCGGAGGCTGTGCACGGGCGGGTCCAGGAGCGCGATGGTGCGCAGCCGCGCCGCCGAGGGGGTGTTGACGAACAGCCTGATCCACCCGCGCCGGCCCCGCAGATCGACGGCCCACGGTTCGGCGGTTCCGGCGGTGGTCAACGCCGACCACCGCAGTTCCTTGGACGGGGTGGCCGCCAATCCACCCTGCGCATCCAGCGGTGCCGCATCGAGTGCTTCACCATCGGTGGGCGACAACGGAATTCGATCGGGATGGTTGATCAGCACGAACGCCGGCGACCCGGGCACCTCGTATTCGGACCGCATATAGATGGTGGCGTGCGACGGCTGACCCGCCGGGTCGCGACTCAACTGCACCGCGTATTGCAGCCGCAGCAAGCCCGCGTACTCGACGCTGCGCACCGCCCCGATGGCGCGGCGGCCCGCGGAAAACGCCACCGGCGCCAGATGCAGGGAACACCCGCTCACCGGAAGCTTGCCATTGGGCAGTTGCAGGCCGCCGTACTTTTCGTATTGCTCGACGGTGATTTCGTAGGAGGTACCGGTCAACCCGTTGCGTGGGTCGTAGCCCTTGGGCGCCAGGTACACCACGACGACGGCGGCGCCTTGCGGCCAGTCGAATGTCAGGACCTGCTTGTTGCAATATTCGGCCAGTTCGACGTCGCGGATGACTCCGGTGCGTACCGAGCAGAAGGTCTTGCCCAGCAACGCGCGACCCGCCAGCACGGTGACCGGGGTGAAGTAGGCGCGACTCCAATCCGTCGGCCAGGACACTCCCGACATCCTCGACCGCGGCCGTCCATCGGGCCCCGGCTGTTCGGTAATCGGTTGTGTCAAGCGCAAATCCGGGGTCAGCCCGATCTGCTCGAGCGCCGCCTCGGGCAACTCGTTGGCCTCGGCGCCGGCGGCTGGGCCGGTCTGGCTGCGATAGATCACCACTTCGCCGGCGGCCGGCGGCTTCCAGGTGAGTTCGAAGCCATCGGCGGACCCCGGTGCCGATGTCACCATCAAGTCGGTGACCGGCGTCAGGACGGCGGCGATTTCGACGTCGGCCTCGACCGCCGCCGACAGCCGCAACACGCCGTTGACCGGGACGGCCGCCCGAATCCGATACAGATAGTGCCGGCCGGGAGCCGGATCGGAGTCGACGAATCCCGCCCGATTATCACGGTCGAGCAAGATCCGATGCTGGGGACCCTCGCGACCGGCTTCCTCGACCGGCAACCGGGACACGAATACCGTGCTCACCGCGGAAGGCACCGTCCAGCTGCCGATGACGTTGCCGTTGTCCTGCCGAACAACATAATCACGCACCGGGCTGACCGCGACGCCTTCGGCGTGTTTGATCGGTTGCGCCGCAAGCGCTTCCGCGCGGGTCGCACCGACGTTCACCCAGACCTGGTAGTAGCGCACCGCCGCCGCCGAGGGCGCCGGGTCGGCCGCGGTGGTCGCCGTGGTGGCCGTTACCAAGCGGGCGCGATCCGGGGAGTACGGCGCGTTGTCCTCCTGAGCGACCAGCCGATAGATCACCACGGCCTCGCCGCCGGGCAGGTAGGGGGTCCAGGCCAGCTCGCAGCCCCCGGCGTCGTCGCGCGCCGGCCTGACGGTGACGGCGGCCAGGGGGCCGGTCTGTTCGCCGAAGGTGTAGGCGGCGAAATCGCTTGAGCTGAGCGGTGGTTGGGCGCCCGCCTCGCCGTCGGCCAGTGTCGCGGCACCGGTCGCTTCGCCGTCGGGTTCCACCGCGGCCAGGCTTCCCGAGCGGTGATGGCGGCCCGGCGTCGAGTCCGAGTCCACCTCGGCCAGCACGGCCGCCAGCTCCTCGGCGTAGTCGGCGACCGATCCGGGCAACATGGCCCGAATCTGTTCCACGTCAGTGCGTCCGGAGCGCAGTATCAGCCGCAGGTGGGTTTCCTTGAACCCCGCCTTGGACACCGCCCCGGAGTCGATCAGGCGCTGGCGCCATGCGATCAGGGCGTTCAGTCGGGGGTCGTCGGCGTCGCCGGTGTGTTGCGGATCGGGCATGCTAGAACACCAAATCCCCGCCGGGCGGTGTGTCACGGTGCTCGGTGTGCGTGATCACCGTGGTCTTTTCCGTTTCCAATCCCGACGCGGCCGCCAGCGGCACCTCGAAAAGGGTGAAGTCGTAGGGCGCCAGGCCGTCGCTGGCCTGCACCACCGAGGCCCGCAAACCCAGCCCGGGCCGGGCGATCGTGGCGGTATCGATCGCGACCGCGCAGCGGCCCGCGGTCATCGCCGCGTCGGTGAACACCGAACCATCGAAGGGGGCTGCTTGTCCCGGCCGATGGTCGACGACTCCGGCGGCGAACTGCTCGGAGCCGACGTGCTGGCCCACCGCCGGCGCCAACACCGCACCGGTCAGCGCCGCGCCCACCCGGTCATCCTCGGCGAACATCTGCTCGACGCGCTGCCATAGGGCGTCGGCGCCGGTGGAGTGCACCTGCCCGGAAGCCACCGCCGCCGACCACTGATCCAGACCCGACGACGTGTGGAAACCCGGCATGCGATAGAGCATTTCGGGCTCCTCCCGCAGTCGGCCCGCGGCATGGGCGACCATCTCCTGCCACGGCTTGGTCAGCCAGCCCAGCGCGTAGAGGCGGCGCTGGATGGCATGTGCGGCGTCGTCGGCGCGCTCCGGGCCAGGGTCGGCGACCCCGACCTGGGCACAACGGGGTAGGCCGTCGGAGATCAGCGGTGCCGCCGAGCGTCCCGCCGGAGCGGGGCCGAAGGGCGCGCGCAGCACGGGCCCCAGCACGCGACACCAGGACAAGTATTGGCCGTAGGCGGTGGACAGGCGGCTGACATCCTGCAGTGCGGTCTGCAGATTCGCCTGCATCATCTCGAGCTGATTCTGTTGCGACTTCCGCAGGTTCATCAAGGTGAACATGTCGCGCTGGGCGAACAGGAACAGCGTCAGCGACACCACAACGTAGAGGCCGATCAATATGCCGCCGGTGATCAACGTGTATTTCCAGCCGGTGAAGTCGGCGACCGCGAGGCCGATCAGGACGAGCAGCACTCCCAGCGTCCCCCAGGTCAGGGTGGCCAGAATGGTACCGATGGCCTGTTGGCGGGCGCGCACCTTCTCGTCGATCGAGATCTCGCTCGCCGCCCGCTGGATCTGCTCGGCTATCTGCGCCACTTCGGTGCGGGCCCGCCCCAGGAAGTCGGCCAGGATCGATCCCGCCTGCCAGGCATAGCTTTTCGACGCATGCTGCTGCCAGCGCTCCAGTTCGGTCGATGCCCCACGCGCCTCCACGCCCGCGGCGGGATCGGAATAGGCGCGTTGCAACCGCTGGCGCAGATCGGCGACGCCGAGCACGTCGGCCGGCTCCAGGTCGCTGACGCCGATCACCGCGGCCAGCGACGTCGGAATGGCGGTGAACCGATCCGCGCGACTCGGTACGACGTCGGCGGCGTTGGCCAACACACCGACGCCCGCGCCCACCTGGATCGGGTCGAGCCCCTTGGCTCGCCGCCCACCGTCGGCAAGGGTGAGCGCACCGTTGACGAAGTCGATCCACAGCGGGCTGAGATCTTGTTGCGCCAGTTGCCCGTTGGCCGCCGATCCGCCGATGGCCGCGTTGAGCGTGTCCGCGCTACGGCCGAGATCCTGCCAGTCGGCGAGCTGACTGCCGGTAACCACCGAGAACGCCGATTCGCGGCCGCCGAACACGGTGCCTTGCACGGTCGAGGCCAACACCGCCGATACCGATCCCTTGACCGCCGACAGCCACGCCGATGGCGCATTACGCAGAGCCCCACCCATGAACCGCAGGAACATCTTCAGCGCGGCCCAGATCGAAATGGCCTGGGTGGCAACGTCGTCGGCGCCCATCCGCGGCCCCCGAAGCACGTCGCGATGTTTGGTCCACAGCGCCCGCGCCATCGTCTGGGTGGCCGCCGCAACGTCCTCGACGTAGAGCACCGGCACCTGGCCGCCGTGCGGCAACGGCAACCGTCCGGCCGGGTCGAATAGTCGCGCCCGCAGCCGTCGTTCCACGTCGGCGGTGTCCAGGCTGCGGTAGAACGCGCGCACCGCGCGCAGCGTCTGGCCCGGCAGGATCTCCACGCTGTCGAAGGGGGTCTGCTGCACGTCGGCCCACAAGCCGGCCACCGCGGCGACCACCGGCGCGGCGCGCTGGGCCAGATCCAGCGGTTCGGCCAGGTGCCCCCACGGCACCGCACCCAGCCCGGGTGCCGGCGAATCCTCCGGCGCGATCAGCAGGTTGTGCCAGCCCTCCACGACCACCGATGGGCTGAGTTGACTGGCTCCGGCCCGCCCACTGGTGAGCAACATCCGCAGCAGGGTCATCCTCGCTCCCCTGGCGGTGCTGCGCACCACTTGTTCGACGAACTGCTCGGCGGCCAGGGGCGCCCGCTGATCCGCCGGGGCTTCGAGCGGAACCAACACCGCCACCCTGACCCGGTCATAATGCTGTGCGGTCAACACCTGCTGCAGCACAACGCTTTCCGACCGGCCGTCGCGAACCATCGTCGCCGCTGTGGCGGGGCCACGCGCGTCGCCGGCGTCCACCCAGACGAACACGCCCAGCAGTCCCGCGGCGGAGTAATCGCACAGGACGCCGAGCAGCTCGTCGGTATGCAGGTGAGGCGCCACGATCACCGTGAGCGCGGGTGACGCATCGGATAGAGCCATGGTCAGAACGTCCCGCCTTCGGGGATCACCACGGGCGCACCGCCGTCGAGCACCGGGCCGCCCGCCGCCGCGCCGGCCGCCAGCGCCTCGGCCTCGTGCTGGATCAGGTTGATCAGCGCACCGGTGGCCGCGTACACGTCCGGGGCCAGGTCGCGGAACATCGGCGTGTTCGACGCCGTCGTGCGCGTCGGCACGGTGGTGAACGCCCCGCCCGGGGTCGCGCCGGCCATGTCCGCCGGAAGATACTGCGCCGCAACATCGCGGATGGTGGTCAGCCACTCGATCGCCGCCGCGGCGCGCGCGTCGGCGGCCTGGGCCTCGGCGATCCCCGGGACCCGGGACTGCACGCCGGGCGTGTTCGAGATGCCTTGCAGAAACTCACGCAACAGCCCCTGGGCGGACAGCGCGACGATGCCGCTGGCCGGATCTTGCGAATGCGCGTCGTAGAGCTCACGCAGCACGCTGTAGGGCCGCAGCGATCGCATCACCGGCGGCTCGTGCGACTGCGCGATGGCCAGCAGGATCGATTCCAGCACCGCCGGCAACCAGTCGTAGGGGGCATGGAACGCCGACGGCGGCGTCAGCAGCGGGTTCGGGAAGTTCAGCCACTGCCCGCTGTCCGCGTCATAAATCCGCACCGGCTCGGTGAACGGGGACGCCGGGATCTGGATGCGGCCCAGCAGCTGACCGACGAACCAGCCACCGGTCATGGCGAATCGCTGCTCGTCGGTCATCGGCAGCGACGCCGAAAGCGGCCGGGAGCGACGGTATTTCCAGAAGGCGCCCCGCCCGGGTCCCGCGGTCTGCGCCCACTGCTGGGCCGCGGGCTTGAGCACCGAGTCGAACGCCAGCGGCGAATAGTTGGGATAGGAGCCGAAGATGTCGATGCGGGTCACGCTGTCCTCGTCGGACAGCGAACGCCCATAGTTGTCCTTCGTCGCCTGATCGATGCGCGGATTGTTGCGGATGACCTCGAACAGTTCCCGGTCGACCGGTTGACCGGCGAACGGAATCTCGGAGAACTTATAGCGGTACTCGGTCTGCTGACCGGGGTGGACCCGCTGCAGGGCCTGGTCGTTGACGCTGGCTAGCGGTCGCGCCAGCGACAAGGCCTCGGCGAACTTGGTGGCGATGTCGCGCCGGCGCGCCACCAGCTCGGACTCCGATGCTCCCGCGCCCTGCACGTAGTCGCGCAGCGAGACCTTGCAGAATTCCGCGAACGACTCCCCGGGACGCTCGACGTACAGCCGGGCCCGGCGCAGCAATTCCACTGGGCGGGTGTGGATGTCGAATTGCGCGATCGAGGGCACCCGTGCCCGGCCGGTCTCCGGGTCGGTGCCCAACGCGCGGGTGACCCACGTCGCGGTGCGCTCGATCAACCCGCCCGGCGCGGCCACGCCGCCGGTGGTCTGCCACTCCCCCAGGATCACCCGCGCGGTCGCCTCTTCGATGGCCGACTGCAACGGGATCATCGCGTTGGCGCCGGCCACCGCCTTCGGCAGGTCGGCCTCATAGCGCCCCTTGAAGGCGGTCGAATTGATCAGCAGGACTTCGTTGTTCGCCTCCGCGAACCGGCTTGGCACCAGCTCGTCGGCGTCCGCGGGCCAGGCCGCGTACTGATCGGTGGCCAGGCGGGCCAGCCCGACATCGGTGGGCGGCTCCGAACGGGCGATCTCCAGCTGAATCATGGCCTCGCTGAGTCGATCCCGCAACGGCACCAAAAGCTCCACACCCACCACGCGCATCACGTCGGCGATGCGGGCGGCCGCGTCGGCGAACAGCTGACGGCGCACCGTCGCGCGGAATCCGTCCACAACCGCCGCCACCACCTGATCGGTGTTGGTCATCACGCCGTGCAGGGATCGCAGTCCGGCGTCCACCTGTGGCGAGATCGCCACGATGTCGGGCGGACCCATGTTGCCCAGCTGCGCAACCCCGGCGGTCAGTTTGTCGTCGATGTGCCGGCGCAGCTGGTCGACGACTTCGCGCGCAAACGGCAGCCCCAGCGAGGCGATGGCCGCGCCGACCACCTTTTCGAGCCGGTTGGCGAAGTCTTGATGCCACTGAAAGGCCATGGCGTAGGCCGCATCCGCACATGCCCGGGTCAACTCGGCGCGCCGGTTGTGCACGGCTTGACGCATGGTCGGCACCCACTGTTCGGCCGCGACGCCCTCCGGGTTGGGCAGGTGGTTGCGCAGCTGACGGTCGATGAGGCTGTTGACCGTGGCGGCGACGGTGTCGGCCGTGAAGGCTTCGGTGCCGATCCAGCGGCCGAGCTGGCTCACTCGGGTCTGCTCGTCGCCGGCGCTGGGCGGCAATCCCAGTTCGCCGCACAGCGCGGCCCATTGGCTGGATAGCAGCGAGTCCAGCTGTTCGGTGCTCGATGCCGGGTTGCCTTTCTGCATGTGCCCGTCGAGCAGCTTGTCGACGCAGCTGCGGGCCAGCCGCTGGGCGGCGTATTCGGCGTAGCGGTCGCGGCCCATGCTCAGGCTGGAGAAGCCATAGGTGCCCCAGGGCAACACATCCCACGACGAGATGCCCCAGCCCAGCAGGTCACGATCACCGACCGGGGACGCGGTGTTGCCCAGGTCGTAGGCGACGAACTGGTCGCTGGCCCGCCCGCTCATCATCAGCCCGGCCAGCCCGCGCGCCAGCCCCCGGTACACCGCGTACTGCGAGCCGTCGCCGAACAGAGTCCGGTCGGCGCCGATGTAGCGGCCCACCGGGAACACCCGCGCGAACGGAATCGGTTCTCCCTCACCGTGATGGTGGCCTAGGGCGCGCAGGATTCGCACGTCGTGTTCGCGGGCGGCACCCGATTGGCTGGCTACGATCTCGCCGAGCATCGCCAGCGCGTTGGCGCGTACGCCGATGATGGCGCTTTGCGGCAGCGAGTCGAAAATGTCTGGGGTGACCATGAATACGCCCATCAACCGGGGATCCAGACCGGTGACCAGGGTCAGCAGCCGGCAGACGTCCAGGGCCATCGACGCGCCCGCACCGCCGGCCATCGACGACACCACCAACACCAGCGGTGGTTCGTTGGGGTCGAAGCGGCCCATGCCCGGCACGTCGACCGTCGACATCTCCGAGACGGTCTCGACGCGAAACAGCGTGTCCCAAGCGGCCTGTAGGCGAGCGTGGATTTCGGCGGCCTTGCTCAGGGTGATCATGCGCCCGATCGCCCGGTACTGCCCGGCGCCGGCCGAGATCGGGATCGACACCTCTTGCGGGTTGCGCGGCGCCCAGGTGGCGATGGTGTCCAGCGCTGATTCGGCCGCCAGCCGTTGCGACAGCGCACCGTCGAGGACGGCGTAGCTGCTGCCCTGCGGACCGCAGCCGACGTAGCTGCCGCCCTGGGCGGGCACGTTCGCCAGCCCCTCCGGGCCCGACTCCGCGGCGCTCGGGACGTCGATGTGGACGAATTGCCAACCGGCCAGCAGCTTTTCGATCCCCGCGGTGTGCAGTTCGGAGCGCAGCTGGTCCATCATGAGGGACAGCGTGGCGCCGCCGGAACCGCCGCAGCCCACTACCAGGAAACGTCGCATCAGGTGCCCTCTCCAAAGGGGTCGAATGGATCTGGGTCAAATCGGTAGGAGGGTTGTGTCCCCTCGGTCGGCGGGGGCCCGGGCGGCCCACCCTCCTTGCGCTCGTCGCGCTCAACATGCTCGTCGCCGTACCGGTAGCCCGCGGCCATCGTGTCGTCCTGGCGGGGTATCGGTTCGGGTATCGGCCGCTCTTGTGTCTCCGCCTCATTGAAGCCCGGCGGTACCGGGCCCGTCGCGGCGGGCGGCGGCGGCGCGGGCCGAGGAGGCGGAGCAGGAGCCGAAGGTGCCGAAGCAGGAGTCGAGACGGGCGCGCCGCCGAACGGTGAATCGGTGCCTCCGAAGGGATCGGCTCCGGCCGGGCCGGCCACGACGCCGGCGGGGGTGTCGCCGAACGGTGAGGCCGTCTCACCCGGCGCCGCGAACGGCGCCGTCAGGCCCGCCTGAACGGCACGCAACCGCAACCCGGTGAGCAGGTCGGGCAGCCGCTGGGCGATGTCTTCGTAGAGCCGCTCACGCGCGGTGGTGTCGGTGGTTCCGGCCACCAGCACCAGCACCTCGGCGGCGTTCTCGGGCCCGTACGGGTTGTGCAGCAGCACCCAGGTGTTGTGCACCGCCAGCGGCAGCACCGCGCGCAGGCCGGTCTTGTCCGATCCGGGAAGTTTCGACCCGACGCTGACCAGACCCTCGGCGTCGACGACCACCTGGCCGGAACCAAATGGGCTGCGCCCCATCACGACCGAGAGATTGATCCCGGCCACGGACAATTGGCGGGTGCCGCCGGGCGGCAGCCCGGTAACCGGTTGCACCAGATCGCTGTCGGCCATCGCGAACGGTTCACCGCCGCGCAGCACCGCATCGTGCTCGACCTCCACCGGAATGCGTTCGGCCAGCAGCGGATTGTCCGGGATCTTGCTGACCCACCACTTCGACGCGTACAGCAGCGCCAACGGGATTCCGGGCCCCAGCAGCAGGGCGGCGATGAGCACCAGGATGAAGTTGGTGGTGTTGAGCGGGTTGATCATCGACGCCGTGAAGGCCACCGGCACGGTTTGGGCGTCGTCGGGATTGTCCAGCGTCGAAACGTGAACGGGCACAGTGCCGTTGAGACCACCGTGACCGTTGTGGTCGGTGCGCAGGGTGACCGACAGCTGTGCGGTCTCCCCCGCTTGCACCTTCAGGCAGTGCTGGCCCGAATTCGTCGGCGAACCCACGTGGGGCGTGCCGATGACGTCGGGCGCGCCCGACACCGTCGCGGTATCGGCGTCGCTGATCCAGGCGCAACCGGGGCCGGTGATGTTCAGCGTCGCGGTCGCACCCTTGGCCCCCTCGACGGTGCCGAAGTCGATGCGCTCGCCCGGGGTGGGCAGACCGACCTTGGGCAAAATCTGCACGGGCACGTCGACTTCCTGCGGCGACAACTGGGTGCCGGCAATCGGTCCACCGTTGAGATCGGTGGTGTCCGCGGTGGTGATCACCAGCGACATCCGCAACGTCGCGTGTCCCGGGGCGACTTTGGTCAGGTCGGCGTCGACGGGCTTGGCGATGTCGTCCTTGCCGGCCGCGGTCAGCAGCGGGATGGGTGCGGCGCCGTCGGGGCCCAACGAGGCCGACATGGTGGCCGAGCCCGCCAGGTCGCTCGGGATCATCGGCTTGCCTTGGCCGTCAACCAATCCGAAGACCAGGCCCTTAAGGGTCTGGCCGCTGTGCCAGGCGACTTTGTCGGCGCCCGTCAGGGCCGGGAAGATGTCGGTGGTGATGTGAATGCTGACCTTGGACACCGCGTCGGGGTGCTGGCCGGTGGTGTCGACGTAGACGATGGCCCACTGCCCGCTCCAGTGCGGGGCGTTGCCGTTCTGCAGCGAGATCGTCTGCGCGGATTCGGATTGCCATTGATAGTTCACCGAGACGCCGTCGACGTTGACGTTCTGGGCGCCGTCCTTTTTGGGCAGCGGCAGGATCTGCCCGGTCGGCGAGACGAGGTAGGGCTCGACGCCGGGCACGCCACCGGAACCCAGGATGTTGACCTCTTTGATGGAGCGGTCAAGCACGAAGTTGTGCCGCGCCTCCGGGCACACCTTGATCGGACACACCCCGCCCTGGTCGGTCACGCCGGGATCCGGGTTCAGCGCGTCGAACGCGAACAACATGTCGTCGATGTTGGCGACCGGAAAGAAGTCGCCAGGCACCGGATCTGTGATGGCGCCGCACGCCAGGCCCTGCAGTCCCTTGCCGGTGCTGATCGCCGACATGACGTTGAAGTCGCCGGGAGTCTGCTTGGCGCCCAGCCCGATTCCCAGCATGATGATGTTGCTCGACCGCAGCTGGTCGGCCAGACCGCTGGGGCGGCAGATGGATTGGACGGCCTTCTGGGTGGTGTCGGGGATTCCGTTCGGTGAGTCCAGCGGGACCCCGTCGGCGTAGGGCTTGGTGACCGGGCGGGCGGTGAAATCGATCATGCCGTCGGAGAACCAGGCGATGGCCTGGCAGCGCTGACCCTTGTTGACCTGGCCGCCGTGTGTGGTCAGCGCCTGCCGGGCGCCGTCAAGGGCCAGCCAGTAATCGGTGTCGATGCCGGTGTTCTTCTTGGCGATCGGGTCCAGCGACGCGCCGACGCTGTCGGCGGTCGAGCCGGTGAGTTGAGTCCAATCATGTTCGGGGGCATAGGTATCGGAGAACCCGGCGACCGCGACGTCGAGTTTCGCGCTCACCCGGTCGGCGTACTTGCCCAGCGTCTGCACCAGGTAGCGGGCGGCCTGGACCCGCGCGGCCTGCGGGTCGGTCTGCTGCAGGCTGCTCGATTCGTCGAACAACAACAACAGGTCCCCGGTCTTCTGCGCGGCCAGGCATGCGCCGAACCGGCTGGCCCCCGGCGAGCCCGTCGCCGACGCGACCGGCGCCCAGCCGACCACGTTGAGCACCACGGCCAAGAAGGCGGCCGCGGCGACCCGCGCCAATATCGCAACGCCGTTGCGGCCGCAAGATGTTCGAGAAGAGCCCACTACAACGTCCCCGCCCACAGCGCGATCTGCCAGGCCCCCACGGCGATTCCGACCAGGCAGACCGCCAGCACCACCCAGTAGAGCCTCGACGTCCAGGTGGGTGCGGAATAGATGGCCTCGGTGCGGCGCCGGGTGTCGACGCGGCTGAAGACGGCCAGCGCCCCGATCGCCAGCGGCCCGGCCAGCAACCACCCGGTGGCCGCGGCCGCGATCATCGGGCCGCCCACCGCACTCGCGGCGGCCAGGGCCACCCCGATCAGCGCCAGCACCAGCGCCACGGCGAACCACACCAGCGGCGGCCCGGCCGTCGTCATGGCGCCCATGCCCGCGGGGTTCGCGGTCAGCTGCCCGAAGGCGTCGCGCCCGCCGCTCGCGTCGAAGGCCGGCGAGCCCTGAAAAGCATCGGGGCGCCCCGGGGCCGGTCCTTGGTTGGCCCACGGATCGAAGCCGCCCGCATAACCCCCACCCGGCTGCCCCTGCACGGGCGCCTGGCCGCCCCCGGCCGAAGCCTGCTTACCCGGGCCAAAGTCGCTGAAGTCGAAGGGGTTTGGTGCGTTCATCGTCACCGATCTCAATACGGGTTCAGGCACAGGGCGAAGGAGCGGTCGGGGGGCGCGGCCACGTATACCGAGTTGCACTGGTTGCCCGATCGCACCCGCGCGGCAACGGTGTACACCCCGTCGCGGTGCTCGCAGTCGACTCCGAACAGGTCAAGCGCGTCATTGCCCGTGCTGTTGCGCAGCTGAAGCTCCACGCAGGTGCCGATCGGCACCGTAGCCAGGTCGAGCTTCGGGCCCCGCGGCACCGTGGTCGGCGGCGCGACCGACGTGATGGTTCGGGGCGGCATGGGCCTCGGCAGAGTCGAGCTGGACGCAGTCGTCGGCGTCGAACTGCTGGGGCGGGTGCCCCAGTACACGCCGCCCAGGATCAGCAGGACACACATCAGGTAGCCGATCACCAGGCCTGCGATCGCGGCTGGGCGGCCCCGCTCACCGCTGCGATTGATCTGAGGCAAGGCGAGGTGGCCGAGCACGATGCCGGCGGGCGGAACGATCACCCCGAAGATCGGCGAGAGCACTGCGAGGGTGTTGTAGTCCGCGCGCGGCGGCGGTCCGCCGAACGGCGCACCCGGGTAGCCGACCGGGGTCGTGGGCGCGCCCCCGTACGACACGGTGGGCGGCTGTCCGCCAAACGGGTCGCCGGACTGCGGCGCGAAGGGATCTTCGCCGGGATACATCAATTCACCCCTTGAAGTCGACGATGCAGGCATACACGGTCTTGGTGTGGTTCCACAGCGTCGTGGGGGTCTTGCAGGAGTCGTTCGAGAGCAGCTGGGTCACCTGCAGCACGCCCTCGCGCACCTCGCAGGCGACCGGGTAGATGGTGATGAAGTCCGCCTTCTCCGACGGGTCCGGCTTGTTCTGCTGGACCTCGATGCAGTCGCCCACCCGAAGGTCGCTGACGGAGACGCTCGGGCGCTGCGCCGGCGGGGGCGTGATCACCGTCGTGCGTGGCGGGGTCGGCGGCACGTACGGGCTGGGGGCTGCCGTCTTGACGGTGTTCGAACCCGATCCGCTGGTCGCGATCCACACCGCCAGCGCGCCGACCGCCAGCACGATGATCAGGTACGAGGCCGTCAGGCCGAAGATGGCGCGGTCGCGACCGCGCTGGTGGCGCTGGCGGATCTGGGACAGCGCGACGTGCCCCAGCGCGGCACCGGCCGGTGCAAACACGAACGCGAAGATGGCCGACAGTGTGGCCAGCGTGTTGGTCTCGGGCTTGGCAGCCGACGGGAAGCCACCGGATCCCGCGGGTGAATGACGGGGCTGGTTCTGCCCGAACGCCGGCCCTTGGCCACCGGCCTGCCCCCCGAAAGGGTCGCCACCGAACGGATCCTGATAACCGCCGCTATACGTCATCGGCGCCCCTCGGTGCGGGGCCGGAGCCGGTCACCCATCCCCCTCATCAATGCCATCCCATTCCCCGTCAACGCGCCCGTTCGGCGGCGTTCGCCGTCACCGCATGCCTGAAACTCGTGACGTCCCACCGCAACAAATCAACATAGTCGGTGCAGGCACGACGCACTCTTTTTCCACCAGAAGGATCTTTCGGTACTGCTACATATAGTGCTGCGCCGCGCGCACGCGCAATTTAGGTTGCGGCCCGACGTTCGCCGTCCGGCTGGCTCCGAGGTTAACTGTGCCGTCTGGATACCTGGTTGGAACCGCTACAGGTATTAGCTGTCGCACCGTCGACCAGTGGCCGGTAATTAGCTCGGGCGGGGCCACGCTAGCCGGTCGCGGCTTTGGAGTTCAGAAAGGCGACTATCCCCGGGGTGACCGCGGCGGCATATTTCGCCCGGCCGTCCGGATTTTCCATTCGCGCGGCGTCACCGGCGTTTTTCATGTTGCCGAGTTCGACCAGCACCGCGGGGTACTGGGCCAGGTTCAGCCCGGCGAGGTCGTCGCGCCCGTAGAGGCCGTCCGAGCCGATGTAGTTCGCCGGCTGTAGGCCGGATTGAACCAGGGCGTCGCGCATGGCATGCGCCAGCTGGACCGCGGGCCCGGCTTGGACGTCGCTCAGCGGCGGGCTCGAGTAATTGACGTGGAATCCGCTGCCGGATGGCGGGCCGCCGTCGGCGTGGATGCTCACGATCGCGTCCGGGCGCATGGCGTTGGCGGCCGCCGCGCGCTGGTCGATGCACGGGCCGACGCCGCTGTCGCTGTCCCGCGACAGCTGGGTGCGAACGCCCATCTGGTTCAGCGCATCGCTGATCAACCCCACCACGGCCCAGGTGAACGCGTGCTCGGGATATCCGTCGTCGGCGGACGCACCCGACGTCTGACACGGCTTGGTTCCACCGCGGCCGTTGGGGACCTGCTGGTTGATCGACACGTCGTTCACGGCGTTGTGGCCCGGGTCGAGGAAGACCGACATCCCGGCCACCCCGGCGTGTGCGCGCGGGCTGGTCAACAGCGCGCCGGCGGTGACGATCACCGGCAGCACGCCGGCGACCTTCAGGACGTCGCGGCGTGCGATGGATCGCGGGCCGACCGGGCGATCACTCACCGCGCGATGGTAGCAATCGTCAGCGCTCCTCCAGGGCGGCCATCAGGGCGTCCCCCACACCCTTCAGGAAGCTGGCCGGCACACTGTAGCCACAGGTGACCATCCTGAGCCTGCCCTCGTAGGTGGTGACTCCCGTCAGATATTCGCCATCGGTCTGGCTGACCACCACCGGACCCCACACCGCCGTCGGGCGCAAAGGGCTTGCGCCATCCAGGTTTTGCACTCCGAGGTTGGTGACCATGATCTCCCACGGGCTGATTCGGCTGAAAAGCTGCTCGGCGTCGGCGGTTTCGGCATCGACGGTGATCATCTGTTCGAGGGCTACTGAGGCCGTGCGGATTCCGCGCGGCGATCGAGCGACCTCGAGGTGTGCGGTCATGGCTCGCGCCTGCTCCCAGAACGGGGTGCCGTCCCACGGCGTGTGGCCCGTCGCGGTCGGCACGATGCACATAACGCAGCCCCCGACGATTCCGAGAATCGGCCGCATGTTGATGGGACTCAGGACGCGGATGAATCCTTCGCCGCGGTCCGTGGCCCGCACCCGGCACATCGCCACCACCAGCGCGGCGTGCACCGTGGTCGATTCCGCACGGCAACGCGCCACCAGCCTCGCGGTGTCCTCGTGGGTCATGGCCAAGGCGCGCACGTTGGTCAGGGCGCCGTCGAAGGGACGGATGGTGCTGGGCGTGCTCATCCTCGGGTCGTCCGGCGCGGTGGCGGCCAGCGGCTCGACCGATTCGAGGGCCTCCGCGACGACGTGTTCTTGCGGTTGGGGCACAGGCAAACTCGTCAACGCCTCGCCGTTGAGCGCGGCGATCACGTCGTGCAGCACCACGGTGGAACTGATTCCGTCGGCGATCGTGTGGTCGAAGGTGAGCAGCAGCGCGCTACGCGAAGGGTTTTGCAGCAACAACGCCCGCATCAGCGGCGCCCGCGAACGGTCGAACGGTCGGCCGAGCTCCTCGGCCGCCGCCCCCTGCCAGGCCATCTCCGGACCCCGACGGACGGTCAGCTCGATGGGCGAGACATCCGCCGCGCGATAGAAACCCAGGCGCGTGCCTTCCCGGTCCTCGACGTGTACCGACAAATGGGGATGCCGTCGCTGGACGGCCGCCAGTGCGACCCGCAACTGCTTTTCGGCGAGCACCTCGCCGAATTCCGCCACGATCGAGAAATGCGCCGGATTGCGCTCGCTGTAGCGATAGAAAAGCCGCTCCGCCGCCCCAAGGGGACGAACGAGGGTGGTTGCCCGGTCGTGCTGCGGGTTATTGACGATCACTGAACCTCCATACGCCGGTTAAAGCACTGCGACACAACGCAGACGGTCTCCCGGCCGACTCGGTTCACCGATTGGGGCGAGTTCATCCGACGTTCAGCTGCCGCAACGGTCGATGCGCGCGCGATGCCGCGCACCCACCGGCAAGCAGGCCATACTAAAAGGTATGTTAGGGTCGCGGGCATGTCCGTGGTCGAAAGCCGCCCGCTGTATGGCGTCACCGACGAATTCGTGGCCCGACTGGCCGATCGCGCCGAGGAGGCCGAGCGGTCGCGGCGCCTGCCCGCGGCGACGATCACCGATTTCCGGCAAACCGACCTGTTTCGGTTACTGTTACCCGCCCGGTTCGGCGGCCTGCAGGCCCCGTTTCCCGAACTGCTGCAACCGATTCGGCGGATGGCGCACGGCTGCGCGTCGAGCGCCTGGACGTTGGGGTTCTACGCGCTGCACAACTGGATGCTCTCGCTGTTCGATCCGCGCGTTCAGGACGAAGTCTTCACCTCCGGCCCCGTGCTGGCGCCGGCTCCCCTGGCCCCCACGGGCCGGGGGGTACCGGCCGATGGCGGCGTCCGCCTGACCGGCAGGTGGTCCTGGGCGACGGGCGCGATGGATGCCGAGTGGATGATCGTCGGCGCGCTCATCGAACGTCAGGACCGCATCGATCCGGTGCTCGTCGTGGTGCCCGCCGAGCAGGTCGAGGTCCTCGACACCTGGCAGACGGCCGGCATGCGCGGCACCGGTTCGCACGATCTCGTCGTCACCGACGTGTTCGTCCCGGAGCACCGGATGGTCGCCGTGGCCGACATCTACGGCGGGACGGCGCCGGGCTCGCGGGAGCACGGCGCCGCGACCTACCGGTGGCCGATGGTTCCGGCGCTGGCGCTGACGGCGTCGATGCCGGTGCTCGGGACCGCGGAGCGAGTGACCGACCTTTTCGCCGAACGGCTCGGCGAGCGGGTGCTGGCCTACAGCGGGGTGGCGCAAAAAGATCAGCCCGCCGCGCAGATCCGGCTGGGCGAAGCACGCGTGCGGCTGAGCGCGCTGCGGGCGTTGGTGGCACAGACCGCCGACGACATCGAGGCGATCGTCGTCAGCGGCGGACGGGTGAGCCGATCGGTGCGGGCCGACGCGCGGCTGGCGGCCGCGCACACCGTGCACGAAAGCCGGGCGATCATTGCCGATCTCGTGGAGGCCGCGGGTGCCAGCGCCCACTTCTTGTCGAGCCCGCTGCAGCGCGCCAAGCGCGACGTGGACATCGCCGCGGGACACGTCGTGTTCGACTACGACACGAGTCGAGAGTTGGCCGGGGCGTTGGCAATTGGCGCGAAGATTTCACCGATCGCCATGATCTGATGGGACGTCGGCAGTCCCTGACTCGCCCAGCATCACGGCCAGGAATCGTTCGCGTTGAGCCACCGATTGGGCCTGCTCGGCCGAGCTCGTCAGGTGCAGCAAGCCGATCCCCGCGGCGAAGGTCAATTCGGCGCGCAGCCGGGCGTCCTCGTAGCTGAAACCGTAGTCGCAGTAGGCCTTTATCACGGTGCGCAGCAGCAGTCGGTCGGCGGCGCGGATGTTCTCGGCCGCGACGGGATCCAGGCGGGCCCATTCCCGCATCGCCCGCTCGAGCACCCAGTATTTGGGGCTGACCAACGTTTCCGTCAGGGCCGACAGGCGTTCCCGGGGAGGCAGCCCGTCGAGCTCGGACAGCGCCTGACGGTCGCGCTCCAGGAACTTGTTCCACGACTCGACCAGTGCGGCCCGATACGCTTCGATGTCCTCGAAGTGCCAGTAGAAGCTGCCGCGGGTGACCCCCGCCTGCTGGCAGAGGCGTTCGACCTTGAGGGCGCGCACCCCCTCGTGGGCAAGCACCGTGTAACCCACCTCGAGCCAGTCCTCGGCTGACAGGCGGGTCGACGGCTGCTTTCGCACCACCACACCATGGACATTACGGGAGGCGTTCCTGGTCGGAGGGAAGATTAGGCAATCTCGGTAATTACCGTTCGCCTCACTTCGTCGGCGGAACGGGAAGGCGGGCGGTCTCGTCGAGGTCCACGTCGAGCGCGTTGAGCATCAGCGCAAGGCCCGCATACCGGCCGATGACCATCAGCGCCTCGACGGTGGCCTCCGATCCGAGAGCCGTGTGCACTTGCTGGAAAAGCGGTTCGGCGACGCGGCGGGTGCTCACCAGTTCGGTGGTCAGCTCGAGCACCGCCCGCTCGGTGTCGTCGCATTGCCCAGTTCGCCAGCCGGAGTCGGAGGTGACAGCATCGATCGTGGCGCGGTCGACCCCGACGGTGTGGGCGACGTCCTTGTGTTGGCCGAGCTCGTAGGCGCAGTCCATCAGGTAGGCGGTGCGCAGCACGATCAATTCGCGAAGCCTTTTCGGCAGCACCGGGCTGGTCAACGCGGCGTCGCCGGCCACCATCCAGCCGGTGAACACCTGCTCGGCGTTGGCCAGCGCGCGGTACACGTTGAGATTGCCCCGCCGCGCCGTCAGATCGCGGGCGAGCTCGGTCATGTCTTCGGGCCGGCGATACGGGACCCGCGTCATGCCGGGGCGTCGATCTCGAGGTCGACGGCGTTGAGCACCAGCGCCAGGCCGTAGTAACAGCTGACGATCATCAGCATCTCGGTGAGCGCCTCGTCGCCGAGCAGGGCGTGGGCTTTGGCGAAAGACGCGTCGCTGAGCCGGCGGGTGGTGCACAGCTCGGTGACGGTGTCGATGACGATCCGTTCGTCGCCGGTGAAGCCGGCCGCGTCCAGGTCGCTTTTGCCGAGCAGGGCGTCGATCTGTCGGTCGGTGAGCCCCGC
This sequence comes from Mycobacterium sp. NGS33, assembly GCF_059812885.1. Classification (NCBI taxonomy): domain Bacteria; kingdom Bacillati; phylum Actinomycetota; class Actinomycetes; order Mycobacteriales; family Mycobacteriaceae; genus Mycobacterium; species Mycobacterium sp. NGS33. The sequence goes on along the minus strand of NZ_JCALDN010000005.1, from coordinate 137,691 downwards.
AGTGCGCCCGAAGATGACGTGCTGGGCCAGTTCGTAGGGCGAGTCCTGCAGGTGGCCCACCCGCAGGATGATCACTTCGCGCAGCCGCGGGGTGAAGGTGGGACTTTTGAACAGTTCGCCCGTCATCTGCGCCCAGCCGTCAAAGATGTTGGGCGCGTTGGCGATCAGTCGCAGCACATTGAGGGTGTCGGGGCGGGCGATCGGCTGCTTGATCCCCTCGGGTTGGCGGTCGGTGCTGACCAGGGGCATTCGCGTCATCGCCGAGGTCCTTTCGTGTGCACGTTGCGTGCTCGGTAGTTCTGGTGTCCCGCCGGTACCCGCAAATCTTCGATTGCGTTCGATTGCAAGTTATTTCGCTTCGGGTCGGCGACCGTCACTTGGTGACGATAGCCGAGTTGTAGTTAGGGGCCCACGCCTGTTCGAAGACGGAGATGGGAACCTGCTCGTCGCGGCCGGTACTGATGCCGCTGTCGTTGAGATGCACCACACCGGCCTTGCTGTCGATGCCGGTGACCACCACGAAGTGGTTTGCGGAGTTCCGCTTCCCGGGCCGGTTCCAGATTGTTTCGGCGTTGACGATGGCGATGACCTTGTGGTTTCCACCGAGCTTGCGCGCAATGGCGGCGGTATCGGTTTGAATGTTCTCGGATCTGATCCAGTAGTGCCACAGCAGGATCGGGAGGTCTGCGATATCGGTGGTGCCCGTCAGCTTCCAAATCGGCTTGTGACCCGTTGCGCTCGGCGTGTTTTCGGCCAATGCGATCATCTGCTGTTCGGTGGGCTCGCGTCCCGTGATCTGGCCGACCACATCGGCCACCGCCATTTCCCCACAGTCGGAACCGTGCTGTTGGCGCCAGTAGGGCGCGGCGGCGACGGGATCGCCATACATTCCCAACTCATGGTCGGCGTCGGGGACGGGAGCGCCCGGGTTGGCCTGCGCCCCGGCGGCAAATATCACCGGCGACGCTGCGACCGCGCACAACAAAACGACCCGACCGAGCGTTCGTGCGGCGCTGGCGACAATTGCCCGCGAGGTGCTCATCATGGGTGTCCGCTCCGGGGCCGCCGCGACGGCTTATAGATGTGACGAAAAGAGGTTCAGCTTGTGGCCCTGGACGGAGATTTAGCAGAAATTTGGCGGAATGCTGCGCCGACACGCCGAATCGGCTTCCGGTGCGGGAGCGCTGGCAAGTGGTCGACGCATGCTGAGGGTGTCGGGACGTGTCAGCAGCCGCCGGACCTGTTCCGGTTGCTGTCTGCTTTGGGCAGCGGAATTCGCGTCAGGCCGCGCGACTCCCCTTCTCGTCCAACAGGATTGCTCGACCGCAGTGAGCACCGCTGTTGGGAGGTATAGAGCGTCGCCGGAAACCGCTAGCACATGGGCTAGCGCATTCGGGGTTCACTCACATACCTGGCGCCTCCGGAACTCAGCTCACCTGGTCCAGCCGGAAGGGAAGCGAGATCACCAGGGCCTTGTTGATGCCGCACGCGCCGCTGTCGGCCGCCGTCTGGTCCACGCCGGCGAGCGTCTTCGATGTGGAATCGGTTGCCACCCAGCCCCGTTCGTCGACGCGATAGAACCGGTAGATCTGGTGGCCGGTTCGGGCGGCGCCATTGGAGCCACGGCTCCCATTGGGAATGTCGCGCTTGACGACGTATTCGCAGCTTGGCGTGGTTTCCTGGCCGGCCCGAACAGGAAGGACGCCGAACGGACGACCTCGACCACCTCCGGCGTGAACCCGTCGGGATAACGTGCGGCGGCAAGGTCGCTCAGCACGTCGTCGGGGGCTCCCGGCGCCGGTCTTCGATATGTAGAAGCTCAATTTCTCGTCGAGGAATTCCAGCGGATTGATCGCGGCCGGATCGTGGTCGAGGTTGCCCGCGGTGCGAATTCGCCAATGTCGCCCGGAATTCCTTGTGAGCGGCTTCGGGCACTCCGACCGGTTGGTGATGGTCGGCAGCGCGTAGGGCTTTGAGTACAAACACTCAAGTGATAAATTGGAATCAATCCGATGAATGCGTTGTCCGCTTCAGTTTGACATGACAGTTTTCACATTCGAATGCCGATGCGTTCACGGGAGCGTCTTGTATATTTCCGCAATTGAAGCACCTGACCTTCGTTGTCTTTTGCGCGGAAGACGCTTTCGGGGTATCGCTTTCGACTGTCCCGGCTGCTTGAAGGGCTGCCGAATCTCCCGGCGCACTAGAAATGACTTGTGAAATTGCCTCGGCGGCTCCGGCGCGAGAAGTTTGAATTATCCAATACAGGCCGCCGGGCGATGCGATGACAATCTGACCATAGAGCATGATGGGAAGAATCCGATTGTTTTTGAATCGACGATCGGGCCCGCCCTTAACGTTAACGTACTGCCAGGTGCTATCAACCTGAACGGCATCTCGGGGCACCGCGGAGTTTTCGATAAAGCGCTGCTCCTGGTGAAAAACACGTAATTCCCGATAATCAACGTCGCTGTAATGCTTGCCGTCGCGGACTAGCAGGCGATCTGGCAGCAGATACAATGCACACCGGCCAGCCGTAAGTGACGGTATGGCAACGTTAGTCGCAAGTTGCTTTATCTTGTCTGATGTACTTGCAGTCGAACTTATCCGGTTGACGAGCGAGCTGGCACCCGCATTTACCTTATATCCGTAAGTGCTTACAACATCTCCGGACTGAATGATCCGCCACACTCGTTGCGATTCAGTAAGCCAGCGCCATTGCGTTACCACTGATTCGAACCAAGAATGGGCATCGTCGTGCACGTCGTAGAACAGAACGACCGTGCGTCTTGCCTGATCGTTAAAGTAAAGCCACACACAGCCAACAGCACCCAACACCCATACGATCAACCCCCAAGGCATGATCAGAATGCCCAGCAAAAACACTACAATTGCCACAGGCCACCACCACACAAACCGAGCGGCGGCGTCGTTCAGCTGGTCGACAAGGTCGCCTCGACCAGTTGGCTCCAAGGACATGGCAGTAGCACCTGTCACATCTTCCATAACCACGCCGCTTGGCAGATAGGCCGGCTGTTGATGCTGAGGTGGCTGCCTAGGCCGCACTGGCGATCCCTTGCCGGACGCATTCAATGAAGCGCGATAGTAAATGCCGTTTCGGCCCATATGGATGTAGTTGCCGCGCGGTCCTGTACCAATACGAAAGCCTGGTACGCCAGCGCTTATCCCGATACCTGATTTGCTCAGGTTGAACCGAAACGGCCCAGCTTTGACGCTCTTGCGGACGTAGAACCCCACCGTGCTTATTCTCCTCAGCGACAGTTGGTTGGAGACGTTGCCCGAGCCGTCGACCGCAGCCTATGCAGGCATGGACTTAATCACATCGCTTTTGTGAAAATCCCTACGGAAGTGGCTCAACTGACAAGCAGGACGATCCACGGAGATATGGCAACCGATGTGGACGGTGTCCGCTCAAGATCAGGACCACGATTGCTGACCATGCGCGCCATCGCGGCGACGCTGGGCACCTCATCGGCTTGAGCGCCTACGGCCGCGGCGGTAACGCCTTCAACCACCCATCCGAAAGCAACTCCAACAGCTGCCCATCCGGATCCCGAATCATGGCCGCCCCCTGCGACACCGACGAATCGACGACCGCTCCACCGAACTCCGCCACCCGAGCCAAGACCCCCGGAAGATCCGACACCGAGAACGAGATGTGCGTCAGCCCGCTCTGGTCCATCACCCGCTCCGAGCCGGCGTGCACCCGGCGCTTCGAGTAGTCCATCAGCTCGAGCACAAACCCATCCCGCACCAGATAGGTCGCGTGTACGCCGAGCGGCTCGGGCAGCCCCACCAGCTGAGAAGTCGCCCCATCGGGCGGGTCGAGTTCCCACCAGAACTGGAACCCCAGCAGACCCTCGTAGAACCGGCGCGACCGCTCGCGGTCGGTGACGCATAACCCACGTGATTGAAAACCGTTCGATGACTACTCAACACAACCTCCGCAGCATGTCAGGCCCCTCGCGAACACGATCCCTACCGACCATCGACGACGCTTCACCACGCCAGTCAAACGCGTAATAATGCAAAGATAAGCCTATAAGCCGCCAACTAAGCAGACCGCTTCCGTGGGAGAGCTTGTCGATGGTCACACGCCCGAAGGTCCGCCGCGACGCCACCGTCGATTTCGACCATCATTCCGACGCCTTCAACCTCAACGAGCTGGCCGTCAATGCCGAACTGCGGCAACGATGTCCGGTGGCGTGGAACGAGAACTACGACGGATTCTGGTACCTCAGCAGCTACGACGCCGTCAGCCACAGCGCCCGCGACGGCGACACGTTCGCCCACAAATACGAACCCAACGCCCCCGACGGCGTCGACTATCAGGGCGAGATGGGCGTTCCGCGCCCCGACGGCCAGCCGGCACTGGGCATCGGCGAGGTTGACGGCCCCTACCACCAGGCCCTGCGCCACGCGCTGGCCCCGTTCTTCTCCCCCGGCGCCATCGAGAAACTCAAGCCCTTCATGGAGCAGTCCGCCCACTGGTTCCTGGACCAACAAATAACAAGAGGACAGATGGACCTGGTGCTCGACTACGCCAGCCCAGTCCCTGCCATCCTGACCATGAAGCTGATGGGCCTGCCCTACGACAATTGGCACCTGTACGCCAACCTCTTTCACTCCGTCATGGCCGTGCCCCAGGACAGCGACGAGTACGCCAGCGCGATCGCCAAGGTGCCCGCGATGATGGAAGAGGTTCTCGAGTTCGCGGCCCACCGACGCGCCGACGCCCGAGTAGACTTGACCAGCTTCCTGATTCAGTTCGAGTTCGGCGGCCGGCGCCTCACCGACGAACAGCTGCTCAACATCCTCTGGAACCTCATCGGCGGCGGCGTCGACACCACCACCTCACAGACCGCGCTCACGCTCCAACACCTGGGCACCCACCCCGACCTCCGGCAGCAACTCATCGACCGCCCCGAGCTCTACCGCACCGCCACCGACGAATTCCTGCGCTACTTCTCGGTCAACCAAACCCTCAGCCGCACAGTCACTCACGACGTCGTCCTCGGCGGCCAATGCCTCAGGAAGAACGACCGCGTCGTCATCAGTTGGCTCTCGGCCAACCACGACGAAAACGAATTCGAGCGGCCCGACGAGATCATCCTCGACCGCGCACCCAACCGCCACGTCGCCTTCGGGCTGGGCCCGCACCGCTGCATCGGCTCGCACCTGGCCCGGCTGATGTCAGCCGTGATGGTCAAGGCCGTCCTCGACCGCATCCCCGACTATCAGGTCGACGTCGACAACGTCCACCAATACCTCGGCAACCCGAGCATGACGGGGCTGGGCAAGCTCCCGGTCACCTTCACCCCCGGCGCCAGCCGGGACACGCCACGGCCTTGGTGATCGCTCAAAGCACCTGAGCCACAACCCCACTCACCAGTTCGTCGGGAGCTTGGTCGATGCCGACGGCCCGCAGATGGCCACCGATGGCGAGCGAGGCGACGCCGTGCACCAGTGACCAGAGCGGGCCGGCGATCTCGCGCGGATCCCGATCCCCGACGATCCCCGCCTCCTGGCATCGCGTGATCGCCTCGAGTAGGTCACCGAACGCCGCCAAGCCGGCCACCGCCACGCCCGGCTGCTCCGGCTTCAGTGACTCCGCCCCGAACATCACCTGATAGTGATCGGGATGGGCAACAGCCCACCGCACATAGACCCGGCCGAGCTCGACGACCCGCTCCCTAGGATCCGATACGCGATCGGCCGCCGCGGCGAGGGCGGCGTGCAGGTCGAGAAACCCCTGTTCGGCAACGGCGGCCAGCAGCTCCGCCTTGTCGGCGAAGTGCCGGTACGGCGCCGCGGCGCTGACCCCGGCACGGCGCGCCGCCTCGGTGAGGGTGAACCCTTTCGGCCCCTTCTCCGCCACCAGCGACAGCGCGGCGCTGGTCAGCGCCCGTTTGAGATCGCCGTGGTGATAGCTCTGCCGCCGCGGCGCGGCCGCCCGCTTGACTGCCATGTTGACGAGATTAACATCAGGGTATATGTTAAGGCCATTCACATCGGCGACCAAGGAGACGACATGACGAATCTGCTTGACACCACATCCACGCTCGCCGGCACCCGCGACCGGGAGAAGACGGCCGACCTGCTCGGCCAGGCGCTCGCCCAGGGCTACCTGCCGATCGACGAGTACGACCGACGGCTGCAGACGGTGTTCCAGACCCAGACCGCCGGCGAGCTCCGCGAACTGCTCACCGGCCTGCCCCTCGACCGCATCCGGCGTCACGATCCCCGCCGCCGCGCCGCCCGCCTCGCCGCGGCGCGCCGCGGAGTGCGCGCCCACCTCGCCGCGTACCTCGCCATGTGCGTTGTCGTGCTCACCGTTTGGGCAGCCGTCGCGCTGACGACGGACGCCACCTACTTCTGGCCGATCTGGCCCATCCTCGGCGCGGGAATCGGACTCGTCAGCCACGCGGTGTCGATACCGCGTGGCAAGCAAAGCCGTTGAGTACCAGCATTACCCGTCCGTGCCCCCACAGCTTTTCGTGGCGCTGCAGGCGCGACATGCTAGCGCCGGACCAATAAGCCAATGTCAAACGCGCTAGCACATGCGCTAGCGCGTTTGGGAGTCACCTTATGCACGGAAACCCGTTACCCATGTGGCCTATGGGACTTGTGCGGGGGCCTCGCGACAATTAGTCCGCCCGTAGCGATTACGTCGCCGTCGCGTACTGCAACACGGGTTCCGACGAATCGACGTGGCCGAAGCTGATGATCCGCAACCGGTAGGGGCGCACCTCGTAGACGACACCGTCGACCGGGTTGGTGACGTCGAATCCGTCCTCGACGCGCTCGGCGTTGGAGAGCTCGAGGTGGGCGCCGTCGCGGATCCGTTCGCCGCGGTAATAGTAAGTCCCGCTGAGGTTTTGACACACCACCGCCAGCGACTTCGCGGTGCGCAGCACGGCGGCCGGCGGATTGCCAGGGTCGCAGCGCGCCGTCTCGCCGACGAACCCTAACCCGTCGGCACCCTTGACTGGGCGCGACAATGTGGGCGTCAACGGTGGCGGCGGGGTCGTCGACGCGGGCGGGGGCGCCGCCTTCAACGCCTGGGACGGCGGCGACGCGTTGTGATGAGTCCCGCCAACCAGATTCATCGACAACACCAGGCCGGCGATCAATACCACCACCGCCACCGCGGTCACGAGCAGCGGCGTGCGGGCGATAGCCGGCCAGTGCCAGTTGCGCGCGGACGCGGGAGGCGGTGCGGGACGGTCGGCGGCCTCGTCGAGTTCCTGAAGGGAGACGGTCGGCAGCGGCCGCGTGCGAGGCGGGGGCCCGCTTCGGCCGGCGGCCACACCCACGGGCTGCTCGTAGGCCGCGAACACCGCGTCACTGGCGGCGCGCCCCAGGTCACCGGCGGAGGCGAATCGCGCCGCACCGTGTTTGGCCATGCCCCGGGTGATGATGTCGTCGTAGTCGCGGCCGACGCCGCGGCGCATGATGCTGGGCCGGGGCGCCGGCGACAGCATGTGCGCGCGCTTCAGTTCCCCCGCGTCCTCGCTCTCGAATGGCGGTTGACCGGTGAGGCATTCGTAGAGGACGCACGCCAATGAGTAGACGTCGGTCTGCGGCCCGACACGACCGGTGGTGAATCGCTCGGGCGCCATGTAGGTCCGCGACATCTTCTCGTCGCCGGCGGCCTGCGCGATGCCGAAGTCGGCGAGGTAGGTGAAGTGGTCGTGGGTCAGCAGGATGTTCTCGGGCTTGACGTCGAGGTGCACCAGCCCGGCGGCGTGCGCGGCGTCCAGGGCCCGGGCCACCTGTGCGGTGATCGACGCCGCGCGCGACGGCTCCAGACCGCCCTGCTCACGCAGCAGGTCCTTGAGGCTGCCGCCGTCGTCGACCAGGTGCATGTCGATGTAGGGCACGCCGTCGATCTCGCCGAAGTCGTGCAGCGGCAGGACGTGGGGCTCCTGTAGATGCGTCACCTTGCGGCACTCGCGCCAAAGGCGTTGCTGGAAACCAGGGTCCGCGGCCGTCTCGCCGCTTAACAGCTTGAGCGCGACCATCCGGTCCTTAACCGTGTCGTACGCCCGGTAGACCTCGCCCATCGCACCGGTGCCGATCAGTGAGCGCAGCTCGTACGGCCCGAACCGGGTACCGAGCCGCGAACTGCTGGACGAGGAGGTCAACGAACGATCCTTTCTGCTCAAGACAGTCCAACGCCGCGGGTTCCCGAATCCGGCGTCGACATAACGTGCGCAGCCTCACGCGTGTCGCTACTCCGAGACTCCGACGGTGGCCGCTATTGTCACCCGGCCAGTTCCCATCCGCATGACCAGACAGACCTCGGCCTGCACGGAAACTGCGCCCGCTCCACCCTAACGGCAGCAGCGGCTCCGACGCAGGCCGCATCGTGAGCCGCAAACGGATGACCCAGTGATCGGCTACGAGCCCACCGCGAATTCTTGCTCGACGTGGCACAGCTCAACGATGGAGTTATTCCTTATCTTCTAGCGACTCGGCTACTTGTTCTCCCTTGGGTGTCAGTTGGAGCCAGATTGCTAAATCCCACAGCGCGGGTTCGTCGTAGTGGCCGACAAATCGGTCGTAAACGCGGTCCATAGCGGCGTCGATCGAAAGGTCCCAAGGAACCACTCGTTCGTCGGAAGCGCCGAGTATGTCGCCGATCTTCATAAGGCCGTCGTCAAGCAGCGATCGTATTGTGCGCAGCACCACGTCCTGCTGGTCAGCAACAGTGTCGGCGAGGTGTTCGCGTCTCATTACCGACGTGACGTGTGCCATCGGGAGGCAATTTCCCACGGCATCAGACAACAGCCGGATACGTAGGCGATCCTGCGCGCTGCACTTGGCGTCACCGTATTCGGGATGCCGGTCATTGGGTCGAGTCATGGTTGCTCCATTGTCCTAGCCTGTAGCTTTGCTTGCCCCGGTCGTCATTGTTGGGGGCCTTCGAATTCTTCGGGAATCTCGCCGAGTAGCGGCCATTTGTGGTCCAGCGTGTGCGGAATATGGATCGGGTGAGGACCCGTGGCAGGTGAGTTCGGGGGCAGCCCGCCGAAACCTGGCATTGCCCCTCCGCCTTCTGTCACACCGGCCGAAGGTTTAGGCGGCGGTGGCGCTTCGATCGGGCCACGCACCGGCGGTTGCGGGGTCACTGCAGGTTCGCCAGCCGCGGGTGTCCCTCCTAGCCGCGGCGCACCGGGCGCAGGTATTTCCGGGACACCCCCTCGGGGGTTGACGTGAACCTTCGTGTAGCCACCTTGATCGGGGATGTTGATGTCCAATGCGGGTTTTCCGTTGGACTCGGCTGTCCAGCGCTGCCCTATCGTCGTTCCGTCGGGTAGCCGGTACTGAATCCCCTTGCTGGGGTCGCCGCCGTACCCATTCGGAATTTCGGCCCCATGTTGTTTGGCCCACTTCCACAGGTTCTGAAGATCTTCCACTGACCGCACTTCTTTGACGAACGGTTGGTTGCCGACGGGCAGTCGGTCAAGTACCCCTCGAATGTCACCACCACTAGGGCCGCCGCTAGACCCGCCGTTCGATTGCCCGTCGCCACCATCTTGTTTCCAAGTGTGGTCGACAGCTTGGACATGACCGTTGCGCGCCGGTAAAGAGCCGACATTCGCCGGCCTTGGCGGGAAGGTATCGCGGATTCCGGCCATGCCGGCGGTGACCTTGCCGGCGACTTGCTGATCCAGGCCGACCAGTTGTGCGGCGCGTTGACGGATGTCGCCGGCATAGGCTTGTGCTTGGGCTTGCCGGGCTGCCCGCTGCGCCGTCGATCCGCCGGTCATGTGGTCGGTGACCGAAAAGTCTTCGCCCACTTCGAATCCCGCCGAGAGTGCGTCTTTGACGGCGTGGCGGAGTCGGGAGCGGGCGGCATACAGATCCGAGGCCCCGTTGCGAGCGATTCGGGCTGCGGCCTGTAGCTGATCGACTGCTGCGCTGGTGGCTTGCAGGTCGGCATGCGTCGCATTACGCAGCGCATCGGCGGCTTCGCCGCGCCAGTCGACCGACGCGGCATCTCGCCAGACCTGGTGGGCGACTCCGTAGTTACGCTCGCCCACGATCTCCCAGTGTGCAGCCGCCTCGGTGAGATGCTCCGTCGGCCACGCTAATAGCGTCGACAGGTCGGGAACCCCTGCAACCGCTGCCATCGCTACACGCTGATAACCGACTGACCTACCGCAGCAAGGTCGGGGGCCGACTCAGCTTCATTGGCCGCATAGCCCGTAACGGCTTGGCCCACTCCGGCGACCCTCGCACGCACCTGTCCCGCCAGCCCCGCGCTGAAAGCGACGACATCAGCTGTCAGGCGTATCTGGTTGTGGCGCTTGAGAATCGGACCGCCGAGCGGCTGGACGAGGATGTCGAGACGACGGGTGAGCTGCTCGCCGAGCTAGGCGCGGTGGATGCGTACGTGCTCGAGGGCGGGTCGGCGCGCAAGCTCATCGAGGCGCGCGAGAAGGCGTTCTGGACACTCAAGGCACTCAACGCCGACGACCTCATCGACGCCGTCGTGCCGCGCGGCGCCATGCCGAAATTCCTCTCCGGCGCACGAGGGCTGGCGGCGGCGGCCGGCGCTGCCGCGGCGGGCTGCGGGCATGCCGGGGACGGCAACGTGCATCTGGCCATCTTCTGCCCCGACCCGGCGATCCGCAAGCAACTGCTGACCGACATCTTCGCGCTGGCAATGGAATTGGGCGGCGCGATCTCCGGCGAGCACGGCCTGGGCCGCGCCAAAGCCCCGTACTTCGTCGAACTCGAGGACCCGGTCAAGGTCGACCTGATGCGCCGCATCAAGGCGAGCTTCGACCCGGCCGGCATCCTCAATCCGGACGTCGCATTCGCGTCGGATGGCAAGTGATCAACGCGCCGTTGCCAATTGGCTCACGATATCGAGCCGGAGGAACTCCGGCGCCTTGATCACCCTGCGCAGCATGAAGCGGATGAACGCCGGCATGTCGGTCGCGCTTTCGTCGCGGAACACGACGGGCGCGCCGAGCTGGTAGCGCCGTCGCCGCGTCTGCAGTTCACAACCGCCCGCGGCGAGAACGTTGCGCACCCAATCCGTTTCGGGACCGTACGTCAGCGCGATCACAAATCCGTTGTGACGCCGAAAGACCCACAGCGGGGTGCGAAACGTGCGCCCCGATTTGCGCCCGCGGTGGACGACCACTCCCCATCCCGGCGCCCACGGGGCGATGAACTTGGTGAATCGATTGAGGCCGATCTTGTTGGCCCGGGCAACCCATCGCGGTGCTGGCATCTCCTTAACTCCTCACATGGAGAATTTATACGTCTAGGCTAAAGCGCCATCCTCCGGAAGTCAACGACTGTAGAATTTCTGGACTGTGCCCCCCATTGGACGACGCCCGGGCAACCCCGACACCCGCAACGACATCGTGGCGACTGCTCGACGGCTGTTCGCCGATTCGGGATACGACAAGACCTCGGTCCGCGACATCGCCGCCGGTGCCGGCGTCGACCCGGCGCTGATCCGGCACTATTTCGGCAGCAAGGCCGAGCTGTTCCGGTCCACCATGGGGTGGCCGTTCGACCCGGCTGAGATCAGCGAGCGCATCGCCCGCGGCGATCGCAAGGACATCGGCGAGCGCCTGACGCAGGTGTTCTTCGCGGCCTGGGAGCAGCCAGACTCCCGCGCTTCCCTACTGGCGATCCTGCGGGGTGCCGCCACCCACGAGGAGTCGGCCGCCCTGGTGCGCCAGTTCATTCAGGGTCAGCTGTACCCGCAGCTGGCCAAGCTGCTGGAGGGGTCGGACGCCGAGCTGAGTGTCGATCTGGCCATGGCCCAACTGCTGGGCATCGCCTACTTGCGCCATGTCCTCGAGGTCGAACCGATCGCGTCCGCTCCGGTGGACGAACTGATTGCGCGGGTGACGCCAGTCGTCACCGCCCACCTCACCTCGGGGCACTAGACGACCTCGGCCGCGTCTTGATCCCATGGCGCCTGTGTCTCCGCGGGCCACGCCCGAACGCGAAACCCTCAGCTAGGCAACGGCTCCCGGCCGATCGCCGGCGTCACGGACGCGTCCACGTCGGTTTCTTCGTGGTCGGCGAGCCAGCGTTCGGCGTCGATGGCCGCCGAGCAGCCGCTGCCCGCGGCGGTGATGGCTTGCCGGTAGGTGCGATCCACCAGGTCCCCGGCGGCGAACACCCCCTCGATCGAGGTACTCGTGGTCCGACCCTGCACCAGCACATACCCGTCGGGATCGGTCTGGACAACATCGCGCACCAACTCCGAACGCGGATCATGCCCGATGGCCACGAACACCCCGCTCACCGGCAACGTCGACACCACACCGCTGCGCGTGTCACGCACCCGCAAACCCGTCACCGTGGACTCACCCTCGACCGCCTCGACCGCCGCATTGGTCACGAAGGCGATCTTGTCGTTGGCCCTGGCCCGCTCCAGCATGATCCGCGAGGCACGAAACTCCTGGCGCCGATGCACCACCGTCACACTGCGGGCAAACCGGGTCAAAAACGTCGCCTCCTCCATCGCCGAGTCCCCACCCCCGATCACCGCAATGTCTTGATCCTTGAAAAAGAACCCATCACAGGTCGCACACGAGGACACACCCCGACCCAACAACTCCTGCTCACCAGGCACCCCCAAATACCGGGCCGCAGCACCCATGGCCAAAATCACCGCCCGCGCCCGCACCGTCTCACCCTCGGCCGTGGTCACCGACTTCACCGGCCCCGCCAACGACACCGACTCGACGTCTTCCATCCGCAGATCCGCCCCAAAACGCAACGCCTGCTCACGCATCTGATCCATCAACTCCGGACCCGTGATCCCATCCCGAAACCCCGGGAAATTCTCCACCTCAGTCGTCGTCATCAACGCCCCACCAAACGACGTCCCCTCAAACACCACCGGCGCCAACTGCGCCCGCGCCGCATACAACGCCGCGGTATACCCAGCAGGACCCGAACCAATAACGACCACATCGTGGACATCGGAAGCGCTCATAAGCGGCCACACTACTGCGAATCCGCGAAGCGCCGGGCCCAATCCCTCTGGCCGCCAAGGCATAGACGTGAAGCAGCGCACACAACGCGCGGTTGTGCCTTCACAACACATGACCTCTACTGACGCCGCCCTAACTGGTGCACCATGGAAATCGCGACCCGTGGATCCAACGACGAACTCCGCGGGTGCCTACAGACCCAACATCATCGCGATGCCGCGGCCCGACAGCCCGCCCTGGGGCCGCAAACCGCTCACAATGCGCCGCCGCGAGGAACGAGAACGCCATGACCACCGCACGTCCCGTCAAGACCCGCAACGACGGTCAGTGGGCGCTGGGCGATCGCGAGCCGCTCAACCACGCCGAGCAGTTCAAAAGCGACGACGCGCCGCTGAACGTGCGCGACCGGATCATCAACATCTACGCCAAAGAGGGCTTCGACAGCATCGCCAAGGACGACCTGCGCGGCCGGTTCCGCTGGATGGGGCTTTATACCCAGCGCGAGCAGGGCTACGACGGCAGCTGGACCGGTGACGAGAACACCGACAAGATCGAAGCCAAGTACTTCATGATGCGGGTCCGCTCCGACGGCAAGGCGATGACCGCGCACACGATGCGCATCCTGGGCCAGATCTCCACCGAATTCGCCCGCGACACCGCCGACATCAGCGACCGGGAGAACCTGCAGCTGCACTGGGTCCGCATCGAGGACGTCCCCGAGATCTGGCGCCGGCTCGAATCGGTGGGCCTGCAGACCACCGAGGCCTGCGGTGACTGCCCCCGTGGCATCCACGGGTCGCCGCTGGCCGGCGATTCGCTCGACGAGATCCTCGACCCCTCGCCCGCCATCGACGAGATCGTCCGGCGCTCGTTGAACAACCCCGAGTACGCCAACTTGCCGCGCAAGTACAAGACCGCGGTCTCCGGCTTGCAGGACGTCTCCCACGAAACCCACGACATCGCGTTCGTCGGCGTCAACCATCCCGATCACGGCCCCGGCCTGGACCTGTGGGTGGGCGGAGGCCTGTCGACCAATCCGATGCTGGCCCAGCGCCTCGGCGTGTGGGTGCCTCTGGACGAGGTCGCCGACGTCTGGGAGGGCGTCACCCAATTGTTCCGCGATTACGGCTACCGGCGGCTGCGCGCCAAGGCCCGGCTGAAGTTCCTGGTCAAGGACTGGGGCGTGGAGAAATTCCGTGAAGTTCTCGAACAGGAATACCTCAACCGTCGCCTGATCGATGGACCGGCGCCCGCGCCGGTCAAGCACACCATCGACCACGTCGGGGTGCAGCGGATCAAGAACGGGCTCAACGCCGTCGGCGTCGCGCCGATCGTCGGTCGGGTGACGGGTAGCACCCTGTCGGCGGTCGCCGATCTGATGGAGAAGGCCGGCTCGGACCGGGCGCGGTGGACCCCCTTCCAGAAGCTGGTCATCCTCGACGTCGCCGACGACAAGGTCGACGAACTCGTCGCGGGCCTGGACGCGCTGGGCCTGCCGTCACGGCCGTCCTCGTGGCGCAAGAACACCATGGCGTGCACCGGGATCGAGTACTGCAAGCTGTCGTTCGCCGAAACCCGGGTGCGGGCACAGACTCTGGTGCCCGAGCTGGAGCAGCGACTGGCCGACGTCGACTCCAGGCTCAACCTGCCGATCAGCGTGCACCTCAACGGATGCCCCAACTCGTGCGCCCGAATCCAGGTGGCCGACATCGGTTTCAAGGGCCAGTGGATCGACGACGGCGACGGCAATTCGGTCGAGGGCTTCCAGGTGCACCTCGGCGGCGGCCTGGGCGAGCAGAGCGGCTTCGGCCGGAAACTGCGCCAGCACAAGGTCACCAGCGCCGAACTGGGCGACTACATCGACCGGGTGACGCGCAAGTACCTCGACGGCCGCCAGGAAGACGAGACGTTCGCCTCCTGGGCGCTGCGCGCCGACGAGGACGAATTGCGCTGAGGCCCAGATGAATACGCTCGTACTCACCGCCCACGGCAGCCGCGATCCCCGATCGGGCGCCAATGCCGAAGCCGTGGCCGACCGGCTCTCGCGGATGCGGCCGGATCTCGATGTGCGGCTGGCGTTCCTCGAGCTGAACACCCCGAACTTCGTCGACGTGCTCGCCGGGCTGCCGGACAGCCGCCGCGCGGTGGTCGCCCCGTTCCTGCTGGCTAGCGCCTATCACGCGCGCCTGGACATTCCCCAACAGATCGCCGATGCCGGGGCGCACGGCATCCGGCAGGCCGACGTGCTCGGCGAGGACGATCGGCTGGTGTCGGTGCTGCGCGAACGCCTGGCCGAGGTCGAGGTCTCCCCACTCGATGACGATCTGGGCGTCATGGTCGTCGCGATCGGCTCGTCGAACCGCGCCGCCAATGCGCGCACCGCGAAGGTGGCGGCCAGGCTGGCCGCCGGAACCCACTGGGCCGCGGCCACAACCGCATTCGCCACGCGGCCCGAGGCATCGGTGGCCCGCGCCGCCGACCAGTTGCGCCGCCGCGGTGCGCGCCGGCTGGTCATCGCGCCGTGGTTCCTGGCACCGGGCTTCATCACCGATGGGGTATCAAAGTTCGCCCGCGACAACGCCATTCCGATGGCGGCACCGCTGGGGGCCCACCGACTGGTGGCCGAGACCGTGCTGGACCGCTACGACGAGGCGCTGGCCGACGACGCCGCGGCCTAACCCTTCAAAGCCGCAGTGCGGCTGGTGATGTGGCTGAGCAGGTCGCGGATTGCGCCGGGCGGCGGCGTCCGTCCGCCGATCCAGATCGCCCGAAACTTGCGCCGCAGATCCAACTTCGGGATGTTGACCGCGTAGAGCCGGCCGTCGGCCAGGTCGTCGGCCACCGCCAGCCGGCTCATGGTGGCCGGGCCCGCGTCGGCCAGCACGGCGGCGCGCATGGCCGCCGCGGAGGTCAGCTCCAGCACGGGGGTGGCCTGCTGCATGTCCTCACCCAGAACTTTGCGCAATGCCGCCGTCAGCGAATCGCGGATGCCCGAATGGGGTTCGCGCGCCACCAACGGCGTCTGCGCGAGTTCGCGTGCGGTCACCACCCGCGACCGTCGCGCCCACTTGTGGTTGGGCGGCACCACGATCACCAGCTCGTCCTCCCCCACCACGCAACTGCCCAAACCCTTTGGTGTGCCTGGGTTTTCGACGAATCCGAGATCGGCGGTGCCGTCGCGAACCGACGCGATGGCGTGGTCGCTGTTGGTGGCGGTCAGGATCACCTGAGGCGCCGTGTCGCCGCGGCGCGCCGCCTCGGTCTGCAGGGACAGCAGCCAGTGCGGCATGAGTTGTTCGGAGATGGTCTGGCTGGCCGCCACCCGGATGCGTTCGCGCCCCTCCTTGCGCAGCGAACCCAGCCCC
This sequence comes from Mycobacterium sp. NGS33, assembly GCF_059812885.1. Taxonomy (NCBI): domain Bacteria; kingdom Bacillati; phylum Actinomycetota; class Actinomycetes; order Mycobacteriales; family Mycobacteriaceae; genus Mycobacterium; species Mycobacterium sp. NGS33. The sequence continues at coordinate 121,325 of NZ_JCALDN010000005.1, read as the reverse complement.
GCGTCGACCTCGTTGGCCACTTCGAGCAGGCGGGTCGCCCAATCCGCGACGATCGCGCCGGCCGGCGTCAGTTGCGAGCCGCGCGTCGTGCGCACGGCCAGCGTGACGCCGATCTGGGCCTCCATGGTGGCGAGCCGGCGGGAGATGGCCTGCTGGGTCAGCCCGAGTTCGCGTGCGGCCCGGCCGAGGCTGCCGGTCTCGGCGATCGCCAGAAACGCCTCGAACGAGGCGAGGTCGGGCAGCCGGGGGCTGAGGGGCATGGGCGGCAGCTCACAATCAAATCGTGTGACACAACTATAGCTTGTGACACCACAACGCCACACCTCTACTCACGCACGGCCCGAGCCGCAACGATGGGATGCATGAGCCCCGCCGCCCGCCAGGTTCAGACCCCGCAGCCTGGGTCCCGCTCTTTTGCGGGCCGCCGATCGCTTCAACCAAGAGGCCGGTAGCCCGCGCGGGCGCCATCGCGCTAAATTAGCCAGCCTGGCCGTGTTTTGACGGCTCGCACCCGGCTGACCCGCTCGCCAGAAGGAAGGACAACAACCGTGGCCTACGTGATCGCCGAACCCTGTGTGGACATCAAAGACAAGGCGTGCATCGAGGAGTGCCCCGTCGACTGCATCTACGAGGGCGCGCGGATGCTCTACATCCACCCCGACGAGTGCGTCGACTGCGGTGCCTGCGAGCCGGTGTGCCCGGTCGAGTCCATCTTCTACGAAGACGACCTGCCCGACGAGCACAGCCAATACCTGCAGATCAACGCCGATTTCTTCACCGAGCTCGGCTCGCCCGGCGGCGCGGCGAAGGTCGGGCTGACCGAGAACGACCCCGCCCCGGTCAAGGAGCTGGAGAGCAGAGCCGAGGCGTCGTAGCCGTAGCTAGTCCCAGCCGGAGAGGCCGAACGTATCGCTCGGTCGCCGCCCCGAAAGCTTCTGCACCACCCACTGGTTCATCGAGACCTGCTGTTCGGCGGCTTCGATGGCGAGCCGGCTGTGCAGTTCCGGGGAGGTCCTGACGACGATCGTGCCGCTGTAACGGCGGTCGGCCATCGGGGTCGGGACTGTCTCGCCGGTCGACAACATGATTTCGACGTGCCGGTCGACGGCCGTCTCGATTTCGCCGATGGCCTCTTGCGCGGTCGGCGCTTCGCGCCGCATGAACGGCAGTTCGAGGCAGGAGCCGACGTATTGGCCGTGGTACGGCGACCACGCGATGCGGTAGGTGTAGTGGTTCACGCCGGGTTGGTAGCACGGGCGCTAGCGGTTTTGCGAGTCACGTATCCCCAGCGGAGAGGCGGCGGGACCCGGTTGGAGAGGCGACGGCGGGGCATGGGTGGAGGCGGCGGCGGGCGGCCCTCTCCAAAGCCACAAAGCCCGTCCCGAATCAGCTAGCACATCCGCTAGCGAATCCGAGAGTCATGTACTCGTAAGGTGAGGCAATGCGGAGAGCGAGAATCAGCCACGTCATCCGGCAAATCGGGTCGGCCGCCGTCACCACCGTGACCGCCGCATCCACCCTCAACGCCTACCGGCCCCTGGCGCGCGGCGGATTCCCGTCGCTGTACTCCTGGATGTTCGGCCTCGTCGTCACCGAGTTACCGCTGCAGACCCTGCTGAGCCAACTCGCGGGCCTGGCGCTGACCGGTCGTCGCCTGAACCGGCCGCTGCGCATCGTCGCCTGGGTCGTCGCCGGCCTCTCGGCCCTCGGCCTGCTGAACCTCAGCCGCGCGGGCCATCGGGCCAACGTCCCGCTGACCGAGGCGTTGGACAGCGGGCTGGGGCCCGATCGGCTCACCGAGTCGAAAGGCCTGTGGCGCCGGCCCGCCGGCGGCGGCACCGCCAAGACGCCGGGACTGGTCAGGATGTTGCGGATCTACCGCGACTACGCCCATGACTCCGACATCAGCTACGGCGAATACGGCAGCGCCAACCACCTCGACATCTGGCGACGCCCCGACCTCGACCCGGCCGGCAAGGCTCCGGTGCTCTTCCAGATCCCGGGCGGCGCCTGGACGACGGGAAACAAACGCGGACAAGCACATCCGTTGATGAGCCACCTCGCCGAGCTGGGCTGGGTCTGCGTGGCGATCAACTACCGGCACAGCCCGCGCAACACCTGGCCCGATCACATCGTCGACGTCAAGCGCGCCCTCGCCTGGGTCAAAGAGCACATCGCCGAATACGGCGGCGACCCGGACTTCGTCGTCATCACCGGCGGATCGGCCGGCGGTCACCTGTCGGCGCTGGCCGCGCTGACGCCGAATGACCCGCAGTTCCAGCCGGGGTTCGAAGACGCCGACACCCGCGTGCAGGCGGCGGTGCCGTTCTACGGCATCTACGACTTCACCCGGTTAGACAAGACGCTGCATCCGATGATGCCGGGGCTGCTGATCAAGTCGATCATCAAGCAGAAGCCGTCGACGCACCTGCAGACGTTCGAGGCCGCGTCGCCGGTCAACCACGTCAACCCCGACGCTCCCCCGTTCTTCGTCCTGCACGGCCGCAACGATTCGCTGGCCTACGTCGAGCAGGCCCGCGCGTTCGTCGAGCAACTGCGCAAGTCCAGCACGCAACCGGTGGTCTACGCCGAATTGCCATTCACCCAACACGCTTTCGACGTCTTCGGCTCGGTCCGCGCCGCGCACACCGCGGTGGCCGTCGAGCAATTCCTCACCGAGATCTACGCGGCGCACCTTGGGGCCGATGTGCTTGCGGCGCCGGAGGTTTCGTAGCCGCTACGCCTTGGGGCGCACGCCCGCCGCCCGGTACACGAACACCGGGTCCACCGGAACCCGCAGCGTGGTCGTCGGCAGGGCGTGCAGCACCTCGTCGGGGATCTTCGTCTTGTAGTTGAGCCTCATCGAGCCGCTGAAGGCCGTGTCGACTCCGTGCAGGTCGATCTCGAGCCCAAGGCCCTTGTTGGTGACGGCGGCCCGCGCCGGCCCCGTGTCGCTGTCCCAGGGACAGTCGATGGAGCGCAGGTTCGCGTCGCCGCGGGCGGGAAAGGTGGCGACGATGCGGGCCGCGCTGAACGCGAACCCGCCCGAGTAGCGGGAGACCCCGGAGGCCGAATACACGCCGGGCACATGGCCACTGAAGTGCCGGACCACCCCGACCCGCCCGGCGCTGAAGATGATCCCCTCGGCTTCGAGTTCCTCGCGCAGCGCGGCGGGCAGCTGGCCGATTTGGGTCAGATTGCGAAGAAATCCGAACACGACCAGACCGTAGCCCGACGACAGCGAGGCCCGCAGCCTTATTGCACGGTCACGGTCAGCGTGTAGGTGCACGCGGGTTTGGCGTCCTTGCCCACGAAGCTCGTGTAGGCCGTGCGCACGGTGGTGGTCCCCGGTTTCAGCGCGGTGAACGTCCACACCTCGGTGCCCGGCGCCCCCAGGGCGTCCGAGGCCGGCTGCTCGAACTCGTGACTGAGCTGCTTGATGATCGACGAGTCGCCGATCTTGGTGTCGGGGTTCCACCGGTAGGGCGTCGTGTAGTTCGAACCCAGCTGCACGACCAGGGTATTGCCGACGGCGAGGGTGACGGTCTGGCTGATCTCGCTCTGCGTCAGCACGTCGGCCATGGGGACCTGGAGCGTTTTGGTCGACGGCGGATTCCTGGACGCGAAGTGGCACCCGACCAGCGTCGACAACATGAGCACGGCGACTGTTACCAGCAGCCTGACCTTCACCAGATCCCCTTTCGGTGTCGCTCCGGAGCCTAATAGGTCTGATCCAGACCGAAGATAGGCGACGAGGACGTCGTGTGTGGCGTCCGGCAGGATGGGCTGGTGTTTGGCCTCGAACTGATCGTTGCCCTGGTCTCCGCCGTCATCGTCGGCACGGTCGTCGGCCGCCGCTACCGGGTGGGACCCCCGGTCCTGCTGATCTTGATGGGCGTGCTGCTCGGCCTGGTTCCCCACTTGGGCCAGATCCACGTGAACGGCGAAGTGGTGTTGCTGCTCTTCCTTCCCGCGATCCTCTATTGGGAAGGCCTGAACACCAGCTTCCGCGAGATCCGGGCCAACGCGCGCATCATCGTCTTTCTCAGCGTCGTCCTGGTGATCGCCACCGCGGTCGCGGTGTCGTGGACGGCGCGGGCGCTGGGCATGAATCCGCACGCGGCCGGCGTCCTGGGCGCCGTGCTGTCCCCCACCGACGCGGCCGCGGTGGCCGGTCTGGCCAAGAAGCTGCCGCGCCGGTCGCTGACCGTGCTCAAGGCCGAGAGTCTGATCAACGACGGCACCGCCCTGGTGTTGTTCGCCGTCAGCGTCAACGTCGCGATCGGTGGGTCGGCGATCAGCCCGCCCGAGGTGACTGCCCGGTTCATCGGCTCCTACCTCGGGGGCATCGCAGCCGGATTGCTGGTCGGTGGCGCGGTGACGCTGTTGCGCAAGCGAATCGACGCGCCCCAGGAGGAAGGGGCCTTGAGCCTGGTGACGCCCTTCGCGGCCTTCCTGCTGGCTCAATCGATGGACTGCAGCGGAGTGGTCGCGGTGATGGTTTCGGCCCTGGTCCTGGCCTACGCCGGTCCCGTGGTGATCCGGGCCCGCTCGAGGCTGCAGTCGTCGGCGTTCTGGGACATCGCGACGTTCCTGCTCAACGGCTCGCTCTGGGTGTTCGTCGGCGTCCAGATCCCGGCTGCGCTGCGCGGGATCGCCGGCGTCGACGGCGGCATCCGCCACGCGCTGTTCGTCGCGCTGGTCGTGACCGGCGTCGTGATCGTGTCCCGCATCTTCTGGGGAGAGATCACCACGCTGCTGATCCGCCTCGTCGACCGCCGCGAGGTGCAACGCGAGCGTCGCGTCAACTGGCGCCAGCGGTTCGTCACCGTCTGGGCGGGATTCCGCGGCGCGGTCTCGCTCGCCGCCGCGGTGGCGGTGCCAACGACGACGCTGAGCGGCGCCCCGTTCCCCGACCGCAGCCTGCTGATCTTCATCGTCACCGTCGTCATCCTGGTGACCGTGCTGGTGCAGGGCAGCACGCTGCCCGCCGTGGTCCGGTGGGCGAACATGCCCGAAGACGCCACCCACGCCCAGGAACTGCAACTGGCTCGTTGCCGCGGATCCCAGGCCGCCCTCGCCGCCCTGCCCGCGGTCGCCGACGAGGTCGGCATCAGCGACGAGCTGAGGCGGCGCCTGCAGAAGGAATACGAGGAGAAGGCCGCGCTGGTCCTGGCCACCGAGGACGGTTCGCCGGACACCCGCATCCTCAAGGGCCGCGAGAAGGTCCGCCGGGTGCGGCTAGGGGTGCTCGAACACAAGCGCCGCGAGATCACCGCGCTGCGCAACCAGAACCTCATCGACGACATCGTGCTGCGCGAGTTGCAAAACGAGATGGATCTCGAAGAGGTGCAGCTTCTCGCCGCCGCGATCGACGACGGCGACGAGGAGGAATAAGGCCCGTCGGTGGCCGACCGTACAGTCGGCCCCATGCTGCACACCGTCGCCATCCGCGGCTATCGCTCGCTGCGCGAGGTGATCCTGCCGCTGGGTCGGTTGTCGGTGATCACCGGCGCCAACGGCACCGGCAAGTCGTCGCTGTATCGCGCGCTGCGGCTGCTGGCCGATTGCGGCCGCGGTGAGGTGATCGGGTCGCTGGCCCGCGAGGGCGGCCTGCAATCGGTGCTGTGGGCCGGGCCCGAGCAGCCGGCCGGCGCGCGACGCGCCGGGAAAAGCCAGGGCACCGTGCGCACTCGGCCCGTGTCCCTCGAAATGGGTTTCGCCGCTGACGATTTCGGCTATCTGGTGGATCTGGGCCTGCCGCAGTCTGCCGGGAAGTCGGTGTTCGCCCGCGATCCGGAGATCAAACGCGAAGTGCTGTTCGCCGGCCCGGTGCTGCGGCCCAGCACGACACTGGTGCGACGGTCGCGCGTGTACGCCGAGGCCAGCGCGCAGTCCGGCAGCGGCTTCGACGAGTTGTCCCGAGCCCTGGCGTCGTATCACAGCGTGCTCGCCGAATACGCCCATCCGCACGCGCTTCCCGAGCTGGCGGCCGTGCGAGAACGGTTGCGCGGCTGGCGCTTCTACGACGGCTTCCGCGTCGACGCGGGGGCGCCCGCGCGGCACCCGCAGGTGGGCACCCGCACCCGGGTGCTCTCCGACGACGGCAGCGACCTCGCCGCCGCGATCCAGACGATCCTCGAATCGGGATTCGACGACCTGAGCCGGGCGGTCGCCGAGGCGTTCGACGGCGCCACCGTCTCGGTGGCCATCAATGACGGCCTGTTCGACCTGCAGTTGCGCCAGCGCGGCATGCTGCGCGCGCTGCGCGCCGCCGAGTTATCCGATGGCACACTGCGTTTCCTGCTGTGGGCCGCCGCGCTGTTGAGCCCACAACCGCCGTCGCTGATGGTGCTCAACGAACCGGAAACGTCGTTGCACCCCGACCTGGTGGCCCCGCTGGCCTCGCTGATCCGCACCACGGCGGCGAAGACTCAGGTCGTCGTGGTCACCCACTCCCGCGCGCTGCTGGAATTTCTCGATACGGCTCCGCTGGGCGAGGGCTCCGACGGCGACGCCGTCGAAATCGAGCTGTACAAGGACTGGGGCGAAACACGCATCAGCGGCCAGACCCTGACCAGCACGCCCCGCTGGGATTGGGGCACGCGCTAGTCTCGGCGCCTTCGCCGCATTCGAAACTTGCCCGTTAGGCAATCTTGCCCGCCGGGCAAGTTTGGCGTAGGTTGAGCGCTGTGACCGGACTCCGCGAGCGCAAGAAGGCCGATACCCGGCGCGCGCTCAGTGATGCGGCGTTACAGCTGGCTTTCGAGCGCGGCCTGGAAAACGTGACACGCGAGGACGTCGCCAACATGGCGGGCGTCTCGCTGCGCACGTTCAACAACTACTTCAGCGGGAAGTACGAGGCGCTGGCCTATCGCCAAGCCGAACGCATGCGTCGCAGCGTCGACGCGCTGCGGGAGCGGCCCGCCGACGAACCGCTCTGGACGGCGCTCACCCATGCCTTGCTACAACCCCTGGAGGCCGACTTCGGCGACATGCACGGCGACGAGAACCGCGTCCCCAGCCGACAAGAACTCGTCGAGGTCCGCAAGCTCGTCATGCGCCCCCAGGTGCGGAACTCGGTGCCGCACAATCTCTTCGACGAGTTGCTCCAGGTGATCGCCGAACGCACGGGGACCGACCCCGACCACGACCTGTACCCACGGTTGGTGATGGCCGTGGTGCGCGCGGTCGGCGACGCCGCCGCCGACGCCTACGTGCGCGCCGATCCGCCGGTGGCCATCACCGCACTGATCCGCGAGGGCTTCGCCGCCGTCAGCGCGGGCCTACCCGAACCCACCAGAAAGAAGGCACGCCATGGCTGACGAACACGCCGAGGTCGTCATCGTCGGCGCCGGGCCCAACGGGCTGCTGGCGGCCTGCGAATTGGCGCTGGCCGGCGTCAGGCCGGTCGTGTTAGACGCCCTGCCCGGTCCCAGCGCCGAGCCGAAGGCCAATGGCATTGTCGGACAGATCATTCGGCTGCTCGACATGCGCGGGCTATATCAGGACTTCACCGGTGACGACGCGCCGCCCCGACCGAACCCCGGATGGATTTTCGCGGCGATGGGGCTGAACTTCTCCGAGGTGCCCGACAACCCGATGTATGTGCTGGCCATGCAGCAGCCCCGGCTGGTGCGGCTGCTGGAAAAGCGGGCGCGCGACCTCGGGGTGGACCTGCGCTGGGGCCACGCCCTCGTCGGCCTCGAGCAGAGCGCGGAATCCGTTGCGCTGATGGTTTCTTCGCCCGAGCGCGATTACTCCATCGCCGCCGGCTACGCCGTGGGCGCCGACGGCGGTCGCAGCCTGGTCCGCAAGACCCTGGGCATCGACTTTCCCGGCGTCACCTCGCCGATGATCGCCCGCCTCGCGCATGTGCACGTGCCCGACGAGTTCCACCGGCCCCACAGTTGTATCGAGGTCCCGGGTTTCGGCCTGCTCCCCTTCGGCCACAGCCGCTTTGACCGTGGCGGCATCATCTATGCCGAGTTCGAGCCGGGGCGGTCCCTGCTCGGGACCCTCGAATTCGGCCCGCCGGTGCCCGACGTGCCGATGAGCCTGACCGAGCTGCGCGAAAGCGCGCGCCGCGTTCTGGGTGTGGACATCCCGTTCGAGGCACCGAAAGACGATGGGCCGCACGCCCTTCGCCGAATCAACGGCCAGAACACCCGGCATGCCGAGCGCTACCGCGACGGCCGGGTGCTGCTGCTCGGAGACGCCGCGCACGTGCACAGCCCGCTCGGTGGCCCGGGCTTGAACCTAGGCCTGCAGGACACGATGAACCTGGGCTGGAAGCTGGCGGCCGAGATCAACGGCACTGCGCCGGCGGGACTGCTGGACACCTACCAGTCCGAGCGCTACCCGGTGGGTCAGCGGGTGATGATGCACTCGCTAGCGCAGATCGCCCTCATGGCACCGGGACCCGAAGTCGCCGCGCTGCGGGCGCTGGTGGGTGAGCTGGTCACCTTCCCCGACACCCAGAAGCACATGGCGGCGCTGCTGGCCGGCGCCGACGTCGGGTACGACGTGGGTGACGATCATCGGCTATCGGGGTGGCTCGTGCCCGACCTGACCCTCGACGACGGCCGACGCGTCGCCGAGCTGCTGCGCGATGCGCGCCCGGTGCTGCTCGACCTCGACGGAGCTGTCGCCGACACCGCGCGTGGGTGGGCCGATCGTGTCGACACCGTCAGCGCGAGCATCGCCGAGCTGCCCGCCGCCGCACTGCTGGTCCGCCCGGACGGGTATGTCGCGTGGGCCGCCGACGAATTCGGGGCGGCCGAAGAGGCGGCCCTGACGGCGGCGCTGCAACGCTGGTTCGGGCCGCCGACGAGCAGATAACGCCGCACGCAAGCGAAGTTCACGCAGTGTTCAGGCACGCGTCGGTCCCGCATTGATGAGTGCACACGCGCGCCGCGTGTCCTCACGTTATGCGCGTTGTACAGGTCGCCAATTTCTATGGCCCTCGCTCCGGCGGCCTTCGCACCGCGATCGACCGGCTGGGCGCGGAGTATTGCGCCGGCGGGCATGAAGTCTTTTTGATCGTCCCCGGCCAGCGCGCCGAACGCGCCCAGCTGTACACCGGCGTCGTGCGAATCACCTTGCCCGCCCGCCTGATTCCGTTCACCGGCGGTTACCGCGCGGTGCTGCCGGGCCCGGTCAAGGCGCTCCTGGCGTCGCTGCGGCCCGACGCGGTGGAGGTCTCGGACCGCCTCACGTTGCGGTCGCTGGGCCGTTGGGGCCGCGACTACGGCGCCACCACGGTGATGATCTCTCACGAGCGCCTGGATCGCCTTGTGGGACAGGTCCTTCCGCGCCGCGCCGCACGGCGATTCGCCGACCTCGCCAACGCGCGCACCGCCGCCAACTACGACACCGTGGTGTGCACCACCGGGTTTGCGCGCGAGGAATTCGACCGGATCGGCGCGGATAACACCGTCACGGTGCCGCTCGGCGTGGACTTGCAGACCTTTCATCCGAACCGCCACTCCCATGCGGTGCGTGGGCGCTGGGCCGCGCCGACGCAGATGCTGCTGGTGCATTGCGGGCGGCTGTCGGTGGAAAAGCGCGTCGATCGCAGCATCGACGCGCTGGGCGCGTTATGCCACGCCGGTGTCGATGCGCGGCTGGTGGTGGTGGGCGAGGGTCCGTTGCGGGCCAGGCTGGAGCGCCAGGCCGCCCGGCTGCCGATCGACTTCACCGGTTTCGTCTCCGATCGCAGCACCGTGGCGCAGCTGCTCGCGTCCGCTGACGTGACACTGGCACCGGGGCCGCATGAGACGTTCGGGCTGGCCGCGCTGGAGTCGCTGGCGTGTGGAACGCCCGCCGTGGTCTCCCGGACGTCGGCGCTCACCGAGATCATCACCCCGGACAGCGGGGCGTCGGCCGACAACGACCCCTCCGCCATCGCAAAAGCGGTCAGCGCCATCGCCAGTCGGCCCGAACGCGAGCGACGCATCTGCGCGCGACGCCGCGCCGAGGACTTCACCTGGCACCGCGCCGCGGCCGGCATGCTCGCGTCGCTGGGGGCGCCGTCCTTCGACGACCCGCCCGGCCATTCCGAACAGACCGCCTAGCGTTTCGGAAGTCGGAGACCGCCCACGCCCCCGGGTCCGCCGGCGGTGCTGGCTAGGCTCGCTGGAGACCGAGGAGGAGGATCCGGTGGGAGCACGCTCTCAGGTATTGATCACCGCCGCCGAGTTGGCCGACATCATTTCGGCCGGCGAACCGGTGACCATTCTGGACGTGCGGTGGCGGGTCGACGATCCCGACGGGCGCGGGGCCTACCTGGACGGACACATTCCGGGCGCGGTGTACGTCTCGCTCGACGACGAGCTCAGCGACCACACGGTGTCCGGTCGCGGCCGTCACCCGTTGCCGTCGGGCCGCGCGCTGGAGGCCGCCGCACGCCGGTGGGGAATCCCCCAGGGCGGATCGGTAGTGGTGTATGACGACTGGAACCGCGCCGGTTCCGCACGGGCATGGTGGGTGCTGACCGCGGCCGGGATCGACAATGTCCGCATTCTGGACGGCGGCCTGGGCGCGTGGAGATCGGCCGGGCACGGACTCGAGACCGGTCCGGTCGATCCGGTCCCCGGGAATGTGACTGTGCCGCAGGATGATCTGTATGCGGGACGCCGGTCCACGCTGACGGCCGAGCGAGTCGCCGAGGGCGGCGTGACGCTGCTCGATGCGCGGGCACCGGAACGCTACCGCGGCGACGTGGAACCCCTCGATCCCGTCGCCGGCCACATCCCGGGTGCGAAGAATCTGCCCAGCGGTTCGGTCCTCGCGGCCGATGGCACCTTTCTGGGCGACGATGCACTGGCACAACTGTTGTCCGAGCACGCGATCGAACGTCCCGACCCGGTGGCCGCCTACTGCGGGTCGGGCGTCACCGCGACGGTCACCATCGCCGCGCTGGCCGCGATGGGTCGAGAGGCCGCCTTGTATCCGGGGTCGTGGTCGGAGTGGAGCTCCGATCCCGACCACCCGGTGGGGCGTGGCGGCGCGTAGCCGCCTTGCGTCGCCCGGGGACCATGAGGAGACTTTCCAAAGCGCTGGCACATGCGCTAGCGGATCTGCGAGCTAGAATTCGGCCCGGCATGAATCCGCTTGGGAAGTCCACGCAATGACCGGCCGCCTCGACGGCAAGGTCGCGATCATCACGGGCGCCAGTACCGGCCTGGGCCCGGTGCTGGGCTCGCTGTTCGTCCGTGAAGGCGCCACGGTGTTGTTGGCCGCCCGACGGGAAGAGCTGGTGCACGCGGCCGCCCGCGCGGCCGGTCCCGGCGCCATCGCCATGCGCGCCGACGTGACCGATGAAGATGACGTCGCGGCCATGGTGGCGCGGGCGGTCGACGAGTTCGGTCACGTCGACATTTTGTGCAACAACGCCGCTGCGCCCGGCCAGGACCGCTGGATCTGGGAGCAGACGCTGGACAACTGGAACGCCACCTTCGCCATCGACGTCACCGCCGCGATGCTGTGCACCCGCGAGGTACTCAACCGCTCGATGCTGGCGCGCCGCAGCGGCGCGATCCTGAACTTCTCGTCCACGGTCAGTTACTCCGGGATGGTCCGCAAAACGCACTACGTCACCGCCAAGGCCTCGCTGCGGGCGTTCACCAAGGCCGTGGCGCTCGAGGTCGGCCCGCACGGCATCCGGTGCAATTGCATCGTGCCCGGGGCCATCGACACCGAGCTGTGGCGCAACTGGCTACAACGCACCGCGAACGAACAAGGCGTCGACGTCGAAGACGTTCGCGCGAAGCAACTCAAAGGCGTTGCCCTGCAAGATATCTCCTCGACTGACGATGTCGCAAATCTGGCGTTGTTCCTCGCCAGCGACGAAAGCCGCACCATCACGGGCCAGTCGATCCCCGTCGACGCCGGGGGGTACATGCAGGGATGAGCGGGTCCGTCAAACTGTCGGTCGCCACCCCGGTGGTGACGATGTTTCCAAAGAGCAGCGGCGACTGGGAGAAACACGCCACCATCGAGGACCTGGCCGAGATCGCCGAGGCCGCGGACCAACTCGGCTACCACCACCTCACCTGCAGCGAGCACATCGCGCTGCCCGCGGCCGAGCGGGACCGCCGCGGCACCCGCTACTGGGATCCACTGGCCACCTTCGGTTACCTGGCCGCCCGCACGCGACGAATCCGGTTGGCCACCAACGTGCTGGTGCTCGCCTATCACCATCCGCTCGAGATCGCCAAGCGCTACGGCACCCTGGACCAGATCAGCGGCGGGAGACTGATTCTGGGGGTTGGCGTCGGCAGCCTCAAGGAGGAATTCGATCTGATCGGCGCACCCTTCGACGACCGCGGCCCTCGCGCGGACGACGCCCTGCGGGCGTTGCGCGCGTCTCTGTCGGTCGCCGAACCCGCGTACGACGGCGACTTCTATTCGTTCGGCGGCATGGTCGTCGATCCGTGCGCGGCGCAAGAGCGCGTGCCCCTCTGGATCGGCGGGCGGACGCTTCGATCGCTGCGCCGCGCGGTAACGCTGGCCGACGGTTGGGCCCCGTTCAACGTGACCCTGGCGCAGGCCCGGGACTGGTTGGGACGCTTCGAGATTCGCCCTGGCTTCGAGGTCGTCCTGCCCACCCCCGAACTGCTGGATCCCATCGGCGAGCCGGAGCGGGCCCGCGACCTGCTCGGCGAGACCGCCGCCCACGGCGCGACCATCGTCAGCGCCGCCTTCCGCCACACCTCGTTGCGGCACTACCTGGACAGCCTGCAGGCCCTCGCCGAACTGCACCCGCCCACCGGGGGCTTTGCCTAATGCGGGTCAAGGCAGGCATATTCAGTCTCACCGCCGCGGCACCGGCCGATGACGACGGCAGTTATCTGCGTTGGCACCTGTTGGACCACATGCCCGAGCAATACCAACTGCCGGGCATCGTGCAAGGGTTACGCTGGATCGCCGACGGCGATTACCCCGACCATCGCATCGCGTCCGAGGGACCGCTGGGCGAGATCGGCAACGCGGTGCAGTATCTCGTCACCGACCCCGTCGAGAAGACCTTCGACGACTTCGTCACCCTCGGCCGCGCCCTGCGCGACAACGGCCGCTTTCCGGTCGTCAGGCCGTCACTGCAAGTGGCCGGCCTGCGTCTGCTGCAGTGGCGATCGTCGCCACACGCGCTTGTCTCCCCCGATGTGGTGCCGTTCCGCCCGCACCGCGGCATCCTGCTGATCGTTGAAGAACCCACCGACGGCCGGCCGGACGACTGGCTGCAGTGGTTGCATGCCGAGCACTATCCGGCGCTGCTGGCGACGCCGGGCACGGCCGGCGCGTGGACGTTCGGTTCCAGCGCCGGGTGGAGCCACCTGCCCCGGGGCTGGCGAACCGATCACCAGTACATCACCGTCGTCTACCTCGACGAGGATCCGCTGACCACGACCGAGGCGTTGGCCCCCATCATCGAAGAGCGTTGGCGTTCAACGGCGGTGCGGCCGGTGTTCGCCGGGCCGCTGCGCAGCATGATCAGCTGGGACGCCTGGCCGTAGGCCGCCGCCATCGTTTATGAGGCGCAGCAGGTGCTGTCCGATTGCTCCGTGGGTCCGAACGTGTCGGAATCGGCCTTCACCGTATAGATCTCCCACCGTTCACCGCCCGGACCGCTCACCCACACCTTTTCTTGGGTTGCGAAGCAACACGTAGTGTCGATCTCTTCGTCGGTCAGCAGGCCGGCCTGGGCGAGGCGGCCGCTCTCGGCGTGTACGGCGTCGCTGGACGCGACCTCGACGCCGAGGTGGTTGAGGGTGCCACCCTGGCCGGGGTTTTCCAGCAACACCAATTTCAGCGGCGGCTGGTCGACCACGAAGTTGGCGTAGCCGGGTCTGACCTTCGCGGGCTCGACATCGAAAAGCTTGGTGTAGAACGCGATCGCCTCGTCGATGTTGTCGACGTTCAGGGCGAGTTGAACACGCGGCATGGCTATCTTCCTTTCGCGGTGGGTATTTCGATCGTCATCGTTGTCCCGAGCAGTTCTTCGATGAGCGCACGGACGTGCTCGGCGATGTCATCGCGAATGGCCCGCACGGTCTCTATCGACTGGCCGGCGGGGTCGTGCAGTTGCCAGTCGCGATACGAGACGCCCGGGAAGTAAGGGCAGGAATCGCCGCAGCCCATCGTGATCACGAGGTCACTGCTGTGCACCGCGTCGGCGGTGAGAATTTTCGGGACGTCGGTGAGGTCAATGCCCCACTCGGTCATCACCGCCACCGCGGCCGGATTGATCTGATCGGCGGGCTCCGTTCCGGCGGAGCGGACTTCGATGCGGTCGCCGGTCAAATGACGTAGCAGCGCGGCGGCCATCTGCGAACGACCGGCGTTGTGCACGCAGACGAACAGAACGCTAGGTCTCTGGCCGGCGTCACCAAAGAGCCGCGGCCGCAGGGCCAGCGAGACGTACACGAGCGCGACGAGGATCGGGACTTCGATAAGCGGTCCGACCACACCGGCCAGGGCCTGACCGGACGCTGTGCCGTAGGTGGCGATCGCCACCGCGATCGCCAGTTCGAAGTTGTTGCCGGCGGCGGTGAATGCCAGGGTGGTGGTGCGGGCGTATCCGAGTCGCAGGAGGATTCCCAACCCGTATCCACCGGCCCACATGATGGCGAAGTACACCAGCAACGGCAGCGCGATCCGGGCCACATCCCAAGGCCGGGAGGTGATCTGGTGACCTTGCAGCGCGAAAAGGATGACGATGGTGAACAGCAAACCGTAGAGCGCCCACGGCCCGATCCGGGGCAGAAAACGACTCTCATACCAGTCGCGGCCTCTGGCGCGCTCACCGAGGCGCCGCGACAGGTATCCGGCGAGCAGCGGAATGCCCAGGAAGATGAGCACGGATTTCGCGATCCGCCAGGCGGATACGTCGATGCCGGTCGTGCTCAACCCCAGCCACCCGGGCAGCACCGCCAGGTAGAACCAGCCCAGGGCGGCGAACATGACGACCTGGAAGATCGAATTCAGCGCGACCAGAACCGCGGCGGCTTCCCGGTCCCCGCACGCGAGGTCGTTCCAGATGATGACCATGGCGATGCAGCGCGCCAAACCCACGATGATCAGCCCGGTGCGGTACTCCGGCAGATCCGGCAGCAACAGCCAGGCCAGGGCGAACATCACCGCGGGCCCGATCAGCCAGTTCAGCACCACCGACGCCATCATGAGTTTGCGGTCGCCGGTGACGCCGTCGAGCTGGTCGTAGCGCACCTTGGCCAGCACCGGGTACATCATCACCAGCAGGCCGATCGCGATGGGCAACGAGATGCCGTCGACCTCAACGGCGCTGACCGCCCGCCCCACGCCCGGGACCAACCGGCCGAGCAGTAGCCCCGCGACCATGGCGAGCGCGATCCATCCCGGCAGGAATCGATCCAGCGTCGAAAGCCGCGAGCCCACCGGCGTGTCGATCCTCGTCTCGCTCATGATTCACATTCCGCGACAACGCGTGCGTCGGCACTCAACACCGACGAAAGTTGTTGCAACGCACGGGGAACAACCCAGTAATACACCCACGTGCCGCGGCGTTCGCAGTCCAAGAGGCCCGCCGACCGCAACGTCTTCAAATGGTGGGAGATCGTCGGCTGTGACACGTCGAATGTCTGGGAAATCTCGCAGACGCAGGCCTGGCCGCCGGGGTGGCTGGCGACCAGGCTCAACAGTCGCAGCCGCACCGGATCGCTGAGCGCCTTGAACATCGCCGCCAGCTCAGCGGCTTGCGGCTCGGCCAACGCGGCCGCCCCCAGCGCCGGGCAGCACCCCGTCATCGATTGATTCGACATTGATCTATATAAACACATATCGAATCAACGCGCCAGTGGTGGAGTTTTTCCCGTGCTCCGGCCTTAGTCAGGCAGGGGAAACGAACGAGACCTATAGTCCTCGTGTCGACCTAGCCCAAGGGGGTGCCATGACCACATCCGGCAAGCGCCGCAGCCGGCGGTGGGTCGTTCGCGCGGGCGCCGCGCTCGGCCTGGTGGCGTTGGGGGCCGCCTTGCCGGCCTGTTCATCGACGCATCCGGCGGCCGCCCCGAGCTCGGGGCCGCCCTTGGCGAGCACGACCGTCATGATCGACGGGAACAAGCACACGATGATCGCCGCCGTGGACTGCACGCGGTCGGCGGCCCAACCGAGCGCGTCTCCCCCGGAATCGGGCGACCTCACCACCCGGATCAGCGTGCACGATGACTCCGCGTCGGTGTCGCTCGCGGTCTCCGACGAGCAACCGCCCACCGTCGATGGGTTCGCCATCTCGCTCAAGCTGGACAACGGCCAATACCAATTGCCTTACCAGGGAACCAAATCACCGAATCAGGTCCAAGCGACCAAGGACGCCAAGAGCTACACCGTGACCGGGACGGGCCAGGCGACTACACCCGGCCAAAGTGGTTTGCGCGACGTCACATTCGGCATCCACGTGACGTGCCCGTAGGCGGGTAGTTGTCTGTCGCGACCGCCTCTGCGATGCTGACAGCTTGGACATCTTCGAGCAGTGGCAGGACGGCGGCACCGAGCTGCGATGGCGCTCGACGACCGCGGCCAACGACGGCGCGGAAGTCGCGGTGTTCACCCGCCGTTACGGCATTCCCGGCGCGCCCGCATTGGTGTTGGTGCACGGGTTTCCGACCAGCAGTATCGACTATTTCGCGTTGGCCGGTGAGCTGAGCGCGGAGTTCGACATCTACCTGCTGGACTTTCCCGGCTACGGGCTCTCCGACAAACCCCCCGAGCCGTACGTGTACTCGCTCTACGACGACGCGCGCCTGCTCGTCCATGCGATCACTGAGGTATGGGGACTCAGTGACTACCGCATGCTGACCCATGACCGCGGCAGCAGCGTCGGCATGATCGCGGTCGGCATGCTGGCCGCCCTCGATCCACGGACCGCACCCGAAGACCTGATCCTGACCAACGCCAACATCTACCTTCCGCTGTCCAATCTCACCGCGTTCCAGACCGCGCTGCTCGACCCCGCGACCGCGCGCGCCACCGCGGCGGCGACGACGCCGGAGATGCTGGCGGCCGGCATGGGCGCAAGCACGTTCATGCCGCGGCGCACACTGGACGACCCGGAGATCGCCGCCCTGGCGAAATGCTTTGCGCACAACGACGGAGTCCGAGTGCTGCCCGACACCATTCAATACCTGCACGAGCGCGCCGCCGACGAAACCGGTTGGCTGGAAGCGCTTTCCACCAGTGACGTGAACACGACGGTGGTGTGGGGCGTCCACGACAACGTGGCACCGTTGCGGGTCCCCAACCATGTCTGGCAGACGTATCTGAGGAACAAGCCGGGCCGCAACCGCTACTGGGTGATCCCGGGCGCCGACCACTACCTGCAGTGCGACGCCCCAGGGCAACTAGCCCAGATCGTGCGCCTCACCGCCGAAGGCGAGGAGATTCCGCTGCAGACGTTGGGAAGCCAGCCCGACGGCGCGGTGTTGGTCGACCAAAGCGCCTCGTAGTCACGCCGAGCGTGAAACTAACGTCACGTTGGGCGCCGAGCGTGAAACTAACGTCACGCTCGGCGAAAGGGGCCGCGAGCCACCGGCCTATCGCGTGACGACGGGCAGGCGCGCCCACCCGCGCACGCTCGCGGTGTGCGCCCGCTGGGCGTTCGCATAGTCGACTTCCCAGTCCGGCCAACGCTTCAGCACTTCCTCGAAGGCCACCCGCGCTTCCAGCCGTGCCAGTGCCGAGCCCAAGCAGAAATGCAGGCCCTGGCCGAAGCTGAGATGGCTTCCGCGGCGGTGGATGTCGTAGCGATCGGCATCCGGGAAGTGGCTTTCGTCGCGGTTGGCCGACGCGTTCAGCAGCAGCATGAACGACCCCTCGGGCACCACGCGCCCATAGTGTTTGGCGTCGCGCGCGACGTAGCGGGCCTGCACCGGTGACGGCGGCTCGTAGCGCAGCGTCTCCTCGATCGCCCCTGGGATCAGCGACGGATCCGCAACCAGTTCGCGGCGTTGATCCGGGTGGTCCGACAACAGCTGGCCCATGAAACCGATGAGACGAGCGGTGGTTTCGTTGCCGGCACCGGCGATCATCGCCGTGTACGACAGCACCTCGGTCCGCGACAGGGGGCGGCGCGTGCCGTCCGGTTCGTCGATCTCGGCCCGCAGCAGTTCGGTCATCAGGTCGTCGGAGGGATGATCGGCGCGCCATTCGATGTACTCGGCAAACAGGGCAATGGAATTCGCGAAGACGTTGGCGTCGACCGCGGCCGGGTCGCCGTCCCTGGACAATTCGATGTTGGCGACGCTGCGGTCTCGGATCTTTTCCTGATCGGCTTCGGGAATGCCCAGCAGGTACCCGATGGTCCGCATCGGCATCATCGCGCCGAGATCCGCGATGAAGTCGAAGCCGCTCCCGCCGACCAGCGGGTCCAGTTCGCGGATACAGAACCCACGCACGAGATCCTCCACCGCCAACATGCGCCGGGGCGTGAAGACGCGGGACAGCAGTTTGCGGTGCAGGTCGTGCAGCGGCGGATCCTCGAACAGCAGAATGCCCGGTGGCACTTCGATGTTCGCGAACAGGATGTCGGCGGTGGTGCCCTTGCCGGAGCGGTAGGTCTCCCAGTTCGGCAGCTCGCGCACCACGTCGTCGTATCGACTCAGCGCGTAGAAGTTGTACTTTTCGTTGTAGTACAACGGCGCTTCTTCGCGCATCCGCTTCCACACCGGGTAGGGATTCGAGTCGATCTCGACATCGAATGGGTCGTAATACAACTCGATGGCGCTGGGGCTGGTCATTGTCGAATGCCTATCTCAGTCGTTGCGGTGCAAGAAGCCATGCAAGAGTGCTTGGACGAGTTCCTCAACGATCACCTCCCGCGGCGGTGGATCGTTGCCAAAGTAGGTCGAACGCAGCGCGGCCATGCCGGCGATCATCGACACCGTCGAGTGGGCAGGCAGGTCGGGGTGATCGGACCGCAACCCCCGCAATTGCATGCCTTCGACGCTGATCTGACCCAGCACCGTGACCGCCCGGCGGATCTCCGCGATGCCGGCGTCGGTCTTTTCCTCGTCGCTGAGGCTCTCGGCGGCCATCAGGGTCAACAGCAAGCCCTGATGGTCGACGAACACGTCGTAGAGCTTCGAGACGAACAACCGAGTCAGCTCCTGCTCGTCGGTCTCCTCGGGAACCACCGACTGCCAGGTCTGGCCGAAGTCGTCGACGAAGCTCACGAAGGGCACGACGAGCGCTTCGCGGAACAGCGCGGCCTTCGAACCGAAGTTGCGGAACAGCAGGTGTTCGGTGACGCCGGCGGCCTGGGCGATTTCACGTGTCGTGGTGCTGCGATAGTCCCGGCCGGCGAAGAGTTCCCGGGCGGCGTCGAGCAGCAGCCGGCGCGGCTCGCCACGGGGACGACGCGCCACCGTGGCCGGCGTCGGCTGCTTAATTGCTCGCTGGGGCACCGATGTCCACTCCTCGAACGACCTTGGGGATAGTATCCACTATCTAGATAGGATAGTATGCACTACCTTAAAGGCGAAACCATCGGAAGGGCGACACCGTGGGCGCTGTCATCATGCTCGGCACGCTGTTCGGCCTGATCCTCCTCATATTCGGCCTGGTGCTCCGCTTCGACCCCGAGGCGCGGCGCGCGCCGAGCGACGAGGGCCGCCGGTGAACGCCGAAATGACGCCGGCGATGGCCGGGGGTGCAGTACTTCTCCTACGCCGCGAGCATCGCGTTCCTGATCATCGGGATCTACCTGAGCTTCCGGCGCCGCCGCATCCATCCGCTGTTACTGCTCGGCATTTCGGCGATCTCGTTCTCCTGGATCGAATCACCCTACGACTGGGCGATGTACGCACAGTTTCCGCCCGCGCTGCCCCGCATGCCGTCCTGGTGGCCCTTGAACGTGACGTGGGGCGGGTTGCCGTTGGCGGTGCCCATCGGTTACGTCTCCTACTTCATCATTCCCGCGGTGACCGGGGCCGCCCTCGGACGATGGCTGAGCGCAAAGTTCAACTGGCGCAGGCCAATCACCCTGCTCGTGGTCGGCCTCCTCGTCGGTTTCTGCTGGGCATTGTTCTTCAACGCCTTCACCGGCGCCCAGCTCGGCAACTTCTATTACGGGTACGTGATTCCCGGCCTCGCGATCTTCGAGGGGACCAAGCACCAGTACCCGCTGTACGACTCGCTGGCCATGGGCATCCAGATGATGCTCTTCACGTATCTGCTCGGGCGCACCGATGCCGAAGGCCGCAACGTCATCGACATGTGGGCGGACAAGAGGTCCAAGAGCCGGGGCCAGTCTGCGGTGCTCTCCATCGTGGCCGTCATCGTCGTCGGACACCTGGTCTACGGTGCGGTCTTTGCGCCGCACCTCATCACGAAGCTGGGTGGCTACGTCACCGCGGGGCCCACGGAGCAGCTGTACCCGGGCGTCCCCAACCAACCCCAATAAGGCAGCGATCACATGGGTTACGAGAGCACCGCCGAGCCGATCAAGATCGGCTACCTGATGGACTTCCTACTGCCGGAAGGCTTTCCGCAAACGTACTTCGAGGACCTGACGCAACCCTTCGACCTGGTCTTCAAGAAGGGCGTCGAGCAGGGTTTGATCGATCGGCCGATCGAGATCATCTACCGCGAAGTCGAAGGCCTGCCCAAGGGGTCGGTCAAGGCGGTCATCGACGCCTACGGCGAGCTGTGCGACGAGGGCTGCCTGGCCGTCTTCGGCCCGAACATCGGCGACAACGTGATCCCGACCCGCGAAGCGATCGACGAGCGGTTCAAAGTTCCCTGCATCAGCGTGACGGGATCGGACGCGGCGCTGAGCGAATGGGTTTTCGCGTATCCGATGGGCTCGCACACCGACGAGCCGATCTTCTGGTCCGACCTGCTGGCCAAGGGTGGTCACACCGAGGTCGGCGTGCTGATCGAGCAATCCCTGGTCGGCGAGGCCTATCTGAAGAACTTCCGGGATGCGTGCCGGCGCAAGGGTATTCGTATCGTGGCCGAGGCGTCGATCGCCCAGACCGCCGGGGACGTCAGCGGCGCCGTGCAGGCACTTCACGACGCCAAAGCGCAGGCGATCGTGCACTGCGGATTCGGCTTCGGGATCGTGTTCGTCAACCCGGCGCTCGAGGCGCTGGGCTGGGATCCGCCCCGGTTCTGCGGTACCGCCTTCCAGAACGCCTGGCTCAACCCGATCATGTGGAAAGCCTTCATGGGCTGGACCGGCGTCGACCAGTACGACGAGGGCAACACGGTCGGGCAGGAATTCCTCGACGAGTACAACGAGGCCTACGGCCGGCGACCGGAATGGTGTGTGCCGGTGGTGAATCGGGACGTCGCGCACACGCTGCTACGGGCGCTCGCCGACGCCCACCCGTTGAGCCCGCGCGGGGTGAAGGAGGCGCTCGAACGCGTCAAGATGATGCCGGCCGCATCCGGCGCCCCGGGAACACGGGTGTCGTTCGGCAACTGGTCTCGCCGCGCCTGGATGGGGGCGGGCTATCTGGTGGCGCGGCGACTCGACGCCGACGGCGTCAACTCGCACCTCGTCGATCGCTTCAGCGAGGAATAGCGCTCAGCCGAGCGCCCCCGGCAGCACCACTTCGCCCACGCGCTTGAGGTACGGCCACGCGATCTCCGGCGGCAGCCCACCGCACAGCGGCGACAGGTTGAGCACCTGGCCCGCCTTCACCCGCGAAATCGCTTCCGGCACCGAGATAATCACATGCGACGCCCCCGTCTCACGCAGCTCGTCGATGGTGTTGACGTGGCTGAATCCCGCCGTCGTCTCGTCCCCCGGATTCCACGCGGCGTAGGTGCGCACGTCGTGCAGCAGGTGTTCGCCGATCTCTTTCCACGCCTGGTCCACGTCCTCGGCGACGAATACGACCGAGGGCGTGTTGCGGTCGGGGAACATCGTCGGGCCGGGAGTATGCCCGTGCTCGCGGCAGGCCTCCTCGTAGGCCTCCTGCATGCCGGGCGCGTTGGCGTTGCCCAGCATGCCCAGGCCGTACCGGCCGGCCCGCCGGGCCGCGGCGACCGTGCCCCCACCCCACATCAGTCCCGGCCCGCCGGGAGTCAGCGGGCGGGGCGTCACACTGATCCGCCGTCCGTCCTCGACGACGGTTTCACCGGCAAGAAGTCGCCGCAACAGCGCGAGTTTCTCGTCGCAGAGGCGACCGCGCTTCTTGATCGGCAGGCCGAAGTGCTCGAACTCCTCGGGCCGGTAGCCCAGGGCCAGGATGTAGGAGGCTCGCCCGTTGCTGATGATGTCGAGCACCGCCATGTCCTCGGCGAGACGCACGATTTCGTAGAACGGCAGGATCAGGATCAGGCTCAGTGCCAGCCGCTGCGTCCGCGCGGCCACCGCCGAGGCCAGCAAGAACGGCGACGGCAGATAACCGTCCTCGGAGCCGTGATGTTCGCACAGGACGGCGGCTAGACCGCCGTGTTCCTCGGCCCACGCGGACATTTCGGGCGCCGCCGCGTACAGATCGGCTGGGGGCGCGGCCCATTCGGGATCGCGCATATCGAAGCGCAGTGTGTACACGGCAAACTCCTAGCTGCCCTAATCTTTGCGACGTACGTTACACGTTCAGTCGAAGGCGTAAAGCGGCAGCGTGGTCGGGAGGTCCAGCGAGCTCAGCAGGCCCGGGGGCGCTTCGACGACGTACGGGATCGCGTTGACGACGCGCATGGCCGTGGACGCCATCGCGGCTCGCCCCGCCCCGTGGCCCGCCGTCTCGCCCAGCGTCATCTCGCAGTAGATGTCGGGGTCTCCTTCGATGTCGACCCGATACGTGGCGTCACAGTCCGAGGTGGGCCAATCGGGTGCGACGTCGCGGGCCATCCGGATGACGTGCTCGATCACGATGGCCTCGCGGCCATTGACCACTCCCGCCGCCCGGGTGCGCACGGCACCGCAGGTGCCGGCCTTGACGGTGCCGAAGGCCACCTCGATGTCCCGGTCCGTGAGTTCCCGGTCGAGCGAACCGCGAATTTCCTCCACCTCGACACCGAGCCCCTCCGCCATCAGATGAATCGGTGCCTTCCAAGCCATTTCGATGAACCCGGGAGTCTTGAGCATCGGCTCGAAGTCCAGCGGCCGGCCAAAGCCCATCCCGTCCATCATCACGTCGGCCACCGGGTAGTGATCGTTGAGCGCCACCTCGCTGGCCGTGATCCGGCGGATGCTCTTGGACTGGGTCGTCATGAGCAGGGCGAGCTGATCGGAGGCGAAGCCGGGGAAGATGCCCGACACGTAGAACGACGCCTGGCCGGCTTTGGCCGCCGCGTCCAGTTCGTCGCGCCAGTTGGGCGCGAAATAGGACGGCGGGTACACCAGGCTGGTCGACGACGTCGACACCACATTGATGCCCGCCGCCAGCAGACGCACGTAGTCGGGCACGGCCGCCCCATCGCGGTCGGGGCCGCTGGCCGCGTAGACCACGCAATCGGGCTGCAGTGCGATCAGCGCGTCGGCATCATTGATGGCCGCGACGCCCAGGGGCTCGCCGCCGGCCAGCTCGCCCGCGTCTTTACCGACCTTGTCGGGTGAATGCACCCACACACCAACAAGTTCCAGGTCCGGCCGTCGTCGGATGGCATCGATCGCGTTCGAGCCGACTCCGCCGGTCGACCACACGACAACACGCATAGGCACTCTCCTCACTGGTCGTTTGCAAAGGCGGCCGCGGCGCGCTCGAGATAGGGCCACGCCACATCCGGTGCGACGCCGCCGCAGAGCGGGTGCAAGGGCAGCAGTTGCCCGGCGCGCACGTAGTCGACCGCCTCGTCGGGGGTGAAGATGCGGTACGGGCTGCCGCCCTTTCGAAGCTCCGCGACGGTGTCGGCGCGGATGATGCTGGCGACCGAGTCGTCGTGCGGCCGGTAGGACGCCGCCGTTTTCGCGTCGTGCAGCAGGTGTGCTCCCAGCTCATCCCAGGCCTCGTCGACGTCCTCGGCCACGAAAACCGCTGTCGGAGCGCCGGGTTGGGGAAACTGGATGATTCCGGGTTCGTGTCCGTGCGCACGGCACTGCTCCTCGTAGTACTCCTTCAGCCCGGGCGACGCGGTCTGCGAGATGAACCCGAGTCCGTGGCGGCCGGCCCGCCGCGCCGCGGCCTTGCTGCCGCCGGCGATCAGCACCATCGGCCCGTTGGGCGAGCCGCACGGTGGGGTGACGCGGACCGTGCGCCCCCGGTACCCAACGGGCTCACCGCGCACCAGCGGCCCAAGGACGTCCAGCATCTCGTCGGCCGCGCGACCGCGCGTGCTCATGTCGATGCCGAAGTGCTCGTATTCCTCACGGCGATGTCCCACGCCGAATGCGTAGGACACCCGTCCGCGACTGATCAGGTCCAGCACGCTGATTTCCTCGGCGAGCCGGACGGGATCCCATAACGGAACCGGCACCGCGGCCAGCAGGATCGCCAACGTGCGCGTCCTGGCCGCTATCGCCGACGCCAGGGTGAGCGGTACCGGCAGATGACCGTCGTCGGCGCCGTGATGCTCGGAGAGCACCGCCAGCACGGCGCCCCGCGTTTCCGCCCACTCGCACATGTCGATGGCCGCGGCGTACAGATCGGTGGCCGGTGCACTCCCACCCGGGGCGCGCATGTCGAACCTCAGCGTGAACATCAGCGCCCGCCGCCCCGAATTGTCGCTCGAAGGCGGGCAAAACGCTGGTGCGCCGTCACAGCTGCACCTTAACCTAAAATTTGTTCGTTAAGATAGTGCCCGCTTTCTTAAATCCTTGACCGCGCGGATTCGCGGCGGTAGTTTCCAAGTCGAACGTCGGGTCACAGCGGCCGCTGCGTCCACGTAAGTGCAACGGCCGCACTGGCTTTCGTCGTGTTGCGCGCCGCGCACGCACCTGAGGAGGAACAAGATGACGGCTCATCGCGTGGTGGTGTGGGCGACGGGTGGCATCGGCTCGATCGCCATCCGCGCGATCCAGCGGCGCCCCAATCTGGATCTGGTCGGCGTGTGGGTGCACTCGGACGACAAGGTCGGCAAGGACGCGGGCGAGCTGGCCGGCGGTGAGCCGATCGGCCTGAAAGCTACCAACGACGCCGACGCGTTGATCGCGCTCAAGCCCGACTGTGTCATCTACGCGGCCAGCGGTCCGGAGCGGGACGCGCTGGCCATCCCGGATTACGTCAAGCTGCTAGAGGCCGGGATCAACGTCGTGACCACCAGCACCACGCGATTGGTCAACCCCCACGCCTACGAGCCCGCGGAGTGGCGCGACCAGCTGGTCGCCGCGGCCAAACAGGGCCAGGTGTCGCTGTACGCCTCCGGCATCGAGCCGGGCTTCGCCGCCGACTATCTGCCGCTGGTGCTGTCCACGCAGTCGTCGTCGATCGACAAGATCCACTCCTTCGAGATCGGCCTGTACGACGACTACGGGGTTCCCGACATCATGAGTGATGCGCTGGGCTTCGGCCGTCCGCTCGACTACCAGCCTTGGATCAGCTACCCGGGCGCCACCGCCGGCGAATGGCAGGGGCAGATCCGGCTGATCGCCGACGCGTTGGGCGTCGAAGTCCAGGAAGTGCGCGAGGGTTTCGACCGCGCCGTCACCACCCGGACGCTGGGGGTTGCGATGGGCACCGTCGAGGCCGGAACCTGCGGCGCGCTGCGGATGCAGGCGATCGGCGTGGTCGACGGCCGGGAAGCCATCGTCATCGAGCACGTCACCCGGCTCGCGCACGACGTCGCCCCCGACTGGCCCACCGGGATCGGCGATCTGTCCTACCGAGTCATGATCTCCGGCGATCCGGACATCGACTGCACGCTGGCCGCGACGCTGAAGGATCCCGCGAAGGCCGGCATCGGCGGGATGACCTCCGGGGCGCGCGCCATGGTCGCCACCGCGATGCGCGTCGTCAACGCCGTCCCGTATGTCATTGCCGCCCAGCCGGGATTGCTGACTTCGGTGGATCTTCCGTTGACGATCCCGCAAAATGCGTTTGTCGGCGGGTAGTGCCCGCCGGTTACTCTGCGGGCGTGACGGTAAATCCCCTCGAGGAACTCACGCTGGAACGGTTGCGGCTGCGCACCAGCATGAAGTGGCGGGCGCATCCCGCCGACGTCCTGCCGCTGTGGGTCGCCGAGATGGACGTCAACCTAGCGCCGACGGTGGCCCAAGCGCTGCGGAAGGCCATCGACGACGGCGACACCGGGTATCCGTGCGGCACCGCGCTGGCCGAAGCGGTCAGCCGATTCGCGGCGCGGCGCTGGCAGTGGCACGACCTCGACGTGAGCCGCACGGCGCTGGTTCCCGATGTCATGCTCGGTGTCGTCGAGGTGTTGCGCCTGCTGACCGATCCCGGCGACGCCGTCGTCGTGAACCCACCGGTCTACGCGCCGTTCTACGCCTTCGTCTCCCACGACGGCCGCCGGGTGGTCGAGGCGCCGCTGCGTGACGGGCGAATTGACCTGGGCGGCTTGGAAAATGCCTTCGTCCGGGCCCGTGCCGGGGCCGCCAAGGACGCAAAGGTCGCCTACCTGTTGTGCAATCCGCACAACCCGACCGGATCGGTGCATACCGCCGACGAACTGCGCGGGGTCGCCGAGCTCGCCCGGCGATTGGGCGTGCGGGTGGTCTCCGACGAAATTCACGCGCCCATCATCCTGCCGGGATCGCGCTTCACCCCCTTCCTCACCGTTCCCGGCGCCGAGAACGCCTTCGCCCTGACCTCGGCATCGAAGGCCTGGAACTTGTCGGGATTGAAAGCCGCGCTGGCGATCGCCGGACCGGAGGCGGCCGCCGACCTGGACCGGATGCCCGAGGAGGTCAGCCACGGGCCCAGCCACCTCGGCGTGCTCGCCCACGCGGAGGCATTTCGCAGCGGCGACGACTGGCTCGACGCGACCCTGCGGGGTCTGGACGAGAACCGGACATTGCTGGGTGAGTTGGTCGCCGAGCACCTTCCCGGAGTGAAATACCAATGGCCGCAAGGCACTTATCTCGCGTGGCTGGATTGCCGCGAACTCGGTTTCGACGAGGAGGCCTCCGATGGCCTTGCCGTGGTCGCCGACCTGTCCGGACCCGCCCGCTGGTTCCTCGATCACGCGCGGGTGGCACCGAGTTCCGGCCACGTGTTCGGAACCGGCGGAACCGGACACGTGCGATTGAACTTCGCCACCTCGCAGACCATTCTCGGCGAGGCCCTGTCGCGCATGGGCCGCGCCCTGACCGGGGCACGTTAGGCAATAGCACCGAGCCACAAGGCCTTTCGGCTATGCGGAGACTTCCTCGGTACCCCGGCCCAAGTTGCGGAACCCTTGGGCGGGTTCCTTCATGCCGAGCGTGAAGGGCAGGCTGTCGATCTCGAACTTCGTCGTCGCACCCAGCCGACGAAGGAAGCTGCGCCGGGGCGCCGCGACGGGAACCTGCAACGATGCGAGGTCGATGTAGTGCGTCGGGGTTTCGCCGATGCCGTCGAAGACGTGCACCAACGGCAGGCACAGGTCACGCATCTGCTCGTCGAGGCAGGCGGCGACGGGATCGGTCATCAGCACGTATTCGGCAACCGGCACCATGTTTTTCAGCATCCGGTGCACCAGGATGACATCGAAGCCGGCCAACTCGGCATGGCGCTTCACCTTCTGATCCGCCACCTCGCCCACGTGCACGACGAACTTGAGCGACAACTTGTCCAGCTGTTCGCAACTCGCACACTGGCAGGCGATGTCGTTCTTCATCTGCTCGCGCCGCTGCAGAAACGCCGCACGCATCCGTGACAGCCGGTCGCACACCACCACTTTGGCGTGGCTGTCCGGTGCCCAGAAGAACGCGGCATCGCCCTCGAGTTTGGCCAGCTTCAAACCCTTGCCCGCGTTGATGACCGACTCCAACAGGCCCGCCACCGTCAGCTGGGCATGGGCAAGGTGCGTCCGGTTCCACTGCATGTAATGCGTGTAGCCGCCGATGTCGGCGATGAGCAGAACCGCGCGCCGAATTGCCATGAATAAACGAGTTTAATAGCCCTTTGGGCCCAGCTCAATGAATCTGCTACTAGACGAACTCGCGTCGGCGAGAGAGGCTAGCAGAGGTGCCGGTTCACCGGAGGAGCTGAATATGCATGTGCTGCGAACCCCGGACTCCCGATTCGAAAACCTGGAGGGCTACCCGTTCGTTGGGCACTACCTCGACGTAACCGCAAGCGACACCCGCCCGCTTCGCATGCATTACCTCGACGAGGGGACGATCGAAGGGCCGCCGATCGTGCTGCTGCACGGCGAGCCCACCTGGAGCTACCTCTACCGCACGATGATCCCGCCCCTGACCGACGCCGGGAACCGTGTGCTGGCGCCGGATCTGATCGGGTTCGGGCGTTCGGACAAGCCCAGCCGGGTCGAGGACTACACCTACCAGCGACACGTCGAATGGGTGACCTCCTGGTTCGAGCACCTCAACCTCAGGGACGTCACCCTGTTCGTGCAGGACTGGGGATCGCTGATCGGGCTGCGCATCGCCGCCGAGCAGTCCGACCGCATCGGGCGGCTGGTGGTGGCCAACGGTTTCCTGCCCACGGCGCAACGGCGCACTCCGCCCGCCTTCTACGCCTGGCGTGCCTTCGCCCGCTACTCCCCCGTGCTGCCCGCGGGCCGCATCGTCAGCGCCGGGACCGTGCGCCGGGTGCCGTCGAAGGTCCGCGCCGGGTATGACGCGCCCTTCCCGGCTAAGTCCTATCAAGCCGGGGCCCGGGCCTTCCCTCAGCTGGTGCCGACCTCGCCCACCGATCCGGCGATTCCGGCCAACAGGAAGGCGTGGGAGGCCCTCGGCCGCTGGGAAAAGCCGTTCCTCGCCATCTTCGGGGCCCGCGATCCCATCCTCGGGCAGGCGGACAGCGCCCTGATCAAGCACATCCCCGGTGCCGCGGGCCAGCCGCACGCCCGCATCAACGCGAGCCACTTCATTCAGGAGGACCGCGGACCCGAGCTGGCCGAACGCATCCAGTCGTGGCAGCAGGCATTGCTCTGAGGGCCCGCCGACCTGACGGGTCCGCGAGATGCCTACCGTCAGTGGGCAAGTGGGCCACGCGATGCAGTTCGCAATGACCCTCAGCGCGTAACCGCGAGCACCGCCTCCGCCAGCTCCGGACGGCAGACGACCAGATCCGGCAGCTTGGGATCCGGTTGGTTGTAGGCCAGGGCGGACCCGTCGATGCGAGAGGTGTGCAACCCGGCGGCTCGCGCCACCGCCACCGGCGCCGCGGAGTCCCACTCGAACTGGCCGCCGGCGTGCACGTACACGTCGGACAAACCTTGGACGATCGAGGCGACTTTGGCTCCCGCGGAGCCCATTTCCACCAGGACTCCGTCCAGCGCGTCCTTCACGCTCAGGGCGATGGCGGGCGGTCGGGTGCGCGATACCACGATGCGCGGCTTCCCTGGGACGGCGGGAGGCGAGGCAACGTCGGGAGTCGCCAGCGTGATGCCCTGTGCCGGTAGCGCCACGGCGCCGGCGACCAACTCACCGGCTTCCCAGAGCGCGACGTGCACGGCCCAGTCGTCGCGACCCAGCTCAGAGAACTCCCGGGTGCCGTCCAGCGGATCGACGATCCAAACGCGGTCCGAGCGCAATCGCACCGGGTCATCGGCGCCCTCTTCGGACAGCACCGCGTCGGCGGGCCTTTCGGCGGTGAGCGCCTCCATCAGGAAATCGTGGGATCGCTTGTCCCCCGCGGCTTTCCGTTCAGCGGCTTCCGCTCGCGCGAACTCGTCTCGAACGCCGAGTAACAACCGACCGGCCTCGGTGGCCAACCGTGCGGCCAGATCATGGTCATTCATCGGCACTCCGCGGAATCCTCAATATCTTGGCAGCGATGACCAACTTTACCCTGTCATGCGCGGAGGCGGGCAGCAGCCCGCCGGAGAAGTTTCACCCGTAATCTAATGAGCGTGAGCGGCAACGCCAACGTGCCATTATCGAGGCGGTTGCGGCACACCTCGCGGGGGCGATTGATCGGGGCCGGGATTGTCGCGGCCGCGGTGCTGGTCGGGGTCCTCGCCGTGGTGGGCGTGCAGCTGAGCCGGGGCCATCAGAGCGCGACGGCGCCCAGCGCCCAGCCGTCGTCATCGGCGCCGGAGAGCTTCGCCATCCCGGGCTGCTATAACCCCTCCGTTCCGCCGGTCGCGCGTCCGAAGAAGCTGAACGTTCTGGGCTGCGCCAGTGTGGCCGTTGCGCTGCAGGACATGTCGTGGACGTCCTGGGGACCGCAGGGCGCCGACGGGACCGGCACGGCGGTGTTCAAGCTCTGCGACCCGAATTGCGCGGCGGGGTCTCAGCTGACCGAGCCGGTCGTCGTGCACGCGTGGAATCCGCAGCCGCCGCGGCGCGAGGCGATCTGCCAGTCCGGCTTGGAGATTTACGCCGATATGATCCTGGCCTTCCCCAAGGGCGTTCCCCCGCCGACGGTGCAGAAGATGAACACCCAGTACAACGGCGAGCCGGCCGTGCACTTCGCCAATTACTCGAGCGGCGACACGCGCGGCACCCAGTTCATCGGCTACACGTTCTGCAATTAGCCGCCGAGCGCCGGTCGCTCAGACCTCGATGACGACCGCGCCGCCCTGGCCGCCGCCGGCGCACATCGCGGCGACACCGATGCCGCCGCCGCGGCGGGCCAGCTCGTAGGCCAAGGTGGTCACCATGCGTGCACCCGAGGCCGCGATGGGGTGGCCGAGGCTGCAGCCGCTACCGGAGAAGTTCACCTTCTCCTCGTCGATGCCGTATTCGCGGCAAGCCGCGATCGGGACGGAAGCGAACGCCTCGTTGATCTCCCACAGGGCGACGTCGGAGGGCGACAGACCGGCCCGCTGCAACACCTTCCCGATGACCTTGACGGCACCCAGGCCGCAGTCGCGGGGCGCTACGCCGGCGGCGGCCCAGGCCCGCACCGTGCCCATCACGTTGAGCTTCTCGGCCTGGGCGTAGTCGCTGTCGACCAGCGCGACCGCGGCCGCGGCGTCGTTGGTGCCGCTGCTGTTTCCGGCGGTGATCGAGAAACCCTCGATCTCGGGGTGCAGCACTTTGAGGCCGGCCAGCTTCTCGATGGTGGTGTCGCGGCGCGGGTGCTCGTCCACGGCGAACTCGGTGACCGAGCCGTCGAACTGGGTGATCTTCAGCGGCAGGATCTCGTCGGCGAACTTGCCGGCGTCCTGGGCGGCGACGGCGCGCTGGTGCGAGCGGGCCGCCCAGGCGTCCATTTCCTCGCGCGTGATGCCGACCGACTGCGCGGTGTTCCAGCCGACGGTGATGGACATGTCCTTGGCCGGCGCGTCGGGCGTCTCCACGTGCGTGGGGGGCATCCAGCGCTCCTCGAACTTCAGCTCGGGACCGGGGATCCGCCAGTTGGTCAGCGGCGTCATCGACAGCGACTGCACACCCCCGGCGATCAGCACGCGCTCCATGCCGGAGCCGATCTGCGCCGCGGCGTTCCCGATGGCGGTAAGGCTGCCCGCGCAGTGCCGGTTGACCGACTGGCCGGGAACGTGCTCCAGGCCCGTCGCGGTCGCCGCGTAACGGGCGAGATCGCCACCGCCATAATGAGATTCGGCGAAGATGATGTCGTCGATGTCCGCGGGATCAACACCCGACCGGCGGACCACCTCGGGCAGCACGGCGGTAATCAGGGTCTCGGGCGGGGTGTTGACCAGCGTCCCCTTGAACGATCGGCCGATCGCGGTCCGGACGGCTCCGACAATGACGGGTGTTCCCATGTTCTCAACCTCGTTGTTGTGGGCGGTCAGACGCCGCGAATCGTTTCAAATACTGTATAGGCAATAGTAATGGTCTAAGTTCGGTGGGTCGGTTCGTGTGACGGCGTTAACACTTAAGCGGTTCGGATAAAAACGGAGGCCAACCCGTTGAAGACCAAAGGTGCGCTGGTCTGGGAACTGAACGAGCCGTGGTCGGTCGAAGAGATCGACATCGGCGATCCCCGCCACGGCGAGGTGACCGTCCAATTGGAGACGGCCGGTCTGTGCCACTCCGACCACCATCTGATGACGGGCGACTTCCCGATCCCGAGCTATCCGGTGCTCGGAGGCCACGAGGGCGCCGGCGTCATCACCGAGATCGGCGAGGGTGTCGAGCACCTGGCCGTCGGTGATCACGTGGTCCTGTCGTTCATCCCGTCCTGTGGGAAATGCACGCCGTGCCAAACGGGGCTGCGCAACCTGTGCGACCTCGGCATGGGCCTGCTGTCGGGTCAATCGGTGTCCGACGGATCGTTTCGCGTCACGGCGCAGGGCCGAAACGTCATCCCGATGTCGCTGCTGGGCACGTTCGCGCCGTATGTGGTGGTGCACCAGACGTCGGTGGTCAAGATCGACGCCGACCGCACGTAAGCGGTGGCCGCTATGGGCACAATGGCTGCATGACAACCAGACCCCTCGCCGGGCGGGACACGACAGAGCAACTCGCCTATCGTGTCGCGGCGATGCTGCTCGGCATCGGCACCCTGCACTTCGTCGCTCCCAAACCGTTCGACTCGATCATTCCGGTCGAGCTGCCGGGCAGCCCGCGGCTCTATACCTACGGTTCTGGCGTGGCCGAGTTGGCGATCGGGGCTCTGCTGGTGCCGCGGAGCACCAGACGCTCGGCCGCGCTGGCCGCCGTGGCGCTGTTCGTCGGGGTGTTCCCCGGCAACGTCAACATGTGCCGGCTGTGGTGGGGCAAGCCGTGGCCCATGCGCCTGGTCGCCCTGGGCCGGCTGCCGTTGCAGATTCCGATGATCACCACCGCGCTCAAGATTCGGCGCAACAGCTGACCGGCCGCGTAAGTTGGGCCGGCCGTGCCCACGAATCCGTTGTGCGACAAGCGGAATGCCCCGCACAAGCGACTAGGAGACCGGCGTGAGCAAAACGGGCATCGCGGCGTTGCTCGCCGTCGCGGCCGCCCTGATGGTCGGCGCCGGGGACGTCGTCCAGCAGCGCTCCGCACAGCAAGTCACCGATAAGCCGGTCGGGACCGTCGCCCTGTTTCGCCGGTTGCTGCGCGACAAGCAGTGGTGGACGGGCAGCCTGGTGGCCGCCGCCGGGTTCGGGTTCCAGGCCGCGGCCCTTGGTCTGGGCTCGGTGGTGCTGGTGCAGGCGCTGTTGGTGACCTCGCTGCTGTTCGCGTTGCTCATCAGCGCGCGGGTGGGACATCGTCAAATCACACGCCGGCAAGGGATTTGGGCGATTTTGCTCGCCGTCGCGGTTGCGGTGGTGGTGACGGTCGGCGACCCCCAGCAGGGCGCCCCGCGAGGGTCGGTCCACACGTGGACGGTCGTGGCGTTGGTCATGGGCCCGGCGCTGGTCCTGTGCGTGATCGGGGCGCGCATGTTTCCTGGTTCGGTCGGTGCACTGTTGTTGGGCCTGATGTCCGGCTCGCTGTGGGGGTTGTTTTCGGTGCTGACCAAAGGCGTGGTCGACCAGCTCGGCCGCGGTATCCCGGCGTTGTTGCGCGCACCCGAGTTGTACGTGTGGGTGGTGCTGGCGATCGCCGCGACCGCCTGGGAGCAGTCGGCATTTCGGGCCGGCCCGCTCACCGCGTCGCTCCCGGCGGTCACCGTGGCCGAGCCCATCGTCGGATCGGTGCTCGGTGTCACCGTGTTGGGTGAGACGCTGCGCACCAACGACATCGGCTGGGTGGCCTTGGGTCTATCGGTCGCGCTGATGGCGGCCGCGACAGTGGCGCTGGCCCACAGCCAGGCCAGCTACGCCCCGTCGTCCGACGAAAAGCCCTCTCACACACCGGAATCGGCATGAGGTCGACGCAGGGGTGAGCCGACCCGGTGCGCGGTGCCGTCGGGGTCGACGTAGGCGAATTCGCGCAGACCGTACGGTGTGTCCTGCGGCGCGATCAGGCGGCCGCCGAGGTCTTGCAGTGCCGCCCACTCGGCGTAGAGAGCATCGGCGTCACTGACGTAGAAGTACACGCTGGCCGCGGTGCGCAAGGGATCGTGCTCGGCCCACTCGGTGAGGTGGATCGACACCGACCCGCGATCGGCGAAGCCGTACCGGTCCGGACCCTCGTATGCGCAGGCGTCGAAGCCGAGCCGGCGGTACCGGTCGAGTGCGACGTCCAGGTCTCGGACGGGGACGATCGGCGATACCGAGGTGAAGTCGACTGCGGGCACACAGCGAACATAACCGTTGGCTCCGCATCTGCGCACAATGGCGGTCGTAAGGCCCTGCACGCGACCGCATATGCGGCAAATCCGCATGGGAGACCGCCTCGCTGTCGTAGGCTCCATGCGCATGAGGAGCCAGCTGACCGCGGCAGCTGCGATTGCCGCCGCCGGAATACTGATCACGGGGTGCGGCGGCGACCACGCGGGCGGCGCCGCTTCGTCGTCGGCGTCCACCACGACGGCGTCGTCGAAGGCTCCCCTCGCGCAATCCGCGCTGCCCGACCTGATGCTCTCGCCGAACGATATCGACACCGTGCTGGGCGTGACCGGGACGACGAGCGACCCACCGCTTACCACGTTGGTGGAAGACCCGGTCAAGCGCCAGGACTACACGTTTCCCGCCGAATGCAGATACAGCACTCACGCCGCGTTGGCGTCGGTCTACGCCGACAGCGGCAGCACCGCGGTGTACGGCTACCACGACCAGGCGCCCGCGCCCGCGGGTGCCGATCAACTGGAAAGCCCTGACGTATACCAATTTGTGGTGCTGTTTGCCTCCCCCGAGCAGGCCGGCGCGTTCTTCACGACGTCGACCCAGCGCTGGCCCGCCTGCGCCAACCGGCAGGACACCGTTCCCGCCGCCGACGGTAAGCCCGAACTGCAGTGGAAGGTGGGTCAGGTGTCCAACGCCAACGGCGTTCTGAGCGCTCCGGTGACCCTCACCTTCACCTCGAACGGCAACAGCGTGACCATGCCCTGCCAGCGGGCGCTGACCGTTCGCAACAACGTCGTCATCGATGTCGACGCGTGCCGCAAGGACATCGGGGACCTCGGTGTCAGTATCGCCAATCAGATCGCCGGGAAAGTCGACAAGCAGTAGCCGTCACCGAGACGGCGAAATCCGAATAGCCTTCTGCTGTTTACCTATTGGCGGTCGTTCCGCATGGTCATGTGGGCGTAGGCTCTGGCGGCCGAGACGGTGCTTGCGTCACCACTGAATCCGCTCTCAGCTACCTGGCATCCCACCAACTGGTTTTCGAGGTAGGTTGTCCGCGGGTTCGGTCGTACCGCCTTGAGGAGGGATACGTGGGCACATCGGAAAAGGCGTCCAAGCCGCGCGCCGGACAGCAAGTCATCCACCTCTCGCAGCTGTTGCGCGCGCCCGTGCTGGCACGCTCCGGGGAAACGGTGGGCCGGGTCGAGGACGTGATCGTGCGGCTGCGAGGGGCCGAGGAGTATCCGCTGGTGGCCGGGATCGTGGCCGGGGTCGGCGGCCGGCGCGTGTTCATCGGCGACAAATCCATCGACGCATACTCGGCGGATCGAGTTCTGTTGACCAAGAACAAGGTTGACCTTCGCGGGTTCGAGCGCCGCGAGGGTGAGGTGCTGTTGCGCACCGATGTGTTGGGCCACCGGCTGATCGACGTGGCCACCGTCGAGTTGGTGCGTGCCTACGACATCGAGCTGGAGCGCACCGGCGAGGGCTGGATGGTCACCCGCCTGGACACCCGGCGTCCCCCGCGATTGTTCGGCCTGATCAAGCACTCGGGCGGGCACGCGTCTCGCGATTGGAAGGCGTTCGAGCCGCTGATCGGCCACGCACGTTCCGATGCCGTGCGGCGCCTGTCGGACCGATTCGGCGAGCTCAAGGCCGCCGAGATCGCCGATCTGCTCGAGGAAGCGGACAAGGCCGAGGGCGGCGAGATCCTCGACCGGGTACACAGCGACCCCGAACTGGAGGCCGACGTCTTCGAAGAGCTGGACCCGGAAAAGGCCAGCCGGCTGCTGGACGGCATGCCCGACAACGAGGTCGCCGCGCTGCTGGGCCGCATGCGCGCCGACGACGCGGCCGACGCGATCGCCGATCTGCGCCAGTCACGGCGCCGGCGCGTGCTTGAGCTGATGCCCGCCCCGCAGCGCACCAAGGTCATCACGCTGATGGGATTCAACCCCGAAAGCGCGGGCGGGCTGATGAACGTCGATTCCGTGACGTGTTCGGCCACCGCCACCGCGGGTGAGGCATTGGCGCTGATCGCCGCGTCGCGCAGCATACAACCGGAAGCGCTCATCAAGGTGCACGTGCTCGACGAGGACAAACGGCTCGACGGCGTCGTCTCGGTGATCACCCTCTTGCAGGTCGATCCCGCCGAAACCCTTGCGGCCCTGATGGATTCCGATCCGGTACGGGTCAACGCCGACGCGGACCTGACCGACATCGCGCTGCTGATGGCGGATTTCAATCTCTACTCCATTCCCGTCGTCGACGAGCAGGACCGCCTACTCGGGGTGGTCACCGTCGACGACGTGCTGGAGGCGACCATTCCCGAAGACTGGCGGCGCCGGGAGCCCGCACCGCGCCCCATCCGCGAGATCACCGCCGCCGACGACCGTGACACGCCGCCACAGGGAGGAAGCGCGCAGTGAGCTCCGGCGGGGAGGACACCACGCAGGCTGAGGCGCAGGCAGTTCAGCGTCCCGAGCCGGCGCCGGCCCGGCGCACAGCGGTGCTGGACAGCGCGCATCTGGGTGACATCGAGGGCGCGTTCGGGCGCATCAGCGTCGGGGAAACGGAGCACGCCCGCACTTGGAAGACCCGGCTTTTGACCCTGCTCGCGATCGTCGGACCCGGAATCATCGTCATGGTCGGCGACAACGACGCGGGTGGGGTGGCCACCTACGCGCAAGCCGGCCAGAACTATGGCTATTCACTGCTGTGGGTGTTGCTGCTGCTGATCCCGGTGCTCATCGTCAACCAGGAGATGGTGGTCCGGCTCGGCGCGGTCACCGGGGTCGGGCACGCCCGGTTGATCAACGAACGCTTCGGCCGCGGCTGGGGCTGGTTTTCCGTCGGCGACCTGTTCTTGCTGAACTTTCTGACGATCGTCACCGAATTCATCGGTATCAGCCTGGCCGCCGAATACATCGGCGTCTCCAAATACGTTGTGGTACCGATCTCGGCGGTGGCGTTGGTCGCGATCATGGCCAGCGGCAGCTTCCGTCGATGGGAGCGGGCCATGTTCATTTTCATCGCCGTCACGCTGCTGCAGATCCCGATGCTGCTGATGTCCCATCCGCAGTGGGGGCACGCGGCGAAGTCGTTTGTGGTGCCCGGCATTTCGGGCGGCATCAGCTCGGATGCCGTGCTGTTGATCATCGCCATCGTCGGCACCACCGTGGCGCCGTGGCAGCT
Source organism: Mycobacterium sp. NGS33 (assembly GCF_059812885.1). NCBI lineage: Bacteria > Bacillati > Actinomycetota > Actinomycetes > Mycobacteriales > Mycobacteriaceae > Mycobacterium > Mycobacterium sp. NGS33. The sequence goes on along the minus strand of NZ_JCALDN010000005.1, from coordinate 84,011 downwards.
GTTCTTTCAGCAGTCCAACGTCGTCGACAAGCGCATCACGCCCCGGTTCATGGGGTACGAACGCGCGGACACCGTACTGGGCGCCTTCGTGGTGGTGGTCGGCGCCGCCGCGCTGATGATGACCGGCGAGTGGGCGGCGCGCTCCACCAACACCCTTGGCGGCTTCAGCGATGCCGGCGCGACGGCGCATCTGCTGGGCGGGCACCGCCCGGTGCTCGGCTCGATCTTTGCCATCGTGCTGATGGACGCGTCGATCATCGGGGCCGCCGCGGTGACCCTGGCCACCAGCTACGCCTTCGGCGACGTGTTCGGACTGAAGCACTCGCTGCACCGCGGCTTCGCCGACGCCAAACAGTTCTACCTTTCCTATACCGCGATGGTGGTCCTGGCCGCGGGCATCGTGCTGATTCCGGGCGCTCCGCTCGGGTTGATCACCACCGCCGTCCAGGCCCTCGCGGGATTACTGCTGCCCAGCGCCAGCGTGTTTCTGCTGTTGTTGTGCAATGACCGAGAAGTATTGGGGCCCTGGGTCAATCGCGCCTGGCTCAACTGGCTCGCCGGACTGATCGTCGGCGTTCTGCTGCTGCTGTCCGGAATCTTGATGGCCACCACGTTGTTTCCCGGACTCGACGTCGTCGCGGTAGCGGGCTATCTGACGCTTGGGCTGGTCATCCTCGCGGCGGCCGCGGCACCGGTGCTGCGCTGGCTGGCCCGGCGTCAGCCCGAGCGACCCCGGCCACAACTTCCGGGCCGCGGCGTCGATCGCAACACTTGGCGCATGCCGCCGCTGGCCCTGCTCGAACCGGTCACCTGGTCACCAGGGACCCGGCTCGCGATGATCGCGCTGCGGGCCTATTTGGTTGTCGGGGCGCTGCTTTTGGTGGTCAAAGCGATCCAGCTCGGTCGCTGACGGCTTGCATCCGGCGGGCCACCTCGCCGTAGCGCTCGAAGCGATCCTGGTCGGCGACGGAGTTGTACATCACCAACCGCGTTGCCGTTCCGGCGTACTTCGCGGCCAACGCGTCCGCCAATCCCTCCCAGCTCGATTCGGTGGCGAAGACCGCGATGTGGTCATCGCTGACCTGGGCGGCCATGCCGGCGAAGTCGCCGGCCTTCTGCTTTTCCCGGATCCGGGCGGTCGTGCCCTCGAAACCCGCCTCGTCCCAGATGAATGCGTAGTTGGGCGTGCTTCCGTAAAAGGCCATGCTGGCGCGCACGACTTCACGCTGCCGGTCCCGCTCTTCGTCGGTATCCCCGACGATCGTCATGACGGGCACGATGATCGCGATGTCCGACAGCGAACGACCCGCTTTCTGCGCGCCTTCGCCGACCGTCGGCAGGACGTGACGGGCCAGATAACCCGGTTCGCCGATGGGGTGGACGTGAACCCCGTCGGCCACTTCGCCCGCCATCCGCAGCATCCACGGATTGACCGCTGCGATATCGACTTTGGGGTCTGGAGCGTCGATGGGCCCCGGGCTCCACTGCGGGGTGATGAAGTCGAGATCGTAGAAGTCGCCGTGATGGTCGAGCGTCCCGGAACGAAAGGCCGCGAAACACGCCTTGACGGCCAGGAGGTAGTCGCGCAGCCGGGGCCCGGGCCGCTCAAAGGCCGTGCCGTAGCGCCGGACCACGTGGGTGCGCACCTGCGTTCCGAGGCCCAGCCGGAACCTTCCCCTGGTGGCTTCCTGCAGTTCCCAGGCCGCGGCGGCGGTCACGAACGGGCTGCGCGGAAAGGCGACGGCGACGCCCGTCGACAATTCCAGATCCGGCGCGGCCTGCGACGCGACGGCGGCATTCAGGTATGCGGTGCGGCCCGTCTCGGTGAACAACAAGCCGGAGAACCCGACGGCGTGGGTCCGCCGGGCGAGCTCGCCGATCTGGCCCAGCGGCTGGGGAATCGTCATCGCGTCGACATGCATGGTGGGAGCGTACGTCGCGCGTCCGACCGTGTTGCGGGCTCGTCAGCCTCTTGCCCGACGACCGGCCCAGGGTGTTAGCTCTGTAGTCGTCAGCAACCGTCGTTTTTTCGCTAACAGGAGGCTTCCGAACGTGCTTCGTGGATTATTCTTCGCCGGAGCAATCGCAGTGGGAATTGCGGGGATGCCCGTGGCCGTGGCGGCTCCGTCAACGACGACGACGACCACAACGTCGCCGTCGCCCACCAGCGGGGCCAGCGCCTACTACCCGAACTGCAGGGCGGCCTGCGCGGCGGGTGTCGCGCCGATCTACCGCGGGCAGCCCGGCTATCGAGCCGGCCTCGATCGTGACAACGACGGCATAGCCTGCGAGGTGTGCCACTAGTCCGTCGAAACCCGACGCGGTGACGGCGTTAGTCCGCAAGAAAGACGGCACCAGCGAGTCGCAGGACGCCGACATCGAGGTCGGCCAGCAGGCCCATCGCTTCGAATTTTCGGCCATCGCGCAGTCCACGGTTGATGAGGTCCTCTTCGTCAGCAGCGCCGGCCGCTGCTTCGTGATCGGGCCCTGAGCCCGAATCCGGGCCTCAGCGTTTCGTTGGCCGCCGGCTCACCGGGGCGGTGAAGCCTTCGGTGTCGTCGAAGAATGCCCACTGGCCGTCGTCGTTGACCTCCATGCGCCAACCCAACTCGGTGTTGCCGCCAACGGAGTTGACGAACCAGGCGTACGCGGCCTCCGCGTTGGCAAAACTCTTCGTCGCAACGACCCGGCCCCGTGGGTCGATGACGCGAAACGCAGGCATGGGATCTAAGTATCCCTGCCTGGGAGTTTTCAATCCCGGAAATGGCTTATTTGCCGGTAAACCCCGGGTTACACCGTGCGGGCCAGCCGGTGAGCGAGTATCTCGGCAAACCTCGCCGGATCGTCGAGCGCGCCGCCCTCGGCGAGAAGCGCTGTGCCATACAGCAATTCCGCGGTCTCCGCGACCGAGGGATCGTCGCTGCGGTCCTGGTGCGCTTGGCGCAGACCGGTGACGAGCGGATGGTTGGGATTGAGTTCGAGGATCCGCTTCCCCACCGGAATGTCCTGCCCGGAAGCGCGGTAGATGCGCGCGAGCGCAGGCGTGATCCCGAAGGCGTCGGTGATGAGGCAGGCCGGCGAGTCCGTCAGCCGGGTAGACAGCCGAACTTCCTTGACGTGGTCGCTCAGGGTGTCCTTGAGCCAGGTCAGCAGGTCGGCGAACTCCTTTTGCTGCTCCTCGCGCTCAGCCTCGCTCTGCTCGCCGTCGGAGCTGAGGTCCACCTCGCCCTTGGCGATCGACTGCAGCGGCTTGCCGTCGAATTCGGTCACGGTTCCCACCCAGACCTCGTCGACTGGGTCGGTGAGCAGCAGCACCTCGTAGCCCTTGGCCTTGAACGCCTCGAGGTGCGGCGATTTCAGGATCTGCTGGCGCGACTCGCCCGTGGCGTAGAAGATCTGCGTCTGGCCGTCCTTCATCCGCTCCACGTATTGGGCGAGCGTGGTGGCTTCCTCGTCGCTGTGGGTCGAGGCGAACGAGGAGATCTGCAGCAGCGTCTCCTGGTTGTCGAAGTCCGACAGCAGGCCCTCCTTGACGACCCGGCCGAATTGGGTCCAGAAGGTGCGATAGTCCTCGGGGCGCTCGGACTGCAGATCCTTGATCGTGGCGAGGACCTTCTTGGTCAGTCGACGCCGAATGGCCTTGATCTGCCGATCCTGTTGCAGAATTTCGCGGGACACGTTCAGCGACATGTCCTGCGCGTCAACGACACCCTTGACGAAGCGCAGGTATTCGGGCATGAGCTCGTCGCAGTCGCCCATGATGAACACGCGCTTGACGTACAGCTGGATCCCGGTCTGGGCGTCCCGGTTGAACAGGTCGAACGGGGCGTGCGACGGGATGAACAGCAGCGCCTGGTACTCGAAGGTGCCTTCGGCCCGCATCGCGATGACCTCGAGCGGGTCGTCCCAGGCGTGCGCGATGTGCTTGTAGAACTCCTTGTACTCCTCTTCGGAGACCTCTTCTTTGGGCCTGGCCCACAGGGCCTTCATCGAGTTGAGGGTCTCGGTCTCGACGGTGACGGTCTCCTCGCCGCCCTCCTCGCTCGCCGGTTGCCGTCGCTCCACCTGCATCCGGATGGGCCACGCGATGAAGTCGGAGTATTTCTTGACCAGGCTCCTGATCTTGAACTCCGCGGTGTAGTCGTGCAGCTCGTCCTCGGCGTCCTCGGGCTTGAGGTGCAGGATGACCGACGTTCCTTGCGGAGCGTCGTCGACCGATTCAATGGTGTAGGTGCCCTCGCCGCTGGATTCCCATCTGGTGGCGTCGCTCTCGCCGGCCTTGCGGGTGAGCAGCTCGACCTTGTCGGCGACCATGAAACTCGAATAGAAACCGATCCCGAACTGGCCGATGAGTTCCTCGGAGGCCGCTTCGTTCTTGGCCTCGCGCAGTTGCTTGCGCAGCTCCGCGGTGCCGGACTTGGCCAGCGTGCCGATCAGATCCACCACTTCGGCGCGGGTCATTCCGATGCCGTTGTCACGGATGGTCAGGATGCGCGCGTCCTTGTCCACGTCGATCTCGATGTGCAGGTCGGAGGTGTCGACGTCGAGGTCCTTGTTACGGAACGCCTCAAGCCGCAGCTTGTCCAGCGCGTCGGAGGCGTTGGAGATCAACTCCCGCAGGAACGAATCCTTGTTGGAGTAGACGGAATGGACCATCAGATCCAGCAGTTGGCGAGCCTCTGCCTGAAACTCCAACTGCTCGACGCGCGCGTTCATGGCTTCTCCTACATCTCCTTTCCAAAGGACAGTGACGTCTCAAATTTACCGAGCCGCCCACTATTGGTGTTGTGGACCCGTCCACTCACGCGTCGAGCGCCTCTAGGCTGAACGCATGTCTGTTGCTCAACGCGAACGTGCCGCCCTCGTGGAAACCATGCGCGGCGTCGGGCCGGACGCGCCCACGCTGTGCGAGGGATGGAAGACGCGGGACCTGGCCGCACACCTGGTGATCCGCGAGTACCGCCCCGACGCCGCGCCCGGCATCCTGATCCCCTTCTTCGCTTCCCACACCGAGAAGGTGCAGAACCAGGTCGCCGAGCGCAACGAGTGGGAGGAGCTGGTGGGCAAGCTCGCCGCCGGCCCGCCGGTCTACTCGCCGCTCAAACTGCTCGACCCGGTGGCCAATGTGGCCGAGATGTTCATCCACCACGAGGACGTGCGCCGCGCGCAGCCGGACTGGCAGCCGCGCTCGCTGGAGCCGGCCCTGAGCAAGATGCTGCGGCGCACCCTGCCGTTGATGGCCCGGCTCACCCTCGCCAAGGTGCCCGGCCGGGTGGCGTTGCGGACCTCGGAGGGCAAGACGGTGCTCACCGCAGGCCAGGGGCCGGCGGTGACGGTGACCGGCGCGCCCGAGGAACTGTTGTTGTTCAGCGTGGGACGGCAGGCCAAGGTCGACTTCGACGGCGACGCCGCGGCGGTGCAGGCCGTGCGCGATGCGCCTAAAGGGTTATAGGTCCGGCGATCGCGGCGGCCGCTCGCGGGCCGTTGAGGAGGCGTAACCGAATTTCCGGACGCGGGTCACCCGAAGGCCGCCCGCAGCTCTTTCTTGATCACTTTGCCGAATTGATTGCGCGGCAAGGTCTCGACGACCACCAGGTGTTCGGGGTGCTTGTATCGGCTGAGGCCGCGTGATTGGCAATGTCGCACAAGGGATTCCAATGACACGCCGTCGGCTGTCGCGGGCACCACGACCGCACACACGCGTTCGCCGGTCCGGGGGTCGGGAATGCCGATGACGGCGACATCGGCGACGGCGGGATGGGTGGCGAGCGCATTCTCGATTTCGAGCGCCGAGATGTTCTCGGCGTTGCGGATGATCGCGTCCTTGGTACGGCCGGTGACGCGGACATTGCCGTTGGCGTCGATCATGCCGAGATCGCCTGTGCGCAACCACCCGTCGCTGTCGAACGCATCGGCGTCAAGTGCCGGGTCGGCGTAGCCGAGGAAGCACTGGGGTCCCTTGAGCCGCAGCTCGCCTTCCTGCCCGGCGGGCACTTCGGCGCCGCGGCTGTCCACCGCGCGAACCTTGACCCCGGGCACCGGCGGCCCGACGGTGTGGTCGAGCACCTCGGGCGCGGCGGTCAACGACGGCGAGGTCGCGCACGGAAACTCGGTCATTCCCCAGGCATTGGCGATGCCGGCCAGGCCGAAGGTGTCACGAACCTGGCGGCTCAGTTCGGCGGTGACGGGCGCCCCTCCGGCCAGGCAGCCCCGGAGGGAAGGAAACAGCGGCCGATCGGGTTGGGCCCGTTGGGCTTCGAGGAATGCGACGAAGAACGGGGTCGCGGTGCCCAGGAACGTCGGATTGTGCGTGGCGATGGCCCACGGCGTGGTGGCCGGATCGAACGTCTCGAACAGGGCCAACCGCATGCCGGTCAGCAACCCGGTGGCCAGCATCGCCGCCCCGCCGATGTGGGCGATCGGGAAGGCGATCGGATCCACGTCGCTACTGTTGGCCCCTACCATGCCCACCACGCCCGCCGAGCCGGCGATCACCGACGTGTCGGTGTGGCGGATCCCTTTGGGGGCCGCGGTGGTTCCCGAGGAGTAGTAGATCCAGCGCGCGTCGTCGGCGGTTCTCGGCGGCGGCGGGAGTGCCCCGGTGTCGCCGCCGGGCAGCCGCAGCCCGCCGGTGGACGGGGGTGTTGCCAAGTCGAGCGTGACGACCTCGAAGCCCCTGTCCCGCGACAATGCCCGGGCCAGCTCACCGTACTCGAATCCGCGCCAAAGCTGTGGCGCCACAAAGACTTCGGCATCGAGTTGGCCGGTGATGAAGCCGACCTCTCGTTCCCGCAATATCGGAATGATCGGGTTCTGCACCGCGCCGAGTCGGGCAAGCGCGGCCATCACCACCATGGTCTCCAGCGTGGTGGGCAACTGCCAGGACACGACGGTTCCCGCGCGAACCCCTCGTTCGGCCAGAGCGGCTGCGGTCGCGCACGCGGCGTCGTGCAGTTGACGCGCTGTGAGGCTGCGCCCGTACTCATCGGCGAGAAGCGGTCGTGGTGATCCTCGCTGCGCCGCCTCGGCGATCAGGGCCCAGAACGTCACCGCGCCAATCCCTTCGGGCTCACCGCGCCGACGGGTCGGTAGTGGGTGGGCGGAATCCCGAGTGCGCGACCGCGACGGATACCCCGGTGCCGATCGGGCCTTTGGCGTCCACCAGGACCGCCGAGCCGCTAGCCACCCCGTCGTGGCTGTGATGCATCAGCGAGGCAAGCCCGATATGGGCGCCCTCGGGCAGCCTGCTCAGCGTGAGCGTGTAGTCGACGTTGATGAACTGCAGGGAGTTGGTGCCCCAGTTGGCAATCGACGCCGTGATGTCACCGGCCATCGCCACGCGGGTGAAGGCGGTAAGCGGGTCGTCGTCGATCAACGGCCGTGTCTCGTGGATCCACGTGTATTTCGAGCCGTCGCCCTCAGGCCAGTCCGGGTCGGGGTTCTGCACGTCGGCGCCCCAGCCGTAGGTTCGCATGAACAGTGTCGAGTAGGCCTCGTCCACCGGGATCGGCGGCATCTGCACCGGTGGTGACCAGACCTGGCCTTCGGGTTGCGCCCCGCGCCGCAGAAACAGCGCGCTCGCCTGCGCCACCGCGGCGCCGTCCTGGGTGATCACGGCCTCGACCAGCCGCAATCGGCGCCGGTCGTGTTGCACCTTCGTGTGCACCTCGAGCGGCGCCAAGGCGGTCGGGCGGGGCAGATCGACGGTCAATCGCGCCGGTTGCAGGTCCGCATCCCCGGCCGCATCCTCGACCGCCCACGCCAAGAGTCCGCCGACGACGTGTCCGCTCAGCGAGGGGCCCCATCCACCCCGGGCGATTTTGGTTGGAACGAGATAGTTTTCGTCGCGGACGAAGTACGGCGCCGGTTCTGCCCAGGAGGCTTCATCCGGCACGATATTGGGCTCGGCCACTGCATGACCCTTCGGCTGATGGGATCGCGGGCTCAGCTGAGGACCGCAACTGTGGATGTTACAGTTGCGCTTCCAGTCGCTGGGTGCGCACCGCGCCGCGACAGTCATCGGTCACCCGATTGCGGCGCCCACCAGATGGCCGATCAGGTAGGTGACGGCCAGCGCGAGACTGCCGCCGACGGCGTTGCGCAGCACCGCCCGGCGCTTGCGGGCTCCGCCCAAGCCGGCCGAGACGGCACCGGTAATCACCAGCGCGACAAGCACGGCCACGACGGTGACGGGGATTCGCCACGTGGTCGGCGGGGCAAGGATCGCGATCAAGGGCAGTAGGGCCCCGACCGCGAACGACAGCGCCGACGACGAGGCCGCCTGCCACGGATTGGTGAGGTCGTCGGGGTTGATGCCCAGTTCGACCTCGGCGTGGGCGAGCAGCGGATTGTGGTCGGTGAGTTCCTCGGCCACGGTGCGCGCGGTCGCCGGCGTCAGGCCCTTGGCTTCATACAGGGCGGCGAGCTCGTCTAGCTCCGCGGCCGGGTCGTCGCGCAGTTCGCGACGCTCCTGGCTCAGCAACGCCTTTTCCGTGTCGCGTTGGGTGCTGACGGACACGTATTCGCCCAGCGCCATCGACACCGCCCCGGCGACCAGTCCGGCGCTGCCCGCGGTCAATATCGGGGCGCGTGCGGCGGTGGCCGCCGCGACCCCCACGACGATGCCGGCGGTGGAGACGATTCCGTCATTGGCCCCCAGGACGCCTGCGCGCAGCCAATTCAATTTCGACGACACCGAACCGACGTGGGGTTCGTGCGGATGTGACGCACTCGGCACGGCCGCAACCATATAGACGAAAACCCTTGCCGACTAGACAACGTAGCCTTCCCAAACCGGCCCGCGCGAAGGGTTGGTTCGCGGCGGCCCGCGGGCAAAGTGCCTGCTGAGCGCCTCTGCCAGGGGCTGCGGCGAGAGGCTGCGCTCGGCTGCGACCACCTGGGTGACGGCCGCGACCAAACGTTGCGCATGGGCGGGTCACAGCCAGTCCATAGGAACGCTATCTAACGTCGGGCTGGTAACGGGGGGTGTTCGAAGGAACTTCCTTGCAAGAAATCCCTAGTGGATAGGTGAAGCATCATGAAGTTGAAGCAACTTGTCGGAGGGGTGACCATCGCCGGAGCGCTCGGCGCTGCGACCCTGGGAATGGGCGCCGGATTTGCCAACGCCGCACCCGGGGCGCCACAGCCTCCGGGTAATCATGGCGGGGCGGCGCCCGGTGGCGGGCACGCGCCCACCGGTCCCAACGATCCGGGCGGTCCCGGCGGTCCTGGTGGTCCCGGTGGTCCGGGTGGTCCGGGTGGACCCGGAGGCCCTGGCGGCCACCCCGGTGGTCCTGGCGGACCGCCGCCTGGCGATCACCCGGGCGGACCCGGTGGACCCGGTGGTCCGGGTGGCCCCGGCGGTCCTGGTGACCACCCGGGCGGCCCTGGCGGGCCTGGTGGCCCCGGTGACCATCCCGGTGCTCCCGGCGGTTTCGGTGGACCGGATCCGCACCCGGGCGGCCCGTGGCACGGAGATGACCACCGCGGCTACTTCCACGGGGCACCGTGGGGCGATGGGCCGGCACCCTGGGGTGCGGGCGAGCCGCCGCGGCCGGCATGGGATCGACCGCTTCCCCCGCCCGGTGGGCGCTGGGACTACGGCCCGATCAACTACTGGGGATACAACGAAACGCCGTACTGGAACCCCGGTTTCAATCAGTGGGGATTTGACTTCTTCGGAGTGTGGATCCCGCTGTGATCGATAACTGACACGACGCCCGCTTCGCCGATTGGCGAGGCGGGCGTCGTCGTTTACTACGTTGGCGCCGAGCGGTTTTCGCTCTCGGCGCTGGTTCTAGCCTTTGATGCCGACGGTCAGCAGGTCGGGCACCAACGCCGTCCACACCGGTCGCGGGATCCGGTGTTGGTCGCTGATCGCGAACCCGGCGTTCTCGAACAACGTCCGCATCTCGGGTGCGGAGGCGTTGTGTTGGGGCTTCCACCGGGAGTTCGCGGAGGACTGCAGCCGCGGTTGCCGCGTGCTCAGCGCCGAGACGGCCACCAGGCCGCCGGGCGCCAGCACGCGGTGGAATTCGCGCAATGCGGCCGGCTGGTCGAAGAAGTGAAAGGCCGAGGTTGTCACGACGGCGTCGAGGGCGCCGTCGTCGAAAGGGAGCTGCTCGGCCGGGGCGCGCATCCACTGCACCCGGTCGGACCTGGCGCGAGCCTGACCGAGCATGCCGTCGGACATGTCGACGCCATAGATCTCGTCGGGCTGCAGTTCACGCTGGATCCGATCGCTCAAAATCCCCGTACCGCAGGCGACGTCGGCGATCTTACGGGCGCCGTGATTGCGCAGTTGGGCGATCACCTCGTCGTGCGGAGGCCGGTACACCCACTGCTGCAAGAACGGCAGATCGTAGACCGGAGCGAGGAAGCTCCATATCCGCGTGACGGCGTCGTTGAGCCCTCGTCGCTGCGGTGCGGTCATCGACAAAGCTCCGAGCTGTAGTAGATCGTGTCGGCCACCGAGACGGAATCGTTGGTCTGCGGAATCGCATCCAGAACGGAGTCGGCCAGCAGCTGAGTCATCCGGACGCCCTCCGATCGCCATCCCAGGTTATCCAGATAGACCGCGACGTCATTGCGCTCGCCCTGATAGCCGAGCTCGCCGAATTCCAGGTCGAAGCCATGCTCACGCCACTTCGCGGTGGCCCTGCGCATCATTTCCTGGGCTTTCTCGGTGTCCACTTCTGACATGTCCGGAATAGCTTCGCACGCCAGCCGGCTGCCGTCAGCGCTGAGCGCGGTGATGTTGTCCAGCAGGCGGTCTTGCGCCTCCGTGGGCAGGTACCCGAAGAGCCCCTCCGCGATCCACGCGGTGGGGCGGCTTTTGTCAAAACCGGCTTCCGCCAACGCCTTTGGCCAGTCATTGCGCAAGTCGACGGCGACGTTACGCAACTGCGCCGTCGGGGCGGCGCCCAGCTCCGCCAGCGTGGCGGACTTGAACGCGATCACCTGCGGTTGGTCGATCTCGAACACGGTCATGTCGGCCGGCCACGCCAACCGGTAGGCGCGGGCGTCGAGACCCGACGCCAGGATCACGGCCTGCCGGATCCCGGAATGCGTGGCGTCGCGGAAGAAGGAGTCGAAGAATCGGGTCCGGGCGGCCATCGCGGCCGGCATGTGTTCGAGCTTCCAGCCGGATTCATGGTCGTCGACGTCTGCGACCGCCAGCTCGCCGGACACCCAGCGCGTGAAGAAGTCCACCCCTACCGCGCGTACCAGCGGTTCGGCGAAGCGGTCCTCGATCAGCGGGGTGTCGGCATTGGTCGCGATCGCTCGGGCGGCCGCGACCATCGTGGCGGTCGCGCCGACACTGGTCGCCAAATCCCAGGTGCCGTTGTCTGTGCGTGGCATGCGGCTACTGTCCCCCTCGGAATCACAGGTTACCTAGCCGGTATAACGAACGACAGGCGCGTGGAGTTCCCACGCTGCCGCCGCGCGGCTGTTTCGCCAGGCCGAGCGTCGCGTCGCCCCAGCGAGCGGGACTTCTAGTGGGGCCCCGGGCGCCCGGGTCCCCCGGGTCCGCCCGGTCCCCCGGGTCCGCCCGGTCCCCCGGGTCCGCCCGGCCCGCCGGGCCCTCCCGGCCCGTTTGCGGCCGGGAGCAGGAACACACATTCGTTCAGCTCGACGCTCCAGCCCCAACCCGGGGCGCATTCACCGTCGGCGCGGCTGATCGCCGGCGGCGCAATCACCGTCACCGGTAACCCGGCCAACACCAGAACGACCGCACCGATCACGCAGCGCCGCAGGTAATGTCTCATCGCCGACCTCACTTCGTCGTTCGTGCAACGCGGGCGGTGACTACTAGTCGCATCGGTCTTACCCGCGAACATCATTGTGCGGCAATCGCCCCGTTAACGTGCCGAATTCGGTGAGCTCGAATGCCGTTGCCGCCCACGCCTTCAGTCGGTTATCAATTCGAACACCGGGATCACTCGATCGGTGCGTTGCTCGTACTCCCCGAACCCGGGTGCGCGTTCGACCACCACCGAATAGACCGAATCCCGTTCGTCGCGCGGGAGTTCCCGCGCTGTCGCCGGTTTCGCCGCCTCCGAACCGATCTCGACAGACACGCGCGGGTTGGCGCGAATGTTGTGCACCCACGCGGGATTGTTGTCCCGGCCCGCCGCGGAACCGACGACATAGATCTTGCCGTCGATATCGAAGTAGGCGACGGGGTTGACACGTTGAGCGCCGCTTCGCGCTCCGGTCGAAGTCAACAGCAGCAGCGGAAAACCCTCGAATTGCCCGCCCACTTTGCCGCCATTGCGGCGGAACTCCTCGATGTTCTGCTCGTTGAATTCACGTTCCGAGCTCAGCGCGTCGTCACCCATTACGCCATCGTGGCATGCGGCGCGCAAGTCGGCCACCTTGCGCCGCAATCACGCTGTGTAGCAAGCAGATTGACTGTGTCGATCACGTTGATGATGGGCAACCGGATGATGATCCCGGGCATACGCATTCAGCGCTTCGAACCGAACACTTGGCGGCGAGTGCGCGCGGTGGGAAACCTGGCACCGCAGCCGCGTCAGCGCCCCCCGGCCGGCGGCGCGGCTTCGACCTTGGTCAGTTCGCTGAGACCGCTGATTCGCAGCACGGACATCAGGATCGGGTTGGCCAGCAGCTCGATGCGGTCGGCGTGGGCGGCCAGAGCGCTGATCGCGGCGCTGTCCAGGTACTCGACCGCGCTGATGTCCACGAGCAGCGCTTCCTGTCCGCCGGTGACCTCGGTGGTGGCGCCGGCCAACGCCTGGTTGAACGTGTCGATATTGCTCAGGTCGATTTCGCCCCCCACGACCAGCACGGTTTTCCCGTCGCTGCCGCGCGCGGTGTCCAGCGTGAGCGGGGTGGTCATCAGGTGATCCTCGCGGATAGGTGAACCGTGGTGCCGTCGTTGTCGGGCCGGATATCGACATCGTGCATGAGGCTTCGCATGAGGGGAATGCCCCGGCCGCGGTGCGGGTAGGACGCGGGTTGTCGGGCCTTCCAGGAGCCGGTGTCGGTGATGGTCAGCTGGACCGCGTCGCCGGTTGCGATCGCACCGAGGCGAATAGTGCCTTGCGGTCTATGTCGATGGCCGTGCTCGATGGCGTTGGCCACGGCTTCCCCGGCGGCCACCAGCACGTTCATTGTCTGGTCGGGGTCCAGTCGGGCCTTGTTCAGCCAGTCGCGCAAGGCGTTGCGGGTGGGGGCAAGCTGGCTGACGTCGGCCGGGAAGTTCAGCTCCAACGGGGCCGGGTGGCGATAGAGCAACAGGACCACGTCGTCCTGGTATCCGCCGCTCGGCGCGACCCGCGACATGACGTGGTTGGCCAGATCGTCCAGTGTCAACGCGCGCGCGTCCTGGGCGGCGTCGGCCACCCGGGAGATGCCGTGGTCGAGCGGGACGCGGCGACGCTCGACCAGGCCGTCGGTGTAGAGCACCAGCGTCGAACGCGCCGGGATGGTCACGCGGGCTTCCGGGCGGGGCCAGTCCCCCTTGACCCCCAAAGCGATGGTGTGACCGTCGTCGAGCATCTGGGTGCTGCCGTCGCTGTGCACCAGGATGGGCGGCGGGTGGCCGGCGCTGGAGTAGACCAGTTCACCGGTGTCGGGAGTGAGCACCGCGCAGACCGCGGTGGTGCATTGCGCGCCGGGCAGCCGCGCGGCGAAGCGGTCCATCCCTGCCAGAGCCGCACCGGGACTTGGGTTTTCGAACAGCAGGGCGCGACAAGCGCTGCGCACCTGGCCCATCACGGTGGCCGCGGCCAGGCCATGGCCGACGCAGTCGCCGACGATCAACGCGATCCGCCCGTCTTCCAGGTCGACGATGTCATACCAGTCACCACCGACCTGCAAAGGCCGTGTGGCGGCCTGATACCGCACCGCGAACCCGGCCGGCAGATCGGCGGGGCCGAGGATCGCGTGCTGCAGGGCCAGTGCGGTTTCGCGTTGCTGGTCGACCTGGTGCACCCGCTGCAGACCCTGGCCGAGGCGGCCCGCCAGGACCGTAAGCAAGGTCTGGTCCTCGAGGGTGAACAGACGCTGCTCGGTCAGATCGATCCAGACGACGAGCACACCGTCGGGATGCTGCAGTGCGATGCCCGCCGTTCCGGGTTGCGTCGCGTAGGAGGTGAGCAGATCGCCGTCGCGCAATGAGCTGAGGGCCTGCTGGGTGCGCGGTGGCAGGTCGGCCCACTGCGCCGGTTCGCCGACCGAAACGACTTGAGGTTCACCGAACGCCCCCTGGGCCGACGAGCTTTGCGTGGGGAAGGTGACGGCCAGAACCCGGCGTGCCCGCCACAGCCGACGCAGTTCCTCGGCGGCGGCGTGCACCGCCTCCTCGACGGTGTCGGCTTGGGCCAATTCCTGGTTGAGCGCGTGTTCGCGGCCCGCGGCCAGCGCCAGCGCGATGGCGGCGTGCCGGGCGAAGTCGCTGACGAGGTCGAGGTAATCGTTGCCGAAGGCCGGCTGGTGCGGGTCGCGTGCGACGGCGATAACGCCGAGCACGGCACCGTCGGCGATCAGGGGCATGACGATCGCCGAGCGTTCGCCGACGTCGGTGAATCCCTCGATCGGGTATTCGAAGGAATCAGTGATCAACGGCAGGCCGCGGCGCGCCACACCGCCGGTGGTCGAGCCGTCCATCGGAACCTGCCGACCAATCACCTCCGAGGAATACCGGCCCGCCGTCGCGGCGACGACCAGGGTGTCAACCTCGTCGACGGGCCGTTCGGGATCCTTGGGCACCAGCAAGATCGCCTGCTCGGCACCGGCCAACTCCAGCGCCCGATTCACGATGAGTTGCAACGGACCCGTCTGCGGGTCGCCGGACAACAGCGCGGTCGTAATCTCACGGCTGGCCTTCGTCCATCTCGCCGATTCGCGTTCTCGTTCGAAGAGTCGGGCGTTGTCGATGGCCGCCGCGGCAGCCGTGGCCATCGCTCGTACGGCGCCCTCCTGGGAGTCGGAAAAGACGCGGCCCGGACGGTCGTCCGCCAAATACAGGCTGCCGAAGTTGGCCGCCCGCACGGTGATCGGGATGCCCAGCAGCGCGTGCATCGGCGGTTGGTGTCCGGCCAGCACCGTGGTGTCGGGATGGCTGTTCAGATCGTCTACCCGCAGGCCATCGCCGACCGGTAGATCGCCGAGCAGCCGTGCAGTAGCAACGTCGATTCCCGCATGCACGAAAGAAACCAGCGTGCCGTCGGCGGCGCGGATGCCCAGCGCGGCGTAGCGGGCGCCGGTCAGCTCCATCGCCGCGTCGAGAACCCGCTGCAGCGTCACATCCAGGTCCAGATCCGAGCCGATCTCGACGATCACCCGCACCAGTTGTTCCATTTGGTCACGCGCCGCCACCAGCTCATCGAGCTGGTCATGCATGCGGCTGACCAGGTCGCGCCGGCCCTGCCAGGTGAAGGCGGAGTCACTCCGGTCGCTGTCCATGGGCAATAACGGTAGTGGGTCGGGTCTAGGGCGATATCTGGAAGGGAACCCTGTGGCCCCGGGCTGGGTTTCCTCGTGCACGAGATGGCGAGTACCCGCCCAGTAGCTGGCCCAACATCATTCGCGCTCACCTTAGGTTGCGAGCATTCAACGAACCGCTGGCAGCATGCCTTTACCCGATCTTGACCAGGTATTGAATTGTCCCGCCGAAGATTGCTGACGTGAGTACGCTTTCAGCGGTGGAGCTGGGGGTTTTGGGGCCTCTCCAGGTCCGGCAAGGCGGGGCGCCCGTCGCGATACCGGGCGCGAAACCTCGCGCCATCCTCACGATGCTGGGACTGCACGGCGGGTCCGTCGTGCCGGCCGACGCCCTCGTCGAACTGCTCTGGGGCGAGGAGCCGCCGCGCACGGCCGCCAAGGCCCTGCAGACACACATCTCCTCGATACGCCGCGCCCTGGGCGACGGCTTTGTCCTGACCCAGGGGGCGGGATGGGTTCTGGGCGAAAGCCAGATTGATGCCTCCCGCTACAAGTCGGCGGCCCGGCTGGGGCGCGACGCCGCCGCTGCGGGCGACACCAGCCAGGCAGTGGCCCGGTTCGAGGAGGCCCTTGCCCTGTGGCGTGGGATCCCCGAACTTCCGGATGGCCGGCGCGGAACGTCGGAAAAGACGCGATGGATCGAAAGCCATGCCGCGCTGGTTGAAGACCGGGCGGATGCGCTGCTGGCCACCGGCCGCGCCGCGGAAGTCATCGGCGATCTCGAGGCGGCGGTGGCTGAGGCCCCGCTGCGGGAACGACGATGGGGTCAGCTGATGCTCGCCCTCTACCGGGCCGGCCGGCAAGGCGAGGCGCTCGGCGCGTATCAACGGGCGCGCTCACTGCTCGCCGACGAGCTCGGGGTGGATCCCGGCCCCAACCTCCGCCGGCTCGAGGCCGCGATCGTCGCACAGGACGCGTCGCTGGATATTGCTGTGGCACAACACGCTCCATCGGTGACGCGCGCGGTGACCTTCCTGCTCACCGACATCGAGGGGTCGACGGCCGCCTGGGAAGCCGATGCCGAGGCGATGGCCGCGGCGCTCGCGCGCCACGACGAGCTCGTGGAACAGGTGGTGACGTCGCGCGGAGGTCGGCTGATCAAGACGCGCGGCGAGGGGGACGCGACGTTTTCGGTGTTCGACCGGCCTTCCGCGGCCGCCTCCGCGGCGGTGGAGCTGCAGGACGCGATCGCGCACGAGCCGTGGGCCTCGCGCGATCCCATCCGTGTCCGGATGGCCCTGCATACCGGCGAGGTCGAGCTTCGCGACGGCGACTACTTCGGCCGGGCCGTCAACCGGGTCGCACGGCTGCGATCACTGGCCCAGGGTGGCCAGATCCTGTGCTCCGGCGCGACCGCCGAGCTCGTCATCGACACGTTGGCCGACGATGTGGTGCTCACCGACCTCGGGATGCGTCAGCTGAAAAACCTCGCGCGCCCCGAGCATGTTTTCGAACTGCGGCTGGAAACCGGTGTCGGGCAACCGGAATCGCGTACACCCGAGGCGGCCCCCTTGGAGCGTCCCGGCCTGCCCGCGGTACTTGTCGGCGCGGGGCCCTTCGTCGGCCGCGGCCGCGAACTCGACGGGCTGCTGGCGGCGTGGCAGGCCGCGCTGACCGCTGGTGTCCGCACGGTGTTGATCGCCGGTGAGCCCGGTGTCGGGAAGACACGTCTGGCCGGCGAATGGTCGCAGCGGGCGTATCAGCTTGGAGCCATCGTGCTGTACGGCCGTTGCGACGAGGATCTGGGCGCGCCCTATCAACCGTTCGCGGAAGCGTTGCGTTCGCTGGCGCCCTGCATGGGAGTCGACCGGTTGAGGGGGCTGCGCGGCGTCGAGGCGTTGCTGTCACTGGTGCCCGGGCTGGCCGACGTCGTGCCCGATCTGGTTCGCCCGGCACATTCGGATCCCGACACGGAGCGCTACGCGCTTTTCGATGCCGTCGTCGCGCTGCTGGAGGCCGCCTCGACGAGCGCGCCGGTCCTTCTTGTTCTCGACGACCTGCACTGGGCGGCCAAGCCGACGCTGCTGCTGCTGCGGCATCTGCTCCGCTTCGGCGAGCACGCGCGCGTCCAAATCGTTGGTACCTACCGCAGCACCGACCTCGACCGCGCGCACCCGTTGGCGGCGATGCTGGCCGACCTTCACCGGGATGGCACGGCCAATCGGCTCAGTCTCGGCGGCCTCGACGAGGACGACGTGACCACCTATGTCGCCGAGGCGGGCTACGACGACGAGGAACTGGCCCACGCGCTGGCCTCGGTCACGGGCGGCAACCCCTTCTTCCTCATCCAGGCCCTGCGCCATGTCGACGAGAGTGGCGGCGTGTGGGACCAGAGCACGCTGCCCCAGGGCGTGCGGGAAGCCGTGAGCCGCAGGCTTTCTCGGCTGCCGGGCGAGACGAACAAAGCCCTGGCCGCCGCCGCGGTCGTCGGCAGCCGTTTTGCGCTGGAGCTGGTCGAGCAGGTGGTCGGCACAGACCTCGTCGACGCGTTCGACGAAGCGCGCCAAGCCGGCATCGTCATCGAAGAGTCCGGCGGGTTCTACCGGTTCAACCACGCCATCGTCCGGCAGTCTCTGCTCGCCGAGCTGGCGTCGGTGCGCCGCATGCGATTGCACCAGCGCATCGCCACCACATTGGAGACGTTGCCGGGCGCCGACGACGAACTGCTGGCCGAACTGGCTCATCACTATTTCGAATGTGCTTGGGCGGGAAACGCGGCCAAGGCCGTCTTCTACTGCCGGCGCGCCGCGGACCAGGCGATGGCACGACTCGCCTACGAGGGCGCCGCCGACCTTTACCACCGCGCCCTGCACGCGCTCGAGGAGATCGACGACGAGCTTCCCGACCGCGACGACCAGACCGTTGAACTATTGGTCGCACGTTGTGAAGCCCTGCTGGCCGCGGGTGACGTGGCCTCCGCCGCCGGCGCGGTCTCTCAATTGCAAGCCGCAACAGTGGATTCGGCCCGGCTGGCGGCGTGGGCGACATGCTTCGACGGCCAGCTCAGCATGTTGATTCATCCCGAGCGGCTCGACGAGGTCGAAGCCGCGTTAGGCGACGCGGCGGCCAAACTCGCCGAGCTGGACGACGCCGCCGGAGAAGCCAAGGCGCACACCGTGCGCGCCGGGTGCCTCGCCCGTCTCGGCCGCATCGGCGACAGCGAAGTCGCCCTGGATGACGCCCTGACCGCGGCGCGCCGGGCACGCGAACACCGCCGGGTGAACGCGGTGTTGGCGGGCGCACCACTCGCGGCGTTGTGGGGCCCCAACCCGGTTCCGCGCGCCGGCGGCCGGTGCCTGGATGTGGTTCGGCTGCTTCGGATCACGACCGACTCTCCCGCCGTCGAAGCCACCTCGACGAGATGCCAGGCCGTCCTCGAGGCGTTCCGCGGCCGCACCGCCGCGGCCCGGCGGATGATCGATTCGGCCCGGCGCACCGTCACCGAGCTTGGCCTGCGCCACGCGCTGCTCGAGGTCGAGCAGTTCGCCGGCATCGTCGAACTCATCGGCAATGATCCCGCCGCGGCGGAGACGCATCTGCGCAAGGCCTACAACGGCTTTCGTCGCATGGGCCTGGACGCCGACACCGCAGAGACCGCCGCGCTGCTGGGCCGCGCATGCCTGGCTCTCGACCGCGAGTCCGAGGCAAGTGAATTGTGCGCGGAAAGCGAGCGTCTGGCCGGCCATGCCCTGAAGGCGTCGATCGCTTGGCGCACGCTCCGGGCACACCTGCTGGCACGCGGCAACGACTACGATGCGGCACGCCAAGTTGCCCAGGCGGCAGTGACTTTGGCCGAGCGCACCGACGCACTGGTCGATCACGGCGACGCATGCCTGACGTTGGCAACTGTCTTGGGGCGGGGCGGCGACGTCGCGGCGGCGCGAGCCGCCGCCGAGCAAGCGGTCGAGCTGTACGACCGCAAAGGCGCTGCAGCGCTTGCGGATATGGCGCGGGCCGTTCTCGGCGAGAGGGCTCAACCGGCGAGGCCGGCTTCTCCGCCTGCGCCAGTCGTCCAGCTGGACAGCGAATGCGTGCGAGTGGGCGAACGGGTGATGGCCGCTGTCCATCGCGGGGACTGGGATGAGTTCGAGCGCCTCTTCGCACCCAACGTCTCGATCGAGAATCGCCGGAAGATCGTCGGCGTCCCGCTCACATCGGACGCGATGCGACGGGAGATGAGGCGCGAACTCGAGAAAGGCGCCACGCGTATTGAGTATGTGATGGTCGCCGCGCGCGGCGAGCGGCTAGCACTCTCACGATTGATTACGACCGCTGCCGACGACGGCCCCGGAGCGCCGCAGAGCGAGCTCCTCCAGCTATACGCCATCGACGAGAACGGCCAAGTCGTGCGGCAGGTGTGGTTCGACGTCGAGGACATGGACGCCGCGATCGCCGAACTCGACGCCGAATATGCGCGGCTTGAGTCCGAGCAGCCGACTTCGCGAAGGCTTGAAAACGCTGCGACGCGCGTGTACGAGCGCCTGCACGCGCATTTCGCGGCCCGCGACTGGGACGCGATAACCGAACTCCTCACCGACGACTACTACGGTGACGATCGCCGTTCGGTGGTAGGCGCCGGGACCCGCCGCGGCCCGGCTGCTGCGATCGAAGACTACCGGTCGGCCGCCGACATCGAGGTGACGGACGCGACGTCACACACCGTCGCAACCCGTGGAGGGCGCCTCGCCCTCAGCCGCGCCCGCTACTCGCGAAGCGGCCCGGAACCAGACGCGTTCCACGTCGATTTCCTACAGATAGTCGAAATCGACAGCGCCGGGCGAATCGCGGCGATGGCCGCGTTCGACCTCGACGACTTCAACGCTGCTGTCGCCGAACTCGATCGGCGGTATCTGGTTGGTGAGGCCGCGCCGCACGCGCGCACGTGGTCGGCTGTCGCGCGTAGCTACGCCGCGCTCAACCGAGGTGAGCCGCCGCTGACCTCGCCGGACTGCGTCAACGTCGACCATCGACATGAAACGGAATTCGGGCCTGGCGACGTGACCGCATACATCAACGCCGGCTGGGATGCTCAGCAGGACATCACCGTCTATGCCGAGCAAGTACATCGCCTGAGCGACACCGGAGCAGTCATCACTTATGCGGCACAGGAGCTTTCGGCGGAGGGCCTCAAGGCTGAGTGGCGCGGGATCGCGGTTTTCGCGGCCGAGCAAGGGATGATTCACCGGACCGAGGTCTTTGGCGAGGCGGACATTGAGGCCGCGATCGCGCGGTTCGAGGAGCTCCACCGACCGGCGCCGCAGCTGGAAAACGCGGCCTCGCGCGTATTCCAGCATGTCTGGTCGCACTTCGCCGCTGGTGACTGGAACGCCATGGCTGAAACGGTGGCCGACGACTATGTCGGCGTTGATCACCGGCGGGTCGTGGGCGCCGAGATCCAACATGGTCGGGACGACGTGATCAGAGACTTGCAGGCAGCCGCTGAAGTAGGGTTCACGATCTCGATGGTGAGCGCCATTGCGATCCGTGGAGAACGTCTCGTCCTCGCGCGGAGCCGCGCGGCCGGCCGCGATCCCGGCGCGGTCCAAAACGATGCCCTCAACGTCGTCGAGGTCGACGCCGACGCCCGCATCGCGCGGGTCGTCTCGTATGACCTTGAAGACTTCGACGCCGCCATCGCCGAGCTCGACGCCCGCTACCTCGCCGGCGAGGCGGCAGCCTATTCGCAGCCATGGTCGGCCATCACTCGAGCCATCTCTGCGCTCAACCAGCGCGAGACGCTTCCCACCACGGCAGAGTGGGTCAATGTCGACCACCGACATGGGCCGTCGTTCGCGCCTGGTGAATTGCACGCACTACTCAGCTCGTGGAACCGCACGCACAGGTTGAGCAGCTTCATTGAGGCCGTACATCGGTTGAACGGCGTCGGAGCGGTGGTCACCACCGTGTCGCAGGAGACCTCACGAGAGGGTCTCGACGCCGAGTGGCGAGCCGTCAGTGTTCTCACCATCGCGGGCGACCTCATCGACCGCTCCGAGTTCTTCGACGAGTCCGGCCTCGATGCCGCGATTGTCCGGTTCGAGCAGCTCACCCGACCGGTGCAGCAACCTGAGAATGCGGCGAGCCGTGCCAACCAACGCTTTCAGGCGTGGTTCGCGGCTCGTGATTGGATGGCGCTCGCTGAAGGATTGGCCGACAACGTTTTCCACGACGATCGCCGGCGCGTGGTCGGTATGGGAGTGCGACGAGGGCGGGACGCCATGATCGCCGAGATACGCGCACTCGTGGGAATCGGCGTGATGACCGCGACATCCGACGTCATCGCAACCCGCGGACAGCACGTCGTGCTGAGTCGAGTCCGAACATGGGGACGCGACCGACGGCCGGAAGCGTTCCACACCGATGCGCTCGAGATGATCCAGATCGACGCCGACGAAAAGATCGTGGCACGCGTGGTGTTCGACGTCGACGACCCCGACGCTGCGTTCGAGGAGATCGATGCGCGGTACGTCGCCGGCGAAGCGGCCACCTACGCAGACACGTGGGCGCTGATCACGGCGGGCGACGCTGCGCTCAACCGGTATGAGACGCCGGCGCACACAGAGGACTGGGTCAATATCGACCACCGCCGGGCGACGGCCTTCGCCCAAGGCGAACTGATCGCATACATGCGTGCCGGTTGGGACTTCGCCCGAGACATCACGAATCGCATTCTCGCCGTCCATCGGTTGACCGACCGAGGTGCAGTCGTCACCCACTTGGCACACGGCACGTTGCAGAACGGATCGGACGTCGAATGGCGCGAGGTCATACTTGTCACTTTCGACGGCGATCTGTGCAACCGGAGTGAGCTGTTCGACGAAGCAGATCTGGGCACCGCCATCGCGCGGTTCGAGCAGCTGAGCAGGCCCGCGCCCCAGCTGGACAACGCCGCTAGCCAAGTCGCCGAGCGCTTCTTTGCGTACTTCGCGGCCCTCGACTGGGACGCGGTAGCAACAACACTGGCTCTCAATGTTTCTCACGACGATCGCCGGCGCGTGGTCAATGCTGGGGTCCTACACGGTCGCGATGCCCAAATAGCGAACCTGCGAGCCATCGCTGAGGTCGGAATCTCGAATTTTCGGTCGACAGTCTTAGCGACTCGCGGCGCGCGCTTGGCCCTCATCCACACCCGTTCCTCGGGCCCGGACCGGGCTACCGCGGAAGCCCTCACGGAGGAACTCGGCGTCATCGAGATTGACTCCGACACGCGGATGGTGGCATACGTCACGTTCGACGCGAGCGACTTCGACGCCGCCATCGCCGAACTCGATGCCCGCTACCTCGCCGGCGAAACTGCCGCTCACGCCGACACCTGGTCGGCGGTAGCCGGCGTGCACGCGATGTTCAACCGGCATGAGTACCCCCCAGAGAAATGGGTGACCGTCGACCACCGCCAAGGCACACCGTTCACTACCGGCGACATGACATCGGCCGTTTACACCCTCTTCGATCTCACCCCGGACTTCAAGGTGCACATCGAAGCTGTGCACGAAATCAACAGGCGCGGTGCGGTAATCACCAACTATGCACACGGCTCCTCACTTGACGGCCTGGGCGTCGAATGGCGCATGGTGATGCTTCTCATGGTCGACGACGGTCGACTCACCCGTTGCGAGGTATTCGACGAGACAGACCCGGACGCCGCCATCGCGCGATTGAAGGAACTCAGCCGGCCGGCGTCGCGGGTGGAGAATAGAGCGAGCCGTGCGGTCGAGCAGTTTCTGGCGCACTTTGCAGCACGCGACTGGGATGCAATGGCAGGGCTGCTCGCCGAGGATGTCTGCTCATACGACCGCCGCTCGATCATCAACGCCGGGATACGCCGCGGTCGAGATGCCGAGATGACGAACTGGAGAGCCACAGCCAGCGTGTGGAGTCGTCAGGACGCGTCGCTCGTCGCGACCCGCGGGGAACGCCTTGCGCTATTCAACGCCGCTTTCGCCAGCCGCAACCAGTCGCCTGAGGCGTTTGCCGCCGCGGCGCTCTGCGTCGTGGAGATCGACGACGACGACCGAATTGCACGAATTGGCATCGTCGAGGCCGGCGACATCGACGCCGCTTTCGAAGAGCTCGAAACCCGTTATCTGGCAGGCGAAGCGGCCGCACACGGGCCGACATGGTCAGCAGTCACACGAGCCTATGCCGGCGTCAACCGACACGAAAAACCGGGCGTGACAACGGACTCGGTGTACATCGACCATCGAGCGGCATTGACGACCGAGCCGGAGGATCTGGGCGCGTATTTTGCGGCCATGTGGGACCTCATGCCGGATGTCAGTGCCTACATCGAGGCTGTGCATCGGCTCAGCGACGCAGGAGCGGTCATCACCCATGTTGCCCGCGGAGCCTCGCAAGAGGGCTTTGAGGCGGAGTGGCGCACGATCAACGTTGGGACAGTCGAAGGCGACCTGATGAATTGCGTCGAGGTATACGACGAAGCGGATTTGGACGCCGCGATCGCAAGGTTTGAGGAACTCAACAGCCCGTCAACGGTATTGAAAAATGCTGCGAGTCAAGCGTACGAGCGTATTTGTGAGTACTTGAGTGCCCGTGACTGGGACGCCCTCGCCGGGTTAACGGCCGAAAACATCTCCGTCGACGACCGGCGGCGAGTGGTGAATGCCGGGATCATCACCGGCCGAGATGCAAACATCGAAAGCACAAGGGCGCTCGCTGAAGTCGGGTTCACCTTGAAGATGCTGAGCGTCATAGCGACTCGTGGCGCACGCCTCGCGCTGGTCCGTGTTAGCGTTTCGGGCCCCGACCCGGAAGGGATTTCAAACGACGTCCTGAACGTCATCGAGATAGATTCCGACGGACGAGTCGCGACGGACGTCATCTTCGATCTCGAAGACATCGACACCGCCTTCGCCGAGCTCGAATCCCTCTACGTCTCCGGCGAAGCGGCCAACTACGCCGCCGCGTGGTCGGTAATTATCGGCGCCAACGATCAATTCAATCGTCACGCGCTTCCCACGACGACACAGGATCCGGTTTACCTCGATCATCGACCCCTCGTATCGATCGACGGCGTCGATCTGGCCCGATCCGTCGGTGCCATGTGGGACCTCACCTCGGATGCCAACGCCTACATCGAAGCCGTGCATCAGCTGAGCGGGCTGGGAGCCGTCATCACCCAAGTGCTGAAAATGCGCTCGCAAGAGGGTTTCGACGCGGAATTGCGGTTGACCTACGTGATTACGGTCGAGGGCGACCTGCTCAGCCGCATCGAAGTCTTCGACGAGACAGATCTCGATGCCGGACTCGCCCGCTTCGACGAGCTCACCGACGAAGAACAACCGAAGTGACGGCGCCGCAGCTTCAACCGCTCTACCTGCTGGCAGACAGCCAGCTGCTGTTCTGGAAGCGTCACGACCGACTGCTTCTGGACGAAGCCCTCGACGCGCTGGCGTCCGACACGGCCCCGAGCGCGGCCTACATCGGCGCCTCAAACGGTGATCACGCGGAGTTCTACGAAATCTTCGACGCCGCAATGGATGCCGTGGGACTCGCCGATCGCGGCATGGTCAGATCGTCTTTCGGGCCCGACGACCGCGCCGTCCTGGAGCGTGCACAGTTGATCGTCCTCGCCGGCGGGGACGTGCGCCTGGGCTGGAACACCTTCGAGCAAACCGGGATGAAGGACGCGATTCTCGACCGGTACGCCAAAGGAGCCGTCCTCGTGGGCATTTCGGCCGGGGCGGTCCAGCTCGGGCGCTACGGAGTAGCCGACACACCGCAAACGTCCGCTTCCGAGCTGCTCAACCTGTTCGATCTGGTGCCGATGATCGTCGACGCGCACGACGAGCGAGCCGGGTGGACCCGGCTCACCCGAACGATTCTGCTGCTCAACGCATCGGTGACCGGGCTCGGAATCCCCACCGGCGGCGGAGTTATCGCGCACCCGGGCGGCACCATCGAGCCGCTGCGCCATCCCGCGCACGCACTCACCTTCGACGGCGTGGGCGTCACGCACTCGCTGTTGCCCGCCGCAGTCCGGCCAGCATACGAAAGCCCTTGACGGGCGACCAAAGCGCCTGTCATCGTTCGGCGAGACCATGACACACGCCTTCGACCCGACCGGACCCAACGGCCACCCGCGGATCGTCGCCGATCTGCTGCGACCCGATGCCTATGACCCGCCGGCCGACGATGTGCGTCTCCACGAAACGCACAGCTCGTGGGTCCTGCTCGCCGGGCCGTACGCCTACAAACTCAAAAAGCCGGTAAACCTCGGCTTCCTGGACTTCACCACCATCGAGCGGCGGCGCGCCGACTGCGAAGAGGAGCTGCGCCTCAATCGGCGGTTCAGCCCGCAGATGTACCTGGGCGTCGTCGAAGTCACCGAACGAAATGGCCGCTACCGCATAGGTGGCGAAGCGGGGTCGGGCGAGCCGGCCGTGTGGATGCGGTGCCTGCCGGAGGAGGGCATGCTGCCCGCGAAGCTCGCGCGCGGCGACGTGGACATTCGTCTCGCGCGGCGAATCGGTCGCACCCTGGCCAAGCTTCACGACAAGGCCGAGGCCGGTCCCGACATCGAGGCGTACGGCAGCGCTTCCAGCGTCGGGGCGAACTGGCGGGAAAACTTCGACCAGATCGTCCCTTTCATCGGACGAACCATCTCGAGCGACGTCAACGACGACATCCGCGCGTACGTCGAGCGGTTCCTGCGCAGCCAGGCGCCGTTGCTTGAGCGACGCGTGACCGACGGGCACGTCCGGGATGGGCATGGCGACCTGCACGCCGCCAGCATCTGCATCGACGACGGCCAGATCCAGCTGTTCGACAGCTTGCAGTTCGCGCCCCGCTACCGGTGCGCCGACCTGGCGTCGGAGGTGGCGTTTCTCGCCATGGATTTCGAGTACCACGGTCGCGCGGATCTGGCCTGGGCGTTCGTCGACTCCTATGTCCGGGCTGGCGGCGACGATGGATTGAAAAGCCTGCTCGACTTCTATACGTGCTATCGCGCCTACGTTCGCGGCAAAGTCCGCAGCTTGCGGCTGGCTCAGACCGAGCAGAGTTCCGATGGTGAAGGGCCTTCGCTTATCGCGGAGTCGCGGGCCTACTTCGATCTCGCGTGGGCCCATGCAGGCGGACTGCCACGTCCACCGGTGGTGGTCACCATGGGCCTCCCGGCAAGCGGCAAGACCACACTGGCGCGCGCTCTCGCCGGCCGCTTCGGGCTGGTGCACCTCTCGTCAGACGTGGCGCGCAAGAGAATGGCGGGGATCGAGCCCACCCGGCGCGGCACCGACGCATTCGGCTCGGGTCTCTATGACGAGGAGATGACGCGGACGACATACGCTGCACTGCGCCGCGACGCAGCCCGCTGGATACGCCGCGGCCGCGGCGTGGTCGTCGACGCCACGTTCGGCAACCCGGCTGAGCGTGCCCAGATGCAGAAGCTTGCGCATCGGCTCGGCGCCGATCTTCGTGTTGTCCTATGCGACGCCGACGATGCCACGCTGATGGCCCGTCTGGAGCGACGCGCCACCGAACGAGGCGTTGTCTCGGATGCACGCATCGAGTTGTGGCCCGAGCTGCGCGCCGCTTTCACGCCTCCCGACGAGCAGCAGTCCGTTCTGCGGGTCGACGCGACGCGGGACATCGAGGACACCGTCGAGCAGGCGGTGGCGCTGCTGCGCGCCTGCTATAGGTGAGGAGCGCGGGAACCGAGGCAAACAACAGAACCATTGCAGTGCTTGGCCTTTGGTCTCGCGCCGATCAACGACTCGATGTCTTGCCGCGTCGTCGCGGCGTGCGCTGGGCCGCCAACACGTCGTCATTGGCCAGCGATTGCGCCTGGGCGGCCAGCGTCGATGCCCGGTTGGCGTACGCAATCGCGTCGGCCTCGTTGCTCGCTTGCTTGTCGTGCGCCGCTGCCAGATGCCGTTTCGCGTCGTCGAGCCGGGCCTGGGCTTCGGATCCGATGTTGGCGCGATGCCGGGCGGCATAGTCCGAGATTTGGCGCAATCTGGTGTCCGCGGTCGACAACGCCTGCTGCACCGGATGATTGCCGCCGTCCACGGCCACCTGGCCACCGGAAGCGCTCGCGCGTCGGCGGCGCGCGCGAACCAGCAGCAGCAACAGCAGCAGGACGACCACGACGACGATGACGCCGATCGCGATCGGCAGCCAGCTCGACTTTGACGAGCTGGCCGGGTTGGGCGAGCCGGTCGACTTGTCCAACCCGTCCGCCGCCGCGACCGCCACCCCGCCCCAGTTCTTCGCGCCGAGTACGGGTTCAATCTGGTTGCTGCGCAAGCTGTTCAACTCGGCCGACGTCAGACCCGGCACCTGCGGGGGCACGCTGAACGCGTACAGCTTGGTGTTGGTGGCAACGGCCAGCAACACGTCGTGGTCGCCGATTCCGCTGGCGCTGCGTGTCTTATCGGCCCAGTTGTCGGGTTTGAACCGGGAAAAGTTGTCGACGTAGACGACCCACAATTGAATGTGCCGATCGCGGTACAGCCGGTCGAGTGCCGCAGCCACCGCCGTACGGTCGGAACCCGTCAGCACCCCGCTGCTGTCCGTGATGTGGTCGGTGAGCTTGAACGGGGGCTGCGCCCCGGCCGGGGTTGCCCAGAGCAGCCCCGCTACGAGGATCGTCAGGACCGCGCCGAACAGACGGACAACCCGCATACGGGTCAATCTAGCCGCCCGGTCGGGGGTTTGGGCAGGGGTCAAAGTCGTGGCATCCAGGGTGTGGCTCCACGTCATCACGGCTATGACCAGCGGAATCCCCCCTCGTCACGGACCCGGCGCGGGCCCCGATTGCGTACTGGACACCCTCTGGTTAAGCGCGTAACCTCTGTCGCGCGACTACAGCATTTCCCGCGAGCGAAGGACCATGAGGAACATTGAGTAACACCATCGCGGTCTTCAACCCGTCCACCGAGGAGCAGATCGCGGAGGTCCCCGATTCCGACCAGGCCGCCGTCGACGCGGCGGTGGCCCGAGCACGCGAGACCTTCGAGTCGGGGGTGTGGCGCAAGGCGCCCGCCTCCCACCGCGCGAACGTGCTCTTCCGCGCGGCGCGCATCATCGAGGAACGCAAGGACGAGCTGGCCGCGCTCGAGTCGCAGGACAACGGGATGAACCTGACGGCGGCGGGCCACATCATTCCGGTGTCGGTGGACATGTTGAAGTACTACGCCGGCTGGGTCGGCAAGATCCACGGCGAGTCGGCCAATCTCGTCTCCGACGGCCTGCTCGGCACCTGGGAGACCTACCACACGTTCACCCAGCTCGAGCCCGTCGGCGTCGTCGGCCTCATCATCCCTTGGAACGGACCGTTTTTCGTCGCGATGCTCAAGGTCGCGCCCGCCCTGGCGGCGGGGTGCAGCGCCGTCCTCAAGCCGGCCGAGGAGACGCCGCTGACCGCGCTGAAACTGGAGGAGATCTTCCGCGAGGCCGGTCTGCCCGACGGCGTGCTCAACGTCATCACCGGCTACGGCGAGACCACCGGGGCCGCGTTGACCGCGCACCCGGACGTCGACAAGATCTCGTTCACCGGGTCGACGGAGGTCGGTCGGCTGATCGTGAAGGCGGCCGCGGGGAACCTCAAGCGGCTGACGCTCGAGCTCGGCGGCAAGTCCCCGCTGATCATGTTCGACGACGCCAACCTCGACAAGGCCATCATGGGGGCGGGCATGGGTCTGCTTGCGGGGTCGGGACAGAACTGCTCGTGCACCTCGCGCATCTACGTCCAGCGCGGCATCTACGACAAGGTGGTCGAGGGTCTTGCGGGTTTCGCCCAGATGCTCCCGATGGGCGGCAGCGATGATCCGGATTCGGTGCTAGGCCCGCTGATCAGCGACAAACAACGCAAACGGGTCGAAGGCATCGTCAACGACGGCGTGGCCGGTGGCGCGCAGGTGATCACCGGCGGCAAGCCGATGGATCGCAAGGGCTACTTCTACGAGGCGACGATCATCACCAACACCACGCCCGACATGCGCCTGATCAAGGAGGAGATCTTCGGGCCGGTGGGCTGTGTGATCCCATTCGACGACGAGGACGAGGTGATCGCCGCCGCGAACGACACGCACTACGGCCTGGCCGGCTCGATCTGGACCGAGAACCTCTCCCGCGCCCACCGCGTCGTGAACGAGCTTCGCGCGGGCCAGATTTGGGTGAACTCCTCGCTCGCGGCGGACCCGTCGATGCCGATCAGCGGTCACAAGCAGTCGGGTTGGGGCGGCGAGCGCGGCCGCAAGGGAATCGAGGCCTACTTCAACACCAAGGCCGTCTACATCGGCCTGTGATCGAATTGGCGAGCGTAAGGTCACTGCGGAAATCCGCGTGAGTTTTCGCAGTGGACTTACGCTCGTGGGCTCCTTCACCACCAGCCGGCTCCACGAAATGATCGCGCCGAGGCAAACTCTGGGCCACGGCCGCGTGTGCTGGCATCGTTGCGATCTGTGCGGGTGTGGCTGAGTGGTTAGGCAGCGGCCTGCAAAGCCGTACACACGGGTTCAAATCCCGTCACTCGCTCCAATCAGAGAGATCAGGTCGCGACGCCGTCGAGATAGAACCATCGGCCCGCGCGACGCTCGAAACGGCTGCGCTCATGGAGACTGCCTGCGCGGCTTGCGGATTCGTAGCTGGCGGTGAATTCCACTTCCCCGGAATCGTCACCTGGGCCGCCGGCGACGATGTCGCTCACCTGTAGACCGGTCCAGGTGATGCCGGGATCGACGGTCACCTCGGCCGGCCGCGTGCGCGGATGCCAGGTGCGAAACAGGTAGTCGGCCTCGCCGCGCGCGAATGCCGAATATCTCGAGCGCATCAACGCCTCGGCCGTCGGGGCCTGCGACTCACCGTCGTGCAATGGTCCGCAACACGCGCGATACTTCTCGCCGCTGCCGCAGGGACACGGTTCGCTCATGCCAAGACCCTGACACACCCCTACGGCGACTCCCCCGGCGGCGCGGCGCCGGCGGCGTCCTGCAACACCTGCTGCAACTTGTCGAGCGGATCGCCCCCGGCCGGGTCGAGCCGGCGTGGCGGGATCTCCCGGCCGTCGGGTGTGACGGTGGCCAGCGGCGGCGGTGGTGGCGGAGGGGGAGGCGCAGCCGGGGGCGGCGGTGACGGCGGCGGCGCTTCCGGCGGTGCTGTGAGGCCGGTTCTCTTGGCAGCCAATCTGTTTGCGGCGTCGTCACGAAGGGCGTGCCGTTGCGGGTCCGGGTCGGTGTTGCCGGAGAAGCAGCCGCGCGGCGCGGCGTCGACGACGGCCAGCGCGCTCGCGTAGCGTTCGTCGGCGCGTGCCCGGTCCCCTGCCGCCGCGGCCCGGTCGCCTTGGGTTTCGCGGACCAGTTCCAGGTTGACCCGCACCGGGCAGGAACCGGCGGTGCTGCGGGTCAGCGCGTCGGTGAAGTGGGCGTCGGCATCCTCGAGTCGGCCGTCGAGCACGGCGGCGGTGCCCGCGGCGAACGGCGCCTTCGCCGGCTCTAGCAGGTTGGCCACGCCGAGTATCGCCGCATCGGCTTGCACCGCGCTCCCGTCGCCGCGGGCGAAGGAGCCCACGGCCCAATTCCCGGCGAGGACAACCGAGATCAGCTTGACGGCGATCAACAGCGCAAGGACGGTCACCGGGGCCGAGTAGACGACAAGGCGCCGTCGTAGCCGCAGGCGTGCCGGTCTGCGCGTCATGACACCAAGTCCCGTCGGGCGATGCGGCCGCGCCGGAACTCGCGCACCGAGAGGTAGATCTCGGCGAGCAGCAGTCCCGCCGCCAGCAGCGCAGGCAACCAGTACAGCTCGGTCCGATCGGCCTCGGCGCGGTGCGCAGTGTCGGGCAGTTTCGGCCGGAAGGGCTGCGCTCGATCCCGGTGGACGTAGGGTATATCGAGTTGTGCTGCCAGTCTGTGTAATTCGGCCTCGTCGATCGCATCGCCGCGGCCATATCCCAGCACCGCTCCCCCGGATACCGACCCCCGCGTGAGGTTGAACTCGCCCTGCGGCGCCTGCGATCCGGGCGCTCCCGAACCCAGGTAGAGCACGACGTTCCGTGATCCCGGATATTGCTGGGCCGCCTGAATCAGCTGATAGCGCAGCACATTGTCCGCCGCTCCAGCGTTCGCGTCGGGGCCTGGGGTCGTCCGTGCGTCGAGCGCCGCGATCGTGGGTCGTAGACTCCAAACATCCTCCGACAGCGGCCAATCGAGGGAGGCCTTCGAGTCGAAGGTGATGAGCGCGAACCGTGCCGCGGGGTACTGCCTGGTCAAGTCCGCGATGTCGTCGCGCATCGCCGCGATCCGCGGTTCGCCGTTGCCGTAGTCGTCGATATTCGAGTCCGCCGACAGATCGACGACGAGAAACACGTTGAGATCCGTGCCGGCCGCCGGCGTCGCGTCGCGGCGATTTTCGTTCAGCAGGGCCGGGCGGGTGGTCGCGATGATGAGCAGCAGCACCACGAGAGTCACGCCGGTCCAGCGCATTACCGCGCGGCGGCGGCGGCTTCCCGCCGACGCAAGCACCCGCCACAGCGCCACCAGGCGGGCCAGCGCAAGCGCGCCGGCGACGACCGCGAGGATCGGCCAGGGCAGCAGGGTTTGAAAGGTCATCGGCGCAACACCAATAGGGCCACCGAGAGCACGGCCGCCGATAGAAGCGCGATCACCAGGGGCAGCGCAGGCGCGTCATGGACGTCCGCGGTCACGACGGTGCCGTCGGCGCGGCGCACCGGCGGGGCGTGTGCCCGAATCCCGTTGAGCGCCGTGGTCACCGACGTCGCGCCTGCCACGACGTACCGGCCGCCGGTCTGTCGGGTCAGCGCGGCCAGCGAACCGCTCGCCGGCGACGGGGCGGTGTCGATCACATTGATCTGTGCCCCGGCACGCTCGGCCAGGGCCCGAACGCTGGCATCGGCGAACAGTGCGGCGCGCTGCTCCGCAGCGGTGCGCAGATCCGACGGACCAAGATAGATCACCGAGCGCCGATGCGTGTTGCGCTGCTCGGTCGGCGGGAATCCCGAGAGGCATAGCGCAAGAACGTCATTCACGCTGGCGGCATAGTCCGTGTAGGGCACTTGCGGGGCGAATGGCGCCGGGTGCGCCTGATGGGCGCTGAGGTAATCACCGAATTGCCCCGCGGCGTACTGATGGTCGCGCGTCAGCGGCACCACGCGGCGGTTGACCGATGTCAGGCCGATGCGTTGGGTCTGCGGTGAGGTGGTGGTCTGGCGCGCGAAGTAGTCGAGCAGTTCGGCGGTAGCCGCATCGGTCACCGGTTGCCCGACACACACCATGATGTCTTCGGGGTGCGCCGCGTCGAAATCGTTGCTGGCCACGCTCGGACGGGCGGCGGCCCACGTCGCGGCGGCGAACATGACCGTCAGCACCACCAACGTCACGATCGTCGAGAGCGACCGCAGCCGGGCCACTTTGGCGTACTCGGGCAATCGGGTCAGCCGCGCGACG
Organism: Mycobacterium sp. NGS33; assembly: GCF_059812885.1. NCBI lineage: Bacteria > Bacillati > Actinomycetota > Actinomycetes > Mycobacteriales > Mycobacteriaceae > Mycobacterium > Mycobacterium sp. NGS33. The sequence continues at coordinate 51,117 of NZ_JCALDN010000005.1, read as the reverse complement.
TTGGCCAACGGACGTAGTCGGCGGCGAGCCGAGGTCATCGGTAACAGCGCCGCCAGCGCGACGGCCGCGACAAAGCAGGCCGACCCGATGGCCGCTACCGGCCACCACCTCAGGTCCACGACCGGATCAACTCCTGCGCCCGGGCGCTCACGTCGGCGACGTCGGCTCGCGCCTCGGCGTTGAACTGCGCATCATTCAGCCGGGCCAACAGGGGCGCGGCGGCGGCGAGGCTCGCGTCGGCCAGGGCGCCGACATGCAGGTATTGGGCCCGCACGCCGGTCGCTTGATGCAGAAAGCTACGCACCGTCCGGCTGATCGCCGCGCATGCCGCCGGGGCCGATATCTGCCCGGCCTCGTGCTCGTCGGTGATCCCCCGCACGCGGCTGGCGAACCGCTGGCGGATCAGCCGGGCGTGCATCCGCCGGACGACGGGGATGCGCCGCAACCGCCGCGACGGCAGCGTCCACACGAAAACGCCCGCGTACCAACCGAAGACGGCCAGGAGCAGCAGCACGCCCAGCCACAGCCACCACGGCGAGTAGGGCTGCGGACCGAACACATGGCGCAGCAGATCATCCGGCACGCGCCGCCACCTCGGTCAGGCGGACGAGTTCGCGCCGAATGTCGTTGCTGCCCGCGATCGTCGCATGCGGGATCGCGTGCGCGGTCAAAAACGCATCCAGGCGGGCGCGGCGGGCCCGCTCGGCGCGGCGATACGCGGCGACGACCCGCGGTCCGAGGTCGGCACCGTTCAAGACGAAGCGTCCGGTGGCGACGTCGTATCCGTCGGTGTCGTCGGGGCCCACGGCGGGCATGTCCGAGACCATCGCCCACATGATGTCGTGCCGCCCGGTCAATCTGGTGAGCATTTCGCTGAGCCGCTCGTCGACATCGGGTTCGTCGGACACCACGATGATCAGCATGGTGTGCCGGTAATGCGTTGCGACGTAATCGAGTTGGGCGGCGATGTCGCTGCGGCCGGGGCCGGCCGTCGTGTGCTGATACCAGCGGTGCAGCAGCCCCTCGATGTGCGACTCGCCGCGCCGCTGCGGGATGTTCACACAGCCGCGGCGATCACCGTAGACCATGCCGATCTGGTCGGATCGCCGCAGGCCGATCAACCCCACCGCGCTTATGATGTGCGCTGCCACATCGCGTTTGGACTCTCCGCTCTGGGCCAGCGCCGACATGTTGCGGCCTCCGTCGGCGACGAGCAGGATCTTGTGGTGCTTTTCGGAAACGAACCGCTTGATGAGCACGCCGCCCGACCGCGCGGAGGCCTTCCAATCGATGTCGCGGACGTCGTCGCCCGGAACATACGGGCGCAGGTCGTCGAATTCCATGCTGCGCGTATGCAATAGCGCGTAGCGACCGCCTTCGAGCAAGCCGCGGGTGTCGGTGCCGAAGTGGGCCTTCGCCCGGTTGAGGTGCTTGCCCACGGCCGGCCTCAGGGGACGCGGACGGCACGGAGCGCGGCGTCGACCACGACCTCGGGCGTGATGTCGGCGCTGGCCGCTTCGAATCCGAGAATGAGCCGATGGCGCAGCACCCGGTGGGCGAGATTCGCGATGTCTTCGGGCAGCACGTGCGCGCGCCCGGACAGCACGGCCTGCGCGCGGGCCGCCTTGCAGAACGCGATCGTGGCGCGGGGGCTGGCACCGTATTCGACCAGGCGCGCGATCTGCTTGGGCAGCGCGCGCTCGGGGTGGCGGGTGACGTCGACCAGTTGGCTGGCGTAGAGCATCAGCGCGCGGTCCATGTGGACGTGGCGCACCACCTCCTGGAGGCGCAGCACGTCGTCGAGGCCGACCACCGGCGGAGCCGGGCTTCCCCGGTCGTAGACGCCGGCGTCGATCCGCGTCATCACTTCCACCTCCTCCTGCGGGGAGGGGTAGCGCACGATCTCCTTGAGCAGGAAGCGGTCAGTCTGCGCCTCGGACAGCGGATAGGTGCCCTCCTGGTCGACGGGGTTCTGCGTGGCGATGACCAGAAACGGATCCGCCAGCGGGTGCACCTGCCCGGCGATCGTGGTCTGCCGCTCCTCCATCGCCTCGAGCATCGCGCTCTGCGTCTTCGCGCTGGACCGGTTGATCTCGTCGAGCAGGACGATGTTGGCGTGCACCGGACCGAGTTGGGTGACGAATGAGTTGGTCGCCGAGTCGTAGATCTGAGTGCCGAGGATGTCGCTGGGCAGCAGGTCCGGCGTGCACTGGATGCGCTGGAAGCGGCCGTGAATCGACTCGGCGAGCACCTTGGCGGCGGTGGTCTTGGCCAGGCCCGGCACGCTTTCGAGCAGGACGTGGCCGCCGGCGAGCAGGCCGATCAGCAGCGACTCGCGTAGGTCGCGCTGCCCCACGATTTTGGCGGCGAAGGCCTGGGCGATGGCGTCGACGGTCCCCAAGACACCGTCGAGTTCGCGCTGATCCGGTTGTGTTCGAGCTGTAGACATACGCTCGCCAAGATACCCAGGTACCGATTTCCCACACGTCGACGTGCGCGGCTGCCGCGAAACGGTTCGATTAGGGCCGGTTTTGTTGCGGGGGCCGCTTGAGCTTGTTTTCCGCCTCGAGCCGCAACCGGATCGCCCGCGCCCGCGCCTCGGCGGCCCGAGCCTGGGCTTCGGCGGCTTCGGCGCCCGCCCACACCTCGGCGGCCCGAGCCCGGGTTTCGGCTGCTTCGGCGCGCGCCCGCGACTCGGCGGCCAGAGCCTCGGCCTCGGCCGCTTCGGCGCGCGCCCGCTCCCGCACCCGCGCCTCGGCGGCCGCGGCCTGCGTTTCGGCGGCTTCGGCGCGCGCCCGCGACTCGGCCACCAGCGCTTCGGCCTCGGCGGCTCTCGCCCGCTTGCGCGCCTCGGCCGCCATGGCCTCGGTTTCGGCGGCTTCGGCCCGCTTGCGCGCCGCGGCGGCCAGCGCCTGCGCTTCGGCGGCCTCGGCTTGTTTGCGCGCCTCGATGGCCGCGGCTTCGGCTTCGGCGGCTTGTGCGCGCGCCCGCTCACGGGCCCGGGCTTCGGCGATCAAGGCCTGGGTCTCGGTGGCTTCCGCATGCGCCCGCGCCTCGGCGGCCAGGGCTTCGGGCGCGGCGGCTTTGGCCCGCTTGCGGGCCTCGGCGGCCAGGGCGTGGGCTTCGGCGGCTTTGGCCTGCTTGCGGGCCTCGGCGGCCAGCGCGTGGGCCTCGGCGGCTTCGGCCCGCTTGCGCGCCTCGGCGGCCAGCGCTTCGGCGGCCGCGGCTTCCGCGCGTGCCCGCTCCCGCTCCCGCGCCTCCGCGGCGAGCGCTTCTGCCGCGGCGATCTCGGCCTGCGCCCGCGCCTCGGCGGCCACCGCTTCGGGTTCGGCGGCCAGCGCCTCGGCCGCGGCGGCTTCTTCCTGCGCCCGCGCCTCGGCGGCCAGGGCTTCGGCTTCCGCGGCCAGCGCCTCGGCTTCGGCGGCCAGGGCTTCGGCGGCGGCGGCGTCAGCGCGCGCCCGCGCTTCGGCGGCCAGGGCTTCGGCTTCCGCGGCCAGCGCCTGAGCGGCGGCGGCTTCGGCCTGCGCCCCCGCGTGGGCCTCCACCTTTTCTCGCGGCGGCGTCGGTTTGGGCTGCATTCGGGGCTGGTTGAGGAGCGGCTGACGGTTCGGCCTCGGGGCGCCGGCGACCCGCGCCTGCTGCTCGGCCACCCGGTACGGACCGGCCAGGAAATCGATCAATACCAGCGCCACGCCGGCCAGCAGGACCAGCGGCAACGCCAACGAGGGGCGCGTGACCATCCCCCAGATGCCGGCGACGGTCAGCGGCGCCGCGAACAACACGGCGGCGCCGGGGTATCGACCGCCCAGCTCGAGGATTGTCGCGGGCACCGCCGAGGCCCGGGCGGCCAGCGGGAGCCGATCCGGCCGGCTACCGACGACTCTCTGAGATCCCACGATCCCTCTCCTTCACGGAGATGCTGGCACACAAAGAGTACTGCGCTAACGGGCGCGGCGGTGGATCAAATTTCCGTGTCTTGCCAGCAATATCGCCGTATTACCGGCGCCGGACGGCGACGCGGTCGGTCACGGTAGCTCGCGACGACGCCGAGCGTGTGCAGATACGTCACCGGGCGACAGGCGGCGCCAACCGCTTGGCGAGATACGGCGCCGTGCGGCTGTGTTTTGCGCGCGCCACCTTCTGCGGTGGCCCCGCCGCAACGACGCGACCGCCGTCGCCGCCGGCCCCCGGCCCCAGGTCGATCACCCAGTCCGCGCCCGCGACCATCCGCATGTCGTGTTCGGCCACCACGACGCTATTGCCCGCGTCGACCAGGCGGTGCAGCTGACGGTCGAGCAGATCCACGTCGGCGGGGTGCAGGCCGGTGGTCGGCTCGTCGAGGACGTAGAGGGTATGCCCTCGTCGGGGTCGCTGCAGTTCGGCGGCGAGCTTGATCCGCTGCGCCTCGCCGCCCGACAGCTCCGTTGCGGGCTGCCCGAGGCGGAGATAGCCCAGACCGACCTCTTGCAGCGTGGTCAGGCTCCGTGCCGCGGAGGCGACGTCGGCGAAAAACTCCGCGGCCTCATCGACGGTCATCGCCAGCACATCGGCGATCGTGCGGTCGCGATAGCGCACCTCGAGTGTCTCGTCGGAGTAACGCGCCCCGTGACACGTTGGGCAGGTGGCGTAAGTGCCTGGCAGGAACAACAATTCGACCGAGACGAACCCCTCCCCCTGACAGGTGGGGCAGCGACCTTCGGCCACGTTGAACGAGAACCTGCCCGCCGTCCAACCCCGACGACGCGCCTTCGGGGTTGCGGCGAATTCCCGGCGCACGGCGTCGAACAACCCGGTGTAGGTCGCCAGCGTCGAGCGCGGCGTGCGTCCGATCGGGCGCTGGTCGACGGACACCAGCCGGTTGATCTGCTCGGCACCCTCTACCGCCACACCGACACTCGCGTCATGATCGAGATCGGCTATGCCACTGTCGGTTTCGTCGTCTTCGGATTCGACCGCATCGGCCGCTCGTCCGGTGCCGAGCTGGCGGTGCACGACATCGCCGAGGACCTTGACGACGAGTGTCGACTTGCCCGACCCGGACACTCCGGTGACCGCGGTGTACACGCCAAGGGGCATGTCCACGTCGAGGTCTCGCAGATTGTGGAAGCAGATTCCGCGCAGCCGTAGCCACCCGGACGGCGTGCGCGGTTGACGAGGCGGCGGGCCGGCTGTGTCGAAAAGGTATCTACGAGTGACGGATTCCTCGATGTCGGCCAGACCGGGCACCGGTCCGCTGTAGAGCACGCCCCCGCCAAGCTCACCGGCGCCAGGTCCCACGTCGACGACCCAGTCGGCGCGGCGCACCACGTCCATGTCGTGTTCGACCACGAACAACGAATTGCCCGCGCGCCGTAAGCGATCGAGCACCTCGAGCAGCGGTTCGGCGTCGGCGGGGTGCAATCCGGCCGACGGCTCGTCGAGCACATAGAGCACGCCGAACAGGCCGGCGCGCAATTGGGTGGCCAGCCGCAACCGCTGCAGTTCGCCGGGTGACACCGTCGGAGTGCGGCGACTCAGCGTGAGATAGCCGAGGCCGAGATCGATGAGTACCTGCAGGCGTGCGACGAGGTCCGCGGCGATCATGGTCGCCACCTCCGTCAGCTCACCGGATTCCGTGGACTCGTACGCGGCCGCAGCGTCGGTCCGGGAAGCCGTCGGGCGCAACGCGTCGGCAAGCTCGACCAAGGGCATCGCCGTGTAGTCGGCGATCGTGCGCCCGGCGAACGTCACCTGCAGCGCCTCGGGCCGCAACCCGGAACCGTCGCACACCGGGCACTCGACGGTGTCGACGAATTGCAGTACGCGGCGACGCATCATCGCGCTGTGGGACTTGGCCAGCGTGTGGCGGACGTGACGTTCGGCGCTGGAGAACGTGCCGTTGTAGTAGTAATCGGCCTGCACCGCGTGCTGGCCCGGATCGATTTCGACCGTTGGCTGCTCGTCGGTGAACAGGATCCAATTACGTTGCCGCTTAGGAAGTTTGTGCCATGGCTTGTCGATGTCGTACCCCAGCGTGACAAGGATGTCGCGCAGGTTTTGGCCTTGCCACGCGCCCGGCCATGCGGCGACGGCGCCCTCGCGGATGGTCAGCGAGGGGTCTGGTACCAGCGTCTCCTCGGTCACCCGATGGATGCGTCCCAGCCCGTGGCACTCGGGACACGCCCCCACCGCGGTGTTGGGCGAGAACGCATCGGAGTCCAGGCGTTCCGTCGCCCCGCGCGGATAGGTGCCGGCGCGGGAGAACAACATCCGCAGCAGGTTCGACAGCGTGGTGACGGTGCCCACCGTCGACCGCGACGTCGCCGAGCCGCGGCGTTGCTGCAGCGCAACGGCAGGCGGTAGCCCGGTGATGTCGTCGACCTTGGGTGCGCCGGTGGGCAAGAGCAGCCGACGGGCGTACGGCGCGACCGATTCGAAGTAGCGGCGCTGGGCCTCGGCATAGATGGTCCCGAAGGCCAACGACGATTTGCCGGATCCGGAGATCCCGGTGAACGCGACCAGCGCGTCACGCGGCGCCACGACGTCGACACCGCGCAGATTGTGGACCCGCGCCCCGTAAACACGCACGCACGGGTCGATTTCGTCCGCGCTTTGATCGGGCAGTTGAGTCATCTTGCTCAGCCGAATACCCCTGTTACGGCCGCGGCAAGCGCTATGTTTGCTGCTCGCCATCGGATCTGATGCCTCAACCGCTCCCTGCTCTGGCCTAGCATTCTCCCATGAGTGACGTAAACGATGAGGTAGCAGCCGTCCTGCAGTATCTAGAAGAAAATGAGAAAACCGCTCTTGAGAATGGCCGCAACGATCTGGCGGACCGGATCGCCGCCCAACGACGTAAACTCCTCGAACCACTACCCGCTGATCTGGTTCAACTGCTTAACGACATTGCCGACGGGCTCGAAGCAGCGGGATCTGATGACATTCTCACCGGCGACACGATTACCTACATCCGCAAAGCCGCCAACGACCTGCACCGCCACGACCGTTGACGAGCGCGCAAACCACGAATTGCGAAAACCCTTTGTAGTCGGCCTTATTGACGGTCCACCGTGGGGTATCGAGGTTTTCTTGTCGATGCCGATGATCGACCATGCCGTTTCAACGTCGGGCCGGGCGGGAATTCCGCCGTGGCCATGACGGAGCGAGGGCTGTGCGGCCCACCACGTTTCTCCGTTTTGGCGAATCGGGCAACGTCACTCATCCACTAACGCTCGAGAGGTTTGGGCGATGAATTCACCATCGCTGCTCGAACGCTGGGAAGATCGCACCGAATTGCCGCTTGCCTGCGTCGCCGTCGTCTTCCTGGCCATCTACTCCGTCAAGGTGTTGGCCCATCCGGGTGGCCCGCGCTGCGCGTGCTGGACGTGGCGTTGTGGGCGCTTTGGGCAGGCTTTACCGCCGACTACTTAATTCGGCTCACGCTGGCCCACCAGCGATCACGGTGGTTCGTCCGGCACATCTTGGATTTCGTGATAGTCGCCGTCCCATTCCTGCGGCCACTCCGGTTGCTGAGATTGGTCCTCATCGTCGCGGCGCTGCAAAAGGCCTTCGGCGACGCCGTACGCGGGCGCATCGTCGTCTACACGGCCACCACCGCCGTGCTCCTCGTCTACGCGGCGTCGCTCGCCGTTCTTCAAGCCGAACGTTCAGATCCGAGCGCGCACATCAAGAACTTCGGCGACGCGGTCTGGTGGTCGATCACGACGATCACCACCGTCGGGTACGGGGATTTTTACCCCGTGACCACCCAGGGGCGGGTGGTTGCGGTGTTGCTGATGATCGGCGGTATCAGCCTCATCGGCATGATCACCGCGACCGTGGCCGCTTGGATCGTCCATCGCGTCGCCGAGGAAGACACCACAACGCAGGCCGCGACCGCCGCGCAAATCGACGAGCTACGCGGGCAGATCGCCCAACTCACGGCGCTGCTGACGGAAGCGGCTGGCAAGCCAGATGCCGGCGCCGGGGCCGCTGCCACCACTCCCCGAGCCACCAAATAGTCCGTTCAAGTGGGGCGGGCGGCGCTCGAACCCGCGACCAACGGATTATCAGCCTCTAGCGAGCGCCCGCGCTACCGGGCAAGACGGTTAGCTATAACAACATTTCCCTTGCTGAACAACAAATCTAGCTGGGGCGTGGGCGACGTTCAGATTGCGCCGGTCGAACGAAGGCGCTCAATTCCGGCCGCGTCGTAGCCGGCCAGCGCGGTGAGCAACTCTTCTGTTTGCTGCCCGACCTGGGGCGCTGCCGGCGGTGCAAATCCTTCGTCGGGCTTGGTCTTGATGCACGTCCCCATCATCTGCTGCGACGTCCCGTCCGGCTGGGCCTGCTCGTAGATCAGTCGGCGAGCCTTCGCATGGTCGTCGTCGAACAGGTCCGCACCCAAAAATGCCGGGGCACCGGCGATGTCGGTTGCGATGAAGAAGTCGGTCCATTCCCTGCGTGTTCGGCTCTCGAAAATTGCCGTTAGTTCCTTGCGCAGCCGGGCCGCTGCCGCCGAGTCCTCCCCCGGTTGTTGACGCCCCGGTTCGTAGAGATCCATCCTGTCGAGCGACTCACAGAACCTCAGCCAGAACTTGTCCTCCAAGGCGTTGAACACCACATAATTACCGTCGCGAGTTCGGTAGTACTGGTAGCGAAGCGAGGCGCGGATCCCCTCACCGTAGGAGGGTCGACCGTTCGCCAACGCCGTGAGGTGTTGAAAGTTCCAGTTGATCGCCGCATCGACCTGCGCTACTTCGATGTACTGCGGCTCGCCGTCGCGCCCGGCGGCGTGCAGTGCGGCGAGCACCCCCATCGCTGCGTACAGCGGGCCCGCCAGAACACCTGTCGTACCTGTGGCCGCCCCCGACAGGCGCGGCGTTCCATCCGCTTCGATGATCGGCGGACTCAGGCCGGCGAAACAGTCGAAGGACAGTCCGTGTGTGGCCAGTCGGGTGTAGGGCCCATAGCTGCCCATGCCATTCAGCACGCAGTAGACAACTGTCGGGTTGACCGCGACGATGTCGTCGTAGCTGAAGCCGAGCCGGTGCGCGGTTCCATAGCGTAGTCCGTCGATCACCACCGCCGATGTCGCGGCCAGGCGGCGAAACGCCTCTTGGCCTTCAGGCGTTTTCAAATTGATCGCGACGCTCTTCTTGCCGCGATTCCAGTGCGAATCCTGCAGCTCGCCCCCAGAAACCGCGGGACCGCGGAACCCGCCGCCGCCAGGCGGCTCGACCTTGATCACTTCTGCGCCTAGGTCTGCGAGGTGCCCGCCCAGTGCATCAGCGGAGAACAGAGACACTTCGAGGACTCGGACGTGCTTAAGAAGTTCCATGATGCCGACCCTTCCAGCCCCAAATTCGCACTGCCCCACTACATCATGGTGATTGATTTCAGCTCGGTGTATTCCTCGAAGCCCCAGCGACCCTGCTCCCGGCCGAGTCCGCTGTGCTTGAAGCCCCCAAAGGGTCCCCCGCCGTTGAACATGCCGCGTGCCGGCAAAGACCAACCGGGGCCCTGCCCGCCTCCCGGATTGGCTCCCAAGTTGGCACCGGGTGCGAGAGTCTGCACCATGATGGTGCCGGTTCTGACCTGCCTGGCGACGTTGAAACCCCTTGCAGCATTGCGGGTTACCACCAGCCCTGCCAGACCGTAGATGGAGTCGTTCGCGATGCGGATGGCTTCCTCCTCGGAGCGATAAGTCATCACCGCCAGGACAGGCCCGAAAACCTCTTCCTGGCACAAGAGCATCTCGCTGCGGCAGTCGACCAGTGCCGTCGGTTCATAGTAGAAACCGCGTTTGAGATGTTCGGGACGTTTGCCGCCAACCACCAGCTGCGCGCCTTCCTGCAGACCCGACGCAACGAAGGTCTCGACTTTTTGACGCTGCTGATCCCTGATCAACGGACCCACGACAGTAGCGGGATCACGCGGGTCCCCGACCGTGATCAGCGGAGCCATGGCTTTGAGGCCTTCGACATACGCGTCGAGCAGGTGCTCGGGCAACAGAAGTCGCGACGTGACGGTGCAGGCTTGCCCGGCATGCATCAACACTTGTCCGAATCCTATTCCCGCAACGTCACTTTCGGTGACATCGTCGAGGACGATGTGCGCGCTCTTGCCGCCCAGTTCGAGTTGCGCACGTTTCATCGTCGCCGCCGATACTTCGCGGATGCGTCGACCGGTGGCGGTCGAACCGGTGAACCCGATCATGTCGACGCCCGGATGGGTACACAGCTCCTCCCCGACCCCCGCACCTCCCACGACGACGTTGAACACCCCGGGCGGGAGGCCCGCTTCCGCACCGATCTTGGCCAGCTCCAAAGCGTTCATCGGGGTCCACGGGTGGGGTTTGAGTACCACGGTGCAGCCGACGGCCAAGGCGGCCAGGCACTTTTGAATGTTGATCGAAAAAGGGAAGTTGAACGGCGTGATGACCCCGACTACCCCGACCGGTTCGCGGACCACCGTTACGCCGCCGACGCCAGTCGGTGAAACTACGGGCCCACCCGGTGTTTCCACCCATGTCACATCGTGTTCGACGAAGTCGCCGTAGTAGTGGGCCGCCTCGATAGCACCCCCGACCTGAATCAGGTCGGTGATGAAGCCGGTCGAGCCGATCTCGGCGACGACGAGCTCCCTAAGGTCCGCCTTGCGCTCGTCGAGTATTTCGGCGAACCGCTTGATGACCTTTGCCCGTTCTCGAACGGACATCCACGGCCACGGCCCTTCGTCGAAAGCTCGCCGGGCGGCCTCGATCGCCATGGTCGCCTGCTTGGGTCCACCATCGACGACTCGCCCGATCAATTTTTCGCTGGCCGGATCGATGACGTCGATGGTGCCGACGGCGTTGTCGCTCGACCACTGACCGTCGATGAAGCTCTGATACTCCCGCATTCGATGAATCCGTACGCGCCGACTAGGCCATCGTCGGATACGGGGCCGGCTCGAAGTCGAAGACCCGGCGGGCATTACCCTGCAGCACTTTGTACTTGTCGAGGTCGGACCTCCCGTCGAGTGCCTTCTGGGCGGCCTGGAGGGAATGGGGCCAGAGGCTGTCGGTGTGCGGATAATCCGTCTCGATCATCACGTTGTCGATACCGATGGAGTCGAGATTCGCTGCGCCGAAGTCGTCTTCGATGAAGCAGCCGTACATGTGGTCGCGGAAGAGCTGGCGCGGCGATTCCGGGAAAATCGCAGGATCGGTGGGTACCGGGGTCAGGCGCATCGTGGCCGGGTCGACCGCCCAGTTGTTGGCGCGCAGGTATTGGTAGTCGGCGGCAACATGTTCCGCACGCTCGATGAGGTATGGAATCCAGCCGATGCCGCCCTCGGCCAGCACAATCTTCAGGTCGGGGTACTTCTGCAGTTTGCCCGAGAACAGCCAGTCGGTAGTCGAGTTGGCCAGGTTGAGGTTGATGTTCACGGCCTGAACCCCAAAGGGTGCGTCGGGCGAGGTGGTGGGACTAACCGAGGAAGATCCGATGTGCGTACACAGCGGCATCTTCGTCTCGTTCACCACCGCGAAGAAAGCGTCCCATGCGCCCGAATGGATGGACGGAAACCCTAGCGGGTGCAGGTTCTCCGAGAAGGCAATGGCTTTGGCGCCCTTACCTGCGCACCGTAGTGTCTCCTCGACGGCCAACCGCGTATCCCACAACGGAATGATCACCATCGGGATGTAGCGGCCGGGCGCGGCCGCACACCACTCATCGATGACGAAGTCGTTGTAGGCCCGCACGCACTTGAGACCTAGATCGCGGTCACCGAGGTGGGCGAACATCTGGCCACAGAACCGGGGAAAGAACGGAAAGTTCAGTCCCGCGATCACGTGGTCCTCGTCCATGTCAGCGATGCGGGCCACCGGGTCGAAGTATGCGCGCGGCATTTCGTCGTAATTGACTGGCAGCGGCGAATACTCGGCCGGACGTTGGTGAGCCGCGACCAAGATGCCCATCACCGACGCGCGCGCCTGGTCGTAGATCCACGTATCGACGCCGTCGATTCGCTCGACGCGTGGCACTCGATCACGATCGGCGGAAGAGGCGCGGTCGACCCATAGGTTCGGTGGCTCGATGATGTGGTCGTCGACGGAGATCATCCATTGAAGATCTTGCTTGTCCACGGGGTTCCTCCCTGATCTCACCGAACCGGTTAAGCGGGCGCGGAGCGCGAGCAATAGGGCGACTTCACGCAAGACGGATGCCAAACTACCGGCCGAACTGATGCTAAGAGCGGATTCGGCACACTGTCAAGTAGCACTCGATAACTTGGCGCGTCCTGCGTCGGGTCTGTTATTGCGCTGGCTGACAGCTGATGTGGGCGACGGCCTGCCACCCCTCACTGGGCAACACGGGCACCTGACGTGAACACGACAGGCAGGGCGCGGTAGCCCCGGGTGACCGAGTTCCCGTGGAAATCAACTTTTGCCCCAGGTGGGATGGCGTAGTCGGGTATCCGTTTCAGGGTCTGTTCGACGCCCACCCGAAACTCGAGTCGGGCGAGGTTGGAACCCAGGCAGCGATGGACGCCGGCTCCGAAGCCGAGGTGGCGGTTTGTCTGTCGATCGAGAAGGCACTTGTTCGGCTCGTCGAACTCGCGCGCGTCGCGGTTGGCGGCCGCATAGTTCACGACCACCGTCTCACCGGGACAGAACTTCTGGCCGCTCAGTTCAACCTCTTCCGCGACCGAGCGATGCAGTCCGTGAACCGAACCGGCGAACCGGATGAATTCCTCTATCGCCGTGGGCATCAACTCCGCATCGCGTACCAGGCGGTCGCGCTCCGAAGCATGGGTGCCCAGATAGAAGAAAGCGAACGACATTGCACTAGAGGTTGTTTCGAGTCCCGCTTGCACCAGCAGCATCACATTCGCGACAACGTCGTCGAAGCTCAATTTCTTGCCGTCGATCTCGGCGGCGAGCAAGACATCGATCAGGTCATCACGCGGGGGCTCACCACGACGTTTGTCGATCTCCTCGCGTACGCGGACGTAAAGATTCGTCATCGACCCGTTTCGGACCTCTTCGCTTTCACCATTGATCGCGAGGTCGGCTGTCTCGATGTAGAGCGGCACGTCCTCAACGGGCATGCCGAGGAGATACCGGAAGAACACGATCCCAGGTTGCTGCCATGCGACGTCGGCGAGATCGCCGCGGCCCAATTCGATGAAGTTGTCGATCAACCCGTCGGTAACCGCGCGCACCTGGGGCTCCAACTCCTTCATCCGACCCGGAGAGAAATACGGGTTGAGAACCTTGCGAAGCTGCTGCTGCCGTGGAGGATCCAAGGTGATCACGATGTCGCCAAACGACATCGGGGAGCCTTCCATCCCAAGGGGCTTGCTGGAGAAGCTGCGCCAATCACGCAAGATCTCGTAACAGTCGTCGTAGCGGGTGGCGACCCACGCGCCCCCCGGGGTAGGGCCCAGGAAGGGGACATCCTGGTGACTGAACGGCCCGCTCTCCCGCATCACTGCGTAGACCTCGTAGAGGAATTCCTGGTCGTTGAAATCTTCGTGACGAAGATCGAGGTTCCGCGCGTGTTCCTCCGGTGATTTGCTCACCATGGGTAGTCCTTTCCGCCCCCGGATACGGGCATGCGACCTCGGGACAACGCCGACGCCAGCGGTCAGCTAGACCGACAGCCCCCAACGAGGGCCGTCCACATTCCAGTCACACCGCAATTGCGCCACCGTCCGTGTGCCATCTGCGCCGGCCCTCGGGTTTCTAGCACACGCAGAAATTCGCTTTGGCAGCACAGTAAATCGTCGGATACGTGGAGTCAAGTCGCACTCGATAACTGCCGGCGCCCACCTATGACCCGCGCGCCGCAGTGCGTGCGAACAAACAGTATGAGGCCGAAGATGGCTGGGAGGGGCGGGGGGCGGCACGCATGCGAGCTTCCCCTCAGCCGACGGGTGCTCGCTAAAGTATGTGTGATGACCACAGGTGCGCGGCGGCGAGTTCGCGACAAGGACGGCAAACAACGGGCCCTCCTTGAAGCGGCTGCCGAGGTCTTTGCCGAAGCGGGATACGCGGCCGCGGCGACGAAGGAGATCGCCCGTCGCGCCGACTGCTCGGAGGCCATGCTGTTCCACTACTTCGGGGACAAGCGAGGCATCTTCGAGCAAGTTGTTTCTCGACAGATCGCCGACCTCGTCAGCGAGGCCGAAGAGCAGGTCGTGGCGGCCCTGCCAGCGCGCGTCGAGGACTATATCGAGCAGCTTTTCTTCGCGAGATTAAGGATCGATGACCGGGACAGCGGTGTTCCCGGCTGGGACATTTCCGGTCGGGCGTTATCAGACCCGGACTTCTCGCTGCGCGTTCTGCAACCCAATCACGCGCGCCGTTCGGCCGTTATCGCCGAAGGCGTTCGCCACTACCAAGCCGCGGGGCAGATCAGGGCTGATGTCGACGCCGACCTGTTCGCCGAGCTGCTGGCTAATTTCATCATCTTCACCACGAGCCTCGGACCCCGCTGGTTTGGCACCGGCGAGTCAGACATCCGCGCGCAGATCGAACTGGGTTCACAGATCCTCGCCAAAGGTGTAAGCGCATCGGCTACGAAGCCTCCCGCCAAGCGACGGGGACGGGTTCAACGGGCCCCGAAGGCGCGTGCGGCCGAGTAACGGCTCCAACGGAACTCAACTTCGGCCATAGTTATCGAGCGGCACTTGACACTGTAGCTTTCCCCTCGCTAGCGTCGTTGCCAGCCAGGCCGCAGCGATGCGGATGTAGAAGACCCTGCTCGATCGACACGAGCGAGAGGACAGGAAGTGGCGTGTGTGCACTCATCGGCGCGAGTAACACACTTCCGAAAACATTGACGCGGAAAGTCGCACGGCGATGAATGCTCTGCGTGGGGTTCGCGTTGTCGAATGGGCGACGGAAATCACCGGCCCGTACTGCACCAAGCTGTTCGCCGACCTCGGAGCAGAGGTCATCAAGATAGAAGCCCCAGGCGGGGATCCGTTCCGCCACAGAACATCTGGCGACCGAAACGACGCCGACGCGCTGTTCAAATTCCTGAACGCCGGCAAGCGTTCCGTCGTCGGCACTGCGCTGCCCGACCTGGAGCCGCTCATCGTTTCCGCCGATGTGTTCGTCGAGTCTCTCGGCCCCGGGGCACTCGACCGCGAGGCCCTCCTCCGGCGTGCGCCACACCTGGTGATCGTGGCGTTGTCTCCGTACGGATTGACCGGACCGTACCGGGACCGGCCCTCAACGGAGTTCACGATCCAGGCCGAAAGCGGAACCGTCGCGCTGCGAGGCCGTCCGGACCAACCGCCCATTCAAGCGGGTGGTCGAGTCTTCGAATGGGTGATGGCCGGCTATGCCGCCGTCGGGGCGCTTGGCGCATTGCGTCGGGCTCAACTCGGCGGACCGGGTGAAATCGTCGACTGCTCATTGTTGGAGGCCTGTCATCTCAGCGCCAGCGGATTCGCCGACCTGTACCACGAGCTGGCCGGCCGTCCGCCCTTGCCGGTGCCGGCCCGACAGGTTGAAATCCCGTCCATCGAACCGAGCGCAGACGGATGGGTGGGTTTCAACACCAATACGCGTCAACAATTCGAGTCTTTCCTGGCAATGATCGAGCGACTGGACCTGCTCGACGAGGACCCGGCCTGGGCAGTCGCCACGACCCGGTGGGAACGCCGGGATGAGTGGAATCAGATTGTGCGGGAATGGACTACGCGGCGTTCCACAGACGAGATCGTCGCGTTGGCCTCCGATCTGCGGATCCCCGTCTCACCCGTCAACGACGGCCAGACCGTGCTGGACCACCCCCAATTCGCGGCGCGCGGCGTGTGGGGCAGGTATGCGGACGGCAGCTTCACCCACCCGTTGGCGCCCTACCGGATCGGTGGCCGGCGACCCGCCCCGACTTCCGGCGCTCCCCCGCTCGGCGAAATGGCAAAAGCACCCGCCCACAACAGGATTAGTACCGCTGCCGACCGCGCACCCGGACTTCCGCTGAACGGCGTACGAATCCTCGACGCGACAGCGTGGTGGGCGGGCCCCTCCTCCACCCACATTCTTGCCGCGCTGGGCGCTGAGGTCATTCACCTGGAGTCGACGCGCCACCCTGACGGTGCACGGATGGCGGCCGCCGCGTTCGCCGATCGGTCTCAGTGGTGGGAGCGGTCGGGGATGTATTTGGCGACTAACACCAATAAGCGAGGGCTCACCCTCGACCTGTCCTCGGCCGAAGGACGGGAGCTGTTGTTCGGACTCGTCAAATGCTCCGACATTCTGGTCGAGAACTTCTCGCCACGCGTCTTCGACAATTTCGCCATCACATGGGAGGCGGTCAGTGAGCAGAACCCTCGAATAGTGATGGTCCGTATGCCCGCGTTCGGGCTCGATGGACCATGGCGCAACAACGTGGGTTTCGCGCAAACGATGGAACAGATGACCGGAATGGCTTGGGTGACCGGCCACGAGTACGACCAGCCGCGAATCCCCCGCGGCCCGTGTGACCCACTGGCAGGGATGCACTCCGCCTTCGCCATGCTCGCAGCACTCCGGCTACGCGACGAGACGGGCCGAGGGTCCCTCATCGAAGTATCGATGGTTGAGGCCGCGCTCAATGCAGCCGCCGAACAGGTTGTCGAATTTACCGCCTACGGGAATCTGATCTCGCGACTGGGAAATCGCAGCCGTGACGCCGCCCCACAAGGGCTCTACCCATGCGCGGGGACCGAGCGGTGGCTGGCGATCTCGGTCGCCACGGACGAACAGTGGCGCCTATTGAAGTCGGCTCTTCGTGAGCCGGATTGGGCAAATGACCCCGCGCTGGACACTCACGACGGGCGGGTCCGGGCGCACGATGTGATCGACAAATATCTCGAACAGTGGGCTAGCCAGCACGATTCCTCGGCCGCCGCGGAGTTGCTCGTCGAACATGGAGTTCCGGCTGCGGATTTGGCAGACGCCAGGGTCAGCTCGATGCACCCTCAGTTCGCCGCACGAGGCTTTTTCGAAAGCCTCGACCATCCCGTCGTGGGACGCCATCACGTGCCGACGATTCCCTTCAAGTACCGCAGCGTTGACAAGTGGTACCGGTCAACGGCGCCGACGTTGGGTCAGCACAACGCGAGCATCCTCGGCGACCTACTCGGCCTCGACACCACATCGATTGCAGCGCTCACAGAAAAAGGAGTCATCGGGACCAGACCAAGCGGATTGGACTAGACAGATCTGCTGTAAGTGCGGCCAGCGGATGCGCTAGGGAGAAGAGACAGCGTGAAACTTCATGTCGACAAGGAAATGTGCCAAGGCCACAGCCGTTGTTACGCAACGTATCCCGAATTGTTCGACATCGATGACGAACGAACCGCCTTCGTCATCGTGGAAGACATTCCTCCCGGATGGGAAGACCGGGCACACAACGCAATCGCGAACTGCCCCGAGCGTGCCATACACATCAAGGAGTCGTCGTGAAGACCAAGGGAGCAGTTCTGTGGGGGCTGAACGAGAAGTGGTCGGTGGAAGTGATCGAACTCGATCCGCCGCAAGAAGGCGAGCTACTCGTCGAGTTCGCGGCCACCGGTCTATGCCACTCCGACCACCACATCCGCACCGGCGACATGTTCGGCGTGAGCTTTCCCTTGATAGGTGGACACGAAGGGGCGGGCACCGTTCAAGAGGTCGGTCCGGGAGTGCGCGATGTAGCCGTGGGAGACCACGTGGTCACCTCTTTCCTGCCGGCGTGCGGTCGCTGCCGCTGGTGCGCCACTGGGCATCAGAACCTCTGCGATTACGGCGCGACCATCCTCGCGGGAGTCCAGGCCGACGGCACCTTCCGACGCCGGGCCAGAGGGCAGGGCATCGGAGCCCTCTCAGGCGTCGGCAGTTTCGCGCAATGGGGCGTGTTGTCGGAAGCCTCAGTGGTCAAGATCGACAACGATGTACCGCTATCGCGCGCATGCCTTCTCGGCTGCGGCGTAACCACCGGCTGGGGCTCGGCCGTCAACACCGCCAACGTCAGTCCCGGCGACGTGGTGCTCGTGGTCGGCTGCGGAGGGATCGGCAGCGGTGCCATCCAGGGCGCGCGACTGGCGGGAGCGGAACAAATCGTCGTGGTCGATATTGCGCCCACCAAGCGCGACAAAGCGTTTCAGTTCGGAGCCACTCACTTTGCCACCTCGATCGAGGAAGCAACCCAGTTGGTTGGCGAGATTACCCGCGGAGTCATGGCCGACTCGGCCATCCTCACGCCAGGCGTGCTCGAAGGCGCGATGATCAACGACGCGCTCAACGCGGTGCGAAAGGGCGGTGCCGTGGTGGCCACCGCCCTGGCATCGATGTCCGACGTGACGCCGACGCTGCCGCTGACGTTGTTCACGCTGTTCCAAAAACGCCTCCTGGGCAGCCTGTACGGCGAAGCCAACCCGCGGGCTGACATCCCTCGACTGATAAGCCTGTATCGCAGCGGCAAGCTGTTGCTCGACGAAACCGTCACCACCGAGTACAAGCTCAACGACATCAATGAGGCCTACGACGACATGCTCGCCGGCCGCAACATCCGTGGCGTGATAATCCACGAGCATTGAGTTCTTGGGGAACGGCGGATCTGCATCATTTTCCAACCCGCTCAAGTTAATTCACTCACTCACCATGGGAAGGATTTTACTGATGTCTTCGCCAGCCGATGTCGTCCGCAACTTCTGCGCCTTGATGGAGCAGCGCGATGCCGAAGCGTTGCGTCCCCTACTCGCCGAAGGAGCCGTTTATCAGAACGTGGGAATGCCCGCATTCACCGGACCCGACGCCATCGTGGAGAACATGGCCGCCCAGTTCGCGATGTTCCCGGACGCCTACGCCTTCGAAATCGTCAACCTCGCCAGCGACGGTTCCGTGGTGCTCACCGAACGCCTGGACTACATCCAGGCTCCGGACGGAAGCAAACCGGCCATCCCGGTAATGGGGACCTTCGTCGTGGATGACGATGAAAGGATCACTCGCTGGACCGACTATTTCGACCTGAATCTGATCATGAAGCTCATGCAAGGCGAAGACATCAGCGCCCTGGTGCCGGCGACCGCATGAGTTGGGTTTCCAACGGATACTGGTCATTTCGAGATTGGTTCTAAAACGGGAGGGTCCATGCGGGTGCCAAGGGCCGTCGCAAACTTCAATAGACGAGTCACCAACCCAACGGCTCGGTCGATCACGCCGTGGCTTCCAGGCCAAGGGACCCTCGAACACGTCGGACGCAAATCAGGCAAGCGATATCGCACGCCGCTGTTGGTTTTCCCCATCCGCGACGGCTTCGTGATTCTCATCGGGTACGGGCTGAAATCGGACTGGTTGAAGAATGTAACCGCCGATGGACAGGCGGTGCTGCACAAGCGCGGCAAGCGTATCGCGCTCGCCAATCCCCGCGTTGTGAGTAAGGCTGAGGCCGCAACGCTCGTTACTGGGCCATCCGGCGTGTTCTACCGCCTGTTTCCATACAACGAAGCGGCGCTGGTGCTGAGCAAAGTCAATTCCACGCAGTGACTTCGGGCGAACGTCTGGTGTTGGTCGTGCATGAGCACCCCCTGCACGACGGGCGTACCTTCGTAGCCGGCGGCTAGTCACCAAGTGCCTGATCTTCACGACGAGCATTTGCTTCCTTTACGGTGGCTCGCCTTGGCCGCCAAGCCGTGAGGATCAGCAGACCGACGGGCAGCAGCACGGCAATCGCGAGCACAATCGTCTGCCAGACCGCGGCCTCCATCGTGAAGTGATCCAGGTGCCTGAGATGAAAGATCAAGTGCAGGATGGCGAACAGCAGGTATGCGCCCAGCGCGATCCGCACCATGCGGCGCTCCATCGTGATTGCACTGACAACGAACACGAGCGCAAGCGAGAGATTCATGGCGCCGTAGTCGCGCATGAGGTGTTCGGAGTACGGCGGGATGAGATCCACCCAGGGCACGTAGTCGTAGAACGCACGAGGGGCCAACGTCGCGACGAGCCCGACCACCACCTCCACGACGGTGAGAAACCACACCCCGGCGCGAAGCGCAATCGGCGGGGCATTCACCGCGACCCCTTGTGTCGGCGGTGCGGCAGGTAAGCGCGGATGGCGTCGCGGTAGGGCAGCTGGCCCGTGGCGACTTGTTCGCCGAGGTATTCCTCGAAGGTGATCGTGCCGGCTGCATGCTCCGGGGTGAGCAGCCCGCCGGCGCGGATCCCGCCAAATACCTTGCCGGGCAATCGGACCGGGACGATGCGTCGGCGTTTACCGACGATCGCCAGGTAGCTGCGGGCAAGATCGTCGATCGCACGCGCCTGCGGGCCACCGAAATCCGGCGCACGCCCTATCGGCTCGCCCAGCGCCAATTGGGCCAACCGTGCGCCCACGTCGCGCACGTCGACCGGTTGGAACCGCAGGCCCGACGGCAGCGCCAGGACCGGTGGTTTCGCGAGCATGCGCAACGTGAAGGCGATCAGATCGTGAAACTGGGTCGCCCGCAGCACCGTCCACGGCAAGCCCGACTCGGCAATCAGGCGTTCGTTGGCGAGCATCATGCGGTAGAGGGCGAATGGGACGCGGTCGATACCGACAATGGAGACGTACACCAGATGCGGTGCGCCCGGCCGCTTAGCCGCCGCGACCACGTGCTCACAGGGATAGACGCAGTGCACGATCGTGTCGACGCCGTCCATCGCCGCGTCGAGTCCCTCGCCGGTTTGCACGTTCCCCACGACATGCCGGACATCGGTGGATTGTTCGGGCCGCCGCCCGCGGCTCAGGACGCGGACGTCCTGCTCCGCGGCCACCAGGTTGTCGACAACGATGCGGCCTACGGTTCCCGTGCCGCCGGTTACGAGTACTGAGTTGGTCACACCCTATGAACCGGGCAGGCCCGCCGGATGTGACAACTGTTCGGCAAGAAATCGCAATTTCTCGGGATTGGCCAGGATCCGCACGGCCGCTATCCGCTCGCCGGTGATCTCGAAGCACAAGACACCGGCCAGTGTGTCGCCGTCGAATGCCAGCATCGCCGGCTCGCCGTTGACTTCGGCGGCGTCGAGACGCAGCCGTACCTGCGCCAGGTTTCTGGTGAACACCCGCGCCACGTACCGGGCCATCCGGTCGCGGCCCGAGATCGGGCGCCGGGCGGCCGCCACCTTGCCGCCGCCGTCGGCCGTGGAGGTCGCATCGGCGGTCAAGATTTCGACGAGTCCGGCCACGTCGCCGGCGCTGGCGGCGGTGAAGAAGCGATCGACCAGGGACCGCCACAGTGCCGGATCCGGTCGGTGCGCCGGCTGACGGGGGTCACCCAGTCGCTGCCTAGCTCGCCGGTACAGCTGCCGGGCGTTGACCTCCGACGTTTCGAGGATCTCGGCGATCTCTAAATGGCTGTAGGCGAACGCCTCTCTGAGCACGAACGCCGCTCGTTCGTTGGGCTTGAGTTGCTCCATCAAGCTCAGCAACGCAATGGACACCGACTCGCGTTGCTCGGCACTTTCCTGCGGACCGAGCGACCGGTCGTCGGTGAGGACTGGCTCCGGAAGCCACGGCCCGGGGTAGACCTCCCGGCGAGCGCGGGCCGATGTGAGCCGGTTGAGGCACAGGTGCGTGACAGCCTTGGTAAGCCACGCCGGCAGCGATTCGATGAGCGCTGAGTCCGCGCCGTGTAGCCGCAGGTATGCATCCTGGACCGCGTCTTCGGCTTCGCTCGCCGACCCCAGCAGTCGGTAGGCCAACCAGAACAGGCGCGGCCGCTGAGCCTCGAAATCCTCCACGAGGTCGGTCACACCGCCAAGACTGCCACGGTTCGGCCGTCGCCGGATGGCTGCGACCGCACAGCGGGTAAGTCGACGGCCGCCGCAGCGGGACCAGTCGGTTGTGGAAAACTTCAGCGCGATCAGAGGAGAGGCGCGTGACGACCACCCATCCCGAACGGCTTCCGCTGTTGACCCGGCGCGACCGCATCATGATCACCCTCACCGTGATCGCGTCCACGGCGGCCGGGGTTCTCTACTTCGCCCACGCGAATGCAGTGCTGGCGTTCATCATCTCCGCACTCGCGTTGGCCACACTGGCATCTCTGGTCGGTCGTTCGGTGGAGGCGGTCGGAGATCGGCTCGGGCCCACCGCCACTGGGATACTGCAGACGGCGCTGGGAAACCTACCCGAGTTGTTCGTCATCCTGTTCGCACTCAAGGCAGGCCTTTACGGCGTGGTGAAGGCCACCATCGTCGGGTCGATTCTCTCCAATGCCCTACTGGTGCTCGGGCTGGCATTCGTGGCCGGCGGGATCAAGCACGGCCGCCAGCGCTTCGCCGCCGACGACGGGCGCACCCTCGGACTGATGTTCACCCTCGCGGTGTTCATCCTGGCCGTCCCCTCGCTGACCGCCGCGATACACACCCCGGCCCAACAGCACGAACGGGCGGTGTCGGTCGTCGTCTCCGTCGTCATGCTCGCGCTGTTCGCACTCTCGCTGCCCGCCACGCTCGGCAACCGGGCCCCCGACCCGGCGCTGCAAGCCGGTGATAAACCCTCCAGAGCGACCTCTCCCATTGTGGCCAGCCCCGATTCGGCCCAAGCCGCCAGCGCAGCGACGGCACACGGCGAGTGGCCGTTGGCGATGGCCATCGGCATGCTGGCCCTCGCCGGAATCGGTGCGGCCTTCGTGTCGGAATGGTTCGTCGCCGCCCTAGAGCCGGCGATGCACGCAGCGGGCATCAACGAGGTGTTCGCCGGTCTGGTGATCGTGGCCATTGCCGGCAACGCGGTGGAGAATTTCGTCGGCATTCAACTGGCGGCCAAGAACCAGATGGACTACGCGGTTCAAGTTGTCCTCCAGTCGCCCGTCCAGATCGCACTCACCATCGCCCCGATCGTCTGCCTCGCGGCGGCATGGCTCGGCCAGCCCGGTTTCGATCTGGTGTTCTCGCCGCTGCTGTTGGCGTCGATGATGATGTCGGCGCTGGTCGCGGTGCTGGTGACCTTCGACGGCGAGTCCACCTGGTTCGAGGGAGCAGTGCTCATCGCGCTCTATGTCGCGATCGCCACGTCGTTCTGGTGGGGATGAGTCGCTCCAACGGTCTGATGGTCCGCGCGCCTTGGGATGAACCAGCTCCCACGTATAGCTGCTACCACCAGAAACGGGTGGGGCGGGCGGGGCTCGAACCCGCGACCAACGGATTATGAGTCCGCGGCTCTAACCAACTGAGCTACCGCCCCGACGGGATAGTTCCGTACGAAACCGTAGCCGAAGACCGAAGTCGGTGTTCGTCGGGCGGCGGTGGTGAGCGGCGCGCTCGGTGGGCGTCCCGTCGCGGGAACCCCCACCGGCACTACGCCTTATGCCGCCAGGATCAGGCGGACGCCGGCCCCGGCTGCGGGGCTTGAGACTTGATCTTGGGAATCATCTCGGGCGCGTAGACGAAAATCGCCGACTCCACCTCCCATTCGGCCTGGGCCTGACTCATGGGCGTCGTGCGCGTGATCATGTTGATCAGCTCCTGGCCCTCGCCGTACGGGTTGGGGTTGGACCGAACCTGATCGGCGAACCAGCGCCCCTCGGCTGCTTCACTGCAGTCGTTGAAATCGGCGTTGTGCACCATCTTGTTCTGCGCCAGCAGCTTGATGTACTGGTCATCGGCGGGCGTCATGCTGCACGACGCCGAGGCGTGCGGCGCTGACACCACAGCACTACCTAGCATCGCGGCCCCCAGCGCAACGCCGGCGACCCCCGCCTCCAGTACCTGCACGCGCGATCGTGTCGTTGCCACTTCTCTGAAACCCCCTTATCACGGAATTTGCTGGCTTTTTCTCGCGGCAACGATTGGGTACCACCGCCGATCAGAGCGACAAACGACGATCCTCGCAAACAGCGCGTGAACAGCAACTAACTAAAATTACTGCGCGAGAAACTATCCGGGTCGAGACAGATAACGCGCTGATCCCGATGCAAACAACCCGTCGGTCGTCTTGGCGACGCCATTCCCCGCGACGCTGTCGAGTTAGCCAGGTCAAGCAACGAAAACGGCCGGAGGGCGAAGCCCTCGCGGCCGTTTACGTTGGGAAATTCAGATGGGTTGCGCGGCAACCGCTCTCGCTACTCGGCGGGCCAGTTTGCCTTTGCGGCTTGGTCTTTGATCTTGGGGATGAGTTCGGGCGCGTAGACGTAGATCGCCGACTCGACCTCCCACTCCGCCTGCGCCTGAGTCATCGGGGTGGTGCTGGTGATCATGTTGATCAGCTCTTGGCCCTCACCGAACGGATTGGGGTTGGACCGGACCTGATCGGCGAACCAACGGCCTTCGGCGGCCTCGTGGCAATCGCTGTAGTCGGCGTTGTGCACCATCTTGTTCTGCGCGAGCAGCTTGATGTACTGGTCGTCGGCCGGGCTCAAATTGCAGGTAGCCGAGGCTAACGGAGCTGACAGCACGGCGCCGCCGAGCATCGAGGCAGCCAGCGCGACGCCGGCAGCCCAGACCGATGCCACTCGAGTGCGCGAGCGTGTACCGGTGGTGGTCATTTCCGAACCTCCCTCTGCGCCGAACACAATCGTTTCCGACGCCACCCAAGCTAGAAATCCTGCGAACAGCTGACACGGAAGACCACGCGGACCGCGGGCCACTGACGCACGATTCATGGCCATCCGGCTCGGGCCACGCTGCCATCTCGTTACCGTCACAAATTTGTTCACATAAGTCTCAGTGACCGCGCTTAAGTTAGCGAATGAGCCCCGCACACAGCGGAAACGTACGCTTGCGCGTCCGTGTACGAATGGTTAACATTTCGTGCTCCTGGCCCGGCCGAGCCGGCCGGTGCAACAGCGAAGGGCGTTGCGGCTCCATCCCAGCGGCGCCGCCGCCGGGGGATATCAGCTAAATACCGTCTGGCCGTCCACGTCGAGCAAGTACCGCTCGGTGCCGCTCTCCACCCGGGGGGCGTCGGCCCCCAATGACACGGCCACCTTGTTACTGGCATTTCGCATGATGTCGAAGGTGAGCTCGATGGCCTCCGCCTCGGAGAACCGTGAGCGCACCTCGACGACATCGTCGGCGACGAGGTGCGCAGGGGTCCAAATTAACCCATCGGTGTACCGCAGCGCTGCTTTAGCGCGGTCGTCGAGCAAACTCGACGATCCGTACCGCTCGATCTCGTCGTACAGCGTTTCCGAACCGCCGGCATCGAGCGCGCCGCCCTCGCGTAACGAGTTGCACAACCGGCAATTGTGTTGGGCCGCCCCGCGTAATCGGACCAATTCCGAGGTGACCGGATCGAGCGCACGCATTCGCGCCACCGCGATTAAAAAGTCATTGAACACCGGATCCGACGGGTCGGTGGAGTGATCCCAGCTGATCGGGCCGTCCACCCAACCCAGGTATTGCGCACCGACGCCGAGCGCCTCCAGTCCGGACCGCACCCTGGGGATGAAGTCGGCGATGTACATCTGCACGACGACACCAAAGGTGGCCTCCCCGAGGTGCTTCCACAACCGGGATCGCTGCTCGGCGGTGATCGACGAGACGTCGGCGCTGAATTGTTCGGCGAATTCCGCGACGGCGGCCTCCGCCTCCGATGCGGGCTCGCCCACCTCGACGCTGGCGGGCAGCGGTGGCAGCGACATCGTCTGCGCGCACACCCGGCGCACCAGTGCCGCGATGCGGCCGTCGCCCGGAGTCAACGCCACGAGCCGCGTGAGCTGGTCTTCTCGAACCGAAACCGGGGCCGCCATCCGTCACACGCTAGAACTCGTGGCGCCCGGCGGCAATGAATTACTGGGCCTGGCTCACCGAGGACATGTGGAAGTCCGGTATCCGCAGCGACGGCATCGCGGCCCTTGTCGCCCAATCTCCCCATTCGCGCGGCAGGGTCTTCTCGCTGACGCCGGCCTCGGTGGCCCGTCGCAGCAGGTCCAACGGACTTTCGTTGAACCGGAAGTTGTTGACCGCTGCGGTCACCTGGCCGTCCTCGATGAGATAGACGCCGTCGCGGGTCAACCCGGTGAACAACAAGGTGGTGGGGTCGACGACGCGGATATACCACAGCGTCGTCAGCAGCAGGCCACGCTCGGTGGCCGCGATCATGTCGTCCTGGCTGGCGCTTCCCCCGGTCATCACCAGGTTGTCGGCGGCCACCGCGACGTCGGCGTCGTATTTGGCGGCCGTGGCCCGCGGATAGGCCAACGCGTTGATCACCCCGTCGCGGATCCAGTCCAACTGGCCGATCTCCATGCCGTTGTCGAACGCCGACACCGTCTCCGAGGAACTGCTCACCGCGACGAACGGCGTGCAGGCAAGGCCGGGCGCCATCGGATCGGAGAACAACGTCAGCGGCAGGTCGGTGAGCCGCTCCCCCACCCGGGTTCCGCCGCCGGGCGCCGAAAACGCGGTCCGGCCCTCCTGCGCGCCACGGCCGGCCATCGACCACGCCATGTAGATCATCATGTCGGCCACCGTCGACGGCGGCATGATGGTCTCGTAACGCCCGGCCGGCAATTCGACGCTGCGCTCCGCCCAGCCCAGCCGCGTCGACAGCTGCTCGAGCAGCGAATCGGTTGGCACATCGACGAAGTCCGGTGTGCCGACGCCCGCCCAGGCGCTGGCGTCGCCGCGCTTGGCGTTGATCTCCACCGCACCGGTGGGCTGGGTGAAGCGCCGCCGCAAGCCGGTCGACGACGCCAGGAACGTCGTCGAAACACTATGGTGGGCAAAGCCATACAGCCGATCCTGGCCGCGGAAGCCGCGGCTCAACGAGTCGGCCACGTCGGAGAAAACCAGGGGTCCGGTGCCGGGCACCGGCGTGTCCCAATCGGCGGGCACCCCGCTGCCGCCGAGCAGCGGCGCGGCGTCACCCGCCTCCGGCGCCGCGCCGGCCGCCTCCTGCGACGCCGCCACCAGACCCGGCAACACCCGCGGATCGGCCTCGGCGGACACCACCGTGCCGATGCGCGCGGACGACCCGCGACGCACCACGGAAATCACGGTCACGCTGCGACTCACCGAAACCCCGTTGGTGGTCATCGAATTGCCCGCCCAGCGCAGGGTCGCCTCGACCTTGTCGGTGACCAGCACCATGGTCTCGTCGGCGCGGCCGAGCTTGGCCGCCTCGTCGAGCACGATGCTGACGACATGCTGCGCAGTGATCATCGGCCGCCCTCGGTGCGGGTGTTGAGCACGTTGACCCCGCGGAACAACGCCGACGGGGAGCCGTGGCTGACCGCCGCGATCTGCCCGGGCTGGGCCTTGCCGCAGTTGAACGCCCCACCCAGGCGCCAGGTCGACAGGCCACCCACGGCCTCCGTCGAATTCCAGAAGTCGGTCGTGGTGGCCTGGTAGGCGACGTCACGCAGTTGACCGTCGAGGCGGCCGTCACGAATCTGGAAGAACCGCTGGCCGGTGAATTGAAAGTTGTAGCGCTGCATGTCGATTGACCACGACTTGTCGCCGACGATGTAAATGCCGTCCTCGACCCGCCCGATCAGGTCGTCGGTGCTGATGTCGTCGGGCGCCGGCTGCAACGAGACGTTGGCCATGCGCTGGATCGGCACGTGATGCGGCGAGTCGGCATACGAGCATCCGTTGGACCGCGGCTGCCCCAGGCGCCGCGCGAAGACCCGGTCGAGCTGATAACCGGTGAAGATCCCGTCGCGCACCAGGTCCCAGCTTTGCGCGGCCACCCCCTCGTCGTCGTAACCGATGGTGGCCAAGCCGAATTCGACCGTGCGGTCGGCGGTCACGTTCATCACCGGCGACCCGTACCGCATGGTGCCCAGCTTGTCCGGCGTGGCGAACGACGTCCCGGCGTAGGCGGCTTCGTAACCGATGGCGCGGTCGTATTCGGTTGCGTGGCCGATGGATTCGTGAATCGTCAGCCACAGGTTGCTCGGATCGATCACCAGGTCCTTGGGCCCGGGAACGACGCTGGGCGCCTTGATCTTTTCGGCCAGCAACGACGGCAGCTGTGCCAGCTCGTCGGTCCAATTCCACACCTCGTCGCCGACCAGCACCTCCCAGCCCCGCCCCATCGGCGGCGCCAGCGTGCGCATGGAATCGAAACTGCCGGCCGCGGGGTCGACGGTCACCGCCTCCAGCGAGGGCAGCACCCGCACCCGCTGCTGGGTGATCGACGAGCCGAAGGTGTCGGCGTAGAACGTCTGCTCCTTGACGGCCGTCAGCAGCGCCGACACGTGATTGATGCCGTCGGCGCTCAGCAGTCGTCCGGAGTAGTCCTCCAGCACGGCGATCTTGTCGGTGGTCGAGATGTCGAACGGGTCGATCCGATAGTCCGACACCCAGGCCGCGTCCGCATAGACGGGTTCGGGCGCCAACTCGACGCGCTCGCGGCTCAGCGTCGCCAGCGTGGTGGCCACCTGCACCGCGCGGCGGGCGGTCTCGGCGGCCACCGACGGCACCAACTCCGCGTGCGAGGCGAATCCCCAGGTGCCGTCAACGATCACTCGCACCGCCAGGCCCACCTCACGGTTGACCACCGCGGTCTCCAGCTCGCCGTCGCGCAGCTGGATGATTTCGGTGACGATGCGGTGAACCCGCAGGTCGGCGTGCGTGGCCCCGGCCGCCTTGGCCGCCGAGAGCGCGGCTTCGGCGAGGTCGTGGCGCGGCAGGTCCAGGAAGTCGGCATCGATCCCCCGGTTCGGTGTCACGGCTCCACCGTAACGGCCGCTCCCCCCAAACCGCGGCGGCGCCCGCTTTAATAAGCCCATGGCCGGCGCGGCACGCGGGACGCACCCTCGATCCACCGCGCTGGGCTACGCGTTGCTCGCGCCCAGCCTGTTCGGCGTGCTCGCCTTTCTGCTGCTGCCCATCCTGGTGGTGCTCTGGCTGAGCCTGTGCCGATGGGATCTGCTCGGCCCGCTGCACTTCGTCGGCCTGTCCAATTGGCGTTCGGTGCTGACCGACGCGGGCTTCGGCAACTCCCTGATCGTCACGATCGTCTTCGTGGCCATCGTGGTGCCGGCGCAGACCGCGCTGGGACTGCTGGCCGCCACCATGCTGGCCCGCCAGCTTCCCGGCACCGGACTGTTTCGCACCTTGTATGTGCTGCCGTGGATTTGCGCTCCGCTGGCCATCGCGGTGCTGTGGCGGTGGATCCTGGCCCCCACCGATGGCGCGGTGAGCACCGTGCTGGGACACAGCATCGAATGGTTGTCGGATCCCAGCTTCGCACTGCCGCTCGTGTCGGCCGTGGTGGTGTGGACCAACGTCGGCTACGTGTCGTTGTCGTTCCTGGCGGGACTGCTGGCCATTCCCGACGAGATCCATGCCGCCGCACGCACCGACGGCGCCACCGCGTGGCAGCGGTTCTGGCGTATCACCATGCCCATGCTGCGCCCGACGACATTCTTTGTGCTGGTGACCGGGATCGTCAGCACCGCACAGGTTTTCGACATGGTGTACGCGCTGACCGGCGGCGGTCCGGCGGGCAGCACCGACCTGGTGGCCCATCGCATCTACGCCGAGGCGTTCGGCTCGGCGGCCATCGGCCGGGCGTCGGTCATGGCCGTGGTGCTGTTCGTGATCCTGATCGGCGTCACCCTGGTCCAGCATCTGTATTTCCGGCGACGGATCAGCTATGACCTCACCTAGTCGACCCGCCAATGTGGTGATCTACGCCGGCCTTTCGCTGGGTGCGTTGATCACCTTGGCTCCCTTCGTCCTCGGATTGATGACGTCGTTCACCTCCGCGCACCAATTCGTCACCGGCACCCCGTTGCAGCTGCCGCGACCGCCCACCCTGTCCAATTTCGCCGACCTCGCCGGAGCGGGATTCGGCCGGGCGGCCGCGGTGACCGCATTGATGACGGCGGTCATCCTGGTGGGCCAGTTGACCTTTTCCGTGCTCGCGGGATACGCCTTTGCGCGGTTGCGGTTCCCCGGGCGTGACGCGCTGTTCTGGGTGTACATCGCGACGTTGATGGTGCCCGGCACGGTCACCGTGGTGCCGATGTACCTCATGATGGCCCAGCTCGGTCTGCGCAACACGTTCTGGGCGTTGGTGCTGCCCTTCATGTTCGGCTCGCCGTACGCGATCTTCCTGCTGCGCGAGCACTTCCGGATCATCCCGAACGACTTGATCAACGCCGCCCGTCTGGACGGGGCCAACACGTTGGACGTGATCGTGCACGTGGTGATCCCGTCGAGTCGTCCGGTCCTGGCCGCGCTGGCGTTGATCACGGTGGTCTCGCAGTGGAACAACTTCATGTGGCCGTTGGTGATCACCAGCGGGCACAAGTGGCGGGTGCTCACCGTCGCGACCGCGGATCTGCAGTCGCGGTTCAACTCCCAGTGGACGTTGGTGATGGCGGCGACGACCGTCGCGATCGCCCCGCTGATCGCCCTGTTCGTCGTGTTCCAGCGCCACATCGTCGCGTCGATCGTCGTCTCAGGACTCAAGTGACCCGGCCCCGCTTTTCGACCCTCGTCGCGGGAGCCGTCGCACTCGTCGCCGTGTTGCTGGCCGCGGCGGCGGTGCTGCTCGATTACTCCGGCCGGCCGCACGGCGGCAAAACCGTCGTCACGGTGCGGATCTGGGGCGATCAGATCGGCGCGGCCTATCGAGAATCGTTCCAGGCCTTCACCC
Source organism: Mycobacterium sp. NGS33 (assembly GCF_059812885.1). Classification (NCBI taxonomy): domain Bacteria; kingdom Bacillati; phylum Actinomycetota; class Actinomycetes; order Mycobacteriales; family Mycobacteriaceae; genus Mycobacterium; species Mycobacterium sp. NGS33. Next base: position 20,572 of record NZ_JCALDN010000005.1, on the reverse strand, counting down.
GCGCGCACCCCGACATCGACGTGCACCTGAACCTGGTGGCCTACTCGACCTACTTCAACACCCTGCGCACCGATGTGGCCGGCGGCAGCGCCGACGACATCTTCTGGCTGTCCAACGCCTACCTGGCGGCGTACGCCGACAGCGGCCGCCTGTTGAACATGGGCGAAGTGCTGGGGCCCCACGCCGCCGCGGATTGGGAGCGTCCGGTCGTCGAGCAATTCACCCGCAACGGCACGCTGTGGGGCGTGCCGCAGCTGACCGATGCGGGAATCGCCTTGTACTACAACGCGGACCTGCTCGCGGCGGCCGGCGTCGCGCCCGCCGACCTGGACACCTTGCGGTGGAGCCCCGACGGCGGCGACACCCTGCGACCGCTGCTGGGCAGGCTCACCGTCGACGCCGACGGAAACCGCGGTGACACAGCGCGTTTCGATGCCGGACGGGTGCGGCAGTGGGCGTACAACGCGGCCAACGACCCACAGGGCATCTACCTGAATTACATCGGATCGGCGGGCGGCGTATTCCAGCGCGGCGACACCTTCGCGTTCGCCAACCCCGCTGCCGTGGCGGCCTTTCGGTATCTGGTCGACCTGATCAACCGCGACCACGTCGCGCCGCCCGCCGCCGACACCAACGACAACGGCGACTTCTCCCGCAACCAGTTCCTGGCCGGCAGGATGGCGCTGTTTCAGTCCGGCACCTACAACCTGGCTCCGGTGGCCCGCGACGCCCGCTTCCACTGGGGGCTGGCGATGATGCCCGCCGGGCCGGCCGGCCGGGTGAGCGTCACCAACGGCATTGCCGCGGCGGGTAACGCGGCGACGAAGCATCCCGACGCGGTGCGCCGGGTGCTGGCCTGGATGGGCAGCAAGCAGGGCAACGAATATCTGGGCCGCTACGGTGCGGCCATCCCGGCGGTGTCCTCGGCGCAGCCTGTGTACTTCCGGTACTGGGCCAACAAGGGTGTGGACGTCACGCCCTTCTTCGCCGTGCTGAACGGTCCGCGCATCGCGGCCCCCGGCGGTGCGGGGTTTGCCGCCGGCAACGATGCCTTGCAGCCGTACTTCGACGAAATGTTCTTGGGCCGCGGTGATGTCGCGACGACCCTACAGCGGGCTCAGGCGGCGGCCAACTACGCCGCCGCGCGCCAGTGAAACCTATTCACCGGGCCTCGCTTCCGATGACCGCTCGACGGTGTTCTCGTTGAGCGCGCTGTGGTGGCGGCCCCAGACGAAATAAAAGACCAGCGCCAGTGACACCCAGCCGCCGAACGCGATCCAGGTGTACCAGTGCAAACTCGCCAGGATGTACCCGCAGGCCGCCACCGAAAGGACCGGCGTGACGGGATAACCCGGCACCTTGAATCCCCGTGGCAGGTCGGGCTCGCGCACCCGCAACACGATCACCCCGACGGAGACGACGACGAACGCGGTGAGCGTGCCGATCGACACCATGTCCGCGAGCTTTTGCAGCGGAATGAAGGCGGCCAGGGCCGAGGCCACGATGGCGACGATCACCGTGTTGTTCACCGGTGTCATGGTGCGCGCGTTCACCGTCGCGAACCTCGCGGGCAGCAGCCCGTCACGGCCCATGGCGAACAGGATGCGGGTCAGCCCGTACATGGTGACCAGTGTGACGCTGAAGATCGAAATGACCGCGCCGGCAGCCAGAATGGTGCCGGCCCAGCCGCCATGCGTGACGTTGTCAAGGATCGTCGCGAGCCCGGCTTCCTGCTGGCCGGCGAAGTTCTGCCAGGGCTGTGTCCCCAACGCGGCCAGCGCCACGAAGACGTAGACGCCGGTGACCGTCAGCAAAGCGCCGATCAGCGCGCGCGGCATGGTCTTCTGCGGGTTCTTCACCTCGTCACCCGCGGTGGACACCGCGTCCAGGCCGATGTAGGAGAAGAAGATGGTGCCGGCCGCCGACCCGATACCGGAAACACCGAAGGGCGCGAAGTCACGCAGATGGCTCACGTCGAAAGCCGTGAAAGCGACGACACCGAAGACGACGAGCACACCGAGTTTGATCATCACCATGATCGCGTTGACCCTGGCCGATTCGCTGGCGCCGCGGACGAGCAGCAGCGCACACATCACGATCAACACGACCGCGGGCACATTCAGATAGCCGGGTTGCGCATCCCACGGCGCGGCCGAGATGGCTTGCGGCAGCTGAAATCCCAGGACGTTGCTCAGCAGCTTGTTCAGGTAGCCGCTCCAGTTGACCGCGACCGCGGCGGTCGCCACGCCATATTCCAGGAGCAGGCAGGCCGCCACGGCCACGGCCACGACCTCCCCCAGGGTGGTGTACGCGTAGGAATACGACGATCCCGAGACCGGCACCGCCGACGCCAATTCGGCGTAGCAGAGGGCCGCGAGGCCGGCGGCGATGCCGGCGAGGAGGAAGGAGACGATCACCCCCGGGCCGGCCTCGGGGACGGCCTGCGACATGACGAAGAAGATGCCGGTGCCGATCGTCGAGCCGACCCCGAACATGGTCAGCTGGAAGGTTCCGATACCGCGCTTGAGGTGGTCGGCGGCCCCGTGTGCGACGTGTGCACCCACTACCGGGCGCCGCCGGAGCATCTGCCCCATCAGGCTGATCGGCGTGGCTGGCAAGTGCCCCTCCTGTGGCCGGATCAGCTGATTATGAAGCAGCCGGTCGCGGCGCGGCGCCGAACGGTCATCTGCTCACGCAGCGCCAAGGCCTCACCCTGGATCAACCCGTGTGCATCATCAGGGTCTCGATCGCAGCTCCGGCGCCCCCGACCAAAGCAGAGATCACCAGTGTCAACCAGTCCGCCAGTCTCGGCCGTGCCGGGCTAGCGGATAGCTGCCCGATCCCGCCCCGGGCAGTAATTGCATCGCCCATCTCGTCAGCCCGGCGCAGACTCACGACGATGGCAGCAGCCATCAGGTCAATCATCCCCCGACTCTGCTGCCGAACCCGCGCCTTACGCCCTTGTGGTATTCGGTTGGGCCGCAGCAGACGAGCGGCATAGAGCACGTGAAATTCGTCGAGCAACATCGGAAAGGCCCGCAGCGCAAGGGCTAATGCCACCGCCCACTCGTCAACCGGGATGCGCAGAAGTTTTAGCGGCCTGCCGAGTGTCGCCACAGCAGGCGCGATTTCGGCAACGTTAGTCGTCCACGACACCATCGCTCCCAGGCCCAGCAGTACGACCGAAAGCGCGGTGATCCTTAGAAAGTTCAACGCTCCACCGAGGCCGACGTTCAAGCCGCCCGCCGTGATCGTGGGAGCACCGCCAGCCAGCGCCGCAGTCACGAAGCCCAACACGAGAAGCGCCCAGAGCCATCGGGGAATCGACGGCACCGCACCACGTGGAATGCGCGCCATGCGCACTGCTGCCGCCAGCAACGTGGTCACCAATCCGATTGTGACCCATCCCGGATAGAACGTCAGCAGCACAGAAACGCCAAAGACAACCAGCAGTTTGGTACCGGCCCATAAATCGTGGATAACCGAATCACCGGGTACCGGGACCAGCATCACGACCGATCTGGAACGGCGCCGAGTCGAGCTGGTCGCTGCAGTAGCAGTTGTGTTCACGCGCGGCCGCCCGCCGTGGCCGTCGTCGAAACCGTTTCCAGTGCACCCTTATTGAGATGGATGGTTCGTGGGCAAACCTCACTTAACCCGACGAAATCATGCGATATGACCACTAGCGTCAGACCTCTCCGGCGAAGGCGCGCGAGCACTCGCAGCAAGCCACGCTGACTGGCGGCGTCTAACCCGGCCAGGGGTTCATCGAGAATCAGCACCCGAGGCGAACACGCCAACAGCCCCGCCAGCACTACACGGCGCATTTGTCCACCGCTGAGTTGATCGACACGCCGACTCCCCAAGGCGGGATCCAGTCCTACTGCCTCCAGAGCCGCGGCCACCCGATCGTGGTCCCGCGATGAAAAGCCGGCCACTGATGCCAGTTCCAGGTTCACGTGGCTGCGCATCAACTGGAGCCTCGCGGTCTGGAACGACAAGCCCACGGCGCCGACGTGGGCGTGGGCGGGTTCGCCGTCGATGAGACAAGCGCCGGTCGTGGGCACCGTTAGTCCGGCCATGATCCACGCCAGCGTCGACTTGCCAGATCCATTGCCGCCGTGGATCAACAGCCCGTCGCCCTGTTCCACCGTGAAGGTGATATCGCGCAGCGCGGTCTTAGCCCAGGGAGTACCTCGGTTGTATTCGTGTCCGACACCGACTACTTCAATCACGGCATGGCTCGAGCTTGGATCAACGGCCACGGTCGGCACTGGCGCCGGCGCGATCTCGACCATGCCAGTGTTATCGGACGAGCCGCTGAGGTCGACCGTGCGATCCGCAGATGCAGCCTCGTTGTCAAAGTGCGTGATGTGCACCAGGGCGGTTCGGTGCCGCTCGGGAAGAGCGGACAGCACGTCCAGTAGAAGTTCGCGGCCCGGCTGGTCGATCATGCTGGTGAACTCGTCGGCAATCAACAGTGATGGCTCTCGCGCGATTGCCGCGGCCAACGCAAGACGCTGCAGCTCCCCGCCAGACAGGCTTCCGGTGTCGCGTTCCCCGAATCCTGCAAGACCGACCTCGCCCAGCAACTTATCCACATCAACCTTTGTGCCCGGCGGCAGGCCCCACACCACATCGTCGGCAACTCTGGTGCCCAGTACCTGGGTCTGCGGGTGCTGGAGCACCAGCGACGTGCCGCCGACCATACCCAGGCCCACTGCGCCGGGGCGGTGCACGGCGCCCGACGTCGGCTGCCGGCCCGCCAGGATCAGCGTCAAGGTGGTTTTCCCGGAACCATTGGCGCCAATTACCGCGACGTGTTCGCCGGCCTCCAGGTTCAGGTTGATTTCACGCAAGGCGTCTTGGCTGGCGCCGGGGTAACGAAACCGCACGTCGACCAGCTGGACAGGCACCGGACCGATCGGGTCATCCGACTCCCCGGCGCCTTCCGCCATATCCAGTTTGTGCACATCGGGAATGCTGTGCATGCGCTCCAACAGCCGGGACAGAACCCACCAGCCGATCAACGATGAGATCATGACTCCGTAGATGACGTAGCCGAGCATCAACCACACCCAGTAGTGCAACCCGTAGGCAAAAACCCGCTGTACATCAGCGGCGACAGCTTGCAGATGCAGCCGCACCAAGAACGATGCGGCGCCATCCACGTTCGCGGTCATCACCTGAAAGATCAAGTGTCGCAACCGAGTTAACACCGCCAGCATCGCGACGGTTACGCCGGCGATCGCGACTCCGGCGACGAAAGACGAGACGACCACAGTCGGCGTGCCACGCCGCTTGCGTTTGACGAATCCGGTCAAGCCGCCGATGTAGGCACAGTTGAGGACCGCGACGAGACTTCCCATGCCTGCGATGAGAAAAGTGATTATTCCACCGGCAACCGTGGCGGCGACAAGTACTCGAAGGCGGTACCGGTAGGCCAATAGCGCCATGGGTACCGTGCCCAGCAAGGCCAACCCCTGAGCGAACGGGATGACCGTGGCGATGATCGCGATGACCGCGCAGAGCGCCCCCATCACAGACGCCTGCGCCAACTCGGACGGTCGCAGGGGGCCAGCCCGTTTCCGCAAACGGGCGCGGCCAGGGGGAGTCACCTCATCGATTCTGCCAGCCCTCAGCACTAACTCCCGTATCACATGGCGTCACTGGCTGAACCGAAACGCGTCGTCGTTTCGGCCTCGCTTAGCAAAGCTATGCAACCATGGATACATGGACAATGTCGTCGATACCGCAAAGCTCGAGGGAGCGCAGGGGCTGGGAGCCGATCTGCTCGCCGTGGTCGCGCGGCTCAACCGGCTGGCCACTCAGCGCATCCAGATGCCCTTGCCCGCAGCGCAGGCCAGGCTGCTGGCCACCATCGAAGCCCACGGGGAAGCCCGAATCGGTGACCTGGCCGCCGTCGATCATTGCTCGCAACCGACGATGACCACGCAGGTGCGCCGGCTCGAAGAGGCCGGCCTGGTCACCCGTATGGTCGACCCGGGCGATGCGCGTGCGGTCCGGATCCGGATCACGGCCGAGGGCAGGCGCACGCTCAACGCGGTCCGGGCCGACCGCGCCGCGGCGATCGAACCGCAGTTGGCGCTGCTCGACTCCGCGGACCGTCAGGTGCTGATGCAAGCGGTCGACGTGCTGCGCCGGCTGCTCGACGACGCGTCGCTGGCCACCTCGCTGGCGGGCCGGCGCAACCCGCTGTGAACGACGCGACGCTGGATGGCGCTCGACCAGGGGTAGACACTTAAGCGAGCGCGGTGACCGGCGCCTGACGGGCGGGCAGTCCCGCAGGCGAGACCGAATGAGCTGACCGGTGACGAAAGGTGGCGGCCATGCCGACCGAGGCTTCGGCCCTTCCGGCCTCGCTGACCGTATGGGCCGGACCGACGAGGTATGTGTTCACCCCAGGCCGCGACGTGATCGTGGGTTACGGCCCGGGTTGTGACATCCCGCTGGAGCGTCTCGGCAACCCGCCGCAACCGCCCCCGGCACCGCGGGTGGACGTGATCGTGCGGTTCACCGGAACCGTCTGGGTGGCCATCGATCTGAGCCGCCGCGGCATTTTCGTCAACGCAACCCGGATGCCGACCGTCGAGGTCCACGACGGTCTGGCCATCAGCATCGGGGATCCCCAGCGCGGGCCCCGGCTGGTCTTTCACACCGCGCCCTCGCCCGCCCCACCGGGACACCCGCCGGTTCCGCAGGGCGCGCCGCAGCCGGGTCGCCCGAACGAGCCCGACCCCCGGGTGCCCACCCAGAGCGCCACCCGGCGCATGCCCGCAGTGGCGCCGCCACCGCCGCCGGCCCAGCGGCCGCCCCAGCCCTACCCGCCGCCACCGACCGCGGTTCCACCGCCCCCGCCGCCCCCGGCTCGGCCACCGCTTCCGCCGCCCGCGGAACAGGAGCAACAAAAGGACCCGAGCCTGATCGAGCGCATGGTGACCAGCAAGCTGCGCGCCCAGCGCCCCTCGTTCCGCACCGAGGAAGCCGACTCCACCTATCGCCTGCCGCTGCAGACGGCGTCGCGCACCACCGGGGCGACGGCCTACCGGCTGGGGCTGACGGTCGACGGGCACCAGACGCTGTCGGGCATCTCGTTCACCGCCCGCCCCGGCACCATGACCGCGATCATCGGGCCGTCGGCCGCGCGTAATTCCGCGCTGCTGGCGCTGCTGGCCGGCGCGCGCGCACCCACCGCCGGGCGCGTCACGGTGGACGGACACGACGTCCACGCCGAGCCTGAGGTCATGCGGACCCGCATCGGGGTGGTCCCGCGCAACGACCGCCTGCACCGCCAGCTCACCGTCGCGCAAGTCCTCGACTACGCCGCCGAGCTGCGCCTGCCCCCGGACACCCTGCCCGAGCAGCGCGACCGCGTCGTCGGCCAAGTCCTCGACGAGCTCGAGCTGGCGCCCCACCGGGACACCCGAATCCGCAAGCTCCCCTCCGAGGTGCGCCGGTGCGCCGCCCTGGCGGTCGAGCTCGTCACCCGGCCCAGCCTGCTCGTGGTCGACGAGCCCACCGCCGGACTCGATGCGGCGCAACAACGCCACGTCATGGCGGTCCTGCGGCGCCAGGCAGACGTCGGCTGCGCCGTGGTGGTCGCGATCTCGTCGTCCACGTCGCTCACCGACGTCAACGTCTGCGACCAGGTGTTGGTGCTCACCGGCACCGGCCAGATGGCGTACCTGGGGACGCCCCTGCAGGTCGAATCCGCGCTGGGCACCACCGACTGGAACAGGGTCCTCGCGCAGGTCGGCGCCGACCCCGACGGAGCCCACCGCGCGTTCCGCAGCCGCCCGCCGACGTCGGCACCGACCGCTTCCCCGGAAGTCGCGGCACCATGGCCACCGCCGCCCGCCCTGCCCAGGGCTCGGCAGATCCGGTTGCTGGCCCGGCGCGAGGTTCGCCTGCTGCTCGGCGACCGCCTCTACTTCGCCTTCCTGGCGGTCCTGCCGTTCGTCCTGGCCGGGCTGGCGTTGCTGATTCCGGGGGATTCGGGCCTGACCAGGCCCGGCCCCACCGACACCAACCCGCACGAGGCCATCGAGCTGCTGGCCGCCTTCAACGTCGCCGCGGTGATCATCGGCACGGCGCTGACCATCCGCGCGTTGGTGTGCGAACACCGCGTCTTCCGGCGCGAGCAGGAGGTCGGCCTCACGGCGCCGGCGTACCTGACCGCCAAGATCACGGTGTACGGCCTGGCCGCGGCCATCTGGACGGTCGTCGTGGTCGCGATCGTGATCGCGGTCAAGGGCGGGCCGGGACCCAGCGCGGTCCTGCTGCACGACGCCACGGTCGAGCTCTACGTGAGCGTGGCCGTCACCGCGATCGTGTCGGCGGTCATCGGACTGGCGCTCTCGTCGCTGGGGAAGTCCGCGCGCGAGGTCCTGCCGCTGGTGGTCCCGGTGATCCTGGCAGCTGCGTTGTTCAACGGGAGCCTGGCGCAGCTGGTGAGCATGTGGGGCCTGCAGCAGATCAGCTGGTTCGTCCCGGCCCAGTGGGGTTTCGCGGCCACGGCGTCCACCGCGAACCTGCGCAGGGTCGATCCGCTGGCGGCCGACGCCCTGACCTGGACGCACTACAGCGGCTGGTGGGTGTTCGACATGGGGATGCTCGTGCTGTTCGGCGTGATCGCCGCCGGGTTCACGCTGTATCGGCTGCGGTCACCGCGCGGCGAAAGCCGCGCCCCCTCCCCCGATCGCGGGCCGCAGGAAGGCCCTCGCCGCCAAGGCTGAGCCGCATGCGCGGCCGGGCGCCGCGGGTGGGCGGCCGCCGCGGGATTTCGTCCGGCGACATGAACCTTCGTCGTTGTTCGCCGCGGCGGGAACCGCCCATTACTGTCGGCTTATGGCGCCTGAAACGACTAGCACTGCCGAATATCTGCGCAACGCACTGGACGGGCGTTGGCGCGATGTGAGAAACCGGATGCGAGCCACGCTCACCGAGGATCTGTTCCGCCCGCACTACACCCCCAACACCGTGATCGCCCGCACCAAGGTCGCGGAGCAGATGAGGATCATGGCTGCGTTCGGCGCGGCCGCCGACAGTTTCCGCAAAGAACACGGCGGCACCGGTGACGTGGGCGCGGCGATCACCATGATCGAGATGCTGGCGATGTCGGACCTGTCGCTGATGGTGAAGGCCGGGGTGCAGTGGGGGCTGTTCGGCGGCGCCGTGGAGAACCTGGGCACCGAGCGCCACCACGAGCTCTACGTGCCCAAGATCATCAGCCTCGAGCTGCGCGGCTGTTTCGCCATGACCGAGACCGGGCACGGCAGCGACGTGCAGTCGCTGGAGACCACCGCGACCTACGACCCCGAGACCGAAGAGTTCGTCATCAACTCCCCCACCCCGTCGGCCCGCAAGGACTACATCGGCGGGGCCGCCGAAACCGCAACCATGGCAGCGGTTTTCGCCCAACTGATCACCCACGAGGACGGCAAGCCGGTCAACCACGGCGTGCACTGCGTGCTGGTCCCGATCCGCGATGAGGACGGCAACGACCTGCCGGGCGTCACCACGTCGGACTGCGAATACAAGGGCGGACTGCCCGGTGTCGACAACGGCCGCATCATCTTTGACCATGTCCGGGTCCCCCGGGTCAACCTGCTGAACAAGTACGGCGACGTCGCGGCCGACGGCACCTACAGTTCGCCGATCGACAACCCGAACCGCCGGTTCTTCACCATGCTGGGCACCCTGGTCCGCGGCCGGATCACCGTCGGCGGCAGCGCCGGTGCCGCCGGGCGGGTGGCCCTGGATATCGCCACCCGATATGCCTTGCAGCGCAGGCAGTTCACCGCGCCCGATGACGGGTCCGAAGTGCTGATCATGGACTACCTGGTGCACCAGCGGCGACTGTTTCCGTTGATCGCGAAGTCCTATGCGCTGCAGTTCGCGCAGAACGAACTGGTCGGCAAATGTCACGACGTCCAAAGCGCGGACGCACCCGACGCCGACGAACAACGCGAACTCGAAGCGCGCGCCGCCGGGTTGAAGGCGGCCAACACCTGGCATGCCAGCCGGGCCATCCAGGAGTCACGCGAAGCGTGCGGCGGCGCGGGCTACATGGCCGAGAACAGGCTGATCGGGCTGCGGGGCGACACAGACGTTTTCACCACCTTCGAGGGTGACAACCACGTGCTGACCCAATTGGTGGCCAAGGAACTGCTCACGGCCTACGCCGACGACATCAAGAGCATGAGTCCGGTCGAATGGGTGCGCTTCGCGGCCAGTACCGTGGGCGAACGCGTTGTCAAACGCACTGCGGCAGAGGCGATTATCCAGACGATCGTGGATGCCCGGCAAGACAGCGAGGAAGAGGGCAGCCTGTTCAACCGCGGCACGCAGATCACGATGTTCGAGGACCGCGAGGAGTATCTGCTGGCCTCGGTGGCCCGCAGGCTGCAGGCCAAATCCAAAGAGATGTCGGCATTCGACGCATTCAACTCCGTGCAGGATCACGTGTTACATGCGGCCAGCGCGCACATCGACCGGGTCATCTTGGAGGCGTTCGTCGCCGGAATCGACGCGTGCCCCGACGAGAAGGCCCGCGAACTACTCGGCATCCTGTGCGACCTGTACGCGCTGTCGGTCATCGAGGATGACAAGGCGTGGTACATCGAGCACCGGTACCTGTCCACCGAGCGCGCGAAGGCGGTCACGCGGGGAATCAACGACCGTTGCCGCGCGCTGCGCCCGCACGCCGAGACGCTCGTCGACGGTTTCGGGGTCCCGGAGCGGCTGCGTTACGTCGAGATGCTGCACCCGGAGAACCTGGAAGAGGCCCTCACGAGCTGACGCGGCCGTTCACGGATCCACGGGCCGCCCCGACACAGCCGGCGAACCGGCGGGGAAAGCCGTTGGCGTGACACGTTATTGGTTCGGAACCTTGCCCAGGGTTTGCAGCTTGCCGTCCGAGCCGATCCGGAACTTGACGGTTCCGATCCCGGTGGGACAGCACAGCTGATCATTTGCCTTCTGCCACTGGTATTGAACGGTGACGGTGTCATCCGAGGGCGGTAGCACCGTCGTGTACGGCTTCGGGTTGGGCGTGGGGCTCCCCAGCGGCCTGTTGTGGTCGAAGAAGAGCAGTTGCTGTGGACTGGATTCGCTGGCGATCGTCGGAATGATCTGCACCCAATGCAACCGGCAGTTTCGGGTGTGCCCGCGGCCCATCTCGACCCAGATGGTGCCGGGGATGGCGATGGGAACCGCGGTGATCGCCCGGCGCACGGTGTCGGCCGTTGGCCCGTCGGAGTCCTTGCAGGTGTCCGGCCGGGCCTGCGGGGGCGCGGCCGGCTTCCAGCCGCAGCCCGAGGCCAGCAAAACCAGACAGATCACAATGAGCTGACGCACGCGGTGAGCTTAGCGAAGACTGTGAATGTCCCATCGGTTTGGTCAAAAACCCCCTTCTGAGAAGCGTTTCGCGGGCCGTCCTGCGTAACCTCAAGCGGGACGGCCGGTCAACGGTGACCTGCGGTAACGCCTTCTGAGGCCGCGAATTCCCCGGCAATTTCACATCGGTGCACCCGCCGTTGAGAGGAAGAAGTAAACCGGGGGAAATTTCGAGCAGCGATGCCGAAACATGCCTGCTCCACAATGAACTCACCCGATGCGGAGCTAACTCGTACGCACTCGACCGAAGGGACGTAAGCGTGACCAGGGAGTCCATGGCGCCGGAGAACGCCGTGAACACCATGTGCGCGTATTGCGGCGTCGGTTGCGGCATGGTGTTGCAGATCACAACGGACCCGAAAACGGGCCGCGATCACGTTGCCAAGTCGATTGGGAGGAAAGAACATCCGGCCAACTTCGGCCGGTTGTGCACCAAGGGCGCCACCACTGCCGACATGCTCGGCGCGCCGGGCCGGGTGGAGTCGGCGCAGGTGCGGGCCGACCGCGGTGAGCCGCTCGAGCCCATCGACATGGATCAGGCGATCGCCCAGTGCGCGAATCGGTTACGCGCGATCATCGACGAACACGGCCCGGACGCCTTCGCGATGTACGTGTCCGGCCAGATGTCCATCGAGGCGCAGTACCTGGCGAACAAGCTGACCAAGGGCTTCATCGGCACCAACCAGATCGAGTCGAACTCACGGCTGTGCATGGCCAGCGCGGGTTCTGGTTACAAGCTCTCGCTGGGCGCGGACGGCCCACCCGGGTCATACCAGGACTTCGATCGTGCCGACGTGTTCTTCGTCATCGGCGCCAATATGGCCGACTGCCATCCCATCCTGTTCTTGCGGATGATGGACCGGGTCAAGGCGGGCGCGAAGCTGATCGTCGTCGACCCGCGCCGCACCGCAACCGCCGAGAAGGCCGACCTCTTTCTCCAGATCGCGCCGGGATCGGATCTGGCGCTGCTCAACGGGTTGTTGCACCTGATCGTCGAGAACGGCCACACCGACCCCGATTTCATCGCCGAATTCACCGAGGGCTGGGAGGTGATGCCCAGCTTCCTGGAGCAGTACACCCCCGACATGGTCAGCGTGGTGACCGGAATCCCGGAAGCAGACATCCGCGCCGCGGCTCAAATGATCGGCGAGGCCGGCAATTTCATGAGCTGCTGGACCATGGGCCTCAACCAGAGCACGCACGGCACCTGGAACACCAACGCGATCTGCAACCTGCACCTCGCGACCGGCGCGATCTGCAAGCCGGGCAGCGGCCCCTTCTCGCTCACCGGCCAACCCAACGCCATGGGCGGTCGCGAGATGGGTTACATGGGGCCGGGATTGCCCGGTCAGCGTTCGGTGCTATCGGACGACGACCGAGAGTTCGTCGAAAACCTGTGGGGCATTCCCCGCGGAACGCTGCGCACCGACGTCGGCAGCGGCACCATCGACATGTTCTCCCGGATGGCCGACGGGCAGATCAAGGCGTGCTGGATAATCTGCACCAACCCCGTTGCCTCCGTTGCCAATCGGAAGACGGTGCTGGCCGGCCTGGAGCGCGCCGAATTGGTGGTGGCCCAGGACGCGTTCTTGGAGACCGAGACCAACGAATACGCCGATGTGTTGTTGCCGGCGACCCTGTGGACGGAGTCCGAAGGGGTCATGGTCAATTCCGAGCGCAACATGACGCTGTTTCAGCCGGCGGTTGCGGCGCCGGGCCACGCGTTGCCCGACTGGCAGATCATCGCCCGGATCGCCTGCGAGATGGGCTTTTCGGAGGCGTTCAGTTACACCTGCGCCGAGGAAGTCTTCGAAGAGATCAAGCGGTTCTCGAACCCGAAGACCGGCTATGACCTGCGCGGCGTCAGCTACGAGCGGCTGCGCCGCAGCCCGCTGCAGTGGCCGTGCGCGCCGGACGGCGAGGGCGACCGCAACCCGATCCGCTACCTCAACGACGGTGTCAGCCAGACACAGCTGGTCCGCGAGGACGGCAGCGTGCCCCGATTGGCCTTCCCGACGCCGACGGGCCGAGCGTCGTTCTTCGCCCGCCCGCACCTGCTGCCCGACGAAATGCCCGACGACGACTACCCGTTCCTGCTGAACACCGGCCGGCTGCCGCATCAATGGCACACCATGACCAAGACCGGCAAGGTCGCCAAACTCAACAAACTCAATCCGAAGCCGTTCGTCGAGATCCACCCCGACGACGCCGCCCGCCTGCACGTCGCCGACGACGACCAGATCGAGATCGCGTCCCGCCGCGGCCGCGCCGTGCTGCCCGCCGTCATCAGTGACCGGGTGCGGCCCGGGAACTGCTTCGCTCCGTTCCACTGGAACGACGCCTTCGGCGAATACCTGTCCATCAACGCCGTGACCAACGACGCCGTCGATCCCATCTCGAGCCAACCGGAATTCAAGGCGTGCGCGGTGACGCTGACGAAAGTCGCCGTCGCGCAACCCGATCCGGACACCGAGATGCCGGCGGCCACCGGCACACCAGAATCCGCACCCACGGAGGTACGAGAAATCAGCGTGTCACAAGTCGACGCTCTCGGCGAATTGCTGGGTGTGACAACGCAACCCAAGCCCGAATTCACCGAGGTTGGCCGCTCATATCTGTCCGGCATGCTCTCCGGGCTTCGCTCCGAGGCCGGTCGCCGCGCCGGCGGGGTACCCACCCTGCCGCCGAGCGCGCCGTTCGACACCGGCACCCGGCTGTGGGTGGACGGCCTGCTGGCCGGGTTGTTCTCGCGCATCGACGGACCCCAACCGGTCGCGCTGCCCGAGGCGCCGCAACACGCCCCGATGCCCGCCGTCCAACAACCGCCCGCCCCGCCCGCCGACGCCACCCCCGTCGCCGAGCGCGCTCCCGTCGTGGTGCTGTGGGCGTCGCAGACCGGCAACGCCGAGGAGCTCGCCGGCGAGATCGCCGCCCGGTTGGGCGCCGCCGAGCTCCCGGTCGCGCTGCACAGCATGGATGACTTCCCGCCCGCGCAGTTGACGACGACGCGAGAAGTGCTGCTGATCACCAGCACCACCGGCGACGGCGACGCGCCCGACAACGGCGCCGGCCTCTGGCGGGCGCTGACGTCCGAAGGCGCACCGCGATTCACCAACACCCGCTACGCCGTCCTGGCCCTGGGCGATTCCAACTATGACGATTTCTGCGGCCACGGCCGCAAGCTCGACGCCCGCCTCGCCGAGCTCGGAGCCACCCGCATCACCGACCGGGTGGACTGCGAACCCGATTACGACGACACGGCGGCGAAGTGGGTGGGCGACGTCATCGAAGCCCTCACCCGCACGCCCACCTCGGTCGGCGGGGACGGGAGCGCGACCGCGCCGGCCCGCACCTCCACGGTTGCGGCGCCGTCTCGCCCCGGCGCGCCCGCAACCTCCACGTACAGCAAGAAGCACCCGCTGATCACCGGCATGGTCCGCAACACCGTGTTGAGCCAGCCGCAATCGACAAAAGACGTGCGGCACCTGGTTTTCGACATGCCGGAAGAATCGGTGACGTATGAGGCGGGTGACGCGCTCGGCGTGTGGCCGCGCAACAGCGACGAGCTGGTCGACGAATGGCTGTCGGTCACCGGACTCAACGGGCAGACCCCGGTCGAGGTCGGCGAGCACGGCCTGATGTCGCTGCGCTCCGCGCTCACCGAGCGCATCGAGATCGCCCACATCAGCCGGGATCTGGTGCGCTTCGTGCAGGAGCGCACCGGCGACTCGACACTCGCGGAACTGCTGAAGCCGGAAAACAAACGCGCACTGGCGGATTGGACGTGGGGGCGCCAGTCCATCGACCTGCTGGCGAAGCTGCCCGTCTCCGCATCGGCCCACGAGTGGCTGCGGGTGCTCAAACGCCTTCAGCCCCGGCTCTATTCGATCTCGTCGAGCCCCAAGGAGTGCCCCGGCGAAGTCCACCTGACCGTCTCCCCGGTGCGCTACAACTTTCAGGGCGTCGCGCGCCGCGGGGTGTGTTCGACCTACCTCGCCGACCGCTCCCCCGGCGATCGAGTCGCCGTGTATCTGCAGCAATCCAGCAATTTCCGGCCGCCGAGTGAGTCGGATACCCCGATGATCATGATCGGACCCGGGACGGGGATCGCGCCGTTCCGCGGCTTCCTGCAGGAACGGCGCGCCCTCGGCCACACCGGACCCAACTGGCTGTTCTTCGGCGAGCAGCACGCCGCCACCGACTTCTACTACCGCGACGAACTCGAGCAGATGCGTGACGACGGGTTCCTCACCGAGTTGGACCTGGCGTTCTCCCGCGACCAGCAACAGAAGGTCTACGTGCAGCACCTGATGCGCAAGCGCGGGGCGCAGCTGTGGAGCTGGTTGCAGGACGGCGCCCAGCTGTACGTCTGCGGCACCGCCGATCCGATGGCCAAGGACGTCGATCGGGCGCTCTGCGAGATCGCGGCCGAATTCGGCAAGCTGGACCCGGAAGCGGCGAAGGACTACGTCCAATCGTTGAGCGCCGACAAGCGCTACCACCGCGACGTCTACTGACGCCGACCCGCCGCCGCACTCGTAACACAGCGGAAACATCGCACACTTACCGCTGAAACGTCTCCGTCCCACGATGCACCCATAAGGTCGCGCACCTGAAGGAGTGACGCCATCGTGGCTCGGGAGTGTGATGGACCCGATCGGGTCAACAAGAACGGCTGCCCTCTGCAGTGCCGGCTGAGGTACGGCGCCACCGCCGACGAACCGGTCACTGACCGGGTCGACTGGGCGGGGCTGCCCGTCAACCTCGACTTCGCGTTCTCGCGGGACCAACGCGACAAGGTCTACGCCCAGCATCTGCTGCGCAGGCGCGGTACCCAGTTCGGGCCGTGGCGCCACGGCGCCCACGTGTGCGTCTGCGAGGCCGCAGACGAACACCAGGACGCGCCAACAGCGCGCATGACCTCGGACTCACACTGACGTCGGCCGCTGGCCTCGGTCGGCGGGGACACCCCGGTCACGAGGCGAATGTCCCTGAAACACTTGAATCTTTACATTCCCGTGCAGCGCCGCGCCGTCCTGCCTGCGGGTAAAACCGGTCCAACGCAAGACTTTCGTTCATGCTGACCCTAATCGTGTTTCCCCGATTGAGATTTGAAAATCTGGTTAGACTCTGCAGGTGACAAAGAGGCCGTCGTCATATCTGGTGTTGGCGTCGCAGCGGAGCGGCAGCACGCTGCTGGTCGAATCGTTGCGCGCAACCGGAGTGGCCGGCGAGCCCCAGGAGTTCTTCCAGTACCTACCGTCCACCAGTCAGTCCCCGCAGCCGCGCGAGTGGTTCGCCGGGATCGACGACGAGTCGATCCTGAACCTGCTCGATCCGATAGACGCCGGGACGCCTGACCTCGCGCCGCCCGAGATCTGGCGCAGCTACATCCGCACCGTCGGAAGGACGCCGAACGGGGTGTGGGGCGGCAAACTCATGTGGAACCAGACACCGTTGCTCCTGGACCGCGCGAAGAACCTGCCGGACCGCAGCGGCGATGGCCTGCTGGCCGCGATCACCGACGTGGTGGGCGAGCGGCCACTGCTGATTCACGTCTACCGGCCCGACGTGATTTCCCAAGCGGTGTCGTTTTGGCGCGCGGTGCAGACGCGGGTCTGGCGGGGTAGACCCGACCCGGTACGAGACGCTCGCGCGACCTACCACGCCGGCGCGATCGCCCACGTCGTCACCATGCTGCGCGCTCAGGAAGAGGGATGGCGAAACTGGTTCGCCGAAGAAGACATCACCCCAATGGACATCTCGTATCCGGTGTTGTGGCGCAACCTGACCCAGGTGGTGGGATCCATCCTCGAAGCACTCGGGTTAGACCCGCAACTGGCTCCCCAGCCCGTGCTGGAGCGCCAGGCCGACCAGCGCTCCGATGAGTGGGTGGACCGCTACCGCTCCGATGCCGAAAAGTACGGCCTGCCAACCTGATCGATGCGAGCGCCGGCCACCGCGCGCCAGCATATGCGCCGACGTGGTGTTTGAGTCCGGCCCGATGCCGCGCATCCACCGGCGATGACCCTTCGCACGACCCACCCGGGTCCAGGGATTATCCAAGCGCGTCGGCCGGTTGACGCGTTAAACGGGTATCGCTCCGGAACGAGGCACGGCGCAGATGAGCCAGATGGCCATGCAGGGCGAATGTCTTATAGTGGGGCTATGCAACAGGCCACACAGCCGCGCTTCGTCCTTACGCGCCGCCCCACCATGGGCTGTTGTTGTTGTTGATTTCCTGACGCCTTCCAACGCTCAAGAACGTGTAGCGCCAGACGCGGCAGCATCACCGGTTCGCCGGGGGGACCACATCGGGCGCTACCCCCAAGCCATTCAGGAAGATCAACCAGCAATGATCGATTTGTCTACACCGAGCCGGGCCGCATCCGAGTCCGCAACCAACATCGGCATCCGCCGGCAGGCCGCGACGCCATGTTCCGACATCGTTGAGGAAATCAGATGAGCATTGCCGAAGACGTCACGCAGGTAGTCGGAAATACGCCGCTGGTGCGGCTGCGGCGGGTCACCGAAGGCGCTGTCGCCGATGTCGTTGCCAAGCTGGAATTTTTCAACCCCGGCAACAGCGTGAAGGACCGCATCGGGGTCGCGATGATCGACGCGGCCGAAAAGGCGGGATTGATCAAGCCTGACACGATCATCCTCGAGCCGACGAGCGGGAACACGGGGATCGCCCTGGCCATGGTGTGCGCGGCGCGCGGCTACCGATGCGTGCTGACCATGCCCGAGACGATGAGCGTCGAGCGGCGGATGCTGCTGCGCGCCTACGGCGCCGAAATCATCTTGACGCCGGGCGCTGACGGCATGCCGGGCGCGATCGCGAAGGCCGAGGAACTGGCGAAATCCGACCAGCGGTATTTCGTCCCCCAGCAATTCGAAAACCCGGCAAACCCGGCGATCCACCGCTCAACCACCGCTGAGGAAGTGTGGCGCGACACCGATGGCCGGGTCGACATCTTCGTGGCCGGCGTCGGAACAGGCGGGACCATCACCGGCGTCGCTCAGGTCATCAAGCAGCGCAAGCCCTCGGTACAGATCGTCGCGGTCGAGCCCGCCGCGTCACCGGTCCTGTCCGGCGGCAAGAAGGGGCCGCATCCGATCCAGGGGCTTGGCGCCGGGTTCGTCCCGCCCGTGCTCGACGAGGATCTGGTCGACGAAATCATCACCGTCAGCAACGAGGAATCGCTCACCCTGGCCCGGCGGCTCGCCACGGAGGAAGGGCTGCTGGCCGGGATCTCCTCCGGCGCAGCCCTGGCAGCCGCCCTCCAGGTGGCCCGGCGGCCCGAGAACGCAGGCAAGCTCATCGTTGTGGTGCTCCCCGACTTTGGCGAGCGGTATCTGAGCACAGCGCTGTACGCCGACCTGGCGGACTGACCATGCTTGCGGCCATCCGGCGTGACATCCAGGCTGCTAAGCAGCGCGATCCGGCGGCCCCCACCACCGTGGAGGTGATACTGGCCTATCCCGGCGTGCACGCCATCTGGGGTCACCGAATCAGCCACTGGCTGTGGAACCGCGGGGCACGCGTGCTGGCGCGGGTCCTCGCCGAGTTCACCCGCATCGTGACGGGAGTGGACATCCACCCCGGCGCCATCTTGGGCGACGGCCTGTTCATCGACCACGCGACCGGGGTCGTTATCGGCGAGACGGCGGAGGTCGGCGACGACGTCACGCTGTATCACGGCGTCACCCTCGGCGGTAGCGGCTCGGACACCGGAAAACGACACCCCACTGTCGGGGATCGGGTAATCATCGGTGCGGGCGCAAAAGTCTTGGGCGCGATCAAGATTGGCGACGACAGCCGCATTGGCGCCAACGCCGTCGTGGTCAAGCCGGTCCCCTCCAGCGCGGTGGTCATCGGGGTTCCCGGACAGGTCATCAGCCGCCACGGGCGCAGCAGTCCGGATGATTCGATGATGCCCGACCTCGTGGGGGTCAGTCTGCAGTCGCTGTTGACGAGGGTCGACAAGTTGGAGGCGTTGAACGACGGGCAGACGGCTGACCCGGTTATCCGACCTCCCGAAGCCGGAGTCTGGCACGGCGAGGACTTCTCGATCTGACAACCGCTATCCGTCGCGGCGCACACGCGCAGCCGGCCGCGTCGTTCGTCATCGGCGAGACACCGCACATCGACGGCGGCCGGAGCGCCGGCCAGAAGACTTCAGAGATGTGCTCCCCCGCCTGGACTCGAACCAGGAACCCTTCGGTTAACAGCCGAATGCTCTGCCAATTGAGCTACAGGGGACTAACCCGATCGCGGGACGACTCTAGCGTACTGGCCCGACCGCACCCAACTGGCGTGGACCACCCTCGGGACACCCCGCGGAAGGGGATCGACCGCGCGGGCGCCTCGGCCGGTGAGGCAGGATGGGAGCCATCGATAGTCGGGAGGAAAGCTTTGATCCGGTATGTCGTGGTGCTTGGGCTGGGTTACGTGCTGGGTTCGAAGGCCGGGCGTCGCCGATACGAGCAGCTCGTCGACACCTATCGCGCGCTGACCAGCAGCCCGGTGGCCAAGTCGATGATCGAAGGGGGCCGGCGCAAGATCGCGAACAGGATCTCGCCCGACGCCGGCTTTGTCACCCTGACCGAGATCGACGACCAAACGGCCATCATGGAACGCGACGTCGAGGGCTCGGCCGACGACGTGCTGACGCCGTCTAATCGTCGCCGCTAGCCTGCTCCAACAGGCTGCGCCGGTAGGACTCCATCGCCACCAGGTCGCCGAACAGGGCGTGATACTCGTCGCCCTGCTCGATCGGTGACATGCGTTGCAGCTTCGACTTCACCTCGGCGATCTGCCGGCCCATCCACACCTCTTGCAGCCGGGCCAGCACGCCGCCGATGTAGCGGGGCAGTTTCTCCTCGTCGACCTGGATGGCCTCCACCCCCAGCTCGCTGGCCAGGCCGGCGGTCAGGGGCGACGAGGCCTGCTCACGCACCGCCTCGATCCACTGCGCGCCGGTGACCCCGCTCGAGGTGCCCCCCGCGGTCTCGATGGCCGCGCGGATGGCCGCGTAGCCGGGATGGGTGAAGCTTTCGACCGTCAACGTGTCGAACACCGGCCCGGCGAGCGCCGGGTACTGCAGGGCCGCCTTGAGCGCCTCACGCTGTGGCCACAGGGTGGGGTCGC
>NZ_JCALDN010000049.1:0-301 GCF_059812885.1 Mycobacterium sp. NGS33 | reverse complement strand
TCCAGGTGGTTGTAGGGCGCGAGGCTGTTGCCGGTGTCCATGATCAGCTCCGGCGCGGGCCACAGATCGCGGGTGACCTTCTGCCAGCACCCCGGCGCGCCACCGGGCCCGCCGCGGCCGTTCACGCGCGGCAGGTTCTCGGGCCAGATGTAGGGGTTGGGCGCACCGCCCACGACTCCGGCGACACCGCCGACCAGCGACGCGATGACGGGCACCGCGGACACCGGGTTGGCGATCAACCCCAGCCCGGAGAGCACCTCGGTGTCCATGTTCAGCGAGTAGCCGTTGAAACCGCCCTCGG
>NZ_JCALDN010000048.1:0-469 GCF_059812885.1 Mycobacterium sp. NGS33 | reverse complement strand
AGCTGACGATGTTGGCCGCGCGGGCTGGTTTGGTGATGGATCCGGGTTCGAAGGTGACCTACAACGGGGTGGAGATCGGCCGGGTGGGGTCGATTGCGGAGACCGTCCGTGAGGGCAAGCCGGCGGCGAAGTTCACCCTCGAGGTGTATCCGCGGTATCTCAAGCTGATTCCGTCGAACGTCAACGCCGATATCAAGGCGACGACGGTGTTCGGCGGTAAGTATGTGTCGTTGACGACGCCGGCGAATCCGTCGCCGCAGAAGATTTCGCCGCGCACGGTGATCGATGCGCGGTCGGTGACCACCGAGATCAACACGTTGTTTCAGACGATCACCTCGATCGCGCAGAAGGTGGATCCGGTCAAGCTGAATCTGACGTTGAGTGCGGCGGCGCAGTCGCTGTCGGGGCTGGGGGAGAAGTTCGGCCAGTCGGTGGTCAACGCCAACATCTTGCTCGATGACGTGAACCC
>NZ_JCALDN010000047.1:0-497 GCF_059812885.1 Mycobacterium sp. NGS33 | reverse complement strand
GGGAGTGAAACCGCCGCGGAACTGGATGTAGACCAGGGTGAAGATCACGCCCAGCACCACCACCACGAGCAAGGTGATGAACTTGTACGGCGGCTCGCGGGAGTCGTTGATCTGAACGGGTGAACCTTCCACGGCGCTACACCGTGAGCCCGGAAATCATCGGGAACAGCCAGCCATACGGTCGGTTATCCAGGTAACCCACCGTCGCCAACCCTGCCCCTCGCCTCGGTTCCGTCGCCACCCGGCGCTGGCCTGTACACACATGTAATAAGACCAGTGAAATGTACCGCGCCGCAGGGGCACAAACAAAGCAACGGCGGGACCGGTGGGCGTACAACACGATCTTTTGACGACGCGCCCCGGCGGGTGGCGACCGACTGCTGCCGTCGGCTCGCGAATAATGTTGCCTGGCAGAGCTTTCGCAATACTACGGGTTGATGGTGTTGTCGCCGACCTGGCGGCCCCAGACGTATTCGATGGCGTACGGCGACCCGGTA
>NZ_JCALDN010000046.1:0-546 GCF_059812885.1 Mycobacterium sp. NGS33 | reverse complement strand
GGGTCTGCTGCACGAATAGGTGACAGTTTCCTTCATGCGGCCTGACTGGCCGATGTGGTCATGATTGCTTCGAATTCGACAGGGGTCAACCGTCCAAGGGCACTCTGGCGTCGGCGGCGGTGGTAGGTGCGTTCGATCCAGGTGACAACGGCGATGCGCAGTTGCTCGCGGGTGTGCCAGCGGCGGCGGTCCAAGACGTTGTTCTGCAGCAGGGCAAAGAAGCTCTCCATGGCGGCGTTGTCGCCGGCGGCACCGACGCGGCCCATGGACCCGACCATGTCGTGGCGACCCAGTGCGTGGACGAATTTCCGGCTTCGAAATTGACTGCCCCTGTCGGTGTGAAGAATGCAGCCGGCGACGTCACCGCGGCGAGCGACAGCGCTGGCCAACGCCGTGGTGGCGAGGCGGGATTTCATCCTGGAGTCGATCGAGTAGCCGACGATGCGGTTGGAGAACACGTCCTTGATCGCACACAGGTAGAGCTTGCCTTCGGCGGTGCGGTGCTCGGTGATATCGGCCAGCCACAACTGATTTGGGGCATCCGCG
>NZ_JCALDN010000045.1:0-584 GCF_059812885.1 Mycobacterium sp. NGS33 | reverse complement strand
GCCCGTAACCGCGATGAAGGCGTGACGCTCGAGCAGATCGCCGCCGATTTCGGGGTGCATCCGATCACGTTGTCGAAGTGGCTGCGCCAGGCCGACATCGATGACGGCAGCAAACCCGGCATGACCACCACCGATCAGGCTGAGTTACGAGAGGCGCGTCGGCGGATCAAGCTGCTCGAGCAGGAGAACGAGGTGCTGCGCCGGGCTGCGGCGTATTTGTCGCAGTCGAATCTGCCGGGAAAAGGTTTTACCCGCTCGTGAAGGAGCTCGCCGCCAACGGGATTCACGTGGCGGTGACGTGTCGGGTCCTCAAGCTCGCCCGCCAGCCCTACTACCGGTGGCTGGCCACCCCTGTCACCGACGCCGAATACCTTGAGGCTCATCGGGCCAACGCGTTGTTCGACGCCCACCGTGATGATCCGGAGTTCGGCTACCGTTTCCTGGTCGAAGAGGCCCGAGACGCCGGCCAAGCCATGGCCGAGCGCACCGCGTGGCGGATCTGCGCCGACAACGGCTGGTGGAGTGCGTTCGGCAAGCGCAAGCGGGGCAAGAACGGCAAGCCCGGGCCGCCGGTCCACGATGAT
>NZ_JCALDN010000044.1:0-599 GCF_059812885.1 Mycobacterium sp. NGS33 | reverse complement strand
ACCATCGGCGGCAGCAACTTCGGCTGCGATGCCAACTACACCGGCCCCGGCCCCACCGAATTTTCGTTGTTCGCCAAAGTGATCGGGCCCGCCGGCGTGAAGGGGCAGATCTCATCGCACACGCCGGAGAGCTTTGGCGAAGCTGGGGCATCACGGTGATCGAGCGCGACGGCTTCGAAAAACCCAACCAATTCGGTTACTTCCCGGACGGATACCACATACAAATCAAGGCGGCATATCCTCCCGACTATCCACCGACCATCGTCGCAACATCGCCGTGCTTCCCCGGCGACCTACGTCGAGATGGCCTACCGGTTCCCAAGGTGATCCAGCAAGGCTCGCCGGGCAGCTAGTTGTTACCGGTCGCCGCCGGAAAACGGTCGGCGACCCTATTGCGCCCGCTATTTCACGCGGGCCAAAGGTGTCAGCGATGGCCGGTCCTGCGGTGCTGTCGGTAGGTGCGGGCATACTGCTGAGCATGTCCGACGTTGAGCCATCAGCCCTAGCCGCGGTGTTGGCCGGTGAGGATTCGTCGGTTCGGCGGGCAGTGCAGTTAGTCGGCCAAATTTTGACGGGGTCGGTAACCACGCAAGTCACCC
>NZ_JCALDN010000043.1:0-677 GCF_059812885.1 Mycobacterium sp. NGS33 | reverse complement strand
ATGCCCTCGCCGAGGCCACCCTGATCAGCCGCGCCGAAGCCTCCCGGCGCCTCAAAGAGGCACGCGATCTGGGCCCACGCCACGGCCTGACCGGCGAACCCATCCCACCCGCGCTGGCCGCCACCGCCGCCGCCCAACGCGCCGGCGCGCTGGGGCCCGCCCAGGTGAGCGTGATCCGCAAGTTCTGCCACGCCCTGCCCGGCTGGATCGACATGCCGACCCGCGAGCGCGCCGAAGCGCGATTGGCCCAGGAGGGCAGCCGGTTTCGCCCCGAACAGCTGGCCGCGCTGGCCACCACCCTGGCCGACTGCCTCAACCCCGACGGCACGTACACCGACGAAGACCGGGCGCGTCAGCGTGGGCTGAGCCTGGGTAACCAGCAGGCCGACGGCATGTCGGCGCTGCGCGGCTGGCTGACCCCCGAAGCGCGTGCGACGCTGGAGGCCGTGTTGGCCAAGTTGGCCGCCCCGGGCATGTGCAACCCCCTCGACGAAAGTCCGTGCGTGGACGGCGCACCCACCCAGGAAGCCATCGAACACGACCCGCGCTCGGCGGCCCAGCGCAACCATGACGGCCTCAACGCCGCATTGCGCGGCGTGCTCGCCTCCGGAAAGCTGGGTCAGCACAACGGGTTACCGACCTCGATCGTCGTCACCACCACGCTCCAAGAGCTGGAG
>NZ_JCALDN010000042.1:0-734 GCF_059812885.1 Mycobacterium sp. NGS33 | reverse complement strand
CAGCGGGGTGTTCTGGCCCAGGACGTTGGTCGCCTGCAGCTGGGTCACCTGGGTGCGGTTGGCCGCGATCAGCGGCGGCGGCACCGAGGAGGCCAACGCGGTCTCGTAGGCCGCCGCCGCCGAACGAGCCTGGGCGGCCGCCTCCTCGGCCGAAGCGGCGGTCGTGGTCAGCCAGGCCGCGTACGGCGCGGCCGCCTGCGCCATCGCCGTGGACGCGGTCCCCAGCCACTCCTCGCTGTTCAGCGAGGTGATCACGCTGTCGTAGCTGAGCGCCGCCGAGTTGAGTTCGGCCGCGAGCGCGCTCCATGCCGATGCCGCGGCCAGAAACGAACCCGACCCCGGACCCGAGTAGATCCGCGCAGAATTGAACTCCGGCGGGAACGCCCCATAATCCACCACGAATATGCCCCTTAACCTGTGATGTTCGAATCGATGCGCCGAGTAGTAAAAGACGTTAATGCGCTGGTGACCACCGCCGGGCCGGTCAGCGGGGTGATGCCCGGAAGGCGCGCCTCTGCGCGCGTTGCCGGGGCCGACCGCCCGATACCCGCCAACCGCGCCGTCATAGGCCTGAGCAGTGCGCGTGAGCTGCGGAAACGATCGGATTCCGGGGTCCGGCCGCCGCGGGCGCCGACGGACGATGCCGGCCTGGCCGGCCGCGCGTGCATCGAGGCCGGGGATAAAATCCGGCCGCGGATAAGGGCGAGCGTGTCCATGCTGCGATTCCGACGCTC
>NZ_JCALDN010000041.1:0-754 GCF_059812885.1 Mycobacterium sp. NGS33 | reverse complement strand
AACCGACGAGCCCAGATGAGTCCCACGGAAGGGGAAGGAAGCTAGATGTCTTTCGTGACCACGCAGCCCGAGGCGTTGGCAGCCGCAGCGGGCAATCTGCGAACCATCGGCTCAACGCTGAGCGCCCAGAACGCCGCCGCCGCGGCCCCCACGACGTGCGTGGTGCCGGCCGCCGCCGACGAGGTCTCGGCGCTGACGGCGGCGCAGTTCGCCGCCCACGCCCAGATGTACCAGGCCGTCAGCGCCCAAGCGGCGGCGATCCACGAAATGTTCGTCCACACCCTGAGCACCAGCTCCGGGTCCTACGCAGTGACTGAGGCGGCCAACGCGGCCGCAACTGGTTAAGGAGTCGATGATGTTGGATTTCGGAGCACTGCCGCCGGAGATCAATTCGGCGCGGATTTATGCCGGTCCGGGTTCTGAGTCGTTCACGACCGCGGCGTCGGCGTGGAACGCGATCGCTGCGGAGTTGCAGTCGGCCGCGTTGAGTTACCAGAACGTGGTGACTCAGCTGTCGAGCGAGGAATGGACGGGCACCGCCTCGGCGGCGATGGTGCAGGCGGCGACTCCGTATGCGGAGTGGTTGAGCGTTACCGCGGCCCAGGCCGAGGAGGCGGCCACGCAGGCCAATGCGGCCGCGGCGGCGTTTGAGACGGCGTTCTCCTCGGTGGTGCCCCCGCCGGTGATCGCAAGCAACCGGGCGCTGGTTCAGCAATTGATTCAGACCAACGTGTTGGGGCAGAACACGGGGGCC
>NZ_JCALDN010000040.1:0-809 GCF_059812885.1 Mycobacterium sp. NGS33 | reverse complement strand
ATCGCGCAGTTGGAGTCGCAGTACGGCGAGTTCTGGGCGCAGGATGCCGCGGCGATGTATGGCTATGCGGGTCAGTCCGCGTCGGCGACGAAGGTGACGCAGTTCCAGAAGGCGCCCGAGGTCACCAACGCCTCGGGTCAGGCCACTCAGACCGCGGCGGTCACCAATGCCACGGCGAATTCGACGGCGACCAACACCACCAAGACCCTGCAGTCGTTGGCGCAGCCCGCGGCGACGAGCACCACCAACGCCACGACCAACGCGACGACGGCCGCGACGTCGACCACCGACCCGCTGTCGGAGCTGTGGTTCCTGTTGACCGGGCAGACCAGCCTGCCCACCAGCCTGGGATCGGCGGTCAACGGCTACAGCCCGTTCGCCAGCCTCTTCTACAACACCGAGGGTTTGCCGTACTTCAGTACTGGTATGGCCAACACCTTCACTCAGATCGCCAAGTCGACCGGCGCGATCGGTGGGGCGGCCCCGGCGGTGGCGAAGGCGTTGCCTGGGCTGGGTGGTTTGGGTGGCATGTTGGGTGGCGGTGCTGCGGCGGCTCACCCGGTGGCGGCGCTGGGCAGCGCGGCCTCGGTCGGGGGCAAGTTGTCGGTGCCGGTGGCCTGGTCGGGGACCCCGGCCGCGCCGGCGCTGGGGCATGCCATTCCGGTCAGCAGCATCAGCGCGGCCCCGGAGGCCGCCGGCGGGCCGGGCAACCTGCTCGGTGGCATGCCGCTGGCCGGTGCCGGCGCCGGCGGGCACGGGGTGGCCGGTCCCAAGTACGGATTCCGGCCCACCGTCATGGCCCGACCACC
>NZ_JCALDN010000004.1:0-346542 GCF_059812885.1 Mycobacterium sp. NGS33 | reverse complement strand
TTGTCGTCACAGTCGTTTAAGTGTCGCGGGTTCGGGGCGGGATCAACCCCGCACGCGCAGCACGACCTTGCCCTTGGCGCTGCGGTTCTCCAGCGAGGCGACCGCGGTCGCGGCTTGCTCCAGCGGGTAGGCCACCGGCTCGGGCGGGGCCAGCTCCCCGGACGTGAGCAACCGTTCGAGGCCGGCCCACTGCTCGGCCAGCGCGCCCGGATGCGTCCCGGCCCATGCGCCCCAGCCCACACCCACCACGTCAACGTTGTTGAGCAGCAACCGGTTTACCTTGACGGTGGGAATCTCACCGCCGGTGAACCCGACCACCAGCAGCCGCCCGCCCGGGGTCAGCGAGCGCAGGGAATCGGTGAACCGGTCGCCGCCGACCGGGTCGACGACGATGTCGACGCCGCGTCCGTGGGTCAACTCCTTCACCGCGTCCTTGAAACCGTCGGCCAGCACGACGTCCGTCGCGCCGGCGGCCGTGGCGATGTCGGCCTTGTCCTGGGTGCTGACCACGGCGATGGTGCGTGACGCGCCCAGCGCCGGCGCCAGCCGCAGCGCCGACGTTCCGATGCCGCCGGCCGCGCCGTGCACCAGAACCGTCTCACCGCGCTGCAGCCGGCCCCGCACGGTGAGCGCGAAGTAGACCGTCAGGTCGTTGAACAGCAGGCCGGCGCCCGCCTCGAAGCTCACATTGTCGGGCAGCTTGAACACCCGGTCCGGGGCCAGCACCGCGACCTCGGCCATGCCGCCGGAGAGCATCGTGAGTCCCACGACCCGGTCGCCGGCACTCACGTTGGCGCCCTCGGGTGCCGACCGGACCACGCCGGCGATCTCGGCGCCGAGCACGAACGGCAACTCCGGGCGGTACTGGTAAAGGCCCCGCGTGAGCAGGGCATCCGGGAAGGCCACCCCGGCGGCGTGTACGTCGACGACGACCCCGTCGCCCGAGGGCTCGTCGATGTCGGTCAACTTGACCGCGTCTGGACCATCGAGCCGAGTCACCTGTACCGCGCGCATGCCACCAGAGCCTACTGGCCGCTCAGAACCCCCCGGCCACCCGCACCACGGCCCGGCCGGAGAACCCGCCGGCACGCACCCGATCGACCACGCCGAGCGCGTCGAAATGGCACACCCGCTCAGGTCGCGCTGGCGTGGACGCCCAACGTGCTGCTGATCCCCGGCACCTCGTCGCGCGGCCACCTGGAAGAGGACATGGCGGAGGCGTCGATCGAACTGGACGACGAAGCCCGCGGGCGCCTGAACGCGATCGCTACTTGAGCTCCGACGACGACAGCCCCAGCAGCCGGCGCGCCACCACCAATTGCTGGATCTGCTGCGTGCCCTCGAAGATGTCCAGGATCTTCGAGTCGCGCGCCCACTTCTCCAGCAGCGTCTGCTCGGAATAGCCCGCGGTTCCGGCCAATTCGACGGTCTTGAGCGTGACGTCGGTGGCCATCCGGCCGGCCTTCGCCTTGCTCATCGACGCTTCTTTGGAGTTGGGGATCTTGTTGTCGGCCTGCCACGCCGCCCGCAGCGACAGCAGGTAGGCGGCCTCCCAATCGGCTTCCATCCGGATGAACTCGGCCGCGGCGGCGCTCTGGACGTGCGAGGGCTTGTCGTAGGAGATCTCCACGCCGGCCTCGGTGAGGATCTTGCGGATCTCCTCCAGGGCGGCGCGGCCGACGCCAACGGCCATGGCCGCGACGATGGGCCGGGTGTTGTCGAAGGTCTCCATCACCCCGGAAAAGCCCTTGCCCACCTCGATTTCGGGGTTGCCGAGCAGGTTTTCCTTCGGAATGCGCGCGTTGTCGAACCGGATGACCGCGGTGTCGGAACCCTTGATGCCGAGCTTGTGCTCGAGCCGTTCGACCGTGACACCGGGATGCTCGCGCGGCACGACGAACGACTTGATCGCCGCGCGGCCCGCCGCCTTGTCGAGCGTCGCCCACACCACGATGTGGGTGGCGCGCGAACCGGCGGTGACGAAGATCTTCTCGCCGTTGATCACGTACTCGTCGCCGTCCAGGGTGGCGGTCGTCGACACCGCCGCCGAATCCGATCCGAAGCCGGGCTCGGTGATCGCCATCGCCGCCCACACCTTGCCCAGGCGTTGCAGCTGTTCCTCGTTGGCGACGGCCGAGATGGCCGCGTTGCCCAGCCCCTGATACGGAACCGACAGCATCATCGCGAGGTCACCCCAGCTGGCTTCCAGGGTCTGCAGCAGCGCCGCCATGTTGGCGCCGTTGTGGTTCTTGTCGCGTTCTTCGTCCTCGCTGCCCAGCGCGTTCGCTCCGGCGAATTCGATTGACTCCGAGGCCCCTTCGAAGAGGCTGAACAGGGTGTCGAGCTCGACGGGGTACGCGTGCTCCTTGAGGTCGTACTTGCGGGCGATCGGCCGCATCAGCTCGGCGGCGCCCTGGTGGGTCTTGGTCGTCACCGCTTGCATCTTGCGGGGAAGTTCCAGATTGATTGCCATGATTGAACTTTCAGCTCGGATGAGTTAACGACTTGGATGACGACTCAGATGACGACAACGCCCTCGGCCACGCCGATGGCCCGCAGGTCGCGGTACCAGCGTTCGACCGGGTGCTCTTTCGTGTAGCCGTGGCCGCCCAGCAGCTGGACACCGTCCAGGCCGATCTGCATGCCCTTGTCGGCGCCGAGCCGCTTGGCCAGCGCCGCCTCGCGGACGAACGGCAGGCCTTGCTCGGCGCGCGCCGCGCCGCGCCAGGTGATCAGCCGCAGCCCGTCCAATTCGATGGCGATGTTGGCGCACATGAAGGCCACCGCCTGCCGGTGGGCGATCGGCTCGCCGAAGGCGTGCCGCTCCTTGACGTATGGGACGACGTAATCGAGCACCGCGTGCGAGGTGCCGACGGTCAGCGCCGCCCAGCCGAGCCGGGCCAGCGCGATCGCCTCGGAGTAGTCCTCGTCGGTGGCCTCGTCCTCACCGAGCCGGGCGCTGGGGGGCACCGTCACCCCGGAGAGTTCGACCTGGCCAAGGGCCGCCGCGCGAATCCCCATGCTCGGATCCGCCTTCACGGAAAGGCCTTTTGCCGACGACTCGACGATGAACAAGGCCGGCTTGCCGTCCAGCTGCGCGCCGATGATGAACAGCTCGGCGTCGGCCGCGGCCGGGACCAACGACTTCACCCCGTCGAGGCGGTATCCGCTCGGGGTGCGCACCGCGGTGGTCTTCAGCCGGGTGGGGTCGAAAAGTGGTTGCGGCTCGGCGATGGCCACGCAGGCTTGGGGCACGTTCTCGCCGGCGAACTCGGGCAGGTAGGTGGCCTGCTGGTCGGCGCTGCCCCAGTGGGTCAGCGCCGAGGCCACGCCTCCGGGTGCCAGCAGCGGCAACGCCAGGCCCATGTCGCCGTAGGACAGCGCCTCGGCCACCAGCACGTTGGTGACGCTGGACCGGTGCGCGGCGATGCCGTCGAAATCCTCGGGGATGTTGATCGCGGTGATGCCCAGCTCGGCGGCCTTGGCGATCAGCTCGCGCGGATAGGTCGCCGCCTCGTCGGCGTCGTGCGCGGCGGGCCGCAGCACTTCCTCGGCGAACTCGTCGAGGGTCTCGACGATCATCTTCTGCTCGTCGTCGGGCGTCAGATCGAAGTAGTCCTTGCCGCTCGACTTGAGCCGGGTCGGCCGGCCGCGCAGGTTCTGGATTCGCTTGAATTCGCGAGACGAGGTGGCGGCGGTGGAGAAGACCGTCTTGGTGCCGTAGCGCAGCGCGCGGTTGAGCGGGTCACGCAGCCGATACTTGTCCAGGAATTCCTGGCCGACGAGCGGGGTGATCAGCGCGATGGCGATGTCGACGCCGGTGCGTTTGTGGGGCTGGAGCCCGACGGCGGATTTGTGGTCGCGCCGTTTGACGCGGGAGCGTGCGGATGTCTGTTGAGAACCGGAACCGGTCATTTTCGGCAGCCTCAGGTCGGTGGGCGATGCGGATACCGTCGATCTTACTCCGGAGTAAGATAACGGAGAACACTTGTTAACTAATTCACAGCGAGGCTGTCGAGCACCTGCTGCTGCAGCAGGCCGTTGGTGGCCACGGCGCTGCCGTGATGCGGTCCCGCGGTGCCGTCCAAAGCCGTCAGCGCCCCGCCCGCTTCGCGCACCAGGATGTCGAGCGCCGCGAGATCCCATACCGAGACCTCCGGCTCGGCGGCGATGTCCACGGCCCCCTCGGCGAGCAGGCAATAGGACAGAAAGTCGCCGAAGGCGCGCACCCGCCAGACCGCGTCGGTCAGAGCGATGAATCGATCCCGCACACCCAGCTGCGCCCAGCCGGACAGGCTGGAGAACGAGAGACTTGCCGAATTCAACTGTGCCACAGAGGAAACCGAGAGCCGTCGCGGGGGCGTGCCGTTGACCGCGACGAAGGCGCCCTGACCGTCGGCGGCCCACCACCGTCGCTGCAACGCCGGGGCGCTGACGGCGCCGACGACGGGGACGCCGTCCTGGAGCAATGCGATGAGGGTGGCCCACACCGGCACCCCGCGGACGAAGTTCTTGGTGCCGTCGATCGGGTCGATGATCCACTGCCGCCCGGTGAGGGTGGTGTCGCCGCCGAACTCCTCGCCGACGATGCTGTCATCGGGCCGTTCGCGGCCGAGCGCCTCGCGCAGCTCGTTTTCGACCGCCCGATCGGCGTCGGTCACCGGCGTCAGGTCGGGTTTGGTGTCGACGTGCAGGTCGAGCGCCCCGAATCGGGCGGTGGTCAACGCGTCTGCGCTGTCGGCCAGCGTCAGTGCCAGCGCCAGATCGCCGGTGCGAGTCATGACGCAGTCTTATCACGGTCCTACCATGGCCAAGTGTGGGAATTCGGACTGCTGCTTTTGCTGGTGGCGATCTTGGGGGTGTTTCTCGTCCAGCGGTTCGTCCCGCGCGGCCCTCGGGGTGAGCTGCTCAGCGGCACGCTGCTGGTCACCGGGATAAGTCCCCGCCCAGACGCCACCGGCGAACAATTCGTCACCATCGCCGGGGTGATCAACGGCCCGACCGTCAACGAACACGCGGTGTATCAGCGCATGGCCGTCGACGTGAACCAATGGCCGACCATCGGCCAGCTGTTTTCGGTGGTGTATTCGCCGAAGAATCCGGACAACTGGAAATTCGCTCCCGCGGTTCCGCCCGCGCCCCCGCCGTCGCCCGAGCCGCCCGCCGGCTGAGCGCCGGTCAACCGGCCGCGGGTGGGCGCGTCATCACCGTGATCCGCCTGCCGTAGCGCGGTATCACGAGCGCGGCCCGCCGGACCGTTCCGCCCGGAAGTCCGGGTATGCCCGGCGTGGACCCGGCCGGGGCCCCGACCTCCGTCGCCGTCAGCTCGGCCAGGCCGCTGCCCGGCGCTGCCGCGACGGGATTGCCGGTCGTGGCCGTCCAGCCGGCGGGCACCGACATCGGACCGATCCGTCCGGCCCGCGCGAGCACCGCGTCGACGTTGCCCAGGCCCGAGCTGGCACCGCTGAGCGCGGGCGCCTTGGGCAGGGCGGCCGGAACCGCCCCGAGGTTGGGCAAGATGCCTAAGGCCTTGTCGGCCTGGATGATTCCGGCGGGAGTCCCCTCCGCGGTGAAAACGGATCTGAACGTGAACTGGGCGGCCTGGATGGTGTCAAGAATTCGGAAATCGAGCGGGATTTCCGACGTCCCGGGTGCCGAGGAATTCACCACTTGCGATCCCGATTGCGCCCCCGAGCTCGAAGCGTTCGCGGTGGCTTGCACGACGGCGTCCTGCTGCGCCGTCACCCCATCGGTGGTCGTGGTCTGGCGCGGGGAAGCAAACGGCGAGAACTGCACGGCCGCGGTCGAATTGGCGGAGTAGCCGTACATCGCGGCGGCATCTTGGGCCCAGTATTCGGCGTACTGGGCCTCGGTGGCAGCGATGGCCGCGGTGTTCTGGCCGAAGAAGTTCGTTGCCACCAGCGTGGCCAGCTGGGCGCGGTTGGCCGCGACCGCCGGCGGGGGCACGGTCATGGCATGCGCCAACTCATAGGCCGCCGCCGCCGCCCGGGCCTGCGCCGCCGTCTGCTGAGCAAGTTCGGCGGTCGCATACAGCCACGCGACGTAGGGGGCGGCGCCTGCCGCCATCGCTTGGGCCGCGAGGCCGTGCCAGTACACACCCGTCAGGCCGGACAGCACCGATTCGTACACCGCGGCCGTGATGCCCAGCTCGGCAGAGAGCGAATCCCAGCTTCCCGCGGCGGCCAGTAGCGAACCCGACCCGGGGCCTGCGTACATCCGGCCAGAGTTCACCTCTGGCGGCAGAAAACCGAATTCCATTGTCTTACAGCCCTAAAGGCCGCGTGAAGCGAAACTGCGTGCGGCGAAAGGTTCGTCCTATGACCGACAGCAGTGGGCGAAGTAGTGGCACGTCACCCGGCGGCCGGCGGGCGTGGCATCACGGTGAGCCGCACGCCGTAGCGGGGCGCCGCACCCGCGCCGGCGGACCGGGCGGCACCGCCGCCGGGCATGCCGGGGTAACCGGGATACCCGGACGCGATCGGCTCTTCGGTCCCCGGCAGCGTGGTGAACCCCGCGGGCTCCAACGGCGAGACGTGGCTGCTCGTGGGCGCGACCCACCTTGCGGGCACCGACATCGGCCCGATCGTGCCGGCGTGCGAAAGGGTCGCGGTCACGTTGCCCAGTCCACCGCCGAGGCCCGCCGTTGCGCCGCGGAGTGCGGGCGCCGCGAGCGCGGGAGCGAGGTTGGCCGCGGCCGCACCGGGCTTGGCGAGGATGCCCAGATTGTTTTCCGCCCCGATGATGCCGGACACGAACTGCTCCATGTTGTAGGGGGCGGTGAAGCCGAGGCTCGTTCCCTGAATGGCATCGAGGACCCGGAAGGCGCTGGTGCCCGAGCTCGTCGTCGATGCGTCGAGGTAGTAGACATCGCCCGTGTTGAGTCCCGATTGCGACTGCTGTGTCAGCGGTGAAAAGGTCTGCGCGGCAAGCTTGGTCGCGCCGGCGTTGGTGTTCACCGCGGCCACGGCGGCGCTCTGGTCGCTCACCCCGGAGTCGGTGGTGGACTTCGTTGCCGTGGCGAACCGCGGCAACTGCGTCGTCGCCGCCGTCGACGACACCGAGTAGCCGGTCATGGCGGCGGCATCCTGCGCCCAGAAGTCGGCGTACTGCGCCTCGGTGTCCGCGATGGCCGCGGTGTTCTGACCGACGATGTTCGTTGCCACCAGCGAGGCCAACAGCGTGCGGTTGGCGGCGATCACCGGCGGGGGCACCGTCATCGCATACGCCTGCTCATAGGCCGCCGCGGCGGTCCGCGCCTGCATGGCCGTCTGCTTCGTCTGTTCGGCGGTCGCCTGTAACCAGCCCATGTAGCGGGCGGCCGCGTATGCCATCGACTCGGCGGCGGCGCCGCGCCATTGCAGGTCCAGGCCCGCGAGCACCGACTCGTAGGACTCGGCGGTGGAGGCCAGCTCGGCCGAGAGCGCGTCCCAGCTTCCGGCGGCGGCCAACAGCGAGGCCAATCCAGGTCCGGTGTACATCCGGGCGGAATTGATTTCGGGTGGAAAGAAAGCCCAATCCATGCGTGATACATCCCCTCAATGTGCGGTTTTCGGACAAACGCCACCGGCGCCGGCGCTCGCCGCAGCGGCGTGCTTTTCGGATCTCGTGGGCCGCTCCCGGATTCGCTTGGCCGGTCGGCAAAGCTCACCCCGCGTCGGGCGACGCGGGCGGCGTGGTGCTTAGCGGGGTGGCGGAGCGTGCGCGCAGGGCATTACCAAAGACCTTCGGGGTTTGGGCCCTTTAAACGTGGCAGGTGCGGCCGGTGCCTGCGGGGTTTTGCATATTTCACGGCACGGACCAGACAGAATTCAGCTTCTGTTCATCTTTTATTCATCTTGTGTTAACTGCCTCCGCGGCCTAACTTGACGCCTGTTGAACAGCGAAAGTATTTGACGTGCTTGATAATTGGTGATCGCCGCGAGGACGCCCCGTCGACCGGCAGGGGGAAGATGACGGTCGAATTCTGATCGGCAGGGTCTCCGCGGCTTCGTGCAGCTCCTCCGACGCCTGGAGCTCGCCACGGGCGTTGATGACCTTCGCGCGGCGTTCGCGCTCGGCTTCGGCCTCGCGGGGCATCGCGCGCTGCATCGACTCGGGAATCTCGACGTCCTTGCTCTCAACCGCGCGCACGTGCACACCCCAGGGCTCGGTCTGCTTGTCGATGATCGTGCGCAGATCGCTGTTGAGGTCCTCCCGTGTGCCAGCAGCGTGTCCAGGTCCGCACGGCCCAGCAGCGGCCGCAGAGTCGTCTGAGCGATCTGCGATGTCGCCCAGTATTCGATCGCCGCCATCGCGATGGCAACAGTAAATTCCGTTTCTCCTGCCGCGCCATAGGGTCCAATGGCATCAAATCGAGGACTAATGCCTCTGGGGGAGTGGCGGTTACGAGCAATAACCTCGTGGGTGAACGGTGTGAGAATCACCCTTCATCCGCTCGATGGAGGAGGTCGCGATGAGCAACGCATATCCAGCTCCCGCAATTCTGGTCGGCGTTGACGGGTCCAGGGCGGCGGTACATGCGGCTCTCTGGGCGATCGACGAGGCGGTCAACCGCGATATCCCCCTGCGGCTGGTGTATGTCATCGATCCGCACGACGCTTCGGGCGCGCGGGCCGCCGACACCCGGCTCGCCGTCGCTCGTGCCGCGCTGGCCGACGCCCATCGCGCCGTCGACGCCGTCGGCGAACCGGTCAAGGTCGAAATCGATATTCTTTGGGGCCGAACGGTTTCCAAACTCCTCGAGGAGTCGAGATCGGCGGTCATGATCTGCATCGGCCGGGTCGGGCTCAACCATGCCCGCCATGGCGGACCCGCTGTTGCGGCGTGCCTGATCCGCTCGGCGCTGTGTCCGGTCGCCGTCATCCAACAGCCGCCGGGCCGTCCGACGGCCGAGCAGGTCAGCCGCGTGGTGGCCGAGGTGGACAACGGCAAGGTGTTGCGGCACGCCTTCGATGAAGCGAGACTGCGCGGAACACCCCTGCGGGCACTGTCGGTGTCGAAAGGCCCCGGCGCCGGCGACTCAAGCACCGGAAAACCTTCGGCGCGAGCGCAATTGGATCGTCGACTGGCACGGTGGATGCGGTTGTATCCCGACGTGCAGGCCGCGCCGACGATGGTGGCCGGCGGCCTGGACCGGTACCTGCGCGCCCACCACGAAGCGGGACAGCTGCTGGTCGCCGACACGTATCGGGCCGAAGAGCTGTGCCACGCGGGTCACTCCGTGCTCGCGGTCCGTTGCGGCAACCTGTAACCGGGCCAGATTCGCTCGCCGGTGATCTGAAACACACTGCTCCGCAACGGGGTTCGTCCGGTGAAGATGGTGTTACTCTGAGTTGCAGACAGATCGAGGAGTCGCCGTGAGCCAGCTGACAACGACGGGCGCGGACCTGGTCGACCGCGCCGACGTCGAGGCGCTCCTGCGCCGGTTCTACGGGCGCGCGTTGGACGACGAGGTCCTGGCGGAGCCGTTCGCCGAGTTGCGGGCCACCGGGCTGGAGGCCCACGTCCCGACGATGTGCGACTTCTGGGAGACCGTGCTGTTCCGGGCGGGGCTCTACCGCCGCAGTGCGTTACAGGCGCACCGGGATATCCACGCGCGTGCCCACTGTCGGATCGTCACTTCCGTCGCTGGCTCATGCTGTGGCACAACACCGTTGACGAGATGTACCACGGGCCGGCGGCGGATCGGGCGAAGGTTCAGGCCGGCCGGATCGCGTGGGCCATGCACCGCCGACTCACCGGCGTGGAGGCACCCGAGCTTCTCGTCAGGCAACCGGCTCGTGACGGTCAGGCTCCGGGCCGAACCGGAACGCCCGACCGGTGACCTCGGTCGGGGTGATGCGCACATAGTGCGGTTTGCGCGTCGCCGTCCAGGGCAACAACTGCGCGCGTTCGGCCCGTTGAATGTCCGCGTCGGTCTTCAGCAAGCGCGCGCGACCGCGCACGATGACGCTCCAGCCTTCGATGAGGTTGTGATCGTCGACCTCGAAGACCACCGCGTGATTGGCCACCGCCGAGAACAATTTGGTGCCCTCGGCGGTGCGAAACAGCACGGTGCGGTCCTGCGCGACGAAGTTGACCGGGAAGATCTCGGGCTCACCGGCGAAGTTGGTGACCAGCCGGCCCAGCGCGACACTGCCCAACAGCTTCCAGTTCTCGTCCTCGGAAAGCACGGTGACTGGTTGGTCGTTACCCACGCCGTCAACGCTACGGAGGATTGACGGCGTTGAGTAGAGCCCTTCGTACTCTGGGCGCCGTCGAGACCGAACGATCAGCCGTGGCTGACCCGGAGCAGCTTGGCCAGGCTCGGCAGTTTGACGCGGGGACGTCCGTGCGGTTCGCCGGCCGCCCGCTCATGGGCGTCGATGAGTTCCCAGTGGGCCGAGGTGACCAGTTTGGGCTGGCGCGACGCCAGCCAATCGGCAAGCCGATCGGCGTGGTCGTCGCCGAAATCCGCGAGACCGTCGGCGCCGGACAGATCGGCGAGCAGCGTCTCCACGGTGTCCTGGGAGTCCTTCTTATTGGTGCCGATGACGCCGGTCGGGCCGCGCTTGATCCAGCCGACCACGTATTCGTTGCGCCTGCCTTCGACCCGGCCGCCGCTGTTGGGGATCGTCGCGGTCTTGTCGTCGAACGGCAGCCCCGGCGTGGGCACCCCCCGATAACCGACCGAGCGCACCACCAGCTGCACCGGTAGCTCCTCGCGCTCGCCGGTGTCTTTGGCCGAAACCCACCCGTTGTCGTCGGTGACCAGCTCATTGCGGCCGAGCACGATCGATTCGACCCGGTCCGTCCCCTTGATCTCGATCGGGGAGGTCATGAAACGCAGCACGATGCGGCGGTGCCCGGGGCGCGGGTCGCGCTTCGCGTAGTCGCGCAGCACGTTGATGTTCTGCTTCGCCGTCTTGCCCGCCGCCGCGGCGTCTTCGTCGCTCACGCCTTCGAGCTGGGCGGGGTCGACGATCACGTCGACGTTTTCCAGCTCTCCCAGCTCACGAAGCTCGAGGGTGGTGAAGGCGGTCTGCAGCGGTCCGCGCCGACCGATGACCACCACCTCGTCGACCCCGCAAGGCCGCAGCGACTCCAGCGCGTGGTCGGCGATGTCGGTCTGCCCGAGCACGTCGGGGTCGGTGACCAGAATGCGCGCGACGTCGAGTGCGACGTTCCCGTTGCCGACGACCACGGCGCGGGCTCCCGAGAGATCGGGGGTGGCTTCCTCGAAGTTCGGATGCGCGTTGTACCAGCCGACGAAATCGACGGCGGCGATGCTGCCCGGCAGCTCCTCGCCGGGGATGTTGAGCGCGCGGTCGGATTGCGCCCCGACGGCATAGACGACGGCGTCGTAGCGCTCGGCGAGCTCGTCGGCCTGCACGTGCTCGCCGACCGAGATGTTGCCGAAGAAACGGAAGCGCGGATCCTGGGACGTCTTCTCGAATTGCTTGCTGATCGACTTGATTTTCGGGTGATCGGGCGCGACACCGGAGCGCACCAGCCCCCACGGCGTGGGCAGCATCTCCAGCATGTCGACGGCGATATCGATGTCCTCGGACCCGTCGGCCGCCTTCAGCAAGGAGGAGGCGGCGAAGAAACCCGACGGGCCGGAACCAACGATGGCAACGTGGTAAGGACGCATACTCGACCTTCTATTCGTGCCCGGTTAGCGCCGGGGGCTCCCAGATTGGGCCGGCGCGCAGAGCGGGTCGCACATGATCGTGACTCGATGCTAAACGCATGACCGCTGGTCGTGGCCTGGACACTCGCTGCGAGCTCAGCGGCCCGGAACGCCCCGGGTAACGTGGTCGGCTGTGGAACCCGACCGTCAAGCCGATATCGCCGCACTCGACGCCACCCTGACCACGGTGGAGCGGGTGCTCGATGTGGACGGTCTGCGCAAGCGCATCGAGAAGCTCGAACACGAGGCATCCGATCCCCAACTGTGGGATGACCAAGCGCGCGCCCAGCGGGTGACCAGCGAGTTGTCCCACGCCCAGGGTGAGCTGCGCAGGGTCGAGGAGCTGCGCGGGCGCCTGGACGATCTGCCGGTGCTCTACGAGCTGGCGGCGGAGGAGGGGGAAGGTGCCGCCGACGCAATGGCCGAGGCGGACGCCGAGCTGAAGGCGCTGCGCGCCGACATCGAGGCCACCGAGGTGCGGACCCTGCTGTCGGGGGAGTACGACGAACGCGAGGCGCTGGTCACCATTCGCTCCGGCGCGGGCGGCGTGGACGCCGCCGACTGGGCCGAGATGCTGATGCGGATGTACATCCGGTGGGCCGAGCAGCACAAGTATCCGGTCGAGGTGTTCGACACGTCGTACGCCGAAGAGGCCGGCATCAAGAGCGCGACGTTCGCCGTGCACGCGCCGTTCGCCTACGGCACGCTGTCGGTGGAGCAGGGCACCCACCGGCTGGTGCGAATCAGCCCGTTTGACAACCAGAGCCGGCGCCAGACGTCATTCGCTGAAGTCGAGGTGCTCCCGGTGGTGGAAACCACCGACCACATCGACATACCGGAAGGCGATGTGCGCGTTGATGTTTACCGTTCGAGTGGCCCCGGAGGCCAATCGGTGAACACCACCGACTCTGCGGTACGTTTAACGCATATTCCAACGGGTATCGTCGTGACTTGCCAGAACGAAAAATCGCAGTTGCAGAACAAGATCTCGGCGATGCGAGTGCTTCAGGCAAAGTTGTTGGAACGCAAGCGATCCGAAGAACGCGCTGAACTAGACGCGTTAAAAGGCGAAGGTGGCAGCTCGTGGGGCAATCAGATGCGCTCCTACGTTTTGCAGCCCTATCAGATGGTCAAGGACCTGCGAACCGAGTACGAGGTTGGCAACCCTGCGGCCGTCCTGGATGGAGACATCGACGGATTCCTGGAAGCGGGAATTCGTTGGCGCAACCGAAAAGATGACGAATAACACAAGTTTTCTCGCCACATCGATGACGCACCGCTGGCACGACTTCTGGCGGGGCGAGCTCGGTGAGTGGATTATCGCCAGGGGTCTGCGGATCGCCATGGTCCTGATTGCCGCGGTGCTGGCGGCCCGGTTCGTCAACTGGGTGGCGCAGCAGGTGACGCATCAGCTGAACCTGGGCTTCGCCGAAAGCGACGCGCTGGTGCGCTCGGAGGCATCGAAACACCGCCAGGCCGTGGCGTCGGTGATCTCGTGGGTGTCGGTCGTCATCATCGGCATCTGGGTGATGATGCAGATTGCCGAGATACTGCAGTTCTCGATAGGGGGACTGGTCGCGCCGGCCACCGTGGTCGGCGCGGCGCTCGGTTTCGGCGCGCAACAGTTGGTCAGGGACCTGCTGTCCGGCTTCTTCATCCTGGTGGAACGCCAGTAC
The DNA here is from genome assembly GCF_059812885.1 of Mycobacterium sp. NGS33. Taxonomy (NCBI): domain Bacteria; kingdom Bacillati; phylum Actinomycetota; class Actinomycetes; order Mycobacteriales; family Mycobacteriaceae; genus Mycobacterium; species Mycobacterium sp. NGS33. The sequence goes on along the minus strand of NZ_JCALDN010000004.1, from coordinate 333,174 downwards.
GGGTTCGGTGACCTGGTGACCATCACCGTCGTGTCCGCGACGGACGCGACCGGCACGGTCGAGAACGTGACGCTACGGGTCACCCGACTGCGCTCACCGGATGGCGAGGTGTTGACCATTCCCAATGGGCAGATCGTCAAGGTGGTCAACCTGTCCAAGGACTGGGCACGCGCGGTGGTGGACATCCCGGTGTCGACCAACTCCGACCTGAACCGGGTCAACGAAGTCCTGCATCAGGAATGCGAGCGCGCGATGGACAACCCGGTGCTGGGCCAATTGTTGCTGGATGCACCCACCGTGATGGGTGTGGAGAGCATCGAGCTCGACACGGTCACCCTGCGCATGGTGGCCCGCACGCTGCCCGGCAAGCAGTTCGAGGTCGGCCGGCAGCTGCGCGTTCTGGTCATCCGGGCGCTGGCCCGCGTCGGGATCGTGACCGCGGCGGACGCGACGGTCGGCTTGGTGGAAGACCCCTCGGTGCCGGCCGCCCAGGCGGCCGCCGAACAGCGAACCGACGATGAAGTCCAAGGTGCGGGGCAGCAGCGTTGAAGTTCACCCTGAACATCCTCGAGAAGCGCGGCGACGGCGACGACACGGATGCGGAGCATCACTGGCCGAATTACGTGTTCGGCGGGCGGCTGCGCACGTCGACGCTCGTGTTGATCATCGCTTTCTTCCTGGCGTGGTGGGTGTATGACACCTACCGCCCGCAACCGGCGCCCAAGCCGCCGGCGCAGCAGGTAGTGCCGCCGGGCTTCGTTCCGGACCCCAACTACACGTGGGTGCCGCGCAGCCGCGTGCAGGCGCCTCCGGCGACCGTCACTTACACGCCGACCCCGACGAGTGCGCCGCCGCCGCCACCCCCGCCACCGCCGCCACCACCGGTGACGACGACCACGACGACGACCACGACGACGACGCCGCCCTTCCAGCTGCCGCAGCTGCCGTGCATCCTGCCGGCGCCGTTCTGCCCGCCCAGCTCAAGCCCGGCGACCCCGACGCCGCAGCAACCGCAGCCGGGGCCCGGCCCGGTGCCGAGTTCGCCGCCACCGGCCAGTTGACTTCGCCTGCCAGCGAAATTCACCGCTACACTGGCGTGCCGTGATGATCACCCTGGACCATGTCAGCAAGAAGTACAAAGCGTCGGCGCGTCCGGCGCTGGAGGACGTCAACGTCAAGATCGACAAGGGTGAATTCGTCTTCCTGATCGGCCCGTCGGGGTCGGGCAAGTCCACGTTCATGCGGCTGTTGCTCGGCGCGGAGAACCCGACCAGCGGCGACGTGCGGGTGTCAAAGTTCCACGTCAACAAGCTGCGCGGTCGTCACGTCCCGAAGCTGCGCCAGGTCATCGGCTGCGTTTTTCAGGACTTCCGCCTGCTGCAGCAAAAGACGGTGTACGAAAACGTGGCGTTCGCGTTGGAAGTGATCGGCAAACGATCCGACGCGATCAATCGGGTGGTGCCAGACGTGCTGGAAACCGTCGGTCTGTCCGGCAAAGCCAATCGATTGCCCCACGAGCTTTCCGGTGGTGAGCAGCAGCGGGTGGCGATCGCCCGCGCGTTCGTCAACCGGCCCCTGGTCCTGCTGGCGGACGAGCCGACGGGCAACCTCGACCCAGACACCAGTAAGGACATCATGGATTTGTTGGAGCGGATCAACCGCACGGGGACGACGGTGCTGATGGCGACGCACGACCACCACATTGTCGACTCGATGCGCCAGCGCGTCGTCGAGCTGTCGCTGGGCAGGCTGGTTCGCGACGAGCAGCGCGGCATCTATGGGATGGACCGCTAAGTGCGCTTCGGTTTCCTACTCAACGAGGTTCTGACCGGGCTTCGCCGCAACGTCACCATGACGGCCGCGATGATCCTGACGACCGCGATCTCCATCGGCCTGTTCGGCGGCGGTCTGCTGGTGGTTCGGCTGGCCGACAACTCGCGGGAGATCTATCTCGACCGCGTCGAGACGCAGGTGTTCCTGACCGATGACATCTCGGCCAATGACACGACGTGTGCGTCCGCGCCGTGTAAGGGGTTGCGCGAGAAGATCGATGCACGCCAAGACGTCAAATCGGTGCGCTTCGTCAACCGTCAGGATGCCTACAACGATGCCATCAAGAAGTTCCCGGAGTTCAAAGACGTGGCGGGCAAGGACTCGTTTCCCGCGTCGTTCATCGTCAAGCTGAACAATCCCGAACAGCACGCGGAATTCGATGCCGCGATGCAGGGTCAGCCCGGCGTGCGCAGCATCCTCAATGAGAAGGACCTCATCGACCGGCTGTTCGCGGTGTTGGACGGCCTGCGTGACGCCGCGTTCGCCGTCGCGCTGGTGCAGGCGGTCGGGGCGATCCTGTTGATCGCCAACATGGTGCAGGTTGCGGCGTACACCCGGCGCACCGAGATCGGCATCATGCGGCTGGTCGGCGCCAGCCGGTGGTACACGCAGCTGCCCTTCCTGGTGGAAGCGATGCTGGCCGCGTCCATCGGTGTCGCGATCGCCGTGCTCGGACTCATGTTGGTCCGCGCATTGTTCCTGGACAACGCGCTGAGCCAGTTCTATCAAGCTCACCTGATCGCCAAGGTCGATTACGCCGACATCCTCTATATCTCGCCGTGGTTGTTCCTGCTCGGCGTGTCGATGGCGGCGGTGACGGCCTACGCGACCTTGCGCCTCTATATCCGGCGGTAGCTGTGGCGAAGGGTTCCGGCCGAGCCAAGGCGGCGGGCGGCAAAGGTGGCAGCAAACAAGTTATTGCCACCAATCGCAAAGCGCGGCATAACTATTCGATCATCGAGTTGTTCGAGGCCGGAGTGTCTTTGCAAGGCACCGAGGTGAAAAGCCTTCGGCTGGGCCAAGCATCGTTAGCTGACGCGTTCGCAACGATCGACGACGGCGAAGTCTGGTTGCGTAACTTGTACATTCCCGAGTATCAGCACGGTAGCTGGACCAACCATGAACCCCGTCGCGACCGAAAGTTGTTGTTACATAGGCAACAAATCGACAGGCTGGTGGGCAAGATACGAGATGGTAACCTCGCCTTGATGCCGCTGTCGCTGTATTTCTCCGAGGGCAAGGTCAAAGTCGAACTGGCCCTCGCGCGCGGTAAAAGGGCTTATGACAAGCGCCAGGACATGGCGCAACGTGATGCACAGCGTGAGGTGGTCCGGGAAATGGGACGTCGAGCAAAGGGCATGACCTGATCGGGGCGGCTTACGCCCAGCTGTCGGCCGTTACGTACGGCGTCAGCGATTTCGTGGGCGGCGTGGCAGCGCGGCGAGTGGCCGCGCTGCGCGTAATGCTGGTCGCCTACCCGATCGAGACGCTGTTGCTGGGCGTGATGGCCGTGTTCGTCGGCGGGCCCATCCATGTCGGTGCCGTTCTGTGGGGTTGCCTGTATGGCATCGGCATGGCGTTCGGCATGTGGGCGTTCTTCGCGGCGCTGGGCTCCGGCCCGATTTCGGTGGTCTCGCCGTTGGCGGCCGTCCTCAACGCGGCGGTGCCCGTCGCGGTGGGCATGGCGTTGGGGGAGCGGCCCGGGCAAGCGGCCCTGGTGGGCGTCGTGCTGGCGCTCGGCGCGGTGATGCTCGTCAGCCGCGAGGCTCCGGTGGAGGGCACGCCGTACCGGTTTACTCCAAAAGTGGCCTGGCTCACAGTGGTTGCGGGTTCGGCGATGGGGTTGAACCTGGTGTTTCTGCACCAGGCGCCGCATGTGTGCAAGCTCTGGCCGCTGGTCTTCGCCCGGGTCGCGGCCAGCCTGGTCGTGTTCGCCATGGCCAAAACCAGCCGGAACCTGGCGATGCCGCGGGGACGCCCGCTGAAATTGGCCATCGCCGTCGCCGTGCTCGACATCTTCGCCAACATCACCATGCTGGCGGCCCTGCACACCTGGCTGCTGTCCTTGGCCAGCATCCTGATTTCGCTGTATCCGGCCGCGACGGTCGTGCTGGCCATGGTGGTACTGCGCGAGCGGGTGACCCGCTTGCAGGGGATCGGCATGGTGCTCGCCATGGGCTCCGTGGCGATGATCGCCTCGGCCTGACGGCCTACGATCCGTAGCATGGCCCATCGCCCCGTCACCAGACTCGACAAGTCCACCGTGCTCGCGGGTCTGTTCGCGGTGTGGGACGACATCGACGCGCTGTTGACCGGGCTCTCCGAAGCGCAATGGCGGGCGCCCAGCCCGCTGCCGGGCTGGGACGTCAAGGCCCTGGTGTCACACATGATCGGCACGGAGTCGTTCCTCGCCGGCATCGCCGCGCCCCAGCCCGATGTCGACGTCTCCGCGTTGGAGCACGTGCGCAATGACGTCGGCGTGATGAACGAGTGCTGGGTGCGTCATCTGAGTGCGCACGCCGACGCCGACGTACTAGAGAGCTTCCGGGCGATCACCACCGATCGGCGCGACGCGCTGACGAAGATGTCCGGCGACGACTGGGACGCGGTGACGATGACGCCGACCGGCCCGGACTCCTACGGACGTTTCATGCGGATCCGGGTGTTCGACTGCTGGATGCACGAAGAAGACATGCGGGTGGCGTTGGGGCGGCCGCCGTCGGATGACGAGCTCGCCGGCCCCGCGGCGTCCCTTGCCGTCGACGAGATCGCCGCGACGATGGGTTACGTGGTGGGCAAACTGGCCAAAGCGCCCGCGGGTTCACGCATCCAGTTCGACCTCACCGGCCCGCTGGCCCGCACCATCCGGGTCAGCGTCGACGGCCGGGCCGCGGTGGTCGACGACTTCGGCGGCCAGGCGCCGACCGCGACGATCCGGCTGGACGGTCTGCAGTTCACCAGGCTCGCCGGTGGCCGCCCGCTGTGTCCCGCCCGCCCCCAGGACGTGGACCTCGACGGCGACAAAGCCGTGGCCGCCCAGGTCGTCGAGCACCTCAACTTCGTGATCTGATCGCAGCCCGGCGGGAAGACAATCCCGTTGCCGCTGGTTGATAGGCAGGTACCATTGATATTCCTGCCGAAAGTCGGTGGGGTGCGAGGGGCTGAAAGGTTTCGACTTCGCGCATCGAATCAAGGGAAGCGTGCCGGTGCAGGCAACTGACCACCGTAAGCGTCGTTGCAAACAGATAAGCGCCGATTCACATCAGCGCGACTACGCTCTCGCTGCCTAAGCGACAGCTAGTCCGTCAGACCGGGAAAGCCCTCGACCCGGACCCTGGCGTCAGCTAGAGGGATCCACCGATGAGTCCGGTCGCGGGACTTATCGGGACACCAACAGCGACTGGGATCGTCATCCTGGCTTGTTCGCGTGACCAGGAGATCCGAGTAGAGGCATAGCGAACTGCGCACGGAGAAGTCTTGAGGGAATGCCGTAGGACCCGGGTTCGATTCCCGGCAGCTCCACAACAGAATGTGCCGGTCATTGCCAGCCCTATGGTTGGCTGATGCCCGGGGTGAGCGGCTTTAATCGTCATACGACGACGGCGTCATGTCGTGCACGCCCGAGACCGCATCGCAAGGAGCACTCATGACCTCTCGCCGTTTCGCTTGGGTGTTCGGTGCGGTGGTGTCGGTGGTGGCAGCGGCCATCATTCCGGTCGAGGCGCACGGCGAGCCGCCGACGAAATGTCTGACCAACACTCCTAAAGGCAAACAGGTCTACGTGCCCTGCGACTTGCTCAACGCCGGTGCCAACTTCCCGCCGGGGCAGCGCTGCCCTCCGCCGCTCGAGCAGTACCCGAAAGATGTGGCGGACTGGTGTGGCGAAGGCCCGGGCCTTGCGAGCACCACGCCGACGACTCCCACGACTCCCACGAGTCCTACGAGTCCGACGACTCCGACGAGCCCCGTGAGGCCGACGAGTCCTACGACCACAACGAGTCCCGCGACCTCGACGAGTCCCACAAGCCCGGCGGCTCCGGGCAGTGCACCGAACGGCAACGAGACGTAAAGCCAAAAGCATTGGTATAGCGTCGGTTCCAATTTCCGGCATCCTCGCCGCCGGAGCCGTCGATTTGTATCGAAAGTCCGCGCGAACTACAGCAGACCGAGTTCTCGCGCGTCTTCACGGTATTGAGCGAAACATACAGCCGCGCACCGATTTCAGATTGCGATAACCCGTGGGCGGCAAGCGAAGAACCTCCAGCTCCTTGGCGGTCAGCTCCTCGCCGACCATGCGCCGACCGTTGCGCGAAGTCACCGCGACGCCCGCGGTCGGCTCGGCCGCGGCCCTCAGATCCGCACTGCGCGCGATGTCACCACCAACAACGATGTGGGCCATGTCACGCGTCGATCTGGCGGCCACCCCGGGAATCAACTCGACCGCTGCGGCGTTCGGCTAGCCGTGGCGGAAGCGAAGAGATGCCTTAATATCAGCCGGTCGGGCATTCCGAATCGGGGGTCGCGGTGTTGACGCTGCTCAAGCGGGCATGGGTTCCGCTGGTGGTGATCGTTGCACTGATCGTCGGAGGCGTCGCAGTGATTCGTCTCAATGGCGTTTTCCCGGGACCCGGCCTGCCCAAGCCCGATCCGCGGGATGCCACCCCGCCATATGCGGCCAAGACCGCCGTCTACGAAATCCTGGGGCCGCCCGGGACGACCGGCGTCGTGAACTGGATGGATGCGGAGTCGCTGCCGCAGAAGGCGGACTTCACCACCTTGCCGTGGTCGAAGACGATCGTCGCGCAGATGCCCGGCATCTTCGCCTATGTCGTCGCCCAGGGTGACAGTCCCTTCATCGGCTGCCGTATCACCGTCGACGGCAAGTTGGTCGATCAACAGCAGGCCACCAACCGCAACGCGCAAGTTTCCTGCTTGGACAAGTCCGCGTGAGCGACGACACGAGCGACACCGACAGAATCCCGGTCGCGCAACCCACCAACGTTGAGCACAAACCACGGATCGCCCGCACCATGCGCGTGCTGGCGCTGCCGATCGTCGTGATCTGGCTGCTGATCGCGGTGGGCGTCAACGTATTCGTTCCACAGCTGGAGAAGGTTGCCGAGGAGGTCTCGGTGCCGCTCTCGCCGTCCGACGCGCCGTCGGTGACCGGGATGAAGCGCATCGGGGAGAAATTCAAGGAGTACGACTCCGACAACCTCGTCCTGGTGACATTGGTCGGTGACAAACCTCTCGGCGAGGACGCTCACCGGTTTTACGACGATCTGGTCAACAAGCTGCAGCATGACCCACACGTCGAGCATGCGCTGAATTTCTGGGGGCAGCGATTCACAGCATCCGGTGTCGAGAGCTACGACCACAAGGCCGCCTACGTCCAGGTCAACCTGCGCGGTGACCAGGGCGGGGCCGTCGGCGACAAATCGGTTGCCGCGGTTCGCAAGATCGTCGCGGACTCGAAACCGCCGGCGGGGGTGAAGGCCTACGTCGCCGGTCAGGGAGCCCTGACCGCCGACACGATCGTCGTCGGCGACGCGAGCCTGGCCAAGATGACGATCATCACCATCATCATCATCGCGATCATGCTGATGTTCGTCTATCGATCCATCGGCACGGTGCTGCTGACGATGGTCATCCTGTTCGTCGGATTGGCCACCGGCCGTGGCGTCGTGGCGCTGCTCGGCGAGACCGGCATCATGGGGCTGTCGACCTTCGCCGTGAACTTGCTGACGGCACTGGCCATCGCGGCGGGTACCGACTACGCGATATTCATGGTCGGCCGCTACCAAGAGGGCCGCGAACGGGGGCTGGACCGCGAGGCGGCCTACTACGACACGTTCGCCGGTGTCACCAAGGTGGTGCTGGGCTCGGGGTTGACGATCGTCGGGGCGCTGGCCTGTCTGAAATTCACCCGGCTCCCGTACTTCAGTTCGTTGGCGTTTCCGTGCGCAGTGGGTCTGCTGGTGGTGGTGGCCGCCGGGGTCACGCTGACACCGGCGCTGATCGCCTTCGCAAGCGGCTTCGGCCTTTTCGACCCGAAGCGCGAGTTCAACTACACCCGGTGGCGCCGTCTGGCGACCGCCATCGTGCGGTGGCCCGCGCCCATCCTCGCCACCTCCGTCATCCTGGCGATCGTCGGCGCTATTGGCTTGATGGGCTTCACCCCGCGCTACAACGACCTCTACTACCTGCCGCAGAGCGCGTCTTCGGTGAAGGCGTACAACGCGGCCGATCAACACTTCACCCAGGCCCGTCTGAACCCGGACCTGCTGATGATCGAATCCGACCACGATCTGCGCAATCCCCGGGACATGCTGGTCCTGGACAAAGTCGCCGGCGCGATCTTCCGGGTGCCTGGCATCGAACGGGTGCAGAGCATTACCAGACCGCTCGGGCCGCCAATTCAAGACGGATCCGTTCCGTTCCAGCTCAGCGTGCAAAGCGCGCCGATCCGCAGCAACCTTGATTACCTGAAGGCCCGTGTCGGCGACATCAAGAAGATCACCGGTTTCCTCGACACTCAGATCGCCCTCTTGGAGCGCCAGTATGCGGTGACCCAGAAGCTCGCGAACGCCGCGGACGACAGCTCGAAAACCACGGGTGAGACGGCGGCGATCACGGACGAGATCCGGGACCACATCGCGGATTTCGACGATTTCTGGAGACCGATTCGCAGTTACTTCTACTGGGAGAAGCACTGCTACGACATCCCGATCTGCTGGTCGCTGCGAAGCCTGTTCGACGCCCTGGACGGGTTCGATCAGCTGGCCGAAAAGTTCCACGCCCTTACCAGCGACTTGACCGACACGGCCAAGGCCACCCGCGAGTTGCTGGCGATCATCCCGGAGAACATCGCTGTCTCGAAGTCGATCCGGGATACGACGCTGACCATCTACAGCTCGTTCGACAGTCTGATCGACCAGTTCGACCGGCTGACCGACACGAACGCCGTGATGGGCAAGTCGTTCAACGATTCTCAGGTGGAGAGCCTGTTCTACCTGCCGCCCGAGATCTTCCAGAACCCGGACTTTCAGCTGGGGTTGAGCTTGATGGTGTCGCCGGACGGCAAGGCTGCGCGCTTCATCATCACCCACACCGTGGATCCGGCGACGACGAAGGGAATCGCGTCCGTCGACCAGGAGCGCCAAGCGGCCAAGGAGGCGCTGAAACTCACGTCGTTGGAGAACGCCGACATCTACCTCGGCGGTACGGCCGCAACGTTTTACGACATCGCCAACGGAGCCAAGTACGACCTGATGATCGCCGCGGTCGCGTCGATCGTGCTCATCTTCATCATCATGGTGATCGTCACCCGCGCTCTGGTCGCGGCGGGTGTCATCGTCGGCACGATTGTGATGTCGCTAGGGGCGGCGTTCGGGTTCTCGACGCTGATCTGGCAGCACCTCGCTAATTTCCAGTTGCACTGGGTGGCAACAGAATTCGCGTTGATCGTGCTTCTGGCGGTCGGATCCGACTACAACCTGATGCTGGTGTCGCGCATCGAGGAGGAGATCGGAGCCGGTCTGAAGACAGGACTGATCCGCGGCATGGGTGTGACCGGCCCGGTGGTGACCGCCGCCGGGGTGGTGTTCGCCGTCACGATGGGCACGATGATCACCAGCGATCTGCGGGCAATCGGCCAGTTCGGCACGACGATCGGCATCGGTCTGCTGTTCGACACCTTCGTCGTGCGCTCGCTCATCACGCCGTCGATCATGACGGTGATGGGACGCTGGTTCTGGTGGCCGAAGCGGGTACGGGTCCGCCCGGCCAGCCTGATGCTCCGGTCCGTCGGGCCGCGCCCGTTGGTTCGTGCGCTGTTGTACCAGCCAAGGCACGCGGTCGCTCCGGATTCGCAGACCTAGCATCGGCGCGGCACGAGCCGCCGATTGATGCGTCAAGTGGTTGGCGCAGAACGGCCTACGATTTGCGCTGGCCCGCCCTGGCGGCTTCGCGCTGAGCCTTCTCCTTCGCGTGGGCCGAGCAGCAATGCCCCATATCGCAATGGAACCGGTCACTACAATCATGCGAACAATAGATCGATGCGGCCGGAAGCCAGTCCGGATCGGACAGGTCACGCGGTCGCTCGTTCGGATCGAACGAGTGGCCACAATGCACGCAGATCCTGGTCTTGGTCCTGACCATACCGCTCAGAATACGCGCCATCGTCCCGAATCGGGGCTGTTTCGGGTGGAGGGTGAGCGGCCTTCGTTTCACACATCAGTGGCGTTCAGTCTTCTTTTGCGCCAACGAGTTCGGGTCACCGCGGCGCATTACTCACCCGGGTGAATGCATGGTCGGGGTGATGACAGCTCCGGGCGGCCGATGCTCGAACCGGTCACCGACGAGGAGCTCGACGCGCGAAAGGGCCTGCGCGTCGCCGACTGATCAGCAGCCGACGAAGCTGCCACCTGCGGGGCAGGTGGGGATGTTGATGAGAGGAACGCAGCTCGATGTCGTCGTTGAGACGGCGAACGCGAGCACCAGCGCTAACAAGACCTTCTTCCCCCTGGCCATAGCTGAGAAGTGTACGCCTGGGAGGTAGTTCGCCGCGGCGTTTTTTGCGCGATCTGCCCTCGTTCGTCGCCGGGGAGCGCCGGTCAGTTGCCTGCCTCGATGGATGCGACCCGTGCGGCCGCGTCGGGGCCGCAGAAGCGCTGGAGATCCACACCGCCGGAGCCGAGGAGATCGTCAATGCGGCGCTTGAGGTCGCCCGAGGAGATGTGGGCGTACAGGTTGCGACCCGGGCACGAGGTTTGGGCCAGGTCCCGATGGCCCGCCAGCGTGTCGGCCGCAATGTGAAAATTCTGGGCGGCCCAGGCGAATGCGCGGGCCGCGCCCTGGAGCTGGGCCTCCGGCACGGCCTCCTGATCGAAATCTCCTTCGCAGAGGACCAGGAAATGGCCGGTGGTGTCGTAGTCCGTCGCGGTGTCGCCGGCGATCTCGGTGCTCCGCAGTTCGTAGATGTTGCCGTTGCGGTCGACGCCGACGTGATAGGCGATGTCGATCCATCCGTGCTGATCCTGGTGGTATCGCTGATCCTGGCGGAGATGTCCTGGGGCATTGCGGTTTTCGCCGAGGGCGACGGCCTCGTGGTGCAGTGTCATCCGGGTGATGGTGTGGCGCTTTCCCCCGGAGCGGGCCGGCCGGGCGCCCCAGGCGTCGCGGCAGAGCAACAGCGCCGACGTCGTAGCGGTCAGGCGCGCACTCATCGTCGAGGTCGCGGGAGGGGTCGCAGCGATAGGCGCGCCGCCGAGCAGGGCCGCCGCCCCGGCGCCGCCGCCGAGCGCTAATAGCTGGCGGCGGCTGACCAGAGCCGGCCGGCAGCATGCTGGCTCACACACGGTCCTCACGATACGGGTGTGACGACGGCCCGCGGAGGGCTTCATTCATGTTCCGGCCAGGGCGTCCCGCACGCGGCCGCGCGCCCGGTCGAGCCGGGCGGCGGCCTCGGTCGCGTCGACGCCCGCGAGCAACGCGACGATCGCGGTCTTGGCGTGACCGCCCGCGGCGGCGAGCGCGGCGGTCGCGGTCTCCTCGTCGACACCGGCCGCGTCGCGGACGATCCGCACTGCCCGACGGCGCACCTTCGCGTTGGTCGCGCGCACGTCGACCATCCGCGGTCCATACGCCTTGCCGAGCGCGATCATCACGCTCGTCGAGAGCGCGTTGAGCACCACCTTCTGGGCCGTGCCCGCGGTGAGCCGCGTGGAACCGGCGAGTACCTCGGGCCCGGTCAGCAGCTCGATCACCACCTCGGCGGACGCCTCGCTGCCCGGGTTGTTGACGATCGCGACGGTCAGCGCGCCCCGTGCCCGGGCGTGCTCAAGCGCTCCGAGCACGTAGGGTGTGCGGCCCGAGGCCGTGATCCCGACGAGCGCGTCCGCGGCGGTCAGGTCCGCGAGATCGGCGGGATCGAAGGCATCCTCGGCACCCTCGATCGCCTCGGTCAAAGCCGTTGGCCCGCCGGCGATCACGCTGCGCACCAGGTCGGTGCCGAACGTCGGCCCGCACTCGGCCGCGTCGAGCATCCCGAGCCGTCCGGGTGTCCCGGCGCCGGCGTAGATCAGGCGTCCGCCGCGTTCGAGCCGCGCGGCGATCGCTTGCGCCGCCGCCGCGATCCGCGGGACCGCCTCGGCCACCGCGCCGTGCGCGTCGGCCTCCGCGGCAACGAGCAGCGCGACGATCTCGGCGATGGGCCGCGCGTCGAGATCGTCAAGGTCTGGCCGCACCGCCTCGGTGGCGAGCGCATCGAGGCCTTGTGGGACAACGGCTTTCGGGTCCGCCTGCAGTCGAATCAGATGCGGCTCGTGGATCGCTCGCAGTCGCAGCGCGCCGTCGAGCGCGTCGCCCGCGGCCGGGATGAGGTCGAGCTGGGCGCGCAGCGCCTGGACTCCCGCCAGTCCGCCGACCATCGCGACCGGACCGTCCCCGGCCGCGCGGGCGGTGGCGGCGAGCGCCTCGGCGGCGGCGCTGACAATCTCCAGCGCCGCGGCGTCGTCCCGCGCCGCCAATACATGCGGCGCGAACGACGCGACCGCGGCGGCGCCGGTGAGCTGCGCGGGCCAGGTCTCGGGAGCGCCGAAGCGGGCCCGGGCGGCGTCGAGCAGCGTGGTGGACGGTCCACGTCCGTCGTGGGCGCGCAACGCCGCGCGCAGCCCGGCGGCGCCGATCCACGCGCCGCCGCCCTCGTCGCCGAGCCAGGGACCCCACCCGTCGGCGGTGCGCAGCGCGCCGTTCGCGTCGATCGCGAGCGCCGCGACGCCGGTGCCGACGACCAGCACGACGCCCGGCTCGCCGCTCAGGGCACCCGCATGCGCGATCACGGCGTCGCTGGTGATTCCGACGCGTTGCGCTCCAAGCGATTTCAGCAACGCCTCGCCCAGCGCGCGCGCCGCGTCCGGCGCCGCCCGTGCCCCGGCGGCGCCCACCATCACCTCGTCGACCGGGCCGAAATTTCGCGCGACTGCCAGGATCGCCGCCTCTGCGGCCCGCACACCGCCCGGCGCCGCGAGGCCGGGCGCGCCCGCGCCCTCGGCCCTGCGGCCGCCCGCCGCGGCCCGGCAGGACGTCTTGCCGAGGTCGACGCCGAGGATCACGGCAGCTTCTGGGCGAACTCGATGATGTTGCCGTCCGGATCGGCGATGTGCAGCGTTCGTTCGTGCCATGGCCGATCCACCGGTCCGGTGAGGATCTCGACACCGAGCCCGCGCAACCGTTCCGATTCGGCATCGACGTCGTCGATCAGAAAGCCGATCTCGCCGCAGGGCGGTTCTCCGCCGTCGCGACCTATGAGCTCCGGCAGCTTCGAGCGTTCGAAGAGCGAGAACTTCGTGTTCTCCATGTCGAACTCGACGTAGCCGTCGCCCTCGATGCGCACCCGAAGACCGATCACGTCGCGGTAAAACGCCACCGACCGGCTGAGCGACTCGACGTAGTGAATGACGTAGTCCACACGACGCATGCAATGCACCGTATCGGCTCAGTCCACCTTGGGCGTGGCCCACGCGGCATAAGGTTCGACCATGAACGTCCCGCCGGACATTCACTATGCCAAGAGCGGTGGCCTCAACATCGCGTTCTCGGTGGCCGGAGACGGGCGTACACCCGGGTGAGGTCGGGTTGCGCGACGAGGGTTGACGCGATACGGCCTCCGCCGTGCCGCGCTAGGTTTCGGTCCGCCGATGTATCCGTAAATCCCAGATCCGTTGTGTATCAACACCGACCGAGGGGCTGTGGATCTTCTGGAAGTTCCGTCCACCCCGATTGAAGGTGGCGATGACGGCGGCTGGCGCGTCCTGTTCCAGGATTGGGATGGACAGCCACTCACAGGGTCGTATGTGCACCAAATCCACCGCCTTAGCTGTTTCCCCGGCGTCATAGCCATAAGGCCCGCAGATGCGGCCCAGCCAGAACCAGCCGTGCGTGTCGCGGGTCCACACGAAGGAGCCTTCGTCGAGGTCGGCGAATCGGGCGACCCGACGGGCAAGCCGGTCCTGTTCGGCCGAACTGGTCACAAGTCGGCCAAACCCGCACACGCCGAGCCGGCGAGCGCGATCGATGGTGGCTTGTGGCGTGACGGCATCGTTGCGGGATCGCATCGGCGCGCGGTAGACGGCGACCATGAGAGACATGGTGCCCCGACGGTGCGGCCGACCCGATGCGCCCCTCTTCCCGCATCGATTGCGGCCGGACGCAGAATTGATACGGTCAACTCGCGGACGCCAATTTGGCCGCCGTAAATCTCGCGAGCCCACAACCGCACTGGAGGAGTTCATGCGCAGGAGCGTGTCATGACCGATGCCGCCTGGGCCCTCTACACCGAGCAGATGAACAACGTCGACGGCTGGTTCTTCGAGGCCGATGTCGAGCTCTTCAGCAAGCTGCTCGCATGCCAGACGGCCGAGGGCATCAAGGGTGACATTTTGGAGATCGGCGCATACCAGGGCAAGTCCGCCATCTTGATGGGTTACGGCCTGCGTGACGACGAGGATCTGGTGATCTGCGATCTGTTCGGCGCCGTGATGGATCACGCCGACGTGGCGCAGGCGCCGCGCCAGGAGTACTCGGGCCTGGATGAGCAGCAGTTCCTCGCCAACTGGGATCGTTTCCACACTCGCCGGCCAACGCTGGAGGTGTGCGAGTCATCGGCGCTTGATCTGGGGGAACGGTCACTGCGCTTCGCCCACATCGACGGTTGCCACGCCTACCAGTGCGTCGCCAAGGACATCAGCCTCGCCGTGGCTCACACGGGCGAACGGGGCGTGATCGTAATGGACGATTATCGAGGGGTTGAAACCCCCGGGGTGGCGGCGGCCGTCTGGCAGGCGGTCGGCAATGGCTTCGTGTTCCCTTTCGCGGCAACGTATATGAAGATTTACGCCTGCACCTCGGTCGCTGATCAGCGTTACTGGTCAGAGCGGGTTCGGGATCGCGGTGACATCTGCGCCTTCCCCGACTTCGAGTTCCCGTCATACCGAAGCGTTTCGGACATGCAAATCGGTCACTCGGCCGGCGAGCACTGACGGGGTCAGCCGGGGTCTTTGCCGACCGAGGCCTCCAGGAGATCGGCGGCCGTGGCCGCGCTTTCGGCGGGCGTGGCCATCTGGGCGGCCACCTCGAGCGTTCGAGCGGTGCAGTGCGGAGTGAGGATGGCCCGCAGATCGGCGAGCAGCGACTCCGGGGTGGTCGCGGAGAAGTGTCGCCCGATACCGACGCCCAGCTGGCCGACCGCGGCGGCCCACATCGGCTGATCGACCGAAACGGCAAGGGCCAAGGTGGGTTTGCCGGCCCGTATGCCCGCGAAGGTGGTGCCGGGGCCGCCATGGTGGACGACGGCGCGGCAAGCGGGAAACACGGCCGAATGGTTCACCGCGCTCACCACCTTAATGTGGTCGAACCGCGAGGTATCGGCCAGATCGCTTACGCCGCTGCAGATCAGCGCGCGCTCGCCCAACCGCGCGCAGGTCCCGCTGATCATCTCGAGCAGGCCGGCGTGGAACGCGACTCGCGCGCTGCTGCCAAAGCCGAAGTAAATTGGGGACGTTCCCTCGGCAATCCATGACGATACGTCGTCGTCGACGTCCGTCGTCAGCTCCAGCGTCAACCCGCCAACGAAAGGCCGTCGGACACCCCATTTCGCCCACTCGGCTGCCAGCCCCGGGAAGAAGAGTTCATCGTAGGCCTGGATCTCCAGCGGTTGTCGCGCCGAGGTTCCCGTTTCCTCCGGCAGGCCCAACGTTTGGCGCAGGGCGTCTTCGGCCTCCTTGGTGACTTGCGTGCCCGTATCACGCCCGAGGGGGTAGATTTGCAGTGCGGCCTGCGGAATGCCATGGTATGCCGCGACATTGGCGGCCAGTCCCTGCTGGCTCGCGTCGGTCAACAACAAGTCGGCCCCGTCCGCAAGCGAGGTGAGCGCCGTACCCAGCTGCGGCCAGAGTCGTTTGAGATCCTCTGAAATCACCCACGCCATAAAGACCGGGTTCGGCGTCTCCCCGTATTTTCGTGCGATTCTCGCGTTCTGCTCCACCTGATCCGGGCCGTGGGGGACCGCAGCGAGCCCCGCCGATTCGACGAAGCCAACGTAGTTAGGCGGCACGGCCATGGTGACATCGTGACCTCGGCGTTGCAGCTCCCGGCCGATGGTGGCGCACGGCTCGACATCACCCCGGGTTCCCAAGGTTGCCAGCACGAACTTCACCGCTGGACGCCCCCTTGGGAGCCACTTCCGATGACACCCGTGAAGTATTGGATCGTCCGCTCGACCCCTTCTTCGAAGGAGACTCTCGGGACCCAACCGAGGCTGGACTCGGCGAGGGTGATGTCAGGCCGACGTTGCTTCGGGTCGTCCGGCGGCAGTGGCTCGAAGACCGTCGCCGAGGGGGATCCGGTCATTTCCTTGATCATGCTCGCGGTTTCGAGGACGGTGACTTCGGCTGGGCTACCGAGGTTGACGGGTCCGGTGAACGAAGCTGCGCTCGCCGCCATTGTCACAAGCCCGTCGACGAGATCGTCGACATAACAAAAGGAACGGGTCTGGCTGCCGTCCCCGAAGACGGTGATCGGTTCGCCCCGCAGCGCCTGGACGATGAACGACGAGATGATTCGGCCATCTTCGGGGTCCATCCTCGGACCGTACGTATTGAAGATGCGGACGACCTTAATCCGCAGGCCGTAGCGACGCGCGTACTCGAGCATTAGCGTCTCCGCGACCCGCTTGCCTTCCTCGTAGCAGGCCCGCACGCCGAAGCAGTTGGCGTTGCCCCAGTAGGTCTCGACCTGGGGATGGACTGTGGGGTCTCCGTAGACCTCGCTGGTGGAGGCCTGCAGAATCGTCGCCCCCTGTTCGCGCGCGAGTTCCAGCAAGTTCCTGGTGCCGACGTAGTTGGTCTCCAGGGTGAGCAGGGGATCCCGCTGGTAGGCGCGCGGCGATGCGGGGCAGGCCAGATTGAAGATGACATCCAGTGGCCCCGACACGACCTCGTTCACCGACCGGGTGATGTCGTGCTCCGCGAAACTGAAGCCCGGATCGCCATCCAGGTGCATGATGTTCTCGCGCCGGCCGGTGCACAGGTTGTCGAGTCCGACGACGTCGATGCCGTCGCGGCGAAGACGATCGCAGAGGTGGGAACCCAGGAACCCGGCGGCGCCCGCGACGAGGGCTCTCACTGCTCGTTCTCCTTAGTTCCGGCCATCGAACACGACGTAGCTTCGCACGACCGCCATGAACTCCTGCAAGACGGCCGCTGGAAGCGCGTCCGCTCACACCGGCGGTTACCGGCTTGTTCAGCTGCAGTTCAAGGTTTCGGCGCCAGGACGACGACGGGGATGGGTCGCGACGTCTTCTTCTGGTATTCGTTGTACCGGTTCTGATTGTTCTTGTTGACGATCTGCCACAGCCGCGGATAGTCCGGGTCGTCCGACAGCACCGGTCGTGCGGTGACGGCGAAACGCCTTGGGCCGACGTTGATCTCGACGTCGGGATTGGCCTTCAGGTTGTGGTACCAGCCGGGGGACTCGGGCGCACCGCCTTTGGAGGCGACCACCAGGTAATTGTCCCCGTCGCGGGCGTAGCTCAGCGATGTCGTGCGTTGCTTGCCGGTCTTCGCGCCGACGGTATGCAATAGCAGGCTCGGTATCCACAGCGTGCGGTGACCGATCCAGCCGTTCGTCTTGCGATAGACCGTGTCGTGCAACCGCAGCACCTGCGAGAACAGTTTTTCTGCAGGACTCATGGCTCCAGTCTTACTCAGTTTGGGGGCTAGTGGTGATGCGGCGGCTGCTCGTCGCGCAGCCGGCGCTCGTCGGCTGCCTCGCGCGCCTGGTCCTCGTCGGCATACCGTTCCACGTCCTCGGGCGTGACCTGCACCCGTGGCGGCTTAGGGGCGGCCGGCGGTCGATGTGCGGGTTCGCTGGGCATGAAGCGATTGTCTCTCATTTTCGGCGGACGCTAGGTCTCGGCTCTGGCGATGTTCTCGACGATGATCTGACAGGCCGTGTCGTAGAAGGCGCTGATCAGGGTGGAGAAGGACAGCTCGAAGGGGCCTTGACGCGATCGCGTCCTCAGCTGTTGGTCCAGCGGTCGAACGCGGCCTCCATATCGGGGCAGAACGTCCCGACGGCAGCTCCCATGATCTGTCCGGCCTGCACCGAGGCGAAGCCGTTGCCCGCAACCGTCGGATAGATGGTGTCGAAGTCGGTGCCCCCGCGCGCCTGCTGGCAGACGTTGTTGCCGATATCGACCATCCGCCCGGGGTTGTCATACGGCACATGCAGCACGTTCAGCGTGTGAAGGTAGGCGCCGACCGAGATGGGATCGGGGTCGGCGCTGGCAGCCGGCGCAAGCGAAATCAGCCCGGTGACTGCGGCCGCAGCCAGCGCAGGTTTGAACACGGTCGTGCGAATCATGGATGGCTCCCAACGGTGGATGCGGTGGTAAAGGCGAGTGAAAAGCCCTGTCCCCGTGATTGATTCAGCACGATCAACTACGTCGCCGCGGGGATGGTTCCGCGCGGCACGTTCGGGTTCATGGTCAGGGAGCGTACTGCCGTCGCGGGCGCGGCGATGCGGCTTTGCCGCATTCGGACCGCCGACTAGGTCCGTGCGGGCCGCGCGACAGCGAATCTCGCCTCAGGTGTTGTGGATGATCCACGTGGTGGTGAAGCGCAGCATCTCGGGGATGCCCTCGACCAGGCCGGCCCCAATCGACTTTTCGAGCTTGCCGCCCACCAGCGGGATCTTCACCTCGACTCGCAAGGCGGAGCGCAGTTGTGAGCCGCCGTCATCCGTCGGCGCCAGCCAGGTTTCCGCGCGGCCGGACCCCAAACCGCCGGACGCCGAGACGTTGACCTGCCCGCGCACCTGGCGGTCGCCGTCGGGCCGCCACGTCTCGGTCTGCACGATCCTCACGTCACCGGTGACGAACTTGGCGACCAGTCCGGGGAGCAGCTGACGACCCAGATGCTGTGTCGTGCGCACCGTCACCGCGCCGTCGTCGTCGACTTCCAGCGAATCCAGTGTGGTCTGGGCGGCGCCGGCCGCGATGCGGGCCAGCCAATAGTCCTCGCGGCCGAACGCGGCATGGATCTGCTCGACAGTGGCGGGCGACTCGGTCAGGACGTCGAATGAGCGCGACATATGCGTCCATTCTTACAGGACGCCCGGCTCAGGGCCGCTCGAAGTGCTGGTAGTCGACGGGCGCCGCCCAGTGGCCGCCCCACCGCCACCCGGCGTCCGTGAAGGCGTGGACGGCCGGGTCGCCGTCGTGCAAGAGTCCCGGGTCGCTACGGCCGCGGTCCAGGTACTGCGCCGCGTTGTGCGGTTGGAAAGCGCCGGTGGCGTAGACGCACGGGTTGAGAAGCGGATTGAGGTCGATGGCCCGACCATAGGCGTGCGGCGACCAGTGCTCGCTTCCCGGGATGCCTCGGCAGTTGAAGGCCGACGTGTTGTTGTCCTCCATGGATTGCTCGTCGTCGGCGGCCGGATAGCGGTCCGCGGTGCGGATCTTCTCGATGGGGAAGCCGAGCCGGTACAGCTGCGCGAAGATCGCGATGACCTGCGGCACCACGTCCTCGTGCACGATCAGTTCGCCACGGTGGGTCTGGCCGTCGAAACCGATGTGGTCGACGCCGACGCGCCGCAACTGCGCAGGGCTCACCGGGCAGCCCGGCCGCCAGCTCGTGCCGAGCTCCGCGGCGGTGACCGGTCGAACGTCGGCATGGTCGGGCGGGCCCGGCGCGGTGGACGTGGGGCGCGACGATCCGGCCAGCGGGGGCGGCGGCGCGACGGCGCATTGCGTCACGGTCACTCCAACCGCCCACGCGCCCGCCAGCACGGCGACCCACCGCCTGCCGCCAATCAATGTGGATGGGTCCTCACCGCTTGCTCCATCGCGACAAGACCGTCGCGACCGGGCGTCGCGAGACAGGTCCGGCGCCAACGCTACTGCAGGCGGCCAGGCCGTCGACTTACCCTTGCGATATGCCGACAGTCAGTGGCAGGTGGAAGCCCTGGCCGCCCTCGCTGCGCAAGACGGCAGCGGTCGCGATTGCGTTGCTCGCGCTCATCGCGGCTTCGCCGTGGGCGTTCACGGCACACACACCGGTCACCGAACGCCCACCGACAGCGCCGTCGCCGCCGCCGGCGGCGCAGACCTCAGCTGCGGCCCCCGCGCCCGAGTTCGCCGCCGTGTCCAAGCTGATGAACGATGCGATCGCCGCGGACGGGCTGCCCGGCGGCGTGGTGATGGTCGGGCATGGCGGCAGGGTCGTCTTCCATCAGGCCTACGGATCGCGCAAGCTCGCGGGCGAGCCGGGGCTGGATGGTTCCCCCGCACCCGCCGAGCCGATGACCGAGGACACCATCTTCGACATGGCGTCGCTGACCAAGTGCCTCGCCACGGCGGTCGCCATCATGCAGCTCTACGAACAGGGCAAGATCGCGTTCGACGATCCGGTGCAGAAGTATCTGCCCGACTTCAACGCGACGGACGACCCACAGCGGGCCAAGGTCACGGTTCGGATGCTGCTGACCAACACCTCCGGCGAAGGGATCGACGTCAACCTCGCAGACCCGTGGGGACTGGGCGGACCCGACAAAGCGGAAGGCATTCATCGCGCCCTCACCACGCCGCTGCAGTCGGGCCCGGGGGAGCTCTTCCGCTACTCCGACATCAACTACATCCTGCTGGGCGCGCTCTTGGAAAAGACCACCGGCGAGGCCGAGGACACCTACGTCGAGCGCAATGTCTTTGCGCCGCTTGGCCTGCAAGACACCCGGTATCTGCCCGCGGCCAAGGCGTGCGGACCGCATGTGGTGCGCGGGGCGGCGGTCGCCTGGGCCCCCGCGACAGACGGGCCGGCGCCGCCGGCATGCCCCGAGGGGGCGTGGAACACGAACCTCCTGCCGCGCATCGCGCCGACAGCGCGCGACGAGGAGAGCAGAGACGACCCGGGCAAGAATCCGGATTTCTTTGCCCTGCTTCGGGGTACGGTGCACGATCCGACGGCGCGCCGCATGGGGGGAGTGGCCGGCAATGCCGGCCTGTTCTCGACGGCGCACGATGTCAGCGTCTTTGCGCAGGCGTTGCTCGACCGGTTGGCGGACCGCCCGAGTGAATTCCCTTTGCGGCCAGAGACTCTCGAGTTGATGACGACGCCGCAGCAGCCCGGCCATACCGCAGAACAAGTCGAAGCGGCCAACCGCGCCGCCCAGCAAGCTCATACTCCGAAGTATCCGGCGATCGATGGGCAGAGCCTGTTCGGCTTCGGATGGGACATCGACACGGCCTACTCCAGGCCGCGCGGCAAGATCTTTCCCGTCGGCAGCTTCGGCAACACCGGGTTCACCGGCACCACGGTGTGGATGGACCAGGGCTCGGATACCTACGTGATTCTGCTCTCGAACTCGATCCACCTACGGGGCAGCCCGCCGATTTCGAATCTGCGGGGCGCGGTGGCTACCGCGGCCGCACAGGCCCTGCACCTCTACGGCGCCGCGCCAACGGCCACGACTTCGGCACCCGCCCAGCGGAAAACCCGTTAACCCCTGGTCATTTCACGCAGGGAATGCCATCGGTTGTCATGCGTGAGAGGTCGGTGACCGCGGGTCCCTGCGTGGCGGAGCCGGTAGCCGGCACCGTGGTGACGGGCGCCGTGGCCGTCGCGCTCGGTGATTCCGACGAGTAAGTGCGGTGGCGGTCGAACCTGCGGAAATCGGTTCCGACGGTCAGTTGCACGGTGTTGCGCGCGATGCTGTCGGATGCGATGGCGGTGATGTCGTACTGGTCGGCGAGTTCGGTGCCCGCCACCTTGGCTCCAGGCCCGTACATGATGCTGCTGGTTTCGGAGACGGCGTCGGCGGTGCTGACCTTCCCCTCACTGAAGATCCCGGTGGATAACGACTTTTCGAGATTCGCGGCCTCGCCCTGCTGGCCCGAGGCGTTGACGACGTCGAGTGCGACGCTGCCCCCGGTGCTCTGCGCGTCGCTGTCCGGTTGCGCTGCTGTGGTGGCGCTGCCGGTCGGCGGTGTTGCCGACGAATCGGTGCCGATCAGGTTGTGCACGATCGAGCGGATGGTGGGTACGTCGATGAAGTTCACATAGGCGCCATTGGAGATTTCGCCGAAGCCGGTGACGGGCAACGTGTACAGCGCCACCGGCCTGTTGGGAAATGTCAACGCATTTCGCACGAAATCGTCGAAGTCGAAATCGGCGTCCACGGCGACGTTCCGCTTGGCGACGTCCAACAGGGCGCGCAGGCGTGTCGGGTCCGACAACGCTCCACCACGGCGCAGGGCACTGACCACCGAAACGATGAAGGCCTGCTGGCGCCGGCTGCGATCGAGGTCGGTGAACGCCGCGTCGTTGGGGTCGCGGCGTTGCCGAACGAAGGCCATCGCCTGGCCCGCGCCGATCTGCTGCATGCCCTTGTGAAAGTCCGCGCCGGAGTAGTAGCGGTCCGAAGTATCCTCGTTGAGGCACACCGTGATCGGTTCCACCACCCGGGCGATTTCGAAGAACCCGGCCAAGGTGACTTCCACGAAGTGGTCGATCGGGATCTGCAGAAGGCTCTTGACCGTGCTGATCTCGGCCTTGCGGCCCGCCTCCCGCGCGGCCTGCTCCCTCGCCGCGGCGTCCTGGCCTTGCAGCGGGGTCGTACTGGGTTGCGAGCCGGCGGAGGTGTGGCCCGCCATCACCCGTTGGTAGGCGTAGCTGTAGGCCTCCTTGATCTTGCCGCGGCAATCCGAGGTCGGGCATCCGGCCAAGTCGACATAGTCGTCGCGGGGGATCGAGATCGCCGTGGCCGCCGCGTCGCCGGCCGGCAGGTGCACGACGATGAGCGCGTCGGAATCCCCGTCGGCGGAATCCTCGTTGCCCGCGTGCAGCGCGTCGTAGACGTCGGGCGGCAGCGGCCTGCCGTGCTGGTCGCGCCGGCTATCCAGACCCATGATCAGAATGTTCTGGTCACTTCCGGTCGATGCGGGTTCACCGGCCAGCGCCTCGGATTTGGTGATGCCCGCCGAGGCGCTGCGGTACGCGTGCCAAGCGATGCCGATGACGGCGACCACCACCAGTGATATGAGTGCGGCCAGCACCTTGGCACCGGCCACGATCCTGTGGTTGCGGTGCAAGCGATTCCGGGGCTCGGCCGTCGTTGAATCCGATTCTTGGTCGCCGGGCGGCCCCGCTCGACGCGTCATGACAGAACTGAGAATAGCCTGGTAACGGCGTTTCAAACCGGGGGACTGCCGAGCGCCTCGTCTCCCGACCGGAGGCTCGCTACTGCTGCGGCTCAATCTCCAAGAGCCGCAACGGATGCAGGCCGTCGACGTTGCCGACGAACGGCGGGTGGATGCTGTAGCCGAGCATTCGGCGGATGTCGTCGGAAACGGTTCGCGCGATTTCGCGCGACACCGACAAGGTGAAGGCTTCCATCGGGCGCAGCCACGGCTGGCAGTACTGCGCGGTGACGGCGAGCCGCTCACCGTCGGTGTCGTTCGCCCCGCCGCCGTGCCACAGCGTGCCCACGAACAAGACGCACGAGCCCGCGGGCATGACGACCGGCAGAGCCTCGTCGCCGGGGCCCGGCCGGCGCTTGCCCCAGCGATGACTGCCCGGGTAGAGGACCGTGGCTCCGTTGTCGGCGGTGAAGTCGTCGATCGCCCAGATCGTCGCGGCCGCCAACGGTGCGCGGGGGCGCGGAATCGGATAGAAGCCGTCGTCGTGGTGCGCCAGTTGCGCGGCCTCACCGGGCTGAATATTGATGGCTTGCAACGCCGACAGCAGGTAGTTGGGCATCAGCAACCGGTCGAGCGCCGCCAGCACCCGGGGGTGATCGACAAGGGGATCGCACACCCGGGTCCTGCTCAGCACGCTGTAGATGCGCTGGGTGCGCAGGCCCTCGAACGAGTTGCGCCCGGTGTGCCCGAGCCAGGGGCGCACCGCTTCCCGGATCTGCGAGCACTGCTCGGCGGTGATCAGGTTCTCCCAGACGACGTAACCGTCGCGGTCCAGCGCCGCCATGTCCGCCTCGGCGATCGCGCTGTCGACCGAACTTCCGCCGGTTGGCGTCCTCCTGTACCGCTGCGCCAGATCGCCGCGCAGATCCTCCAGCGTGGTGGCGGGTTCGTCGTCGATGCTCATCGGTGCTCGTCCTTAGTCCACTGGCACTTCTGCCCACACTAAGCCGATTTCGCGTCGACCCACACCCCGAATCGCCGACTCGTCAGCCCCGAAGGCCGGTGATGAACCGCTGCACGCTACGGGTCAGCGACCGTGGAACGTGGTCCGGATCCATCAGATCGTTCTCGGCCAGTGGACCTGCCTCATCGGCCACGGTGCGCTCGGTGAATGGCCGCAGCGTCTTGCCATCTCCCCGAAGCGCCTCGATCGCCTTGAAGGCCGAGCGCTGTTCTGCGATCGCCTCTTTCAACTCATCCACCGAAACGCCTAGGTGCTCGGCCACCAATTCGTCTCGGAACGAGGCGATTTCGCGGCGCAGGCCGTCGTGTTCCGGTTCGGCGGGCTGCGCCTCGACGGCCACGTCGCACTCGCTGTCGAAACCCATCGACCGGTTGTTGAAATTCGACGAGCCGATGCGCAGCAGCCGATCGTCGACCACCATGACCTTCGAGTGGACGTAGATCGGTGCACCGCCGTCGGTCACCGGCCAGTAAATGCCCAGCCGGCCGTGCTCGTCGGCCTCCCACAGCAGCTGGATGAGGCGGTGCCGGGCGCTGTCCATCGTTCCGCGCTCGAGCGGATTGTTGCCCCTGCGGGCCAGCACGATGACGATGTCGGGTCCGTCGTCCTCGCGCAGCCGTGCGGCCAGCGCCTCGACGATGGTCCGGGACGCCAGGTATTGGTTCTCCACATAGACGGTGCGTCGAGCCGCAGCGATCGCGGCCAGGTTGAGCGCCTCGACCTCCCGGACCTCCGCACGATCCAGGAGCTCCGGCACGGTGCGTGCGATCCCGACGTCCACGTGGTGCAGGGTCGGCCGCAGCTTGCTGGGCCAGGCGCTGTGCTTGGCCTCGACCTGGCTCAGCGACTGTTTGGTCGCCGTCTCCCACCGCGCCAGCGCTTGTTCGCCCAGCGCCCGCGCCGCCGCGCCGTCAACCGCCAGCCCGACGTCGTGTCGCGGCCCATAGCCGCGTCCCGCCGTGCGCCGCTGGCGATTGTCATGCTCATGGGCACGGGTGTCCCACCGTTCGAGGGTGAGATCGATACCGGCGCAGAAGGCCACGGCATCGTCGATGACCACGAGCTTCTGGTGGTGCACGGAGCCGATCGGGTGCGCGCCGTCGATGGCGAAGTGCAGCCGCCTGCTGCTGATCTGGTTGAGCAGCGACACCGGGGTGAGCGCAAACCACAGCCCATCGAAGGCCGGCAGCAACCGCAGATTGGACTTCAGCACGTAGATGTCCAGGCCGGGGCGTTTCCACACCATCCAATAAAGGAACGCGCCCAACTGATTTGGCCCGGGGAGGGTCTTCTCACCCCGCTCGAACGTCACCCGCGAGTCGAAATCCCAGCCGATCAGCACGATTCGATGACGGGCGCGCAGCATCGCCGCCTTGACGTGCTTGAAGTAGTCGGCCGCGTCGATGATGGGGGCGAACTGGTCGGCGCGCGCCAGGCGCCAGCAGGTCCGGCCGGGAGTCAGAAGTCGATCGTCGTGCACGCCGGGCTCTCAACGATGCTGAGGGGGCAGCGCGGACATAGCCACTGTGTACCACATTGAGGGCGGCCGCCAGGATTCCTGCGCGATCGCCACCCGACGGCTCGACTTGCACGTTTACCGCGGTTATGCGCGGGCGGAAGGGCTCGGCAGGACAATGCCGCCGATCTATATGAGGATGAAGCGATGCGAATGCTGGTAGTGCTTGCGGGCTCCGCCGCCCTCATCGGCGCGGCCGCGCCCGCCTACGCCGATCCGATCGGGACTTCGGGACCGGATGCGAGCTTCATCGCCGCGCTCAACCAGGCGGGCATCACCTATCAGGATCCCGCCGCCGCCGTCGGGGTGGGCAAAAGGGCCTGTGAGCTGATGGACGAGGGCAGTCCCCAGGTCGACGTCATCAAGAGCGTGTCGTCGAGCAATCCGGGGTTCACGGTGGACGGCGCCGCGCAGTTCACCATGATCGCGGCGAGCGCCTACTGCCCGCAGCACCTGGGACAACGTGTCAACCAGGCGCCGACGGCGCAGCCGTCGCCGGTCGTCGCCCTTCCGCCGCTCACCCCGGGCGCCGCTTAACCGTCGACGCGGCCGGTATGCGTTGCGCGGCAATGGGATTCGCCCGGATTCCGCTCAGGCCGCGGCCTCGAGGGTGAGCAGGATGCGTTTGGCTTCCACACCACCGAGATAGCCGCCCAGGGCGCCGTCGCTGCGCACCACGCGGTGGCAGGGAACCACGACCGGTAGCGGATTGGTGGCGCAGGCACTGCCGACGGCACGCACCGCGTTGGGGTTGCCCGCCAGCCGGGCCACCGCGGCATAGCTCGCGGTGTGGCCGTAGCCGATCTCGGGCAGACGACGGAGCACCGTGTTGCGGAATCCGGCCGAGAGCCGCCAGTCCAGCGGCACGCTGAAGTCGTGGCGCTTGGCGGCGAAGTACTCGTCGAGTTGCCGTGCCGCCGTGTCGAGCCGGGCCGGCGCGAGCAGAATGCGGGGGCTGATCCGGTCGGCGAGGCCCTGCAGCACGGCGTCGTGCCCCTCGCTGGCGTAGGCGACGCGCACGAGGCCGAGCTCGGTAGCCGCGATGAGCAGGGCGCCGACCGGGCTGTCGACGAGGCGGTAGGCGATGTCGAGGATGCCCTCGTGTTGGGCGGCCGTGGCAAGCCTGGCGTGCAGCGCGTCGAGGTCGGCGGCGGTGGCGTCGGTGCTCTGCGCCAGCTCGCGGGCCATGTCGTGATCGTTGGTCATCGGCGTTCTCCTGTCCCGGTGGTGCCGGCGGCGATGCCGGGGTACGTGCTTCTGAGGGTGGCGATGCCGTCGGCGGTGGCGCGTCGGGCGGCGTCCGCGCTCCCGCCGAGGATGGCGGCGATCTCGGCGTAGGGCAGGCCGGCCAGATAGTGGTAGGCCACGGCCTGTTTCTGCTTGGCCGGCAGCCTTGCCAGCGCGTCGACGAGGTCATCGTTATTGCCGGGGTCCGCCGGTCCGGCGGTCTCGGGCACCCGATCGGTCGGCACCGCGCGCCGCGCCCTGGCCCGGGTGACGTCGATGGCGTTGCGGTGCGCGATGGTGACCAGCCAGGCCTCGACGTTGGCGTCGGCGGGCAGGTCCGGGTAGCCGCGCAATGCGGACAAGAACGTCTCCGACCAGGCGTCGTCGGCGTCGACCGGCCCGACGATGGCGCGACACACCCGCAATACGGCGGGACCGTGGTCGACGACCACCGCCTCGAAGGGGCGTTTGGCTATCACGCTGAGTAGACGTTTGGGCCGGGGACTTTGTGAGATGTCCCCAGTGTGGGCTACACCGACTGGAAACTGCGCTCCACCTCGGAGCGGCTGCGAACCCGATCGCTGCCGAGCACGTAGGTCGGCAGGGTGTGCGGGACCGTGGTGCCGCCCTTGACCCTGGCCTGGGCCTGCTGAAACTCCGGGGCCGGACCGGACGCGGCGTTGATCCCGTTGATGATCGACCACACCGCGGTGCGACGGGCGGTGCGTTCGACGATGTTGCAGTCGCGGTGCTGCAGCATCTGCTTGGCCCATTTCGGCATGGTGTCGCGAATGGCCCAATCGACGGCCGCCTGCGGCATGGCGACGTTGGGGCCGGTTCCCATCGCTTTGCCATGTGTGACAGCTAGTTTCGGCAAGTACGATTCCAGGCACTCGAGCGTTTCGGCCTTGGTGGTCGGGAGATCGGTGCCGCCCAGGGCGTGCCCAACCCGGACGAACTCGCCGTAATAGCGGTCGAGTTTCTTGCCGCGCAAGGGCATTGGGTGATAGAGCTCGTGCGCGGTGGCCAGACCCCAGACCACCGTCGCATAGTTCCATCGCAGCCATTCGGGGTCGTCGGCGTCGTAGCGTGCGCCGTCGGGGCGGGTGCCCTTGATGGTGTGGTGCATCGCGCGCACCGATTTCGCCAGGCGCTCAGCGGTTTCCGTCGAGCCGTATGCCGTGCCGATGAAGAAGGCCACCGAGTGGCCGAGGCGTGTCGCGGCGCCCTCCGGATCGATGTGGGGCACGTGCGATATCGGGTTGCCGTTGCTGTCGCGCTTGATCAGGCGCGAGTGATGCATGCCCATCCAATAGATCGAGGGGTCCAGGGTCTCCATGAACGCGGCGCATTGCAGGCCGAAGATCAGCGCGGGCAGGTGCGAGTGCACCCGCCACACGGCGCTGTCGGGACCGAACCAACCCGGATCGCCCACGGGGGTGGCGAACTCCATGCCGCGGAAGAAATACCGCCGCATGTTGTCGTCCAATTTCTTGTTGATCAGCTGCCCGACGATCTGGTGTGGCAGAAACACGGCGCGCTCCTCGACATTCTGGTCACGACTGTAACCAGAATAAGTTTTGGCTACAGGTGTGACAAGACCCGGGCCCTCTCGACTTACGCTGTAGGGATGTCGAGTCCCACCCGGTGGGCCGGTATACCGCTCAAGGACCGCCGCGCCGAGCGTCGTGCGCTGCTGGTCGAGGCCGCCTATCGCCTGTTCGGCAGCGGGGGAGAGGCGGCCGTCTCGGTGCGCTCGGTGTGCCGGGAATGCGGGCTGAACACGCGGTACTTCTACGAAAGCTTCGGCGACACCGACGATCTGCTCGGCGCGGTCTACGACCGGGTGAGCGAGCAGCTCACCGAAGTGATCGAGGCCGCCATCGCGGAGGCGGGGGATTCGCTGGGGGCCCGGACCCGCGCCGGCATCGCCGCGGTGTTGGGCTTCTCGTCGGCCGATCCGCGCCGTGGCCGCGTGTTGTTCACCGATGCCCGCACGAATCCCGTGCTGGCCGCCCGCCGTCGCGCGACGCAGGACACGCTGCGCGAGGGCGTGTTGACCGAAGGGTGGCGCCTCAATCCGGATTCCGATCCGGTGGCCGCGGAGGTCGCCGCCGCGCTGTACACGGGTGCCATGGCCGAGCTTGCTCAGCAGTGGCTCGCCGGGCATTTGGGCAGTGATCTCGACGCCGTCGTCGACTACGCTCTCAAACTGGTGCTGCGGTAGCTGGGAGTGCGGTCATGGGTGGAATCGAACATGCGATGGCCCCGGTCCGGCGCATCCTCGGACACAAGGTCAGCGTCGGCGCGCTGATCGAGCTGGTCGTATGGCTGACCATCCCATATCTGTGTATTGGGTTCGCGTGGACCATGTTTCACCCCGAACAGACCCAGCGAATCCAGGCGCGGATAGAAGCCGTGTCGCCCACCGGCGCGGACGCCGTGGCCTTCGGGGCGGCCACAGTGCTGTGGCCGGCGTCGTTGCAGATCGCCGATTCCTGCCCCGCGTCGTGAGCGACTTGCGGACGGAATGCGTGCACGACGGGACGGTTTGCTCCTAGGCTCAACAACCATGTCAATCGACCGGTTCGGCCTCCTTGCGGGCACCATCCGTCTCGCCTCTGGCGTCTCCTTCCTCGTCGATCCCCTCCGGGCGAACAAGCTGTGGGGCGACCCGGAAGAGCCAACGCCCACAGCGCAGCTGTTGTTGCGCTCGATGGGCTATCGCGACGCGCTGATCGGTGTCCTGCTCGCCGGGGCCGCGCTGCGCGGTAAGAACACGCGCGGCTGGTTTCTGGCCTCCGCCGGTGCCGACGTGGCCGACCTGGTCGGCGGGCTGAGCGTGCACGGCGAGCTGAAGCCCTCGCAGCAGATCATCGGCCTCGGCGGCGCCGCGGTCGGCGTGGCCGCCGGCATCTGGGGCGCGGTGCGCCCGAGGACCCGTGCGGCCACACGCGCGGAGATCGAACCACCAGCGCCGTGAGCTGACATACCCGATCGCCGGAACGACGTAGCGCTGACAACCGTGCGCTGATGCGGTTCACTATGCGTCATGGGTTTCGGTGTGCTGACTTTCGTTACGGACGACGGCGTTGGTCCCGTGGATCTGGGCAAGGCGCTCGAGGAGCGTGGATTTGAATCATTCTTCCTCGCCGAGCACTCGCACATCCCGGTCGACGCGAAGACCCCGTACCCCGGCGGTGGGCCGATTCCGCCGAAGTACTACCGCACGCTCGATCCGTTCGTGGCGCTGACTGCCGCGGCGGCCGCCACCGAGCGACTTGTCCTGGGCACAGGCATCGCCCTGGTACCCCAGCGCGATCCGATCCACGCGGCCAAGGAGGTGGCGTCGCTGGATCTGGTGTCGCACGGACGTTTTCGTTTCGGTGTGGGCGTCGGCTGGTTGCGCGAGGAAATCGCCAATCACGGGGTGGATCCCTCGGTGCGCGGACGGGTCGTTGACGAGCGGCTCGAAGCGATGATCGAAATCTGGACACATGAAAAAGCGGAGTTCCATGGCGAATTCGTGAACTTCGACCCGATCTACAGCTGGCCCAAGCCGGTGCAGAAGCCCTATCCGCCGCTCTATCTGGGCGGAGGGCCCGCGGCGTTCAAGCGCATCGCCCGGCTGAAGGCGGGGTGGCTGTCGATGACGCCTTCGGCAAAGGAATTGGCGGCTCCGCTCGAGCAGCTGCGCGAGGTGGCCGGCCAGGACGTGCCGGTGATCCACTTCCACGGTGGCGAACCGACGGCGAAAAACCTCGAGGCTTATGGCGACCTGGGATTGGAGCATCTCTTGGTGGATTTGCCGACGGAGCCTCGCGATCAGACGCTACAACGCCTGGACGGGCTGCGAACCGAGCTCGCCAAGCTCTCGTAAAGTCAAGTCCCGCAGAAGGTTTGGTATTTACCGAAGTCCTCGGGAGCCGGAGTGGCGTAGCGTTCGAGGCCCGGCCGTTCGGCATAGGGCTGGCTGACGGCGGCGAGCAGTTGTTCCAGCGGGCCGAGCTCGCCGGCCGTCGCGGCGGCCAGCGCCTCCTCGACCAGGTGGTTGCGCGGAATGTAGATCGGATTGACGCGATCCATCGCGTCGCCGTCGGGACCTAGCGCGCGCCACCGCGTCAACCAGGCGTCGAAACCGGCGAGATCGGCGAACAACCCGCGGACGGGTTCGGCGTCGGACTTGGCATCTCCTCGCGCGGCGTGGCTGAGCCGGCGGAAGAACGAGGTGTAGTCGACGTGATTTTGCTTGAGCAGAAGCAGCAATTCCTCGACCAACACCGTGGCGAAGTCGGCGTCGATCTCGGCGGGCAGGCCGAGCTTGGCGCGCATGCCGTCGGACCACACCGCGTCGTAGCGGGTGTTGAATATCCCGAACGATGCCTCCGCGAGCGCGATCGCCTCCTCGGTGTTGTCCGAGAACAGCGGCAGCAGCGTCTCGGCGAACCGGGCGAGGTTCCATCCGGCAATCACCGGTTGATTGCCGTAGGCATAGCGTCCCCAGAAGTCGATCGAACTGAAGACGGTGTCGGGGTCGTAGGCCTCCATGAAGGCGCACGGCCCGTAGTCGATCGTTTCGCCCGAGATGGTGGTGTTGTCGGTGTTCATCACCCCGTGGACGAACCCGATCAGCATCCATTGCGCAATCAGCGATGCCTGCACGGCGACCACGGCTTCGAACAGGGCGAGGTAGGGATTGTCCGCCTCGGCGGCAGCCGGATGGTGGCGGGCGATCGCGTGGTCGGCGAGGCGGCGCAGCAGGTCCTCGTTGCCGGTGGATGCGGCGAATTGGAAGCTGCCCACCCGCAGATGGCTGCTGGCCACCCGGGTGAGCACCGCCCCCGGCAGCGTTTCTTCGCGATGGACCGGACGCCCGGTAGCCACCACCGCCAGCGACCGCGTCGTCGGCACGCCCAGGGCATGCATCGCCTCGCTGACGATGTATTCGCGCAGCATCGGCCCCACCGCGGCCAGGCCGTCACCGCCGCGGGCGAACGGGGTGGCGCCGGAGCCTTTCAGGTGGACATCGCGCAGCCGTCCGTCGCCGTCGACCAATTCGCCGAGCAACAGCGCGCGCCCATCGCCCAGCCGCGGAACAAAGCCGCCGAACTGGTGTCCGGCGTAGGCCTGCGCCACCGGAGCGGCGCCGTCGGGCAGCGCATTGCCCACCAGAAAGCGCAACCCTTCGGGGCCGCGCAGCCAGCCGGCGTCGAGACCCAGCGTGGCGGCGAGCGGCTCATTGAGCGCCAGCAGCCGCAGCTCGGGAAACGCCTCCGCCTGCCAGCGAACCGCCATCTCCGGCAACTCGCGGAAGAATCGATCCTGAAGGGCGACGGTGGTATCCGGGGCAACGCTCATCTCATCGAGCCTACGGAAACCCCGGAGCGCTATCCGAGCGCTTTCCCGATGAGGTCACGGGCGCGGTCGAGCATGGACGCGAACGGCCCGAGCGCGAAGTTCAGCTTCGCCGATTCCACGCCGGGGTGCGGACGCGTAGGAGCGATGGCTTCGGCCGCGCGCACCGCCGCGCCCATCCGCTTGAGATCGTCGGCGTCGACTTCGCGCTCCAGCACGGGGAATTCGTCGCTCTCCTCTTGGCGGGCATGCTCGAGTACGGCTTCGCGCAGCTTGCGGAGTTCGTCGATGAATTCCTGGGAGGTGATATCGAGCTTCTCCACCCGGGAGAGCAGCTCCTTGGCTTCGTGCTCTTCCTGCAGACGGGCGTCGACGATCGCGTCGCCGGCGTCGTCCTCCCGCCGCACACGCGGATGCACCACCATCTCCTCGGCGGTTTCATGGACCGCCAGCAACTGGCGCAAGGTGGCAAACGGCTCTTCACGCGCTTTCGGATCCGTAGCGTGCAGCACCTGGTCGAACATGTCCTCGATGAGGTTGTGCTGGGCTTTCAGGAACGCGACGACTTCGTCGGGCGACTGAATGATCATCTCGGCCATCGCCGATACCTCCTGTGATGGGAGTGTGGGAAACGCACGTTGGGCTGTGTGCGGCTTGATCGAGGGCATACCCGCTGCACAAACCGCCAAACGACGCGTCGGCGTGGACGACGAGCTGCGTCGCCCGGCCGGCAAGCGAGATGCCTTGCGGTACAGGATGTTTGGGCGCCAGTGTGCGGGTGCCCAGATCCCCGTCGGCCGGGCTGCGCCCGACGGGGATCTGGGGGAGCGCGGTGGGTCAGACGCCGCGGTCGCGGGTGGTCGTAGCCGGCCCGACGCCGGGGCGGGCCGCAGTGTCCTTGCGACGCATCAGTCCGGCGAGTCCGCCCAGGCCCAGGAGGCCAACCAGGCCCCACAGCCCGGTGTGGTCGCTGTGCTGCTGGTCATTGTTGTTGTCCGCCAACGTCGTTGTGGTGGACGACGGCGCAGGAGCGCCGGGTGCGGCGGCATTGGCGACGCCTGCTCCACCGAACAACAGCGCCCCGGTGGCTGAAACGACTGCAATGGTCTTACGCATATTGACTCCTAGTGAGTTTGCTGGTCGAGCAGAAAGAGCTGATCGACACGCATTTTGGGACCAGGGTGCTCTAGTCTCCGCGAGAAGCGACGCATGGCCGATGGCCGCAACGTGGCAAGAGCGGGTCTACCCCGGCCCACCGTTCCCAAACTCGGCGAAGAGCCTCTTTCGTTTGCTGGCCACCGCCTCGGCGAGCCGCGGCCCGCCTGGCATCCTGCGAAAAAAGCGAGATGTGTCACACGTCCGCCGCCGATGTTGAGCGCCCCCGGCGAGTGGGTAGCCGCAGAAACAAGGCGCTCCCGTGCCGACCCAGCAATCAACGCAGGAGGCAAAATCTTCATGACTTCATCGGACAAGACCACGGTACTGGCCCAGCTGCGCGCGCTGCACCAGCTGACGAACACCGAGATCCAGGTCGCCGAAACCCGCATTGCGCAGGCGCGCACCGAAGCGGTGCAGCGCGAGCTGACGCAGAACGCCTCGAACGGGCGCGAGCGGTCCGAGGCCATTGAAAAGGCGATCCGGGAACTCGGCGGCTTCCCCGATCTGGTGGGCCCGTTCCTGGGCCGCGCCGCCGCGGCGGTGAAGGCCTTGACCGAGCAGGCTCAGCCGTTCGACGAGGCGCTGTTGGGCGATCTGGCGCTGGAAAACCAGCTGCTGGACCGCTCCCGCTACCTCAAGGCGCTGGCCGTCGCCGCCGAACTCCCCGACATTGAAAGCTTGGCGACGCGGCTGATCACCGCCCACTCGGCGACCGTCGCCTGGCTGACGACGGTGCTTGCCGAGGACGCCCTCGGCGGGCCGGCCGCGCTGCGACGCACACCCTTGCAGGCCGCGACCGGCACCGCGGTGAAACTGTTCAACCTGCCTGTCGAGTGGTCGACCCGCGGGCTCGACCGCGCCGCGGACGCGCTGCGTTCCGCGCGGCCGGCGTTCAATGACCTGGTGGGCCGGGGCGCGCACGCCGGTGACGTGGCGACGAAAGCCCTCGCCGCATCCCGCAACGCCGCGCTCGAGGCGGCCGAAAGGGTCACCCGGAACGAGGGGGCCCGGCAGACCGCCGATGCGCTGCATTCGGCACGCGCGGCCGTGGGCGTCCTCGACGCCGACGAGCTGCCCATCGCCGACTACGACGAGCTCAACGTCAACGAGGCCGCGGCCGCGGTCAAGGAGCTCACCAGCGCGAGCGACGTCCGGGCGATCATCGCCTACGAGGAGGCGAACAAGAATCGCCAGCGGGTCGTCTCAGCTGCCCAAACGCGAGTCGCCGCGATCGCGCAAGAGGTCGTCGGCATCAACTAGTTCGCACATCCGATCAGACGGCGCGGCCGTCCGGCCCGAGTTCTCACTCGGTCGGGCGGCCGAGCCGTCGGCGATATCGCTACGGTTGGGGAATGTACGAGCAGGTCAACAGCAGCGCGCCGGAGTCCGACGACGGCATCGGCTTCCGCATCGACCCCGTTCTGGCCCGAAGTTGGCTGCTGGTCAACGGCGCGCACGACGACCGGTTCCAGTCCGCGGCGCACTCGCGCGCCGACATCGTCGTGCTCGACATCGAGGACGCCGTCGCGCCCAAGGACAAGCACGGCGCCCGGGAAAACGTGGTGCGGTGGCTGAACGCCGGAAACACCGACTGGGTCCGCATCAACGGCTTCGGCACCCCGTGGTGGGCGGACGACCTCGCCGCCCTGGCCGGTACACCGGTCGGCGGGGTGATGCTGGCGATGGTCGAATCGGTGGACCACGTCACTGAGACCGCGCAACGGCTGCCCAACGTGCCGATCGTCGCCCTGGTGGAAACGGCCCGCGGCCTGGAGCGCATCACCGAGATCGCCGCGGCCAAGGGCACTTTCCGGCTCGCCTTCGGCATCGGCGATTTCCGCCGCGACACCGGCTTCGGGGAGGACCCGGGCACGTTGGCGTATGCCCGGTCGCGATTCACGATCGCGGCCAAGGCGGCCAGCCTGCCCAGCGCCATCGACGGACCCACGATCGGCTCCAACGCGTTGAAGCTGATCGAGGCCACGGCCGTCTCCGTGGAATTCGGGATGACCGGCAAGATCTGCCTGACCCCGGACCAGTGCGCCGTGGTGAACGAGGGCCTGTCACCCTCGCACGACGAAATATCCTGGGCCAAAGAGTTTTTCGCGGAGTTCGAACGCGACGGGGGAGAGATCCGCAACGGCTCGGACCTGCCGCGCATCGCGCGCGCCACCAAAATTCTCGAGCTTGCCCGGGCGTACGGCATCGAACCGTCGGAGTTCGACGACGAAGAACGGGATCATTCGCCGGCGCCGTCGGACACCTACCACTATTGAGCGTCAGGCGGCATGTCGCGCGAGCGCGACGCCCACGCGGATTTCCAGCTTGCTCACGGTGATCGTGGGGCCGCGCGGCGGGGCCGCGGACCGGTAGGTTTTTCCGGTTGGCGTTGTGAAAAGCGCTATGTGCGTGTGGTTTTCGTCGACGCCGGTGCTTACCGCCCACCCCGCGTTCTCCTTGACGTAGTTGCAGCGCTCGCACAGGCCCAGGCCGTTGTCCGCGGTGGTCGCGCCTCCGTCTGCCCACGGTCGCGCGTGGTCGCGGTGCCGGATCGGCGCGTCGCAGTAGGGAGTGCGGCAGCGTTGATCGCGCAGCCCGATGAACGCGGCCAGGCCGCGCGGAAACAGTCGTGCCCGCGACTCCATGGTCACCAGCGCCCCGGCTGGAGGATGCGTGTAGAGCCTGCGCAGGGTCGCTCGCGAACGGTCGTCGGTGGCGGCCCGCGCGACCATGCTGCGCGCAACCGCGGCGGGGATGGGACCGTAGCCGCACACGTCGGCCGGCGCACCGTCGCCGCCGAGCAGCGTTTCGTCGGACAGCACCAGGTTGACCGCGACCGGCGTGGGGACCGTCGCGCAGCGCCCGGTGACCCTTTCCACCAGCGTGTCCGCCATTACTTGCCCGCGCGGCCGCCCGTCGCCGCAGGTGTCTGCTTCGCGGCGCAGCGCGGCATACACCGAAACCCCCTGAGCCACGGGCAATAACGCGGTGAGATAGGTCATCGTGTCCGGCGCTGGCCGGATGGTGACCGTCCGGTCGTCCTCGGCCTTGGCCGCCCGTTCGACGACGGCATGCGGATCGAGCCGGTAGGCGATCGCCTTGGCGGTCGCGGCGACGCGCGCATCGCCCATGCCGGTCAGGGCGGTCGTGTCGGCGCACATCTCCGAGTCCAGGGCGCGGCGGTCTTCGACGTCCAGGCATGCGCTTTCGCGCACGATCAGCGTGGCCCGCCACTCCGACAGGACGCCGCACTCCAGCGCCGCCAGCGTGTGCGGCATCTCGTGGACCAGGGCCTTGGCGAAGCCCAGATGCCTGCCGCCCCGAGCCGGCGCATCCCGGCGCGCCAGAGCGACCTCGCTCGCGACGCCGCGTCCGCGCCGACCCGCGGGCACCCCGGCGGCCGCTTCGGCGGCCCGACGCGTCACATCCAGGGCCGCCGCAGCGCGGGCCTGGCCCGCGGCGGCCGCGGACTTGATCGACTCCAACTCGGCGATGCGCTCGATCAGCGTCGACTCGTCGGCCGCCGGGTCGACATGGGCCAGTGATTCGAACATACATTCGACTATAAGCGGTACCTCCGACACGCGCTCGCTACGCTGGACGGGGTGAGCGCGAAAGGCCGGATCCAGGTGGCGCGGGTGTACGACGAGGTGGGCCCCGACGAGGGGCAGCGCGTGCTGGTCGATCGGGTCTGGCCGCGAGGAGTGCGCAAAGACGATCCGCGAGTGGGCATTTGGTGCAAGGACGTGGCGCCGTCGAAGGACCTCCGCGAGTGGTATCAGCACGACGCGGACCGGTTCGACGAATTCGCGACACGCTACACCAGCGAGCTGCGCGACAGCGGCGCCCTGGAGGAGCTGCGCAAGCTCGCCAGGCGCGGGTCGGTCACGCTGGTCACCGCGACTCGCGACGTCGACATCAGCCAGGCGGCCGTCCTGGCGAAGCTCCTCAAAGCCCGCTGAACCGCGTTTCACCAGCAACGTCGTAGGCTCGTGCAGAAATGAGTGACGCCCAGCCCATCCTGCCTCGGGAACTGATCGATCTGCCCGAGGCGATCAGCAGCGTCCCGGCGCCGCCCATCCCGGACCTGCCCGAGCCCTACGGACTGCGTGTCGTCGACCCGGACGCCGACGCCGAGATGATCTCGGAGTGGATGAGCCGGCCCCACTTGGTGCAGGCCTGGGAGTCCAACTGGCCGGTGCGGCGGTGGCATCGCTACCTGCGGGCGCAACTGGAAGGCGGGTTTTCGCGCCCTTTCATCGCCACCCTTGACGGCGTCGATCGCGCGTATATCGAGTTATACAGGGCGGCAAAGGATTCCATTGCCGCACGATATGAGCACCACCCCCACGACCTGGGATTGCACGTTGCGGTCGCCGATTTGGACCACATCGAGCGCGGGCACGTCAGCTACCTGCTGCCCTATCTCGTGGTCAGCATCCTGACCCTCGATCCGCAATGTCGCCGCATCATGTTCGATCCCGACCACCGTAACGTGTTGGCGCGCAAGTTCTGTGAGCGCAGCGGTTGCACATTTCTCGGTGAGCATGACATGTCGAATCGGCGGATGGCCCTCTACGTGTTACCCCGCACCCCGCAGGACATCCCTCGGCGCCGTGACGCCTGAGGCCAGGCCGCGCGCTCAAAGCTGTTGTGCGATCTGCTGTCCGATCAATGCCGCCGCTTCGCCCAGTATCACGCTGACGACGATGTTGGCCAGCGCGGCGCGCAACCGACGTTCCTCACCGAGCCGCTGCGTTTCCAGCATCCAGGTTGAAAACGTGGTGTAGGCGCCGACGAAGGCGGTGCCCGCCAGCAGGGCCACCTCCTTGTTCAACGCCAGCCCGCCGAGGAAGCCCAAAAGCGCTGCGCCGCTGATGTTCACGGTCAGCGTGCCGAACGGAAACGGCCGAGTAGCCCGGCGCGCCACGGCGCGGTCGATGACGAAGCGCAGTACCGACCCGATGCCGCCGATCAGCACGACGCCGACCCAGACCAGAGCCGTCGTCACGGTGGCGGCCGTCATCGACGCACCCGGACCCGCCGCACCAATTTGGTGGCAAGGTGCACCGCCAGCAATCCCAGCACGATGCTGGTGGCCGTGTATCCGACGGCCAGGCCCCAGTGGCCGTGCTCGATCATCCTCAGCGTCTCGACCTGCATCGTCGAGAAAGTGGTTAAACCGCCGCACAATCCGGTGCCGAGCAGGGGCCGCCGGTAGCTCGATGTCGGCAACCGCTCCAGCAGCCGCGTGGTGAAGTAACCCACCAGGAAGGCGCCGACGATGTTGACCGCGAACGTGGGCCATGGCCAGTTCGCCGGATCGCCGGGCGCCAGTGTGCTCAGCGCGGCGCGGGCCAGGGAGCCCAGCGCACCGCCGGCAAACACCGCGGCCAATTCGCGATAGTCCCGTTGAGCCAAGGCGTCGGTTCCCTTCGTTTGCCGGTGCGCTACGCAGCGTATGGCCGACGTCCAGACCGGCGCAGCCCGGGGGGACAGGGACACGGGCAGAATTGATAACCATGGTGGCCCACCCTCGCGCCGGTCAGCCGGCCCAGCCCGAAGACCTCGTCGATCTGCCCCACCTGGTGACGGCGTATTACTCGATCGCGCCCGATCCCGGTGACGTCGCCCAGCAGGTGGCGTTCGGCACGTCGGGCCATCGCGGGTCGGCGCTCAACGGCGCGTTCAACGAGGCGCACATCTTGGCGATCACGCAGGCCATCGTCGAGTACCGCGCCGCACATGGTGTGACGGGCCCGTTGTTCATCGGCCGGGACACGCATGGGCTTTCCGAGCCGGCCTGGGTGTCGGCGCTGGAGGTGCTGGCCGCCAACGACGTCGTCGCCATGATCGATTCCCGCGACCGGTACACGCCCACCCCGGCGGTCAGCCACGCGATCCTCACCTACAACCGGGGCCGCACTGACGCGCTGGCCGACGGAATCGTCGTGACCCCGTCGCACAACCCGCCCGCCGACGGTGGCTTCAAATACAACCCGCCCAACGGCGGCCCGGCCGAGACCGACGCGACCAACGCGATCGCCAAGCGCGCCAACGAGATCCTGCGCGAGGGGTCGGGGATCAAGCGCATTCCGCTGGCCCGCGCGCTGCAGACCGTGCAGCGCCACGACTACCTCGGCAACTACGTCGACGACCTGCCCACCGTGGTCGACCTCGATGCCATCCGCGAGGCCGGGGTGCGCATCGGCGCCGACCCGCTGGGTGGGGCCAGCGTGGACTATTGGGGCGAGATCGCCCAGCGGCACCGCCTGGATTTGACCGTGGTCAACCCGCTGGTCGACGCGACCTGGCGGTTCATGACCCTCGACCATGACGGCAAGATCCGGATGGACTGCAGCTCGCCGGACGCGATGGCCGGGCTCATCTCGATCATCGCCAACAGCGACCGCTACCAGATCGCGACCGGCAACGACGCGGACTCCGACCGCCATGGCATCGTCACGCCCGACGGGGGCCTGCTCAACCCGAACCACTACCTCGCGGTGGCCATCGAATACCTCTACACCCGGCGGCCGTCGTGGCCGGGCGGCATCGCCGTCGGCAAGACCGCGGTCAGTTCGTCCATGATCGACCGGGTGGTCGCCGGCATCGGCCGCAAGCTGATCGAGGTGCCGGTCGGATTCAAGTGGTTCGTCGCCGGCCTGATCGACGGCACCATCGGCTTCGGCGGCGAGGAGTCGGCCGGGGCGTCGTTCCTGCGGCGGGACGGTTCGGTGTGGACCACCGACAAGGACGGCATCATCCTGGCCCTGCTGGCGTCCGAGATTCTCGCGGTCACCGGGCTGAGTCCGTCCCAGCGCTATCAGCAGCTGGCCGACGAGTACGGCGCGCCGTTCTATGCGCGCGTCGACGCACCCGCCGATCGCGACCAGAAGGCGCGCCTGTCGAAGCTCTCCGCCGACCAGGTGACCGCGACGGAATTGGCGGGGGAGCCGATCACCGCGAAGCTGACCGCGGCGCCCGGCAATGGCGCACCGCTGGGTGGATTGAAGGTGACAACGGCCAATGCGTGGTTTGCCGCGCGCCCGTCGGGCACCGAGGATGTGTACAAGATTTACGCGGAATCCTTCAAGGGGCCTGAGCATTTGGCGGAGGTGCAGGAAACCGCGCGCGAGGTGGTTAATAAAGTCATTGGGTGACCTTTTCCCTCCGTCTTGCCCGCTCGGGGGGCGTGCGTCCCGTTCCAGCCGGCTGCCGCGCGAAGTCTGGATTCTGAGCTGGGCGAATATCATGATCGCCCTGGGCTACGGCGTGATCTCGCCGGCATTGCCGACCTTTGCGCGTACCTTCGGGGTCAGCATCAAGGCGGTGACTTTCTTGGTCACCGTCTTTTCATTGAGCCGGTTGTGTTTCGCACCGATCAGTGGGCTGCTCACCGAACGGTTGGGTGAGCGACGCATCTACATCGGCGGTTTGCTGATCGTGGCGGTGTCCACCGCCGCGTGCGCCTTCTCCCAGGCTTACTGGCAGTTAATGCTTTTCCGGGTTTTCAGCGGCATCGGGTCGACGATGTTTTATGTCTCGGCGCTGGGACTGATGATCCACATCAGTCCTCCCGATGCGCGCGGCCGGATCGCCGGGCTGTTCACCACCTCGTTCATGGTGGGCGCGGTCGGCGGCCCGGCGGTCGGCGGCCTGGCGGCGGGGTGGGGGTTGACCGCTCCGTTCGTCGTCTACGGCGTCGCCATGCTGGCGGTTGCGGTGGTGCTGTTCTACAGCCTGCGCAATTCGGCGCTGGCCGCGCCGCCGCCCCCGACCCGATCCACCGTGACGCTGCGCGAGGCGCTGCGGGTGCGCGCATACCGCTCGGCGCTGCTGTCGAATTTCGCGACCGGCTGGTCCGCGTTCGGTCTTCGCGTCGCGCTCGTCCCACTGTTCATCTCCGACGTGATGGGCAGGGGCATCGGGATCATCGGCGTGGTGCTCGCGGCGTTCGCGGGTGGAAACGCGTTGGCCGTCATACCCAGCGGCTACCTGTCCGACCGGATGGGCCGGCGCACCCTGCTGATCGTCGGCCTGGTGACGTCCGGGGCGGCGACCGTCTGGCTGGGCTTTGTGTCGTCGTTGTCGGTCTTCATGGTCGCGGCGGCCGTGGTCGGGGCGATGACGGGCATCTACATGTCGCCGTTGCAGGCCGCCGTCGCCGACATCCTGGGCAATGAGGCGCGCGCGGGCCTTCCCGTGGCGACGGTGCAGATGATGTCGGACCTCGGTGCCATCGTCGGGTCCATGGCGGTCGGGTGGGCCGCCGAGCAGTTCAGCTACATGTGGGGTTTCGTCATCAGCGGGATCGTGCTGCTGATCGCCGCCATCGGCTGGGTGGTGGCGCCGGAGACCCGCACGGTGGCGGATCTCGAGGCGGACCTCCTGGCGTCCGAGGCGGACGTG
This sequence comes from Mycobacterium sp. NGS33, assembly GCF_059812885.1. Classification (NCBI taxonomy): domain Bacteria; kingdom Bacillati; phylum Actinomycetota; class Actinomycetes; order Mycobacteriales; family Mycobacteriaceae; genus Mycobacterium; species Mycobacterium sp. NGS33. Next base: position 291,456 of record NZ_JCALDN010000004.1, on the reverse strand, counting down.
GAGCCGGTCTGAGCAGCAACTTTGAAGGACGGTAACCGGTGGTGTAGCTTCGATGGGCACGACTTCTCGGGGCTATGGCGCAGCTGGTAGCGCACCACACTGGCAGTGTGGGGGTCAGGGGTTCGAGTCCCCTTAGCTCCACCGAGCGTTTGCTGATTATCGAGCGTTAGAGCTGGGTATGCAGCAAGCCGTGCGTGTCATCTACGTCCTCGCCGCGGTTGGCGTAGCCATTGCGGTCTTGATTGTCGGGCCGGCGGTGCTCATGGCGTCTGCGCACGCCGATTACAGCGGTTATCGCCGCTGCGTGGGAAAGATGACCGAGCCGATCGCGGGGCACGACCCGCAAAACCTCCAACTCGTCGGCGTTATCGAGCAGGATCTCGATTCCGGGGTGACCCCGGCCGCAGAGGCCCACAGAGTGGCGCAGATGGGATTCGACCCGAGCTTTGCCAACGGCATCGTTCAGTGCGTGATTGAAGAACGTCCGTAGGCACGCCCGATAGGTTGCGAACGAGTTGTGGTCGAGCGCAACAGCTTTGGCGGCCGCTTTTTCTGGCGCGGCATCCACCACCCATTTGAGCGGGCCGACACAACCGCGTATACAACGACGGCATCATGCGTGCCGCCGAGGGACGGAGTCATGACATGCATCGCCCCGACACGATCATCGAAATCCATCGCGAACGCGTGCAGGATCAGACGGCCGAGATGTTCAGCGGCGACAAGTACACGCAATCGGTGGACGGCACCGGCTACTCGGCGACGGCCACCCTCGACCTCACCCTGGACCGCGTCTGGTTCGTCCTCGACGCCCGTGCGCGGCTGTGGCAGGAGGAGGCCGACGGGGAAGTCCGCGACCCGCTGCGGCATTTCGCGATAGACCTGGTGATTTTCGAATCGAAGATCGTGATCGATTCGGTCACCTGCATCCCGCTGGTCTCGCTGCCCCCCGCGACGATCACCATCCCGGATGGTCCGCGCGCCGGAGAGTCGCGCGAGATTGCCTACAACGAGATTCCGTTGTTCGGGCGGTTGACGATTCACGATCAGCTCGAGCCGCACCGGTTAGAGCCGGGCAAGCAGACGATCGCGCTGAACTTCACCGCCCAGGACGCCCCCGCGCTGGTGGCCCAGCCGCTGCCGGACCGGCACGTCGGGTGGCTGTTCGGTCCGCACGTCGAGCGGCGTGAGGGCGGGGTGACGGTCTTCGCCGGACAGGACCCGCGGATCAGCTGGGAACTCGACTACGCCGAGGCGTACTGGATCCACAGCATCGCCGGGGAGCTGATGGTGAACCTGGAGAAGCTGCAACACCCCGGCCTGTCCGACGATGAAGCCAGAACCAGGGTACTCGACTCGCTCGCGGCCCAAATCGCCGACGCGGTCCGCCCGCAACTGGAGGCGATGGGAGACAACGGGATTCAGGCGTTACTGCCGTCGCCCGTGGACGTCGATCCCGAGGCGCAGGACGACAGCACGGTCAAGGACCTCGACGCCATCGTGCAGCGCTTCGACGTCGGCACACCGGCCATGCAGACCACCGAAGAATCCATGGTGGTGCAGCTGCAGACGCTGCGCGAACTGCCGCCCGGTGAGGAGCTGCCCCCGTCTGTTCTCGCCGAAAACCCGCGTGAGAGGGCGGCTTTGGCCGCCACCGGGTGGAGCATTCTGCGGCAGGTCCGTGACACCGTGATGAACAGTTTCGATCTCGACGCGAGCGACTTCGACCCCGATGCCCCGTGCGCGCTGGCGGGGCCGAAGACCATCAGCATCGGCGGGCAAGACCGGAGCCTTGACGCCCTCGACGCCGACATCGTGCCGCGGACCGGGGACGGCCGGTTGGTCGTCGACGGCGCCGTGAGCGCCGAAACCAAGCTCTATGACTTCAACGCCACCTTCAAGGTGACCTACGACATGGGCCTCGGCGACATCCCCCGCGACCCCAAGGACAATGAACTGTTGCGCAAAGACGTGGACACCATCGAGCTTCTCGAAGAGACGCTGAACCTCGCCGCTCAAAAGAAGCGCGCCGGCCACCTCAGCGCCGAAGACTACGAGGCGGAGGTCAAGCGGGTCAGCGAGCGATTCGATCGGCTACCGCGAACCGTCGGGGTGCGACCGGCGCAGAACTCCGAGCCCGACGTGAACGCCGAATTCAGCCTGACCGCGGCCGGCAAGGTGGCCACGGCCGCGGGCGCGGCGGCCGTCGTCGGTCTGCTCGCGCTGCCGGTGACGGCGGTAGCGGGGGCGGCGGGGGTGGGTGCCGCCGGCGCGGGCGGTCTGTTGACCGTCGCGATCGCGCAGTACATCACCACCGTCCTGACCATCGACTGGTTCGGCACCGGCATCGGTTCTCGTCAGGTCAAGAAATCGCTGAACGACCAACCCGAGGGCACCTCGCTTCCTCCGATCGGAATGCCGATCGCCGTCGACCTCAACCGCCAACGCCTCGCGGTGTACTTCCGTCCGGTGCCGGCGAAGCTGTGGATCGATTGCGTCATGGCCGATGCGGACGACGATCAGGCGGGCGATGTGGACGGGGTCCGCGTCGTCGGTGGCCGGTGGCCGGCCGATGGCCACCCGTGGCGGCTGTCGCACGATGACGCCGTGTTGTTCGTCGACGCCGACGAGCTGGAGCTTTTCGTCGATCCGGCCAGTGCGGGTGGCCGCGAGGTACCCGTGGGGGTCGACACCGGGGCGGACGGACGGCGCCGCCTGCGGGCGCAGAGCGATCCGGGCCTGCTGCGCGGGCTGGTGCACTGCGACGAGCGGGACTCACCGTAGCGAGTCGGGGCCCTTCGCCGTGGTCAGCAGAAGGCGGCGGCCGAGAACCATCCGCCGGCCACCAGCGCGATCAGGAGCGCGGCGGTGGTTTGCCCCATCATCGCGGCCGCGACGACGCCCACGATCGCGCAGATAAAGACGGTGACGGTCAGGAAGGCGACGAGCACACGGTGTGAATTGACCGCCGCGCCGGTACGAGGCGCGACGACGGTCTTATGAGGACGATCCACGACAACCATGAAATCTCCTTCGATGTGACGCCCGCAACATACCACGCCCAGGTGTGGCCTACATCACATTGTAGGCGCGGCGCCGGTTGGCGGCGACGGTCACGCGATCAACACGGCGGGCGGCCCGATCGACGCGCTGATATCGCTCGCCGGTCAGGCTCTCCACCGTCAGGTCCCATGGACGAAATCGCTTCGGGCCGAGGCGATTGACGCGAGCGACTCCAGGGCGCGCCACCACCCGTCGGTGCGGCCCGTTGGACGTCGCCAATTGGTCGTTATCCGGCCGAGATCGCCAATTAGGTTTTCCCCTCGATGCTGGATTACTCTTGCCCGCGGTTCGTTCGCGACTCAGGAAAGCAGCCATGTCTGTTCAGCCCACTCTGCTGCGCCGTCAAACATTGCGCAGTGCCCGCCGAGCGCGGGTCGCTCCCCGCGTGACGTGCCCCATGGTCGGCCAGTGCTTCGACATCGAGATCACTCGTGACGCGGACGGATGGATGATCCGCATTCCCGAGGTCGGCAGGGCCACCCGCGCCAGCACCCGGGCCACCGTGGAGCTGGCCGCCCGGGAATGCATCGCGACCTGGACCGGCATCCCGATCGGTTATGTCGCCGTTTACGTCACCAGCGAGACGAGCTAGCCCCCCGGCGCGATGGCGATCGATTTCGTGTCCACGTAGCCGTCGAGCCCCTCGGGGCCGAGTTCACGGCCGTAGCCGCTGCCCTTGACGCCGCCGAAAGGCGCGAACGGGTCCATGGTGTAGCCCTGGTTGATGCCGACGGTGCCGGTATGGATCCGCGCGGCGAGTCCGAGGGCCCGCTCGGTGTCGTTGCCCCACACCGATCCGGCCAGGCCGTAGTCCGAATCGTTCGCGATCTGCACCGCCTCGTCCTCGTCCCGGTAGGGGATGACGGTGATGACGGGGCCGAAGATCTCCTCCCGCGCGATGCGCATGGCGTTGTCGGCCGCCGCGAACAGGGTGGGTCGGACGTACCAGCCGCGGTCGAGTCCGTCGGGCATGTCGGAGCCGCCGACGACCAGTCGCGCCCCCTCCTGCTGCCCGACGTCAATGTAGTCGCGAACGCGCTGCTGCTGGCGACGGGAGACCAGGGGACCGAGCTGGGTTTTCGGGTCGCCGGGATCGCCGACGCGCAGGCCGGCCATCTCGGCGGCGAGCGCGTCGACGTATTCGTCGTGGCGCGCCTGGGGCACCAGGACGCGGGTCAGCGCGTTGCAGATCTGGCCGCTGTTGGACAGGCTCGCCGATCGCACCCCGGCGGCGACCTTCTCGGGCGCCGCGTCGTCGAGGACCAGCGCCGCGGACTTCCCGCCGAGTTCGAGACTGACCTTGGTCAGATTGGCGGCGCAGGCCGCGGCGACGGCGCGACCCGCCGCGGTGGAGCCGGTGAAGGACACCTTGTCCACTCCGCGGTGGCCGACCAGGTACGCGCCGAGTGTCGCATCGCCGGGCAGCACGCTGACCACGCCGGGAGGCAGGCCGGCCTCGTCGATCATCTCGGCTAAAAGCAGGGCATCCAAGGGGCTTTCGGGCGCCGGCTTGAGCACGACGGCGCAGCCGGCCAACAGCGCGGGCACCAGCTTGGTGACGATGAGGAATTGGGGCATGTTCCACGGCACGATCGCGGCGACGACGCCGACGGGCTCCTTGCGGACCAGCACGTCGCTGCCGAAGAAGCCGGCCCTGGTCTCCTGCCACTGATGCCGCTCGGCCAGATCGCAGAACGCGCGGATCATGAATGCGGGCAGGCCCACCTGGGCGCGCTGGGCGAAGCTGATCGGCGCGCCGATCTCGGCGGTGATGGTGTCGGCCATCTCGCCGCGACGCCCGTCATAGATATCGGCCAGGCGCCGGATCGCGGCGATCCGTTCCGACGGTTCGCTGCGCCCCCAGGCCGAGGTCAGGGCCGCACGCGCGGCGGCCACCGCGGCGTCGACGCCCTCGGATCCCGCCGCATCGACCTCGGCGATGGGCTCTTCCGTGTGTGGTGAGATGACTTGCACGACGTTGCGGTCCATCCGTGCCTCCCGAGGCCAATATCAACTACTTGCTATTGATGGGGTCGAGGATATACCGTCGGCCGTGACGGAGCTCTCAGGGATCGGTGAAACCGGTGCGCAGCTGGTTGTTTCGCGCAGACAGTACTGCGGTACGCGGCTGGGCGCCGAGCGTTCTCCGACATTGGACTGCATAAGGAGCGATCATGGCTCGATTCCCCAAACCGCCGGAGGGCAGCTGGACCGAGCACTATCCGGAATTGGGCACCGACCCGGTGTCGTACGAGGACTCCATCAGCCCGGAGATCTACGAGCTGGAACGCGAGGCGATCTTCAAACGCGCCTGGCTCAATGTCGGTCGCGTTGAACAGCTTCCGCGTAAGGGCAGTTACCTCACCAGGGAGCTGAAGGTCGTCAACACCTCAATCATCTTGGTTCGCACGGCATCTGGTGACATCAAGGCCTACCACAACGTGTGCCGGCACCGCGGCAACAAGTTGGTGTGGAACGACATGCCGCAGGAAGAAACGAGCGGCGTGTGCCGGCAGTTCACCTGCAAATACCACGCCTGGCGCTACGACCTGGACGGCAACCTCACCTTCGTGCAGCAGGAGGAGGAGTTCTTCAACCTCGACAAGAGTCGCTACGGCCTGGTGCCGGTCCACTGCGAGGTCTGGGAAGGTTTCATCTTCGTCAACTTCGCCAAGAAACCCGAGCAGTCGCTGCGAGAGTTCCTGGGGCCCATGGTCACCGGGCTTCAGGGCTACCCCTTCGACAAGATGACCTCCCGCTGGTACTACCGCTCGGAGGTCAAAGCGAACTGGAAGCTCTACATGGACGCGTTCCAGGAGTTCTATCACGCGCCGGTCCTGCACGCGAACCAGTCACCGACCGCGTACTCAAAGGCGGCCGCCGAGGCGGGCTTTGAAGCCCCGCACTACCGGCTGGACGGACCACACCGGCTGGTCAGCACGTCGGGGGTGCGGGCCTGGGAAATGGCCGACGAGATGCGCAAGCCGATGGAGGACATCTGCCAGAGCGGACTGTTCGGGCCTTGGGACAAGCCCGATCTCGGGCCGATGCCCGCCGGGCTCAATCCCGCCAAATGCGACCCGTGGGGCCTGGACTCGTTCCAGCTGTTCCCCAACTTCGTGATCCTGTTCTGGGGGCAGGGCTGGTACTTGACCTATCACTACTGGCCGACCTCATATAACAGCCACCTCTTCGAAGGAACGCTGTACTTCCCGGCGCCGCGTACCCCGCGCGAGCGGGTGGCTCAGGAATTGGCGGCGGTGTCGTTCAAGGAATACGGGCTGCAGGACGCCAACACCCTGGAGGCGACGCAGACGATGCTCGAATCCCAGGTGATCGACGAGTTCCTGCTCTGCGACCAGGAGGTCCTGATCCGTCACCTCCACAAGGAGACGGCCGCCTGGATCGATGACTATCGCCGGACCTCCACGGCAGGAGTGTGAACACGATGTCGATGCTGCCCGCCGAGTTCGCCGACCTCGAACGGTTCGCCGAGTGGTGCCTGCCCAGCGAACCGGAACGCTACGCCAAGAGGCTGGCCAGCTCCATGACGGAAATGAAGGCGTTTTACGACGCGATCACCCCGCGTGCCGAAGAGGCGCTGGCGTTCTGCGACAAGTTCTCTCTCGACGACCTGCCCGACGACGTCGCGAACCTGATGCACCTGCTGTACTCGATGATCATGGTGTCGTTCCCGGTGGAGTGCTGGAAACAGCCGCGCGTCCCCGATTCGGGGGCCTCGACCCTGGACTGCGTGTCCGAGCCCGTTCCATGACCTTCGTGCTGCGGGCGGCGCGGTGGGCTGACGTCGTGACCGGTCAGATCCACACGCCGGCGGAGGTGGTGATCGACGGCGAACGCATCACCGCGATCAATCCCGAAGAGCCGCTTCCGGATTCGGCCACCGTCATCGATCTCGGCGACGTGACGTTGCTGCCGGGGCTGATGGACATGGAGCTCAACCTGCTCATCGGCGGGCCCGGGGGACCGGAAGGGCTGCCCTCGCCGATGCACGGCGTCCAGGACGACCCCGCCTACCGCACGCTGCGCGGCGCGGTCAACGCGCGCACCACCCTGGAGGCCGGGTTCACCACGGTGCGCAATCTCGGGCTGATGGTCAAGACCGGGGGGTACCTGCTCGACGTGGCGCTGCAGCGCGCCATCGACCAGGGCTGGCACGTCGGACCGCGCGTCTATCCCGCCGGGCATGCTGTCACCCCGTACGGCGGGCATCTGGACCCGACGGTCTTCCAGCGGTTGGCCCCCGGGGTCATGCCGCTCTCGGTCGCCGAAGGTATCGCCAATGGGGTGCCCGACGTGATCGCGTGTGTGCGTTACCAAATCCGGCACGGCGCCAAGCTGATCAAGGTGTCCGCTTCGGGCGGGGTGATGTCGCACAGCACGGCGCCGGGCGCCCAGCAGTACTCCGATGCCGAGTTCGCCGCGATCGCCGACGAGGCCCACCGCGCCGGAGTCCGGGTGGCCGCACACGCCGTGGGGGACAGCGCAATTCAAGCGTGCATTCGCGCCGGCATCGACTGCATCGAGCACGGCTTCCTGGCCAGTGACGAGACCATCCAGATGATGGTTGATCACGGCACGTTCCTGGTCTCGACCACGTATCTGACCGACGCCATGGCCATCGATCGCATCGCGCCGGAACTACGCAAGAAGGCACTCGAGGTGTTCCCGCGGGCAAAGTCGATGCTGCCCAAGGCCATCGACGCGGGTGTGCGAATCGCGTGCGGCACCGATGCGCCGGCCATACCGCATGGCCAAAACGCCAAGGAACTGGGCGCGTTGGTCGAACGGGGCATGACCCCTGCGCAAGCGATCCGCGCGGCCACCGTGGTGGCCGCCGAGCTGATCGAGGCGGACGACGAATTGGGCAGGCTGGCGCCCGGCTATCTGGCCGACATCATCGCCGTTCCCGGCGACCCGTTCGCCGACATCGCCACCACCCTCGACGTTCGCTTTGTCATGAAAAACGGGCAGATCTACAAAGCGCCCGCGGCGTAACGGAGGCGGGCATGGAACTCACCGACAACATCCTGTGGCTGCTCAAGCAGGCCTTCTACTACTCGCTGACCACCATCAACGAGGCGATGCGCGAACACGGCGTGAGCACCGCCCAGATCGGCGTGCTCCGCCAACTGGCCAACGAACCCGGCTTGTCCGGCGCCGAACTCGCGCGGCGCCTGCTGATCAGTCCGCAGGGCGTCCAGCTCGCGCTCACCGCCCTGCAGCGCCGCGGCCTGGTGGAACGAAAACAGGATGCCCAGCACGCCCGCATCCTGCGGGCCTACCTGACCGCGGAAGGCCGCAAGGTCGCCGAAACGGTGGTCAACGACGCGATCGCCGCCCACCAGGAGGTCTTCGGCGTGCTGACCGAGCAGGAGCAACGGACCCTGCGTGAACTGCTGGGCCGGGTGGTCGAAAAGGGCACCGGCCACGAGCTGTTCAACGACCATGTCGAGGGCTGACCGCCCAGCGCGGCGTGGCCGCGGGCGTCGGCGCGCGGCACCTATATCTAGTACTTGAGACTAATCGCAAGTAGTTGATACTCTGGCGGAGATGACTGACGATGGCGCGGCAACGGGTGTCGGTTCGGCGACGGCGACCGACGCCGGGGCCGGCGTTGTCGACATCGCCGCGTTGCCGGATGGCTTTGTGCCACTGCGGATCAAGCGTGTGATCCGAGAGACCCGTGACGCCGTGTCGATCGTTCTCGATGTCCCGCCCGGCAGCGCCGCACAGTTCGGCTATCACGCCGGACAGTTCCTGACCTTGCTGGTCAGCGTCGACGGACGCGAGCATCGGCGGTGTTATTCGATGTCTTCCACCCCCGGGGAAGACCTGCAGATCACCGTCAAGCGCGACCGCGACGGCGTCGTGTCGAACTGGCTCAACGACAAAGCGGCGCCGGGGGACGAGCTGCCCGCCTTGCCGCCGCAGGGCCGCTTCGTGTTGCGCGACAGCGATCGCGCGCTGGTCGCCTTCGCCGGCGGAAGCGGTATCACGCCGGTGTTTTCGCTGCTGCGCACGGCGTTGCAGTCCGGCACTCGCGCGACGCGGCTGTTCTACGCCAACCGCAGCCGCGACGCGGTGATCTTCGACCAGGCCTTGGCGTCGCTGAACGCGAGGCACCCGGACCGCTTCGTCCTGCACCATCATCTCGACGACACCAGCGGCTACATCACCTCGGCGGACGTGGAGGCGTTCGTCCGGGACGTCGGGGACGCCGACGTTTACCTGTGCGGGCCCAACGAGTTCATGGAGACCGTGCGAAATGCGCTGTGCGCGGCGGGCATTCCGGACGATCGGCTGCACGTCGAGCACTTCGACGTCAACGACGTCACCGCGGCGGCGCCAGCCGGCGCTGAGGTGGTCACCGACGAGGTCACCATCGTGCTGGACGGGGCCACGACCACCGCGCGGTATGACTCGGGCAACACGCTCCTGCAGACGGCGCGGATGGCCGGCCTGCGGGCGCCGTCCTCCTGTGAGATCGGTTCGTGCGGAACGTGTATGGCCCGCCTGACGCAGGGTAGCGCCCGAATGATCAACAACGACGCGCTCGACCCGGATGAGGTCGACGAGGGCTGGGTGTTGACGTGTCAGGCCCTGCCCACCAGTCCCACCGTGCGGGTGGTCTACGAGTGAGCCAGAGAAGGCGGTCGAACGTGGAGCGGAGCCGATGAACAGGGTTGCGGTGGTGACCGGCGGCGCCTCGGGCATGGGCGAGGCGACGTGCCATGAATTGGGCCGGCGCGGACTCAAGGTCGCGGTCCTGGATGTCAATGAGGGTGCGGCGCAACGTGTCACCGACGACCTGCGCACCGACGGAGTCACCGCGCTCGGGGTGGGCGCCGACGTGACCGATCGGTCCGCCGTGGAGCAGGCCTTCGCGAAGATCCGCAGCGAGCTGGGCCCGGTGACGGTCCTGGTGACCAGCGCAGGCATGTTCGACTTCTCGCCGTTCCTGGACATCACCGCCGAAACCTGGTCGCGGGTCATCGATGTCAATCTCACCGGCACCTTTCACTGTTGCCAGGTCGCACTGCCGGACATGGTGGAGGCGCACTGGGGACGGATCGTGATGATCTCGTCGTCGAGCGCCCAGCGCGGCTCGCCGTTCGCCGCCCACTATGCGGCATCCAAGGGGGCGGTGATCACTTTGACCAAGTCGCTGGCCCGCGAATACGCGCCGCACGGGATCACGGTGAACAACATTCCGCCCTCGGGCATCGAGACCCCGATGCAACACCAGGGGCAGGCCGCCGGGTATCTGCCGTCCAACGAGCAGATGGCCAGCAACATCCCCTTGGGCTACCTCGGTACCGGGGCCGATATCGCCGCGGCCGTGGGATTTCTGTGTTCGGAAGAGGCAAGGTATATCACCGGCCAGGTCTTGGGCGTCAACGGCGGGGCGGTGATGTGAAGGTGAGGATCCGATGACGAGACAAGGCAGGCCCCCGGAGGGCTCCTGGACCGAGCACTATCCCGAATTGGGCACGGGGCCCGTGTCTTTCAAGGACTCGACGTCGCGGGAGTTCTACGAACTCGAGCGCGAGGCGATCTTCAAACGGGCGTGGCTCAACCTCGCGCGGGTGGAGGAGTTGCCGCGGGTCGGCAGCTACCTGACCAAGGAGATCGAAGTCGTCGGCGTTTCGGTGATCCTGGTCAAGGGCAAGGATGAGCGCATCCGGGCGTTCTACAACGTGTGCCGTCACCGCGGAAACAAGCTGGTGTGGAACGATTTTCCCGGCGAGGAGACCCGCGGGACGTGTCGGCAGTTCACCTGCAAGTATCACGGCTGGCGCTATGACCTGCAGGGCGCGCTGAAGTTCGTCCAGCAGGAATCGGAGTTCTTCGATCTCGACCTCGCGCAGTACGGATTGCGTCCGGTGCACTGCGACGTATGGAACGGGTTTGTGTTCGTCAACTTCGACCCCGAACCGCGCCAAACCCTGCGGGAGTTCCTCGGTCCGATGATCACCGGCCTCGACGGTTATCCGTTCGAGAAGCTGACCGAACGCTACGACTGGGTGGCCCACAACAACAGCAACTGGAAGATCTTCGCCGACGCCTTCCAGGAGTACTACCACGTGCCCTCGCTGCATTCACAGCAAGTGCCCTCCGAGGTGCGCGACCCCAACGCCGGATTCACGTGCGGGCATTTCCAGCTCGACGGCCCGCACCGGCTGGTCTCTACGGCCGGGCGGCGCCGGTGGCTGCTGCCACCGGAATACATGTATCCGATCGAGCGGGCCACCCGCAGCGGACTGGTGGGACCGTGGCGAACCCCCGACATCGGCGAACTGCCGGCCGGACTCAACCCCGGGGGGATCGAGCCCTGGGGCATCAGCAATTTCCAGATCTTCCCCAACATCGAGATCCTGATCTATGGCGGGTGGTATCTGCTGTACCGGTACTGGCCCACCTCGCACAACACGCACCGATTCGAGGCGTACACCTACTTCCATCCGGCGCGCACGGTGCGGGAGCGCATCGAGCACGAGGTCGCCTCGGTGGTGCTCAAAGAGTTCGCGCTGCAAGACGCCGGAATGCTCGGCGGGACGCAGGCGGCGCTGGAATACGGCATCGTCGATGACTTTCCCCTCAACGACCAAGAGATCCTGGTGCGCCACCTGCACAAGGTCGCCGTCGATTGGGTGGACGCCTATCGCCGCGAACGGGATTCGGTGGGAGTGTGACCATGAACCCGATGCTGCCCAGCGCGTTCGCCGAGCTGGAGGACTATGCCGAAACCTGGTGCCTGGCAACCGAAACGGAACGCTGGAACGCCCGGGTCAACTCGTCGATGCCCGAACTGCGCGACTTTTACGACGCGTTCTTCCCCCGGCTCGAAGAGGCGATCGACTACTGCGACAAGTTTCCCCTCGATAACGTGCCCGACGATGCGCTGAACCTGTTGCACATGATCTATTCGCTGATCATGGTCGCGATGGCGGTGGAGATCATGCATCAACCCGCCCCGGTCGACGCCGCCGACGCGGTGATGATCCGCACCGGCGGCCCGGTGCCCTGACCTTTCCGCTACCAGACATCGCTTTTTCGAAAGGAGCACGATGAGTCTGCTCACCATCACCAAGCTCACCGAATCCGTCGGCGCCGAAGTCGCCGGACTGGACCCGGCCGCCCTCGCGGGCGACGACTCGGTAGGTGAAGCCGTCCTGGATGCGTTGGAGGACAACGGCGTCCTGGTCTTCCGCGGTCTGCAGCTCGACCCGGCGGCGCAGGTCGACTTCTGCCGGCGCCTCGGCGAGATCGACCACTCCTCCGACGGTCACCACCCGGTGCCCGGCATCTATCCGATCACCCTGGACAAGTCCAAGAACGCCTCGGCCGCCTTTTTGAAGGCCACCTTCGACTGGCACATCGACGGCTGCACGCCGCTGGGCGACGAATGCCCGCAGAAGGCCACCGTGTTGTCGGCGGTACAGGTCGCCGAATGGGGCGGCGAAACCGAATTCGCCAACTCTTACGCCGCCTACGACGCCCTGACCGACGACGAGAAGGAGCGGTTCGCCACGCTGCGCGTGGTGCACTCGCTGGAGGCGTCCCAGCGCCGCGTCTACCCCGACCCCTCCCCGGAACAGGTGCAGCGCTGGCGATCCCGGCGCACGCACGAACACCCGCTGGTGTGGACCCACCGCAGCGGCCGCAAGTCGCTGGTGCTGGGCGCCTCCGCGGATTACGTCGTCGGCATGGAGCTCGATGAGGGACGCGCCCTGCTGGACGGGCTGCTCGAGCGCGCCACGGTGCCCGACAAGGTCTACAGCCACAGCTGGTCGGTCGGCGACACCGTCATCTGGGACAACCGCGGGGTGCTGCACCGCGCGGCCCCGTACGATCCGGACTCACAGCGCGAGATGCTGCGCACCACCGTGCTCGGCGACGAACCGATCCAATAGCATGACCGCGTCCGACGGACATCCGCTTCGCCTGTCACCGTTGCCCGCCGACGAGTGGGACGAGGGCGCGCGTGCGGCGCTGGCGTCCCTGATTCCGGCCGGGCGGGCGAATCCCGTTGGCGCGGGCAATGTTTTGTCGACCATGGTCCGCCATCCCGAGCTGACCGCGGCCTACCTGCCGTTCAACGCCTACCTGCTGACCCGGTCGACCCTGTCACCCCGGGTGCGAGAAGTCGCGCTGCTGCGCGTGGTGCACCGCAGCAATTGCGGCTACCTGTGGTCACACCACATCCCGATCGCCCTGCGCGCCGGCCTGACCGAATCCGAGATCGACGACATCCGGGTCGGGCGCTGCGCCGATCAGACCGATCAGGCCGTGATCCGGGCCGTCGACGATCTCACCTCCGACAGCACGATCAGCCAAGCAAGCTGGGACCTGCTGGGCGAGTTGTTCACCCACCAGCAGTGCATGGACCTGACCTTCACCATCGGCGGCTACCTCTTGCTGGCCTTGGCGGTCAACACGTTCGGCGTCCAGGAGGAGCACGGGTAGACGCGCTCCGCGGTGCGCTAGTCCTCGCGGGATAGGGCGGCGCGCGGGCACTCGGCGATCGCTCGCTCGACCAGCGCCTCCTGCTCGACGGGCACCGGATCGGCGATGACCACCGCGTAGTCGTCATCGTCGAGCCGGAAGACATCTGGCGCGATGTTCACGCAGTAGGCATTGCCTTCGCACCGATCAAGATTCACTACCGGCCGCATGAAGATCCTCCTTCTCCGATCCCCCTGGCCGAGAGCCCGGAGTTTTTACAGTCCAGATTGTGTAAACGCTAGTTTAGAGCGCCCGGGCGGGAAACGACGCACTGGGCGCCACTTCTCAGTGACCTCTCAGTGCCACGGTCATACGCTGGAGCCCTGGGTCCTGGAGGTCGACGATGAAGATCGCATCCGTCATCGCCCGCCAGTTGCTGGACTGCAAAGCCCGGCCTCTTCTGGAAGTCGAAATCACCACGGACACGGGCATTGTTGCCCGCGGCGCGTCCCCGACCGGCAGCTCGGTGGGTTCGCACGAGGCGTACGTCCTGCGGGACGGGGACCCGACGCGATACAACGGCCTGAGCGTGCACCGCGCGATCGCCGCCGTGGACGACGAAATCGCTCCGGCCCTGATCGGCGCGGGGCTCGACGATCCGCGGTCCCTGGACCGGGTGCTGATCGCGCTCGACGGCACGCCGGACAAGCACCGGCTCGGCGGCAACGCGATCTACTCCACGTCGATCGCGCTGTGGCGCGCGGCCGCCGCCGCGGCGGGCACGCCCACCTACGCCTACGTCGGCGCGCTGCTCGGGCTCCAACCGCCCACCACCGTCCCGGTGCCCAGCTTCAACATGATCAATGGCGGGCACTACGGCGATGTCCGCCAGACGTTCAGCGAGTTCCTCGTCGTGCCGTACCGCGCGGACTCGATCGAAGCCGCGGTCGAAAAAGGGGTGAGCCTGTTCGAGACGCTCGGCGAGGTCCTCGCGCGGCGGCTGGGTCGCGCACCGATGCTAGCGTCCTCGTACGGATACATCGCGCCGTCCAGTGACCCGCACGCCGTCATGGAGGTGCTCGCCGAGGCCGTCGAGCGGGCCGGCTGCGCCGACATCATGGCGTTCGCGCTGGACTGCGCGTCCAGTGAGGTATACGACAGTGACTCTGCCACATACGCTTTCAACGGTGAGCGGGTGACCGCGGAGGAGCTGATCGACTACGCCCGCGGACTGTCGCAGGAGTTCCCGATGCTGTTCATCGAGGACCTGCTGGAGGGCGACGACTGGGCCGGATTCGCCAAGGCCGTGCAGACGGTGAACCGATCGATCATCCTGGGCGACGACCTGATCGTCACCAACCGGGCCCGCCTGCAGCGGGCGGTCGAAACGTCCGCCGTGGACGGTTTCGTCTTGAAGCCCAACCAGGTGGGAACCATCGCCGAGGCGCTGGACTGTTTCGAATACGCCACGCGCAACGCCGTTTTGGCGATACCTTCGGGCCGCTCGGGCGGCGTCGTCGACGATGTCGTGATGGACCTGGCGGTGGGCCTGGCGGCACCGTTTCAGAAGAACGGTGCACCGCGCTCCGGCGAGCGCGTCGCGAAGCTCAACTTCCTGCTGCGCGCGGCCGAAGGCATTCCGGACTGTGCGTTGGCGGACGTGCCGGCGCTGGCGAGGTTCTAAATGCGTCAGTGGCCGGCGACCAACGCGAGCTCGGCCGCCACCGCGCCACCACAGACCATCAATACGATCGAAAGCGCCAGCCAGTCGGCCGGTTTCGGCCGCGACGGCGCGGCCGAGATCTGGCCGGTGCCGCCGCGGGCGGTGATCGCATCGCCCATCTCGTCGGCGCGTCGCAGCGTCACCGTGATGACCGCGACGACAACGTCGATCACGTCCGCCGCCGGACGCCGCAGCCGGGCCCGGCGGGTCCGCGGGGGGCGCTTGGGCCGCAACCGGCGGGCGGCGAAGAGGACCCGGAATTCGTCGATGAGCATCGGGAAGGTGCGCAGCGCGAGCGCCAACGCCACAGACCAGTCGTCGACCGGGATCCGCAGTGGGCGCAGGAAACGGCCCAAAGTGGCCACCGCCGGGGCGACTTGGGCGACATTGGTCGTCCACGACACCAGCGCGCCCAGGCCGAGCAGCACCACCGACAGGACGGTGATGCGGAGAAAGTCCAGCAGGCCGCCGAGCCCGAGCGAGACGGCGCCCAGTCGGACGTACGGACTCCCGCCGGCGAATGTCGCGTTGGCGGCGACGATCACCAGCACGATCAACAGCCAGCGCGGCACGGACGGCAGCACCCCCCGTGGGATGCGGGCGAGCCAGATTCCCGTCACCGCCAGTGCGCCGGTGAGCCCGATCGCCACCCATCCCGGAAAGAACGTCAACAGCAACGAAACACCAAATACCACAAGCAGTTTCGTTCCGGCCCACAGCTCGTGAATGGGTGAGGTGCCCGGCACCGGCCGCAGCAGCACGAAGGGACGACGGCGGCGGGCCGGGCGCGTCGCCGGCGGGGCGGTGGCCACCGCACGGTGCGGGGCCGCGGCCGGTGGCGGTTCCAGCGAACCGTCACGCAGGTGCAGGGTGCGCGGGCACAGCTCCTGAAGCCCGGCGAAGTCATGCGAAATGACCACCACCGTCAGGCCGGTGTCACGGCGTCGCTGGGCCAGGAGCTGGACCAGGCCGCGCTGGCTGGCGGCGTCCAGCCCCGCCAGCGGCTCGTCGAGGATCAACACCCGCGGCGACCGCGCCAGCAGTCCGGCGAGGACCACGCGACGCATCTGGCCGCCGCTGAGCTGGTCGATGCGCCGCGTGGCCAGACCGGCGTCCAGGCCGACGGCGGCCAGCGCCGCGGTCACCCGCGCGCGATCGGCGGGCGAAAACCCTGCGGCCGAAGCCACTTCCAGGTCGACCCGGCTCCGCATCAGCTGCAGCCGGGCCGCTTGGAATTGGAGCGCGACCGCTCCGACCTGTTCGGCGGTCGGGCGCCCGTCGAGCAGGCAGGCGCCGGTGGCCGGCGCGGTCAGGCCGGCCATGATCCACGCCAGCGTCGACTTGCCGGAACCGTTGCCGCCGTGGATCAACAGCCCGTCGCCCTCGTGCACCGCGAAGCTGACATCGCGCAGCGCGGTCTGGGCCCAGGGGGTGCCGCTGGCGTATTCGTGTCCGACACCGACGAGTTCGAGCACCGGCGGGCTGGCGGGGCGTCCGTTCGTCACCGTCGGAGCCGGCGCGGTCGCGCTCCGTACCAGGTCGGCGTCCATCGATGTGTCGCCGAGATTGATTGCGCGGTCGGCGTATTCGGCCTCGTCGTTGTAGTGGGTGATGTGCACCAGGGCCGTTTGATGGCGCTCGGTGAGTCCGGACAGGACGGCGAGCAGTTGCTCCCGGCCCTGCCGGTCGACCATGCTGGTGACCTCGTCGGCGATCAGCAGCGCCGGCTCGCGCGCCAGCGCCGCGGCCACGGCTAGGCGCTGCAGCTCCCCGCCGGACAGGCTGCCCGTGTCGCGATCGGCCAGCGCGGCCAACCCGACCTCGCCGAGCAGCCGGGGGATGTCGGTGCTCTTGCCGGGCGGCAGGCCCCAGACCACGTCGTCGGCGACGCGCGTGCCCAGCACCTGGCTCTCCGGATGCTGCATGATGACGGCGGTGCCACCGAGTTCACCGAGCCCCACCGCGCCCGGACGCTCGACGATCCCCGACGTCGGCTCGCGCCCGGCCAGGATCAACATCAGGGTGGTTTTCCCGGAACCGTTGGCCCCGGTGACCGCGATGTGTTCGCCCGTCCGCACGTCCAGGCTGACCGCACGCAGGGCGTCGTGGTCGGCGTGCGCATAGCGCAGCCGCACCTGCTCGAGGCGTACCGGGACGGGCCGGATCGGACCGCTGCTCGCCGGCGCGTCCAGCTTGTGCACGTCGGGAATGCCGCGCAGTCGCTCCAGCACGCGGGACAGCGCCCACCAACCGACCAGCGACGCGCCCATGATGACGAACACGGCGTAACCGAGGACGAGCCACTGCCAGTAGTGCAGGGCCTCGGCGAAGAACGCCTTGAACTGTTGCGCCGGGGCGCGCAGCGGGCCGGCCCGCGATACGACCGTCACGGCGCCGTCCACGGTGGCGCTGGCGGCGTGGAAGGCGAGTTGGCGGAAGCGGGTCAGGACGGTCAGCGCGGCGACCATCCCGGCACCGACGACGACGCCCGCGCCAAACGAGACCGCGATCACGGTCGGTGTGCCGCGCCGGTGGCGCTTGACGGTTCCGGCCAGCCCACCGACATAGGCGCAGAGCGCGATCGCTCCCAGGCCGCTCAGTCCGACGACCAGGAATCCGATCACGCCGGCGGCGACCGTACAGGCGATCAGCACGCGGATTCGGTAGCGGTAGGCCAACAGTCCGGTCGGCACGCTGCCGAGCAGGCCCAGCCCCCCGCCGTGCGGAAGGACGACCGCGATGATGGCGATCGCCGCGCACAAGGCGCCCATCACCGATGCCTGCGCCAGCTCGCCGGGTCGCAGCGATCCGGCCCGCGTTTTCGGCATCGCAGCGCCGGGCGCCTTCACGACACGATTATGCCCGTCGCCGGCGGCCGGCCTTTTGCTCTCTTATCAGATCTTCAGGTAGCCCTTGTCGGCGGGAATTTGCGCGGCCGTCACGAGCGAGGAGGCGTCGCTGGCGAGCCACAACACGATGTCGGAGACCAGGTTCGGGTCGGCCAGCGCGTCGGTCGGTAGCGCGCCGGGAGAGAAGCTGTGGATGTAGGTCTGGTTGTCGGCGAAGAGCTGCCACATCGAGGGGTCGTTGCCCATGGGCGTGTCGGTGCCGTACGGGTGCACCGAGTTGACCCGGATGCCGTACCCGCCCAGCTCCACCGCGAGCGAGTTCGTCAGCCCGACCACACCGAACTTGCTGGCGCAGTAGTGCCCGCACCCGGGGACGGCCTTGATGCCCGCCGCCGAGCTGATGGTGATGATCGAGCCGCCGTTGCCCGCCTGAATCATCGCGGGCACAGTGGCTTTGATCGTGTTCCAGACCCCGGTCAGGTTGGTGTCGAGGACGTCTTGCCATTGCTGCGCCGAAATCTCCCAGAGCCGGCCCCAATTGAGCACGCCGGCGTTGGCGACGACGATGTCCAGGCGGCCGAATTGGGTGATCGCTTCGTCGACGAGCCGCTGTTGCCCCGCGGCGTCGCGGACATCGACCTGCGCGGCCAGCATTTTGCGACCTTCGCTTTCCACCAGGCTCGCCGTTTCGGCCAGGTCCTCCGGCGTCGATGCCGGATAGCCGTTGTTCGCCGCCACCGGGCCGCACACGTCGATGGCGACGACGTCGGCACCGGCCCGGGCCAGCCGCACGCAATGCGAGCGGCCCTGTCCGCGCGCGGCGCCGGTGACGAACGCGACCCGGCCGGCCAGGGGTTTGTCGTTGTCGCTCATACGATCTCGGCCTTCTGTGTCTGGGGCAGCGGGCGGGTACGCACCAGCGTGGGCCACCAGAACCACGGCCCGAGGATGCGCAGGATGCACGGCACGACGAACGAACGCACGATCAGCGTGTCCAGCAGCAGGCCGATGCACACCGTCGAACCCACCTGGCCGACGGTACGCAGATCGCTGGTCAGCATTGCCAGCATGGTGAAGGCGAACACCAAACCGGCCGACGTCACCACGCCGCCGGTGCTGCCGAGCGCGCGGATCAGCCCGGTATGGATTCCGGCGTGCAGCTCCTCTTTGACACGAAGGATCAACAACAGGTTGTAGTCCGAACCCACCGCCACCAGGATGATGAACGTCAGCGGCAACACCAACCAGTGCAACGGCAGGCCGATGAGGTGTTGCCATACGAGGATGGAGAGCCCGAACGCCCCGGCGTAGGAGAAGGCCACCGTGCCGGGGATGACAATCGCCGCCATCAGACTTCTGGTGAGGAACAACATGATCAAGAAGATCAGCACGAAGGCGGCGATCGCCACGATGAGCAGATCGGACGCCGCGTATTGCTTGATGTCCTTGTTGGTTGATCCCGAACCGCCGATGTAGACCTTCGAGCCGGCCAGCGAAGTCTCTTTGAGCGCAACGGTTATCGCCGTGGGGAACTGCTCAACGTGCTGCACGCCCTCGGGGCCGTTGGCGTCCCCCTCATGGGTGATGATGAGCCGGGCCGCCTTGCCGTCGGGCGACATCAGCAGTTGCATACCCGTTTTGACGTCGTCGTTGTCGAAACCCTCGTGTGGGATGTAAAAGAAGTCATCACTGCGGGATTGATCGAAGTCGAGCCCCACATTGATCTGGTCTTCGAATGTCTGGTCGGTCTGAGTGGACTGCAGAGAAGACTGGCCGTAGGTGCTGACCAAAAGAGAGGCCAAAGCCTCCGAGTCGTCGGCCGTGAGTTTGAGCTGCGTGATGATTTGCGGCAAGGTCTTGTCGATGACCTCGAGAGACGTTACGGCGTCCTTGATGTCGTCGGCCATCTTGTCGAGGCCGTCGATCGACTCGAACAGCGACCTGAACGCGTAGCAGATGGGAATGTCGAAACAGTGCTTCTCCCAATAGAAATAGCTGCGAATAGGCCGGAAGAAGTCTTCGAGGTTGGCAAGGTTCGACCGTAACTCGTCGGTGACCTTTTGCATGTCCTCCATGGTGAGGACCGTCTTGTGCATCTCATCCGACATCGTTTGGAAGAAGCCGATCTCTTTGCGCAAGACCGCGACCGTGTGCTGTGTGATCTGTGCCTGCTCGTTCGTATTGGCGTTCTGCTGCAAGGTGAACGGGAGCTGTTGACCGCTGCCGCTGCCTTGCGTGGTGAACAAGTAGGGGATGGTGGCATGTTCCAGCGCCCTGCCCATGGGCCTGGTGATGCTTTGCACCATCGCGACGCCGGGGAGGCGTTGCAGGGCCTTGGCTGCGCGGTCCAATGAGATGAAGTCACCCGAGTTTCGCATGTCGTGATCTGACTCGATCATCAGCATCTCGGAAAACAGCTTGCTCTTCGGGAAGTGCCGGTCGGCGGCCTGGAAACCCAGGTTGGCGGGCGAATCGTGCGGCTGGTACTGGCGGTCATCGTAGTTCTGCCGGTACGTCGGCACGAAGATCGCCCCGAGCAGAACGGCGGTGGCGCTGGCGAAGAGGATCGGCACCGGCCACCGGACCACGCTCGTCCCGAAGCGCCGATACAGATGCGCCTTGGCCTTGCTTCTCGGGTCGAAGAGCCCGAAAAGGCTGCCCACGGTCAGGAACGCCGGGCCGAGCGTCAGCGCTGCCGCGATGGTGAACAGCATGCTGATCGCGACGGCCGGCCCCATCGTGTGGAAGTAGTTGAGCCGCGCGAAAGTCAAGCAGTAACACGCCCCCGCGATCGTCAGCCCCGAGCCGAGGATGACGGGCGTGACGCTCTTGTACGCGGTGTAGAACGCCTCCTCCCGGCTCTCGCCGTCGTGTCGGGCCTCGTGATAGCGGCCCATCAAGAAGATGCCGTAGTCCGTCCCCGCCCCCAAGGTCAGCGCGACGACGATGTTCACGGCGAACGACGAGAGCTCGATGTACCCGAGATGCCCGAGGGTCGCGATAACCCCCTTCGCCACCAGCATCTCGAACAGAACTCCGGCCAACGGCACAAATAGGGTGACGATCGAGCGATACACCAGCAGCAACATCGCGATGATCAGGAAGATCGTCACGATCGTGATGTTGTTCAAGCTCGAATTCGCAATAGCCACAGTGTCTTTGGCGAGGGGGGCCGCGCCACTGACATAGACCCTGAGCCCGGGCGGTGGCGCGTCCTTGGCGACGATATCCCGAACGGCGGCCACGGATTCGTTCGCTTGCATCTGGCCGATATCGCCCGCGAGACGCAGCAGCACGTACGCGCACTTGCCGTCGAGGCTCTGCGCCCCCGCCGCGGTGATCGGCTTGCCCCACAGATCCATGGCGTACTGCACATGCTTGGGGTCCTGCTTGAACCTGCGCATCAGATCGTCGTAGTACCGATGATCCGCGTCGCCCAGCGGCCGGTTGGCTTCGAGCACGATCATGGCCAGGCTGGTCGAATCGGACTCGCGGAACT
Source organism: Mycobacterium sp. NGS33 (assembly GCF_059812885.1). Taxonomy (NCBI): domain Bacteria; kingdom Bacillati; phylum Actinomycetota; class Actinomycetes; order Mycobacteriales; family Mycobacteriaceae; genus Mycobacterium; species Mycobacterium sp. NGS33. The sequence continues at coordinate 269,852 of NZ_JCALDN010000004.1, read as the reverse complement.
TCGCGCCGATGGAAAGCAACGACCGCTGCGACGGCGCGTAGTGCGGAACCAGCGGCCCCGCCAACTCTTCGGCGACCCTCTCTACCTGCGGCATGAAGGTGTTCGTCGACACGGCGAGCAGGCCCCAGAAGGCGATGATCGGTATCGCGAGGACGCGGACCATCCTGGGGAAGAACGGCCGCTTCGCCCGAGGCTGGGCCTGGTGCTCGCTCATGCGGATTTGACCAGGCAATAGACGTGTGCGTCCTGGTGGGCATCGGACTGTTCGGCGCGGACGATGCCGTTCACCCGCAGCCGGCATCCGACTTGACCGCCGTGAACCTGCGCCGAGATGCTGCCGGACACCACGGTGAGTGTCGTCGCCTCGGTGTGCGACCAGGGCAAGGTCGTGAGATCGACCTGATGTGGATGCCCGTTGATGTCCACCCAGACGAGCATCCCGCCATCACCGACCGAGCCGAACAACTCATAGGTGAGCCGTTTGATGCTGAACTCCGGAGGCGCTGCCGGTTCATTGACGGTGATGACGGGCGGGGGATTGGAGAACTCGTGCACCTTCACCATCGCCACCCCGCCCACGCCGACGGCGATGACCGCGACCAACGGCATCCAGACTCGCGCCAACACGGTCCTGCCGACCGAACGAGGGCTCACTGGATCACCCCTCGGAGTCCGGTCCCAGACATCGTCTTCACGCCCCTTGCTCTGCCTTCAGGCCACTGCAGATAGTAGACGGCCGTGTACTCAAAGGACAGCTGATCGTGCAAACGATAGCGGTAACGCCTCCAGCGCGCGACCAGAAGGGCCCGCGGGCATACCTGGCGGCGACACCGACAGCGCCAGATGCCTTAGGCTGCTGCGTCCGTCAGGAGATCTTCCGTAGTCGCCGTTTCAACCTGGCGCTCCGCAGGATCTGAACAGTGAGGTTCATAGCGGCCAACATGGGGAAGACCCCCAGAAATGTACGTTCGGAGGGCGTCGCTCCGTGCAGGTGGTAGAGGCTGCCGAACACGTAGAAACAGCCCAAACCGAACAACGTAGCGGGGAGGCATAACGCCAGCACGGAGCCACGACCCGCAAGGAGTTGTTTCGCATAATTCAACTCGTCCTGCGACATGGGTTGGCGTTTACGCACTTTGGTGACTACCGCCTTGGCGCTGCCCACCTCTTCACCGACCGGGGTGGTCGTTCGATCGCCCAAACGTTTAATGAAGACGGCGGCAATGGTCGCGAACACCAGCGCAAGCGCGAGGCCTATCACGGTCAGCAGGCCATACAAAAACGAACTCATGCTCCAGTCCTTGCTCCGCCGTGGGGTTTACGAAGGCTCGCGGTGAACGCTACCCCAACGAGTGCGGCCGGGCGTCAGCGTTTTCTTCAGTCGCGGTCCCTGATCACGTCGCGGACGATCAGTCCGAGCAGGGCGATCAGGCCGAGGGGTACGAGGAGCTTGAAGACGATCGAGGCGTGGCTGTAGAGCAAGCCGTACGCGAGCGTTCCGATCACCACCATGGTGAGCAGGATGGCGCGATTGATCTTGTCCGTACTCATTGCAGGCAACCTAACTTCCCGGCGGCGAGACCTCAAAACCCGAAGTCGCCACCACCGCCGGAATCGGAACCACCGCCGCCGAAGTCCGATCCGCCGCCGAAATCGGAGCCGCTGGAGTCCCAGCCGCCCCCGGAGTCCCAGCCGCCGCCGAAGCCCACGTCACCGCCGCCGGAGTAGGCGGCGTCGTTGCCGGCGAATCCGACGTCGGCGCCACCCGAGTCCTGGTAGCCGCCGGTGAACCCGACGTCGGCCGGCGCGCTGTCGTAACCGGCCGCCTGTCCGCCGTCGTCGCCGTAGCTGTTGGCATCCGCGAACGCGGAGTCGCGGCCGGCCTCGAAGCCCCGCTCGTAGCTGCCGCCCCAGTGGTCGTCGAGCAGCGCGTCCATCAGCAGCACGTCGGTCAGCGCCCATGTCCAGCCGGGCCCCCAGAACGCGTACGGGTAATAGCCGGGGTAGAAGAACATCCCGTTGTGGTAGCCGCCGCCGTAGTAGTACGGGTAACCCGGCTGGGCGGTGGTGCTGTAGTTATTGTTGTTGATCGTCACCGTTTCGCCCGTGTCAGGGTTCTTGGTGCGCACCGTGGCCTGCTTGCGGTCGTCGGCCGGGACCGACGTCACCGCCGCGACGTCCGGTTGCCGCGGGTCGAGCTTGCGGTTAGCCTTGGCAACCGTGGATTCCACCACCCGCAGGTGCGCCCGCGCGGAGCCGTAATCGCCTTTCTCATAGGCTTTTCGGGCGTCGTACAGGCTGGCGTTGGCTTTCAACGATTCGGCGCTGACGTCGACGCCGCCCGCGCTCAGTACCGCGTTGTCGAGGTCGCTGACGTTCGACGTGGCCGCGATCAGTTCCTGCTTGATCTCCTCGCGCGCCTCGGTGTCCTTGCGGTGCTTGCGATTTCGGCCGACGGCGAACCAGAACAGGCCGGCCATGGCCAGCGCGATGCCGGAGATGACCAGCGTCACCTTCAACCACGCCCACTCGTCGTGCTTTTGGTGGGCGACCGGTGAGGTGGTCGCGGGTCCGACGGGGGCCGCATTGGCGCTCGCCAGCCGGCCGACGAAGGCGCTGGTAGCGCCGTAGGGGTCGTTGCGGTGATCCCGTGCCGACTGATTCATGAATTGGTCGACGTTGTCCGCAATGGCCTTGGGCACGTTGTAGGCGCGCACGTGGTAGCCGCGAGCGTCGATGACGAGAATGACGCCGCTGAATCCGGCGTTGCGGGCCAGCATGGCGGTGTGTACGGCGTCGGCGGTGGTCACACCGCTCTGGGCGGGCGACACCGCCGCCACCCAGACCGGTGGGCCCGCGCTCCACCGCCACGAGCTGGTGAGGATCTGCTGGTTCAGCTTGTCGGGGTTCTGCAGCGGCGGTCTGGCACCCGGGTCGACCACCACATGCGTCTGGGCGTCGAACCTGCTCACCAGCTGGTCGGTGTAGGCGTCGGCCGAAGCGGTCGGCGCGAGCAGCACGGCCAGTATCACGGTCAACGGGACCAGGACAAGGCTGCGCAAGCGTACGGTCACATCTCTCCTGCCACGAGTCGTTGCGTGAGCGCCCACCCTAGTCCGTTTCGGACGGCTCTGCCGCGCGGCCGGCTTGCGCTGGTTACCGGGGCGGCCGGCCAACCGCGGGCGCGTGCCGGGGCTCCCCGGCGACCACTAGATCTTGACCGTCAGCGGCCAGACGTTCCAGATCTCGTCGCAATACTCGGTAATGGCGCGATCCGACGAGAACTTGCCGCTGCGCGCGGTATTGAGGATCGACATCTTGGTCCATGCCTCGCGGTCCTGCCACGCGGCGCTGACCCGCTCCTGACAGTCCACGTATGACGCGTAGTCGGCGCACACCAGAAAGGGGTCGTCATAACGCAGGTTATCCACGACGGGCTTGAACACCTCGGTGTCCCCGCGCGAAAACGTCCCTGACGCAATGAGATCCAGCACCACGCGCAGCTCGTCGTTGCCGTCGATGTAATCGTTCGGTCGATACCCGTCGGCCTTGACCGCCCCGACCTGCTGCTCGGTGAGTCCGAACAGGAAGAAGTTCTCGGGGCCCACCTCGTCGCGCATCTCGACGTTCGCCCCGTCCAGGGTGCCGATGGTCAGCGCCCCGTTGATCATGAACTTCATGTTCCCGGTCCCGGAGGCTTCCTTGCCCGCGGTGGAGATCTGTTCGGACAGATCGGCGGCCGGGTAGATCAGGTGGGCGTTTTGCACGTTGAAGTTCGGCACGAAGGCCACCTTGAGGAACCGGTTCACGTCGGGGTCGGCGTTGACGGTTTCGCCGACCGCGTTGATGAGCTTGATGATCCGCTTGGCCAGGAAGTATCCGGGCGCGGCCTTGCCGCCGAAGATGAAGGCCCGCGGCGGGATCGACAGGCCGGGGTTGCACTTCAGCCGGTGATACAGCGCAACGACGTGCAGGACGTTGAGGTGCTGCCGCTTGTACTCGTGGATGCGCTTGACCTGAACATCGAACAGCCAGTCCGGGTTCAGTTCCACACCGGCCACCGAGTGGATGTATCTGGCCAGGCGTGACTTGTTGGTGCGCTTGATGTCGCGCCACTCGCGCCGGAAGGCCGCGTCGTCGACGAACGGCTCGAGCCCGCGCAGGCGACCCAGGTCGGTCAACCAGCCGTCGCCGACAGTGCGGTCCAGTAGTTCGCGCAGCCCCGGGTTGGCCAGTGCGAGGAAGCGGCGCGGCGTCACCCCGTTCGTCTTGTTGCTGAACCGTTCCGGCCACATCTCGTAAAAGTCTTTCAGGACACTGCTTTTCAGCAACTCCGAATGGAGGGCGGCGACGCCGTTGATGGCATGGCTGCCGACGGTGGCCAAGTGCGCCATCCGGACGAACTTGCCGCCGTTCTCACCGATCAACGACATCCGGGCGACCCGGTCCTCGTCGCCGGGGAAGTGGGCGCGCACCTCGTCGAGGAACCGGCGGTTGATCTCGTAGATGATCTCGAGGTGGCGCGGCAGCGACTCGGCGAACATCTGCAGCGGCCAGGTTTCCAGCGCTTCGGGCAGCAGCGTGTGGTTGGTGTACCCGAACGTCGCGACGGTGATGTCCCACGCCGCGTCCCAATCCAGCTCGCGCTCGTCGACTAGCAGCCGCATCAACTCGGCGACCCCGATGGACGGGTGAGTGTCGTTGAGCTGCAGCGCAAACCGCTGAGGCAGTTCCTTGACGGAAACATCCGCGAGATCGTCCATGATGTGCAACACGTGCTGCAGCGAGCAGGACACGAAGAAGTACTGCTGCAGCAGGCGCAGCCGCTTGCCGGCCTCGGGCTCGTCGTTGGGGTAGAGCACCTTGGTGACGGTTTCGGACGTCACCTCGTCCTCGACGGCCTTGTAGTAGTCGCCGGTGTTGAAGGCCTCCAACGCAAATGACTTGACGGCGCGCGCGCTCCACAACGTCAGCACGTTGCAGGTGTTGACGCCGTAGCCCTGGATGGGTGTGTCGTAGGCGGTGCCTTTGAGCAACCGTCCCGGCACCCAGCGGACGCGATCGCGGCCGGACTCGTCGGTGTAGTGCTCGGCGTAGCCGCCCCACTTCACCAGGAAGCTGACGTCGGGTTTGGCGATCTCCCAAGGGTTTCCGTTGTCCAGCCAGTTGTCGGTCTGCTCGACCTGCCAGCCGTCGTGGATTTCCTGGTCGAAGATGCCGAATTCGTAGCGGATGCCGTAGCCGATCGCCGGTCGTTCCAGGGTGGCCAGCGAGTCCAAATAGCACGCGGCGAGCCTGCCCAGGCCCCCGTTGCCCAGCCCGGGTTCCTCCTCGCAGGCCAGCACGGTGTCGAGATTCTGGCCCATCGCCGCCAGCGCCTCGCGAGCCGCCCGCTCCATCTGGAGATTCAGCAGGTTGTTGCCCAATTGCGGGCCCATCAAAAACTCGGCCGACAGGTAGCAGGTCACCTTGCGGCCGAGGTCCAGCGAGGTCTGCGTTGAGGCCACCCGGCGATCCTGCATGCGATCCCGCACCGCCAGGGCGAGCGCGCGGTAGTAGTGCTCGGGGCGCAGGGCCGCCGCCGGACGCCCGATCGAGTAGCGCAGGTGGTCGTTGATCGCCCGCTGCAGCGCGGCCGCGCTCATCCCGGTGCGCGAGTGCTCGATCAGGTCGGCCCGGGTGGGGCTGCCGGGGTCGAGCCCATCGGAGGGCGTCTGATCGACATCGGTCATGGTGGGTCCTACTCGCTAGAGAGGGTGTCAGCACGGCGTGGCCTACCCAGCGGTGTGCAGGCCGTCAGTCTCGCACGGGCGTTTGCACACCAAGAGCGGAATGGACGTCTGTCATGTGAACGGAAGCTCACGTGCTCGCGACGAGAGAGCGTTGCTATCGGGGTCGGTGGTTGCGGCGGCGACCCCACAGCGCAGAATCCTCATCCGTGGGCCGGCCTGATGGCGGTGAATCGACGGAGCCACGTCAACTGCCGTTGGCGTCGGCCGGCGCGCGCTGGCTCATCGCCGCGGCTGTCCTCGGTTCGGGAATTGCGCTGCTTGACGCGACCGTGGTCGACGTCGCGCTGCCTACCATCGGCAGGCAGCTTGGTGGGGGTCTGACCGGGCAACAGTGGGTCCTCGATGGGTACCTGTTGACGCTGAGCGCCTTGCTCCTCTGCGGAGGCGCTGCAGGCGACCGGTACGGCCGGCGGCGCGTCTTTCTTGCGGGACTGGTGGTTTTCAGTGTGGCTTCTCTCGGCTGCGGTTTGGCGCCAACGATCGGATGGCTGATCGGAACTCGGCTGCTGCAGGGTGTCGGCGCGGCGGCGTTGGTCCCCGGCAGTCTTGCACTGATCGACGCCGGCATCACCGACAGCGACCGCGGCCGTGCCGTCGGTCTGTGGGCGGGCATGTCTGGCGTCACGACGGCGCTGGGTCCGTTCATCGGCGGCTGGCTGGTCGACGCGGCGTCGTGGCGCTGGGTTTTCCTCTTGAACCTTCCGTTGGCCGTCGTGGTGGCATGGATCGCGACGCGGCATATCTCGGAATCTCACGATCAAACCGCACGGGGCGGCCCCGACATACCCGGGACTGCCGCCGTCACGGTCGGCCTGGCGGGGGCGATCTTCGCGCTGATCGAGGCCCCTTCGCGCGGTTGGACATTCGTGACTGTCACCCCCGCATTTGTGGGGCTGACGGCGTTGGTCGCTTTTCCCCTGATTGAACGGCGCGCACGGTCACCGCTGTTGCCCCCGAAGCTTTTCCGCTCAACGCAATTCGTCGGCGCCAACCTCACCACCTTGGCTGTGTACACGGCGATCGGCGGTGCGTTGTTTCTGTTGACGCTGCAGCTGCAACAAAGCCTGCACTACTCTGCCCTCGCGGCCGGGCTGGCGACGTTGCCGATGACGATCATCATGATGATCGGCTCCCCGTTCGCCGGTGCGTTAGGGGAGCGGACCGGCCCCAGGCTGCCCATGACGGTCGGCCCGTTCGTCGCTGCGGGCGGTCTGACGTTGATGGCGCGTATCGTGCCCGGGGCAACGTACCTGGCTGTAGTCCTGCCCGCTGTGGTCATCTTCAGCGTCGGCCTGGCGATCACTGTGGCGCCTCTGACTGCAGCCGTTCTCTCCGCCGTTCCCGACAGCTATGCCGGGACTGGCTGTAGTCCTGCCCGCTGTGGTCATCTTCAGCGTCGGCCTGGCGATCACTGTGGCGCCTCTGACTGCAGCCGTTCTCTCCGCCGTTCCCGACAGCTATGCCGGGACGGCTTCGGGTGTCAACAACGCGGTTTCGAGGATCGCGAATCTTCTCGCAATCGCCGTGTTACCTGTCGCAGCCGGGATCGACGCGGCCCCCGGGACGCCGCTGGGCCCCGGCTTCTCGCTGGCGATGATCATCGCCGCGGCCGTGTGTGTGGTTGGCGGAAGCGTCGCGCTGGTGACCATTCGCACCGGCGCCGACATTGCGCATCAGTTGGTGCCGGGCATCAACCACGCCTGTCAAGATCCGTGCACCCGACGGCCGGGCAGCCGCGCGCCGGACGCAGCGTAGTTCTGCGACAGGAGGGCAAGGATTCGTTGCCACAGCGGACGAAGCCAGGCGGTCAGTGCGCGCCGGTCAGATTCAGCGTCACCACCCCGGCGATGATCAGCCCCACACCGACGACCTTCGACAGCGAGATCGGCGAGCCCAGGAACAGCACCGCGATCAACACGATCAGGGCCGTGCCGATGGCCGACCACAGCGCATAGGCGACGTCGGTCTGCATACCGCGCGAGATCGACACCGCCAGCAGCGCAAAGGAGACGGCATAGCCGATCAGGCACACGACGGTCGGCCACAGCCGGCTGAAGCCTTCGGTGCTCTTGAGCAAGCTGGTCGCTACCACCTCTGTGAAGATCGCGCCGAGGAGAAAGAGATAGGTCAAAACGCCTCCTTGCATACGGGTAGTACACGTACGTATTTACCGGACTGATTACGTAGCCTGGCCCTCGTGAGGAATGGTCTCGATGCTCGCCTGGCCCGTCACACCCCGGCCGTGCTCAGCCTGTTTCGCCTCGTCTACGGTTTACTCTTCGCCGCGTACGGTTCGAGAAGCCTGTTCAATTGGCCGGTCCGCTCGCCGGTGGCGGTTGAGTTCGGATCCTGGCCCGGCTGGTACGCCGGACTGATCGAGATCGTCGCGGGCCTGCTCGTCGCCGCCGGGCTGTGCACCCGCGCCGCCGCGTTCGTCGCGTCGGGGCAGATGGCGGTCGCCTACTTCTCGGTCCACCAGCCCCAGGCGCTGTGGCCGGTCGCCGATCCGCCGGCCGGCAACGGCGGCGCGCTGGCGATCCTCTTCTGCTTCGCGTTTTTCCTGCTGGTCTTCACCGGCGGCGGCAGCTACGCCCTGGACGCGCGACGCAGAATGCTTCCCGTCCGCCGGCGATAATGGCATTCTCTGATGCGGAGAAGCCATTTCCGCATGGCCGGGAGGCCGAGGAGGTCGACGATGAGCGCGCAGCGGTGCGACGGGACGGTGGCCCTCGTCACCGGCAGCAGCCGGGGCCTGGGCAGGGCGATCGCCATGCGGCTAGCTTCGGAAGGCGCCACGGTGGCCCTGACCGCCCGCACGATGGACCCCGATCCCAAGTACCAGGGGTCGCTGAGCCAGACGCGCGACGAGATCGTCGCCGCTGGCGGGAAAGCCGTTGCGGTCCAAGCTGATCTGTCCCAGTCCGACGACCGGGAGCGTCTTTTCGCCGAGGTGGTCAGCGCGGTCGGTGCACCCGACATCCTGGTCAACAATGCCGCGGTGACGTTCCTGCGGCCCCTCGACGGATTTCCCGAGCGGCGAGCGCGGCTGATGATGGAGATGCACGTGCTCGGGCCCCTGCACCTGTGTCAGCTGGCGATACCCGCGATGCGCGAGCGCGGCCGCGGCTGGATCCTGAACCTGACCTCGGTGGGCGGTGACCTGCCGCCCGGTCCGCCGTTCTCCGAGTTCGACCGGACCGCGGGCTTCGGCATCTACGGCACGGCCAAGGCCGCCCTCAACCGATTGACGAAAAGCCTTGCGGCCGAACTATATGACGACGGGATCGCGGTCAACGCCGCCGCCCCGTCCAATCCTGTGGCCACGCCCGGCGCCGGCACCCTCGATCTGGCCAAGACCGACACCGAGGACATCGCGCTGATCACCGAGACGGCGTTTCGGCTGTGCACCGGCGATCCGAAGACCCTGACCGGGCGCGTCGCACACACCCAGCCCTTCCTCGCCGAGGTCGGCTGGACCGCGCCGGCCCCCTGACCGGATGAGCAGCGCCGAGCTCGATCCCACCGCGCTGCGCCGCCGGCTCGCCGGCGCGGGCGTGGCCGACGTCGCCCCGCTTGCCGGCGGAGCCTCCAGCCTGACCTTCGCGGGCACCAGGGATGGCCGACGGGTCGTGGTCAAGGTGGCTCCGCCGGGCGTCGCACCCGTTGCGCACCGCGACGTGCTGCGCCAGGCCCGCGTCATCAAAGCGCTTGCCACGACCGGTGTTCCGGTGCCGGAGGTGCTGTGGGAGGACGCGGGGGATCCGCCCGGCACGCCACCGCTCTACGTGATGACGCACGTCGAAGGCGAGTGTGTGGAGCCGTTATTCGACGATTTCCCATCCGTGCGCGATCTGTGCGACCGGTACCGGAATGCGTGCCGCGTCATGGCCGTGCTGCACAGGCTGGCGCCGTCGGACCTCGGGCTGGGCGACGAACCGGTGGTCGATCCGGTCGCCGAAGTCCACCGGTGGTCGGCCACGCTGGCGACGGTCGACCCGGAGCTGGCCCCCGGCTGGCCGAGAGTGCGTGACGCGCTGCGTGATTGCGCGCCCAGCGCAATGGCGCCGAGCGTGGTGCACGGTGACTTCCGGCTGGGCAACCTGCTCGCGGCCGGATCGCGGGTCAACGCCGTCATCGACTGGGAGATCTGGTCGATAGGCGATCCGCGCATCGACGCGGGCTGGTTCTTGATCAACTGCGATCCCGGCACCTACCGGCGGGTTGCCGCGCCCGACGGCATGGTGCCGCCGATCGCCGAGATCGCCGAGCTGTACCGATCCGAGTTAGGTTGTGAGGTAAGCGATCTGGCGTGGTTCATGGCACTGGCGTGTTTCAAGTCGGCGGCGACCTGGTCGCTGATCGTCAAGCACAATCGCCGGCGGGCGGCGCCGCGCGCCGAATTGGAAGCCATGGCAGGGGTTTTGCCGAGACTGCTCGACCGCGCCGGGTCGGCGCTGGCTTAGCGACGGTATTACTGGCAGCGCACCAGGAGGTTTTCGCAGATCATTCCGACGTCACCCGTGTCGTTCACGGGCTGGCCCTCATTCGACGGGTTGGTCCAGGTGGTCGGGAACGGGCTCCACACGTCGTCGAGCCCCGGCGGCTGGGGGCGCGGATCGACGTTCGGGTCCGCATGCGCGATGCCGGCGCCGCTTGCAAGGGCGATGGCGGTTGTCACGCAGACCAGCAGTCCGCGAGCGCGCATGCGAAGCGTCATCGCCGCCTCCTCGGTTTCTGCCGGGATTGTTGGCTTTTCTTGGCTTTTCGAAGTCCAATTCTACCCGCGGCGCCATATCGCGTAACAGTCACAAACGCACAACAACTTCGGCCGACGGCCCAGCAAATTTCGCTACTCGAAATGCTGGGTGCGTACGGTGTCGCCCGTGAGGCCCATAGCCGCGGTCGTTCGTCGCGCCCTGGTGGCCGCCGCATGCCTGGCTGTTTCTTTGCCCACGGCGCCGACGACGGGCGCGGATCCCGACGCCGCCCCGCCCCCTCCGGAAGCGGCCCCGGTGGCCGACGGAGCGCTGCCCTCGAATCCCCCGGTGGTCCTCAACACCCCCGACGGTTGGACCCTTGGCGTGGGCGCCCGGGACGAGGCGCAGGTACCGGTGGCGCCGTTGACCACCGCGGTGTCGTCCCGCGAATACCTCGCCAGCGGGATATTCGTCGCCTCGTTGATGGGCCCGGGACGCCCCCAGGGGGTGCTCGAGGTGGGTTACGAGATCGGCTGTGGCATCGACATGAGCACGTCCGACGGCGTCACGATCGGCGGCACCGCTGGCATCACTCCGGGTGTGACGGGACCGGTGACCGGTGTGCCCGGGGACGTGCTGCCGTTGGTCGTTGCTCCGATCGCGGGTGTGCTCAACGTGGGGCTCAAGCCGGGCCTCGTGATCGTGGTGCCGGTGGTCAAGAAACAGTTCAGGGGCCCGAATCCCTGGGTGATGGTCAGCAACTTTCACGTCAAGATCGACGGGTGCGTGGGCGAGTCGTTCATCCGCTCCTACGCGGTGCTCAATCGGGTGACCGACGATTCCGACGTGGTCTTGTCCTACGTCGGCGTCACCAAGAAAGTCTGAGCGGGCCCGCCGCTCAGCCGCGGGGGATGCCAGCGAGCTTGTCGGCGAACTTGGCCTCGGCGGCCGCGCGCAACCGCAGCAGATGCTCGGAGGGAAACAGATCCGGTGCGGGCTCACGGTCTTTCAGCAACAGCCGCGCCAGCGTGACCTTGTGTACTTCGGTCGGGCCGTCGGCCAGTCCGAGCACGAATGACTCGACCAGATACTGCACGAACGGCATCTCGTGCGTCGTGCCCAGGGACCCGTGCACCTGAAGCGCCCGCGACGACACGTCGTGCAGGACCTTCTGCATCATCGCCTTGACCGCCGAGATGTCGGCCCGCACGGCCTTGTAGTCGTTGAATTGGTCGATCTTCCAGGCCGTTTGGAGGGTCAGCAGCCGAAACGCCTCGATCTCCATCCACGAGTCGGCGACCATCTCCTGCACGAGCTGCTTGTTGGCCAGCGCCTCGCCCTGGGTGTAGCGCGACACGGCCCGCTCGCAGATCATGTCGTAGATCCGGCGGACCAGGCCCACCGTGCGCATCGCATGGTGAATCCGCCCGCCGCCCAGGCGAGTCTGCGCGACCACGAACGCGCCGCCGCGCGGGCCCAACATGTGATCGGCCGGCACGCGGACGTTTTCGTAGCGGACATAGCCCTCACGGCCACCGCCGGTCGGCTGGTAACCCAGCCCGACGTCGCGCAGCACGTTGATCCCGGGGGTGTCGCCGGGAACGACGAACATCGAGTAGCGCTCATAGGGCGGCGCCTCGGGATCGGTCATCGCCATCACGATGAGGAACGACGCCATCGAGGCGAACGACGAAAACCACTTCTCCCCGTTGATGACCCAGTGATCGCCGTCGGCCACCGCGGTGGTGCGAAACACCTTCGGGTCGGCCCCACCCTGCGGCTCGGTCATCGAGAAGCACGAGATGATGCGGTTATCCAGCAGCGGCTCCAGATAGCGCTCCTTGAGCTCGGGGGTGCCGTAGTGTGCCAGGATTTCGCTGTTGCCCGAATCGGGTGCCTGCGAGCCAAACACGATCGGCGCGCATTCCGAGCGCCCCAGAATCTCGTTGAGCAGCGCCAATTTCACCTGCCCATAACCGGGACCGCCCAGGTGCGGGCCCAGGTGGGTCGCCCACAGCCCCCGCTTCTTCACGATGTCCTGCAGCGGCGGGATCAGCGCCTGACGCACCGGGTCGTTGAGGTCGTGGGATTCGGTGACAATCAGGTCGATCGGTTCGCACTCCTCGCGCACGAAGCCGTCGACCCACTGCAGTTGTTCGGCCCACTGTGGGTCGGTGGAGAAGTCCCACGACATGTGTCGTCCTCTCTAAGGTGGTCACTGAGGCTTGCTTTGGGCCACCACGCCGGCTTCCTCCAGCGCGGTGATGTCGTCGGGGACCATGCCCAGCTCACGCAGCACGGCGTGGGTGTGATCCCCCGGGAGCGACGGAGGCGCGGGCGTGCCGGGACGGGTCCGGGAGAAGCGTGGCGCGGGGGCGGGCTGGGTGATGCCGTCGAGCTCGAAGAACGTCTGCCGCGCGACGTTGTGCCGATGCCGCGGCGCTTCGATCAGCGAAAGAACCGGCGTCGCACAGCATCCCGGCGTATCCAGGAGCGACTCCCACTCGGCGCGGGTCTTCTCGGCGAAGCGCGCGGCCAGTGCGGCCCGGTGGGCGGCCCACGCCGTCGGATCGCCGTCGTCGTGGGGCACGTCGACGCCCAGCCGGTCGCACAGTTCGGCGTAGAACTTCGGTTCCATGGCGCCGACGGCGATGTGGCCCCCGTCGGCCGTGGCGTAGGTGCCGTAGAAGTGCGCGGCGCCGTCGAGCAGATTGTCCTGACGCCGGTCGCGCCACGTGCCGGCGGGCAGCATGCCGAAATACGGTGCCAGCAGCGCGGCGACGCCGTCGACCATCGCCACGTCGAGGACCTGACCCGCGCCCGACTCGCGGGCCTCCAGGATGGCGCTGAGCAGCCCCACCGCCAACAGCATTGCGCCGCCGCCGTAATCGCCGACAAGGTTCAGGGGCGGCACCGGTGACTCGGCCGTGCCGATGGCGTGCAGGGCGCCCGTGAGCGCAAGGTAATTGATGTCATGACCAGCGTGACCGGCCAAGGGCCCGTCCTGTCCGTAGCCGGTCATGCGGGCATAGACCAGCCGGGGGTTGCGCTCGCGCAGCGCATCTGGTCCGATGCCCAGGCGCTCGGCTACCCCCGGGCGGTAGACATCCACGAACGCGTCGGCGTCGGCGGCCAGCCGGTGGACGAGGTCGCGCCCGCGCGGGTCCTTCACGTCGGCGGCCAGGGAGCGCTGGCTGCGGCGGACCGTGTGGTCGACCGGTCGCGGGCCGTCGACACCCGCGAGAGCGTCGACGCGGATGACGTGAGCGCCCAAGTCTCCCAACAGCATTCCGCAAAACGGCGCTGGCCCCAGCCCGCCCATCATGACGATGCGCACGCCACGCAGGGGACCGGTCATGAAGACCACTTCTTGCGGCGGTCGGCCGCCTCGTCGGTCGCATGAGAGATCACCTGATTGCGGTTCTCCAGTTCCATCGCCGACGCCAGACTGACGGCGTCGGTGTTGACCTGAAGGGCGCGCTTGGTCAGCTGCGCGCCGAGCGGGGCGTGGCTTGCGATCAGCGACGCCAGCTCGACCGCGCGGTCGGCCAGCCGATCCGGCTCGACGACCTCACTGACCAGGCCGCGACGGTCGGCCTCGGTGGCCGATACGGTGCGGCCGGTCAGCATCCAGTCGGCGGCCACGCTGGTGCCGACGATGCGCGGCAGGTGATAGCTCATACCCATCTCGGCGCCCGAGAGCCCGAGCAGGATGGCGGCGTTACCGAAAGACGCTGCCGTCGAGCAGATTCGGATGTCGGCGGCCAGGCACAGCGCGAGCCCGGCGCCCACGCAGGGGCCGTTGACCGCGGCGATCACGGGCTGCGGCAGCGCGCGCACCGCTTCGGCGAGGGCGGCCATCCTTTCCTGAAAGCGCATCCGGTCCAACGCGGGGGCGCTCGCTTCGAGCATCGAGGGGCCGAAGTCGCGCATGTCGATGCCCGCACAGAATCCGCGTCCCGCGCCGGTCAGCACCGCGGCGTGTGCCGCCGGGTCGGCGGCCAGATCGCCGAGCACCTCGCGCAATTCGGCCTGCATCGTCTCGTTGATGGCGTTGAGTCGCTGCGGACGATTCAGGCGCACAATGGCGACCCCGTCGCGGGGCCGTTCGAGCGCCACGGTGTCCGGCATGTTCACACCCGCTCGATGATCGTCGCCGTGCCCATCCCGCCGCCGGTGCACATGGTGATCAGACCCGTTGTCAGGTCACGACGTTCGAGCTCGTCGAGGACCGTCCCGATCAGCATGGCGCCGGTGGCGCCGATGGGGTGCCCGAGCGCGATCGCCCCGCCGTTGACGTTGACCACCTCGGGGTCGATGTCGAGGTCGCGCATGGTCTTGAGCGGGACGGCGGCGAATGCCTCATTGATCTCCCACAAATCGATGTCGGCCACCGTCATGCCCGCGCGGTGGAGGCAACGCTGAGCCGCGGGGCCGGGGGCGGTGAGCATGATGATCGGTTCGCTGCCGAGCGCGGCGGTCGCCCTTATCTGCGCGCGCGGGGTGACCCGATGGGTGTGCATCCAGTTCGACGAGGCCAGCGCCACCGCCGCGGCGCCGTCGACGACGCCGGACGAGTTGCCGGCGTGGTGCACATGGTCGATGCGGTCGATGCCCGGATAGCGCTGCAGGCAGATCTCGTCGAAGGTGTGTCGCTCGCCGTCGGCGCACGCGGCGCCCATCGCGGCGAAGGCCGGTTTGAGCCTGGCCAGCGACTCGGTGGTGGTGCCGGGACGGGGATGTTCGTCGCGTTCGATGCGACCGTGCGGTGTCGGCACGTCGACCAGAGAACGCTCGAAACGGCCCTGATCGATGGCCGCGCTGGCGCGGCTCTGGCTTTGCGCGGCGTAGGCGTCGACGGTCTCGCGGTCGAATCCCTCCAGGGTCGCGATGAGGTCGGCCGAAATGCCCTGCGGGACAGTCGGATACAGCGCGCTAAGGTCCGGGTTGTTGCCGTCGATGGTCGGGACGCCCGCCGTGACATCCCAGCGCGACATCGATTCGACGCCGCCGGCGATCACCAGATCCTCGCTGCCCGCGGCGATGCCGGCGGCCGCCACGGTGACGGCCTGCTGGCCCGATCCGCAGAATCGGCTCAGCGTCATCCCGGGCACGCTCTGGGGCCAGCCGGCCAGCAGCACCGAGAGTCGGGCGATGTCATCGCCGTGGTCTCCGGACAGAATGCCGTTGCCGGCGATCACGTCGTCGACGTCCGCCGGGTCGAAGCCGACCCGCTCGGCCAGCGCGGTCAGGCACCGGGCGAACAGGGCCTGCGGGTGCACGCCGTGCAGCCCGCCGTCGGGGCGGCCGCGCCCGCGGGGCGTGCGGACCGCGTCGAGAATCCAGGCGTCGATGATGGACTCCGATCGTTGTTCGGGCTGGACCGGCACGGGTCACCAGCGATCGTAATCCGTCTCTCGGCAATGGAGAACTACCTTCTCCAAATTGGCGAAGCTGTTCTCGTTCGGTCAGGGGCGGGCCTCGGCGTGGCCACCCCACTGGTGCACGCGCCGGGCGCCGCACGGCCGAGCGCCGAAATCGGCCAGCGCAGGGCCGGTTTCGGTGTCCGGCACGCGGCCGTTGCCGGTGCGCGGCGGGTAAGCGGCGCAGGGGCGCATAACCGGGCGCTCGGCGGGTAGTCCGGCGCCATGACCAAGATCGGATACTTTCTCACCTGCGAGCAGTTCGGCCCGAAGGAACTCATCGACCAGGCCAAGCGGGCCGAGGACGCGGGGTTCGACGCCTTGTGGATCTCCGACCACTACCACCCCTGGAACGACGAGCAGGGTCAGAGCCCCTTCGTGTGGGGGGTGATCGGTGCGCTGTCGGAGGCGACGTCGCTGCCGGTCAGCACCGCCGTCACCTGCCCGACCATGCGGATCCACCCGGCGATCATCGCGCAGGCGGCGGCCACCGCGGCAGTGCAGCTCGACGGGCGCTTTGTGCTCGGGGTCGGCAGCGGTGAGGCCCTCAACGAACACATCCTGGGCGATCCCTGGCCGTCGGCCGGTGTGCGGCTCGAGATGCTGGAGGAGGCGATCGACGTCATTCGCAAGCTGCACAAGGGTGGCGAGGTGAGCCACCACGGTAAGCACTACGAGGTGCAGGAAGCGCAGGTCTACACCCGGCCCGAGCGGCCGGTGCCGATCTACGTCTCGGCGTTCGGCCCACAGGCCGTCGAGCTGGCCGCCCGCATCGGCGACGGCTACAGCATCGCCATGCCCGACGGCGACCTGGTCAAGCAGTTCCGTCAGGCCGGGGGCGGCGACAAGCCGGTGCAGGGCGGTACCAAGGTCTGCTGGGACGCCGACGCCGACGCCGCGCTGAAGACCGCGCACCGGTTGTGGGCCAACGAGGGGTTGCCCGGCCAGACGTCGCAAATCCTGCCCCGGCCCAAGGATTTCGCCGCCCTGCAGTCGCTGGTGCCGCCCGAGACGGTCGCCGAAAGCGTGGCCTGCGGTCCCGACCCCGACAAGCACATCGCACAGGTGCGCGAGTACATCGACGCCGACGTCGACGAGATCTACGTGCAGCAGATCGGTCCCGACATGGACGGGTTCTTCGCCGCGTGGCGGCGTGACGTGCTGCCCCAGTTGCGTGGGTAGGGCTCAGCCGAAATCGGTGCTGCTGGTGAGTTGTTCCCACTGCGAGATCTCGGCTGCCCGCGCGTCCGCCTTGTAGCGATAGGCGGCCAGCGCGTCGGGCCCGAGCAACAGAAACGCCGGCGGCTCGGGCGATTCGACGGCCGCGATGATCGCCTTGCCGGCCTTGGCGGGGTCGCCGGGCTGATTGCCGTGCATGGTGTCGTTCTCCTTGCGACGCTGCCCGGCGGTGGCGGCGTAGTCGTCGATGACGGTGGCCGACTGGATCAGCGATCGCCCGGCGAAGTCGGTGCGAAACGCGCCGGGCTCGACGACGGTCACCGAAATGCCCAGCGGGACAAGCTCACCGCGCAGGGCGCCGCTCATGCCCTCGATCGCGGCCTTGGCCGCCGCGTAGTACCCGGATCCCACCGGGGTCAGCTGGGCGCCGATCGAGGAGATGTTCACGATGGCGCCGCTGCGGCGCGCCCGCATGCCGGGGAGGACGGCCTTGATCATGGCGACGGTGCCGAAGAAGTGTGTCTCGAACAACGCGCGGACGTCGGCGTCGTCACCCTCCTCGACCGCGGCGCGATAGCCGTAGCCGGCGTTGTTGACCAGTACGTCGATGCGGTCGAACCGGTCCTGTGCGCGCCGCACGGCCGAGGCGACCTGGGCGGGGTCGGTGACATCGAGGGCGGCGGCGAGCACCCGCTCGGGTGCCGATTCGGCCAGCTGGGCGACCGCCGCGACGTCACGCGCGGTGACGACGGCGTTGTGGTCGGCGCCGATGACCGCCTCGGCCAGCGCGCGACCGAGCCCGGTCGAGCACCCGGTGATGAGCCATGTGGACATGGGAACGCTTACCCCTCACCGTCGAAAGCCGGGCCGTCGAATCGATCGCGAGTGATGAACTCCGCGACCGCCCGCCGGCGCAGCTTGGTCAACTGCCGCACCGGTTTTCCCAGCGGCACGACGGCCGCCACCGCATGCCGGTCGGGAATGTCCAGCAGTCGGCGGACCTGGTCTTCGGCCGCGATGGCCATCGTCGTGATGGTGCCGCCGTACCCCTCGCCGCGGGCGGCGAGCAAGATGTTCCAGATCAACGGGTAGACCGACGCGCCCCCGGCGATACCGACGCGGTCCAGGTCCTGATCGACGGCCGCGACGACGGTCAGGTCCACCGAAACGACAAGGACGACAGGCGCATTGGCGATCGGCGCCACAAACGTGTCAGGGATCTCGGTGGCGTCGATGACTTCTTGCGGCACGCCACTGGGATGCACTGAGTTCCATGGGTTTTCGCCGGCCTGCTGCTGGGCGAAGTAGCGGCGGGCGGCGGGCTTGCCGAGTTCGGCCAGCCGCCGGCGGGTCGCCTCGTCGCGCACCACGGTGATGTGGGCGCCTTGCCGGTTGCCACCGCTCGGGGCGAACCGGGCATGGTCGAAGATGCGGCCCAGCACCTCGTCGGGCAGCGGGTCGTCGGTGAATTCCCGTGCCGCGAACGTGGTTCGCATCACGTCGTATAGCTGCATGGTGGGATGGCTCGTCAACTCGCGGACGCGCGCCGCTCCAGCCGGAAGGTGCGCTCGAAGCCCGCCGGCCGCGTCGTCAGCGTCACTTCCACCGCACCGCTGGGGGCGATGACGTAGCGCTCCTCGACATCGGGTCCGTCCTTCCAGCGACCGACCGGCTGACGCCGGAGGTCGTCCCGGTCGTACAGGGCCGGGTCGAACGGAAACAGCACCGGGTCATACGGCGTGACGTCGCCGTCGGGCCGCCCGTTGACCAGGCGGCTGCACTCCACGAACCGGAAATGCCCGATGTTGTGCGCCGCTCGGTAGGTGCGCTTCACCACCAACGGGGACCGCCCGTCGGCCGGCAGCGAGACGTCCTTGCACACGATGGGGTCGAAGACGACCCCGGCGCCCGCCTCGGCCTCGCGGAACACCCCAAAATTCCTCGAAAAGCGTTCGGAGAGCGCAAAACCCGACTCCTTGTCGAGGAAGACGGCAAGCCCGATCGCCGTGGCCGCGAAGGGATGCGGTGAGCGTTTCACCCGCTTCTCGCCGAAGGTGCCGCGCAGCATGCGCGACACCAGTGGGAAACCGCCGGCCCCGCCGACGACGTAGATGCCCGCCACCTCCGACCAGTCCACGTCGGTGCGTCCGCGCGCCGGGTCGTGCAGGACCCGGCGCAGCAGCGTCATCGTCTGGTCGACCAGCGGCGCACACACCGCGTACACGTCGTCGATGGGGCAGGAGAAGGGGGGCCGATCGAGCGGGGACAGGTCCACCAGGAAGCGGCGGGTCTGCGGCCCGACGGCTTCCTTGCGCGCGGCGCACTCCTCGGCCAGCAGGTCGCGCTGGGCCGCGCTGAGTGCGGGCAGGCCGGCGCCGGACAACACGAGTTCGGCGATCGCGTCGTCGAAGTCGTCACCGCCGAGGCGTTGAATACCCTCGCTGATCACCACCTCGTTGGCGTGCCCGGTCATCTTCAGCAACGACGCGTCGAACGTGCCGCCGCCGAGGTCGTAGATGAGGACGTATTCGCGTTTGGCGGTGATGGTCGAGCGGTACCGGTGGGCGTATTCGAGGCTGGCGGCCGACGGCTCGTTGAGCAGCGCGACGACGCGGAACCCGGCGGCCACGTAGGCGTCCAGCGTGAGCAGGCGCTGGGCGCTCGAGGCGTTGGCCGGCACGCTGATGGCGGCCTCGATGGCTTCGCCGGGACCCGGGGTGGCGTTCGAGTTGCGCTGCAGGTCGGCCTTGAGCTGGGACAGGAAGCCGGTGAGCAGGTCGGCCAGGCGATAGTCGCGGCCGGCCAGGCTGATCTCGGTCTGCGGCCCGGCGTCGTTGAGCAAGCGTTTGAACGAGCGCAGCACCGACCATGCCGGGTCGTGCCGGACGGCGGCGGCGTCCGGGCCGAAGCGCAACTGGCCGGCGGCGTTGGCCGCGATGAGCGACGGCCACGCGTCCTCGCCCTCGAAGGAGACGACGGGATAGTTGCCGCGATCGACGGCCGCGACGACGGTGTGGGTGGTGCCGAAGTCGATACCGACTCTCATCGCGCAAGTTTAGGACCGCGGCGCGGGCTTGGGCACAACCTTTTTGCCCGGCGTGCCGTGCGCGTTCGGCAACTCGTCCCATCGCCGCTGCACCGCGCGCTCGGCGGCGGTGGGGATCAGACCCGAGGGCGCGAAGAACCGCGAGGGCACCGGCTCGTCCTCGGTCAGTGGCCGGCCGGGCCCGCGGATAGCCCCGAGCGCGACCACGGCGCCGGCGATCACGACGATGACGACGGCCGCCGCGAACAGGATGGACAGCGTGCCCTGGATGAAGGTGTTGCGGATGACGTCGTCGAGCTGGTGCGCGTTCTTGGCCGAACCGAACGCCGTCTTGCCCGCCTGCCTGGCCGCCAGGTACTTCGAGTGCTGCGTCCAGTAGCCGACGGCCGGGTCGGGCGAGAAGATCTTCTGCCACGACGCCGTCAGCGTGACCACGAGATCCCACAGCAACGGGATCCCGGGGATCCACACCCACTTCAGCAGGCCCTTTTTGATGACGATGACGGTGATGACGGTCAGCGCGATCGCGGCGAGCAGCTGGTTGGCGATGCCGAACAGCGGAAAGAGCGTGTTGATGCCGCCCAGCGGATCGGTCACCCCCATCAGCAGGATGCTGCCCCAGGCCGCGGCCACCGCCAGGCTGCACAGCCACACACCCGGACGCCAGCTCGGATTGCGCAGCTTGGTCAGGGGGCCGCCCAGGTTGCCGAGGGTGTCGGAGAGCATGAAGCGGGCGACGCGGGTGCCGGCGTCGACGGCGGTGAGGATGAACAGCGCCTCGAACATGATCGCGAAGTGGTACCAGAACGCCTTGAGGCTCGCACCGCCGAACACCCGGTAGAGCACCTCGGACATGCCGACCGCCAGCGTCGGCGCCCCGCCGGTGCGCGACACGATCGACTTCTCGCCCACGCCGGTGGCGGCAGCGGTCAACTGGTCGGCGGTCACGGGAGCGCCGCGCAGCCCGAGGCCGTTGACGTAGTGCGCGGCGGTGGCCGCGCTGCCGCCGGTCTGCGCGGCCGGCGCGTTGAGCGCGAAGTACACGTGCTGGTCCAGGATCGCCGCGCTGATCAGCGCCATGACCGCGACGAACGATTCGGTGAGCATGCCGCCGTAACCGATCAGCCGCATCTGGCTTTCCTTCTCCAGCAGCTTGGGCGTGGTGCCCGAGGAGATCAGCGCGTGGAATCCGGACAGCGCCCCGCAGGCGATGGTGATGAACAGGAACGGGAACAGCGCGCCGGGGAACACCGGCCCGTCGCCGCGGGCCGCGAACTGCGACACCGCGGGCGCCTGCATGACCGGGCGCGCGATGCAGATGCCGACCGCGAGCAGCGCGATGGCGCCCACCTTCATGAACGTCGACAGGTAGTCGCGCGGGGCCAGCAGCAACCAGACCGGCAGCACCGACGCGACGAACCCGTAGCCGATGATCAGCCAGGACACCGTGACCGCCGACAGGTTCAACCACGATGCGCCCCAAGGGGTTTCGCCGATCCAGGCGCCGGCGCCCACGGCCAGCAGCAGCAGCGCCACCCCGATGAGGGAGACCTCGGCGACGCGGCCGGGACGCAAAAACCGCAGGTAGCATCCCATGAACACGGCGATGGGAATCGTCATGGCGATGGAGAACACGCCCCAGGGACTCTGCGCCAGCCCACGCACCACCACCAGCGCGAGGACCGCGATGATGATCACCATGATGACGAACGCCCCGAGCAGCGCGGCCACCCCGCCGGCGGCGCCGAGTTCGTCGCGGGCCATCTGCCCCAGTGAGCGCCCGCGCCGCCGCGTGGAGATCCACAACACCAGGTAGTCCTGCACCGCGCCGGCGAACACCGCCCCGATGACGATCCAGATGCTGCACGGCAGGTAGCCCATCTGGGTGGCCAGCACCGGACCGACGAGCGGTCCGGCCCCCGCGATGGCGGCGAAGTGATGGCCGAACAGCACGCGGCGATCGGTCGGCACGTAATCGGTGCCGTCGTCGAGAACCTCGGCCGGCGTGGCGTGGTCGTCGCGCGGGCGGACGATCTTCATCTCGATCAGCCGGGCGTAGAACCGGAACCCGATGAGGTAGGTGCACATCGCCGCGACGACGAACCAGACCGCGTTGACCGTCTCGCCCCGCGTGAACGCGATGATCGCCCAGGCGACGGCGCCGAGCACCGCGACGACGGCGAACACGATCTTGTGCCGCACGGTGATGGCGGAGCGGTCGACGATGGCGACGGGTGGCAGGTCTGCGCCGCCGTGGATGTAGCTGATGTCGTCGTCGTGCTCCGTGACCGCCACGGACCGAAACCCTACGCGCGCAGCATGAACTGCGCCTGTCGGAGAGGGCGTCGTTCAGTACAGTGCGCGCACGGCGTCGATGGTGTCGGCCTCGGCGGGGCTCTTGTCGTCGCGATAGCGCACTACGCGGGCGAACCGCAGCGCCAGCCCGCCGGGGTAGCGCGACGACTTCTGCACGCCGTCCAGCGCGATCTCGACGACCTGCTCGGGCCGCACGCGTACGACGTAACCGTCCGTGCCGTCGATGGCCAGCTCGCTGAACCGTGCGGTCTGCCACGCCAGCATGGCGTCGGTCATGCCCTTGAAAGTCTTTCCCACCATGACGAATTCGCCGCTGGCCGGATCGCGGGCGCCCAAATGGATGTTGGAGAGTTTGCCGCGGCGGCGTCCCGATCCCCACTCCACCGCGAGCACCACCAGATCCAGCGTGTGCACCGGCTTGACCTTCAGCCAGCCCGCGCCACGGCGGCCGGCCTGATACGGCGCGTCGGGCGCCTTGGCCATCACGCCCTCGTGGCCGGCGGCCAGCGTCGCGTCCAGGAAGGCGCTCGCCGCCGCGGGATCGGCGGTGAGCAACCGGTCGACCCGCTGGGCCGGGGGCACCAGCGCGTCCAGGGCGGCCAGCCGGTCGGCGGTCGGGGCGTCGAGCAGGTCGACGCCGTCGCGATGCAAGATGTCGAAGAAAAACACCGAAAGTCGCTGCGCGGCAAGGGCTGCCGCGATGTCGACGGAGCGGCCGAAGCGTGAGGCCGTGACCTGGAAGCGCTGTGGCCGGTTGTCGGGCCGCAGCGCGATCGCCTCGCCGTCGGCGATCAGGTGATCGACGGGCAGCGCCAGCGTCGCCTCCACGACTTCGGGCAGCCGGGCGGTGACGTCGTCCAGGCTCCTGGTGTAGACGGTGACCTCGTCACCCGCGCGGTGGATCTGTACCCGCGCCCCGTCCAGCTTGGCTTCGAAAATCGCCTGCCCGCCGTGGCGTTCGATCGCGTCGGCCACGCCCGTCGCGGTCTGCGCCAGCATCGGGCCCACGGGGCTGCCGACCCGCAGGGTGAACGCGTCCAGCGCCGAGGGCGCACCGGACAACGCGGCCGCGGCCACCGCCGGCAGGTCGCCGCCCAGCATCGCGGCCCGCTGCACCGCGGCGGCCGGCATCCCGGCGGCCCTGGCCACGGCGTCGGTCATGATCCCGGCCAGCGCGCCCTGGCGCAGTTCGCCGCCGAGCAGCCGTAGCAGGAAGGCCTGCTCGGTGTCGGTGGCGGCCGCGAACAACGCGTTCAGCAGCGCGGCGCGGCGCGCCTGCGCGCCCTTGCCCGACACCGCGCCGATCTCGGCGAACGTGGCGTCGACCCCGCCGACGGTGAGCGAGGCGTGCGGGGCAGCGGGCGGGCGGGAGCGCAGCGCCGCCCAGCCCACGCCGATCTGGCGTTGCCGCAACTCACCGGACAGCCACGACACGATGACGGCCACCAGCGCGGCGTCCGGCGCGGCGCGGCGCAGCAGGTCGGCGATGTGGGCCACTTTGGTCAGCCGCGACGACGTGCCCGAGACGTCGGATGACGTCGTGGCCACGTCGAGAAGGAGCACGGTTGTCAGCTTGGCATGGCTCGGTGACAGGCCTGGAGTGCGGACACGCTAGCGTGCCTACGTAACGTTACAGATTGCACAGGATCTGACAACCCAAGAAGGAGACGTCCGGATGGAGATCAACGGGAAGAAGGTCGTCGTCATCGGCGGCGCATCGGGAATGGGACGTGCGAGCGCCGAGCTGCTGCATGAACGCGGCGCGGACGTCGCCATCCTCGATCGCGAGGGCTCCGACGGGAAGACGGTCGCCGAGGGCGTCGGCGGCACCTTCTATCCCGTCGACGTCACCGACTTCACCGGCACCGAGGAGACACTGCAGGCCGCCGTCGACAAGCTCGGCGGACTGCACGTCGTGATCACCACCGCGGGCGGCGGTATCGCCAAGCGCACCCTGACCAAGTCCGGCCCGCACGACCTCGAATCCTTCCAGTCCGTGATCGACCTCAACCTCATCGCCACGTTCAACATCAGCCGGCTGGCCGCCGCACACATGGCCAAAAACGAGCCCGAGGACCCCGACACCGGTGAGCGCGGCGTCATCATCAACACCGCTTCCATCGCGGCGTACGAGGGTCAGATCGGCCAGGTCGCCTACACCGCCGCCAAGGCGGGCATCGCCGGAATGTGCCTGACCATGGCGCGCGACCTGGGCTCGGTGGGCATCCGGGTGCTGGCCATCGCCCCGAGCCTGTTCGCGACCGGTCTGACGCAGGGCATTCCGGATGAGTTCGCCACCCAGCTGACCAAGGACGCGGCGTTCCCCAAGCGCCTCGGCCGCCCCGAGGAGTACGCGAAGCTGGCCGCCGCCATCGTGGACAACCCGATGCTCAACGGGCAGTGCCTGCGGCTGGACGCCGGGCAGCGGTTCGCACCCAAGTAGCCCCCCGTTAGGGCCCTCCCCGCATTAAGTACACTCTTTAGGCAGCCGCCCCGCTTCCCCTCGAAGCGGGGCAGGCCCCCAGCTTCTGGGCGATCACACCCGGCTGGCATGCGGCGCGAGGAGGGCCCTCATGGGTATCGCAATAACCGACGACCATCGTGAACTGGCCGGGGTGGCCCGCGGGTTCTTGACCTCGCAGAAGGCGCGGTGGGCGGCGCGGTCGCTGCTCGACGCCTCGGATGAGCCCAGGCCCGGGTTCTGGCAGAACCTGGTGGAGTTGGGGTGGCTCGGCCTGCACGTCGCCGAAGAGTACGGCGGCTCCGGCTTCGGGCTGCCCGAACTCGTCGTGGTGATCGAAGAACTCGGCCGTGCGGTGGCGCCTGGGCCTTTCGTGCCCACCGTGATCGCGTCCGCCGTGATCGCCAACGACGGTACCGCCGAACAGAAGTCGCGGCTGCTGACCGGTCTGATCGATGGGACCGTCACCGCGGGCATCGGGCTGGACAGCCAGGTGCGGGTCAACGACGGGGTGGCCGAGGGTGAGGCCGGAATCGTGTTGGGCGCCGGGCTGGCCGAGCTGTTGCTGATCGCCGCCGGCGACGACGTGCTGGTGCTCGAGCGTGACCGCGACGGTGTGGCGGTCGAGGTGCCGGAGAACTTCGATCCGACGCGGCGGTCCGGGCGCGTCCGCCTGCAGAACGTGCGCGTCTCCGCCGGTGACATCCTCACCGGCGCAAGGCAATCGGCGTTGGCCCGGGCCCGCACCCTGCTGGCCGCCGAGGCGGTCGGTGGGGCATCGGACTGCGTCGACGCCGCCGTCGACTATGCCAAGGTGCGCCAGCAATTCGGGCGCACCATCGCCACTTTCCAGGCGGTCAAGCATCACTGCGCCAACATGCTGGTCGGTGCGGAGTCCGGGATCGCCGCCGTCTGGGACGCCGCCCGCGCGGCAGCCGAGGACGAGGAGCAGTTCCGCCTGATCGCGGCGGTGGCCGCGACGCTGGCCTTCCCCGCCTACGTCCGCAACGCCGAACTCAACATTCAGGTGCACGGCGGCATCGGCTTCACCTGGGAGCACGACGCGCATCTGCATCTGCGCCGGGCGGTGGTGAGCGCGGCGCTGTTCGGTGGTGACGCACCGGCCGCCGACGTCTTCGAGCGCACCGCCGCCGGCGCCGTCCGGGAGAACAGCCTCGACCTGCCGCCCGAAGCCGAGGAACTGCGCGCCGGCATCCGCGCCGATGCCAGCGAGATCGCCGGGCTGGGCAAGGAGGCCCAGCGCGACAAGCTGATCGAGACCGGCTACGTGATGCCGCACTGGCCCAAGCCGTGGGGACGCGCGGCCGACGCGGTGGAGCAGCTGGTGATCGAGGAGGAGTTCCGCGCGGCCGGCATCAAACGACCCGACTACGGGATCACCGGCTGGGTGATCCTGACCCTCATCCAGCACGGAACGCCTTGGCAGATCGAAAGATTCGTGGAAAAGGCGCTGCGCAAGGACGAGATCTGGTGCCAGCTGTTCTCCGAGCCGGATGCCGGCTCGGACGCCGCGTCGATCAAGACGCGCGCCACCCGGGTGGACGGCGGCTGGAAGATCAACGGCCAAAAGGTGTGGACCAGCGGGGCGCACTACTGCGCGCGCGGCCTGGCCACGGTGCGCACCGATCCCGACGCCCCCAAGCACGCCGGCATCACCACGGTGATCGTGGACATGAAGGCGCCCGAGGTCGAGGTGCGGCCGCTGCGGCAGATCACCGGCGGCTCGGACTTCAACGAGGTCTTCTTCAACGACCTGTTCGTGCCCGACGAAGACGTCGTCGGGACGCCCAACTCCGGGTGGACCGTCGCGCGGGCGACGCTGGGCAACGAGCGGGTCAGCATCGGCGGCAGCGGATCGTTCTACGAGGGACTGGCCGACCAACTGGTGCAGCTCACCGAGCAGCGCCCGGACCGGTTGGCGGGCGGGCGAATTCGGGTCGGTTCCTATCTCGCCGAGGAAACCGCGCTGCGGCTGCTTAACCTGCGGCGCGCCGCGCGCAGCGTCGAGGGCGCGGGCCCGGGACCGGAAGGCAACGTCACCAAGTTGAAGCTGGCCGAGCACATGGTGGAAGGCGCCGCGATCATGGCGGCGCTGCTGGGACCCGAGGTCGCGCTGACCGACGGTCCCGGCGCCCTGGCCGGCCGGCTGATGATGGGAGCCCGCGGCATGGCGATCGCGGGCGGCACGTCGGAGGTGACCCGCAATCAGATCGCCGAGCGGATCCTCGGCATGCCGCGCGACCCGCTGATCAACTAGGGATCAGGCCGGCGCGAACTGCGCCGCGCCGCCGCTGCCGCGCTGTGGTCGTAGCTGCACGGCCATGCCGCAGGTCACCGAATCCGGTTCGCAGTCAACGATATTGGCGGCGACCCGCAGGCCGCTCTGCTCGGCGAGCTCGACGATGGCGATGACATAGGGGGTGGGGATCTCCGGGTTGTACGGATGATGGTTGACCGTGTAGGTGAACACGGTGCCCCGCCCGGAAACCGCTCGCGCCTCTAGCGAGCCCCCGCACTCGCGGCACACGCCGCTGGCCGGATGCACCCAGCGCGCGCACCCGTCGCAATACTCGATGAGCAACGGCCCGTCCGACACGACGAATACAGTACACTCTATTGATTCGATGCGGTGTGGTCTGACGGGCGGTGTGCATGACGCATTTCGAGAAAGACGCGATCCTGTCCGGCATCGGGATCTCCCGGATCGGCCGCCGCACCGGCATTGCGGGCCTGGAGTTGACCATGGAGGCGGTGCGCGCCGCCATCGAGGACGCCGGACTGGCCGCGACCGACATCGACGGCATCGCCACCCTGGGCGACACGCCCGCGGCGGACGTCAACGCCGCGCTGCGCATCGAGGCCGCCGACTGCGGGGCCGGCTTCGGCACCGGCGGGCTGCTCTCGCCGGTGATGTCGGCATGCCGTGCCGTCGCCGAACGCCGTGCGCGCCACGTCGTGGTATACCGGACGATACAAATGCTCGGCGGCACGGTGCCGGTCAAGCAGGACCAGAACGCCGCGCCCCCGCCGCTGGCGCGGATGTTCGAGACACCCGAGGGCGAGCCGAAACCGGCCGTCGGCGCGATGGACGACGTCAACGATCTGGTTGCGGCGCATGCCTATTCGGCCGCCAACTGGCTGGCGCTCAACTGCCGCCGTCACATGGAGCTGTACGGGACCACCAAAGAACAGCTGGGCTGGATAGCGCTCAACGGCAGGCGCAACGCCGCGTTGAATTCCCTTGCGGTGTACCGAGATCCGATGACAATGGCCGACTACCTGGGTGCGCGGCTGGTATCCACCCCGCTCGGGCTGCTGGACTGTGACGTTCCGATCGACGGCTCGATCGCGGTGGTAGTGTCGCACGCGCAGTACGCCGCCGACTGTCCGCACCGCGCCGTGAGGGTGGAGGCGATCGGCGGGTCCGACGGCGCCGGTGGCTGGTTTCACCGGGCGGACTACCCGAAGATGGCGATGTCGGATGCCGCGGCGCAGATGTGGTCGCGAACCGCGTTGAAGCCGGCCGACCTGCACGTCGCCGAGCTCTACGACGGGTTCACCTATCTCACGCTGGCCTGGCTGGAGGCGCTCGGGATCTGCGGCGACGGCGAGGCCGGCCCGTTCGTCGAGGGCGGGGCGCGGATCGCCCGTGACGGGCAGCTGCCGCTGAACACCTACGGCGGCCAACTGTCGGCCGGCCGTATGCATGGCTACTGGGCGCTGCACGAAGGGTGTCTGCAGTTGCGTGGCGACGCGGGGGAGCGGCAGGTATCGCGACGCCCCGAGGTCGGCGTGGTCTCCGTCGGTGGCGGGCCCGTCGCCGGGTGCATGCTGCTGACCTGTTGAGCGCGAGCGTGATCGAGCCCCGATGACCGAGGAACCCACGAGCGGGCAGGCGAACAAACTCGCTTCGATGGTGGCCCGCGACATCGAGGCCGAGATCGTCCGCCGGGGCTGGGCGGTCGGCGAATCGCTGGGGTCCGAACACGCCCTGCAACAGCGCTTCGGGGTGAGCCGGTCGGTGCTGCGCGAGGCCGTGCGGTTGGTCGAACACCATCAGGTCGCGCGGATGCGCCGCGGCCGGGGCGGCGGCCTGTACATCTGTGAGCCCGACGCCGGGCCCGCCACCCGCGCCGTCGTCATCTATCTCGAATACCTCGGCACGACGCTGGGCGACTTGCTCAACGCGCGCTTGGTGCTCGAGCCGCTGGCGGCCTCGCTGGCCGCCGAGCGCATCGACGAGGCCGGGATCGCGCGGCTGCGGGCGGTGTTGCATGCCGAGGAGCAGTGGAGGCCCGGCTTGCCGGCCCCGCGCGACGAGTTCCACATCGCGCTGGCCGAGCAATCCAAAAACCCGGTGCTGCAACTGTTCATCGACGTCCTGATGCGGCTCACCACCCGCTACGCCCTGGCGTCGCGAACGGATTCGGCAGCCGAGGCCATCGAGGCGGTCGACCACCTGCACGCCCACCACTCCGCGATCGTCGCCGCCGTCACGGCCGGCGATTCGGCGCGCGCCAAGACGCTGTCCGAGCGACACGTCGAGGCGGTGACCGGCTGGCTGCAGCGGCATCACGCCGGTGACGGCAGCCGGGGGCGTCGAACGCGCCGGCGGCTCGACTCCGAGGCGCCTCAGGGCAAACTGGCCGAGCTGCTCGCGGCCACCATCGGCGACGACATCGCCGCCAGCGGCTGGCAGGTGGGTGCGGTCTTCGGCACCGAGACGGCGCTGCTGGAGCGTTACCGGGTCAGCCGCGCGGTGCTGCGCGAAGCGGTGCGGCTGCTGGAGTACCACTCGATAGCCCACATGCGCCGCGGCCCCGGCGGCGGACTCGTCATCGCCGAGCCCGCGGCACAGGCCAGCATCGACACCATCGCCCTGTACCTGCAATACCGCGACCCAAGCCGCGAGGATCTGCGCTGCGTCCGCGACGCCATCGAGATCGACAACGTCACCAAGGTCGTCAAGCGCCTCGGCGAGTCCGACGTGGCGGCGTTTCTGGCCTCCCGTCGGCACGGGCTGCCGGAAAACTCCCGACAGACGGCGGACGACGTGCGGCGGGCGATCGCGGAGGAGTTCGACTTCCACGTCGGTCTCGCGCAACTCTCCGGCAACGCGCTGCTGGATCTGTTCCTGCGGATCATCGTCGAGTTGTTCCGCCGGCACTGGTCTAGCACCGGCCAGGCCATGCCGACCTGGTCAGACGTGCTCGCCGTGCGCCACGCTCACCTGCGGATCGTCGAGGCGCTCGAGGCCGCCGACGAGAGCGTCGCGTGCTATCGGCTCCGCCGTCATCTCGACGCCGCCGCCTCCTGGTGGCTGTAGGCGCGGCGGTCGCGGCCGTCGCGGCGGCACCGCCAATTGCCGCGTAGCCAAATGTGATCTGTTGCGCGGTATAGCGAAGGCCCGTCTTGGGTACTGACACGGGGGAAAGGCGACGAGCCGATCCATCAGGGGGTTGGCGCAAGTGATCGAAAGCGAGAGCGTTGAAGTGACGGCGGGTAACGAAACCAGACGATACGGTTTCGTCCACACCGCAGTGATTTATCACTCTCAGCAGGAGTTTGTGGATCTGGTAGGCCGGTTCGTCGGCGACGGTTTGGCGCTCGACGAGGCGGTGCTGCTCGCGGTGCCGCCCGAGATGATGGCGCTGCTGCACGACGCGCTGTACGGCGGGGGCGAGTTGCCCCCCGACGTGCGCATGGTCGACATCACCGAGGTGGCGCGCAACCCGAGCCGGTTCATGGCGATGGAGGGTGCGTTCGTCGACGAGTACCCGGAGCAGCGGGTGCGCATCGTCAGCCAGATCGCGTGGCCCGGCCGCACCGACAAGGAGTTCGTCGCCTGCACCGAGCACGAGGCTTTGGTCAACGAGGCGATGGACGCCTACCCGGCGACCAGCCTGTGCTTGTACGACGCGAGCCGGCTCGACACCGACGTCCTGGCGGACGCCCGGGCGACCCATCCGCTGCTGTGGGAATCCGGTGCGCTGCAGCGCAGCCCGGCGTATGCCCCCCGCGACGTTCTGGAACGCTGCAACCGGCCGCTGGCCGCCAGTCCCGGGGCCGTCACCTACATGGTCCGCAAGTCGGCGGACCTCAGGCCGGCCCGGTCCTTCGCCGTCGACTACGCGGGCTGGATGGGGTTGTCCCAGGAGTGCCTCGAAGATCTGCAACTGGTCGCCACCGAGTTGGCCACGAACAGCCTGATGTACACGGGGGGCGCCTGCCGGTTGGCCTTCTGGAAAGACGACGGGCACCTGGTCTGCGAGGCGCGCGACTCCGGACGATTCGACGATCCGCTGGTGGGCCGCCTGGACCCCGGCCCGGACGGTCCCGCGAGCCGCGGCCTGTACCTGGTCAACGCCATCTCCGATTTGGTGCGCACCCACACCGCCCGAACCGGGACGACGATCCAGGCATACCTGCGGTTCGAGCCCGCCGCAGGACCGGCCGGCTAGGTCGGTCGAGCTGAAACAGCGACCCGCCGCGACGTCAGGTCCCGGCGGGTCGCTTGTCTTTGGGTCAGAGGCCGCCGAGCGCCCCGGTGATGCCGCCCACCACGCCGCCGATCGTGCCTCCGACGGTGCCGCCGACCGTCCCGCCGGTGGTGCCGCCCAGCGTGCCGCCGGTGGTGGCACCGGTCGTCCCCGTCACCAGGCATCCGGTCGGTGCGAACAACACCACGACAAATCCCGCGGCGGCCGCGGCGACTTTAAGGGCCTTCTTGGTCCCCGTTGAATTCATCATCACATCCTTTCGTGGAGGGGCATAGCCCGGCGGTAAAGCGGCCAACTCATCGGATGTTATAACGGCTATTCGACACACGTAAAGAGGTGATGAACATTTAATTTCTTGCTGGTCCGCGCTTCCTCGTTCGCGTCAAACACGCGCTCTGGCAACATCATTGGCAAGGTTCGGCTGGCCCGGAAAAGGGCGCGCCAAAGCCGCGGCGCGCGACGAATCATCGGGCGAAAAGCGGCATCGATAAAGCATTCATCGACGCGCGGAATTACGATTACCAACCCGGTCGAACGGGGTCAGTGAGGAAATAGCGCCCCGCCGAGAACAAAGGTCCCGGCGGGACGCTTGCTATCGGACTAGAGGCCGAGGCTGCCCAAGACGCCACCAATGGTGCCGACGCCGCCACCGCTGCCGCCGATGAGGCCCGAGCCTCCGGCGCCCCCGGTGAGCGTCGTCGCGCAGCCCGGCACTGCTAACACCGCGGTCACCCCGAGAGCCGCGACGGCAGCTTTGAGGGTTTTCTTGGTGCTCTTCGCCTTCATGATCGTGCCTTCCATGTGAGGGGTAGTTGAACAGCCGTCTAATTGACTGCTGATCGGCGACATACCCCCTGTTAAACACGCGTAAACCAAACTTTTAGGATTATTTTCAATATTTTTTTGTACGGTTCGTTTGTTGTCGGGCGGGAGTTGCAGCTGCGGCGCGCGCAGGTCTAATGTCAACGCTCGTGCGTCTTTTCGAGCGTTTCGTAGTAGCCAGCACCCGCAGCGGGGTCTGATCCAGACCGACCCCCCGCTGTGGGTCGGAAGCTACTGCCGTCGGTCGCTCCAGCTGACCAGAGAAGACCGGCACGATGACTTTTCCCGAGCGCAATCAGCTCCACCATTTCCATCCCGCCACCGCGTGGTTCGGCGAACGCTTCGGCCTGGCGTTGCCCCGCGGTCTGCGCGAAGAGGCCGACGTCATGTCCTGGGAGGGCTTCGTCGCGACCTACGGACCCACGGCCGGTCCGCTGCGGCTGGGCCACTGGGAGTGCACCGACGCGGGCCGCGCCGCGACCCGACTGGGACCGCAGGCCCGCGACTTCCGGGCGGTGATCGCCATGGGCGATCGCATCTGCACCGCCAGCGCGGCCGCCGGCGGGCCGATCGCGGCGTTGACCGCGATGCTGCATGCGCGCGGGATCACGGTCGAGATCGTCGAGTTTCATCAGATGCGATCGGCCACCGGCATCGCCACCTTCATCCGGGGCAGCGACGGGGCGCGCGCCGAGTGGGCGATGGGCTGGTCCGACGATGCGACGCAGTCGGGCCTGCGCGCGGTGATCGCCTGCGCCAACCGGCTTTTCACCGTCGAGTGACGCGGCCGCTCCCGGCGGTCAACTCGGTCCCCACCCCGACGGCGGCGACCAAGGCCGCCGCGTGGACGCTCTACAGTGGGCGCAGCACAATCGGCATGCCGTCCATCGGGATCGGCATGCCGCCATAGTCCCAGTGCGGCTGGTAGCCCGGCCGGGCCAGCTCCACGCGGTAGCGGCGCAGCAGCCGGTGCACGACGGTCTTGACCTCCAGCTGGCCGAACACCATGCCGATGCACTTGTGCGCGCCACCGCCGAACGGGGCGAACGCATACCGGTGATTCTTGTGCTCCGAGCGCGGTTCGGCAAACCGTTCCGGGTCGAATTTGTCTGGCTCCGTCCACAATTCGGACAGCCGGTGGTTCATGCCTGGCCAGATGGTGATGTTGGTCCCCGCCGGGATGTAGTGGCCCAGCAGCTCGGTGTCGCGCACCGCCATCCGCATGTTGAACGGCAGCGGCGTCACCATGCGCAGCGACTCGTTCATGATGAGTTCGAGCGTCTCCAGCTTCTCCAGCGACTCGATGTCCAGCGGCCCGTCGCCGAGGCGGGCCGACTCCTCGCGCGCCCGCTCCTGCCACTCGGGGTTGGCCGCCATGTTGTAGACCATCGTGGTGGTCGTCGAGGTGGACGTGTCGTGGGCGGCCATCATCAAGAAGATCATGTGGTTGACGATGTCGGAGTCGGTGAAGCTGTTGCCGTCGTCGTCCTCGGTGTGACACAGCACGGTCAGCATGTCGTTGCCGGTGGCGTTGCGGCGGTCCCTGACCCGCTCGGCGAAGTAGTCCTCGAGCAACTTGCGGGCCTTCAGTCCGCGCCACCACTTGAACGGGGGGATCGGCTGGCGGATGATCGCACCGCCGGCCCGCGTCGTCGTCGTGAACGCCTGATTGACCTTCGTAACCAAGTCGTGGTCGGACCCGGGCTCGTGTCCCATGAACACCAGCGACGCGATGTCCAGGGTGAGTTCCTTCATCGCCGGGTGGAACAGGAAACGCGCGTCGTTGGTCGGCCAGTTGGCGACGATGTCGGTCGCCACCCGGTCGATGTGCTCGACATATCCGGTCAGCCGGCTGCGGGTGAAGGCCTCCTGCATGATCCGGCGGTGGTACATGT
The DNA here is from genome assembly GCF_059812885.1 of Mycobacterium sp. NGS33. Taxonomy (NCBI): domain Bacteria; kingdom Bacillati; phylum Actinomycetota; class Actinomycetes; order Mycobacteriales; family Mycobacteriaceae; genus Mycobacterium; species Mycobacterium sp. NGS33. Next base: position 235,700 of record NZ_JCALDN010000004.1, on the reverse strand, counting down.
GCTCGTCGAAGTCGAGCATCATCAGGCCCCGGTTGAAGAACGGCCCGATCACCGGGTGCCAGCCCTTCTGCGAAAAGTCCTTGTTTCGGTTGGAGAAGACGGCCTGGGTGGCGTCGGGTCCCAGCGCGGTGACCGCCGGCATGATCGGCGAATCCAGATAAATCAGTGGGCCGTGGTTGCGGTAGAGGTGCAGCGCATAGTCCGGGCCGCCGCGGAACAGCTCGATGATGTGGCCGAGAATCGGCAGCCCGGCGTCGCCCAGCACGGGCTTGAGGTCGCTGCCCGGCGGCGGGTCCGCCAGGACCTTGGTCTGCCACTCGTGGGCCAGCAGGCGCTTCTCGATCGCTCCCATCCCCGGGATCGTCTGCAGGGTCGGGGTGAACCGGCGCCGCGCCTGATCCAGCAGGTACTGCGGGGTGCTGATGGTGGCGGTCATTAAACGCTCCTTTGCGTGCCCTCCCGGTGACGGCCGTCACTGATTCATACCTTCGCTGAAAAACTTGACGGCTGTCAAGTTTGCTTTTTGGTCGGCGTGGTGCAAGGTCAGGGAATGACCAGCGAAGCCGCCACTCCCGAGCCGGGTGCACGGCGGCGCGGCGACAAGCAACGCCAGGCGATCGTGCAGGCGGTGCGTGAATTGCTGCAGGAAAAGCCTTTTGCCGAGCTGTCGGTGAGCACCATCAGCCTGCGGGCCGGGGTGGCGCGGTCCGGCTTCTACTTCTATTTCGACTCCAAGTACGCGGTGCTGGCGCAGCTGATGGCCGAGGCCGCCGAGGAGCTGGAGGAACTCACCGAGTACTTCGCCCCCCGCCAGGCCGGCGAGTCGCCCGAGGAGTTCGCCAAGCGGATGGTCGGCAGCGCCGCGGCGGTCTACGCGCACAACGACCCGGTCGTGACCGCCTGCAACGAGGCCCGCAACACCGACGTTGAGATCCGCGATCTGCTGGATCAGCAGTTCGAGGTGGTGCTGGGTCAGATCGTCGGGATCGTCGAGGCCGAGATGAAGGCCGGGACGGCCACGCCGATCAGTGACGACCTGCCGACGCTGATCCGCACCCTGGCCGGCACCACCGCGCTGGTGCTGACCGGCGACCCGATCCTGACCGGCCGCGACAGCGATCGGGACCGACGGGTGCGCGTGCTCGAGCGGCTGTGGTTGCACGCGCTGTGGGCGGGCCGTCCCTAGGGCGCGGTACCGCCGGTATCGTCACGGCCATGGCGCAGAGAGGATCCGGGCGGTCTTTCGCGGGGAAGCGGTGCCTCGTCACCGGTGCGGCCAGCGGCATCGGGCGTGCCACGGCATTACGGCTGGCCGCCGACGGCGCCGAACTCTATCTGACCGACCGCGACCGCGACGGCCTGGAACAGACCGTGGCCGACGCGCGCGCGCTGGGCGCGCAGGTCCCCGAGCACCGGGCCCTGGACATCGCCGACTACGACCAGGTTGCGGCGTTCGCCGCCGACGTCCACGCCGCGCATCCGAGCATGGACGTCGTGCTGAACATCGCCGGCGTCTCGGCGTGGGGCACCGTCGACCGGCTTACCCACGAGCAGTGGGCCAAGATGATCGCCATCAACCTGATGGGTCCGATCCACGTCATCGAGACGTTCGTCCCGCCGATGGTGGCGGCCAAGCGCGGCGGGCATCTGGTCAACGTGTCCTCGGCGGCCGGGCTGGTGGCCCTGCCGTGGCATGCGGCCTACAGCGCCAGCAAGTTCGGGTTGCGCGGCCTGTCGGAAGTGCTGCGCTTCGACCTGGCCCGCCACCGGATAGGCGTGTCGGTCGTGGTGCCGGGCGCGGTGAACACCCCGCTGGTGAACACCGTGGAGATCGCGGGCGTGGACCGCGAAGACCCCAATGTCGCGCGGTGGGTGCGGCGGTTCGCCGGCCACGCCGTGTCGCCGGAGAAGGCGGCCGACAAGATTTTGGCCGGGGTGGCCAAGAACCGATACCTGATCTACACCTCGGCCGACATCCGCGCGTTGTACGCGTTCAAAAGGGTTGCGTGGTGGCCCTATAGCGTGGCGATGCGCCAGGTGAACGTGATCTTCACCCGGGCGCTGCGGCCCGGTCCGCCGCTAGCCCGGCATGACCAGCTCGAGACGCACCCCCAGCAATCGGACCGGCCGGTCGAGCTCGAATAGGTCGAGGACCCGAAGGGCCGCGGCCACGATGACATCGCGGTCGGTGCTGGGCGCGTCGAGCTTGCGGATCTTGGTGCGCGTGTAGAAGGTCGCGGTGCGTACGGTGACCGCGACCCGGGTCACGACCCGGCCCGCCGCCACCACGTCCGTCAGCGCCCGCTCGGCTAAATCGGTTACGGCCGTGTCCATTTCGGAGCGATCGGTGAGATCTCGCGGGAACGTGACGACGTGGCTGCGCGAGCGCGGCACCCATGGCTCGGCGCTGACTCCGCTGTCGCCACCGCCCTTGGCCAACAGCAGCAGCCACAGCCCGGTGCGCGGGCCGAACGTCGCCGTCAGCAGCTCGGCGTCGCAATGGGCCAGTTGCCAGACCGTCGTAATATCAAGTTCGGCAAGCTTTTTCGCTGTCTTGGGGCCCACGCCCCAGAGTGCGTCGACGGGGCGCTCGGCCATCACCGGCATCCAGTTGGCATCGGTCAGCGCAAAAATGCCGCCCGGTTTGGCGAATCCGGTGGCGACCTTGGCGCGCTGCTTGTTGTCGCTGATGCCGACCGAGCAGGACAGCCCGGTTTCCGAGGAGATGACGCGGCGGATCTGCTCGGCGACCTCGCCGGGGTCCTGGGCCGTCACCGCGACGTAGGCCTCGTCCCAGCCCCACACTTCGACCGGATGGCCCAGGTCGCGCAGCGCCCCCATCACCTCATCGGATGCCGCGTCGTAGGCGGCCGGATCCGAGGGCAGGAAGGTGGCCTCGGGGCAGCGGCGGGCGGCGGCGCGCAGCGGCATGCCCGCCCGCACACCGAACTCCCGGGCCTCGTAGGAGGCGCAGGTGACGACCTTGCGTGGTTCGTTCGGGTCGCCGCTGCCGCCGACAATGACTGGCAGCCCGGCCAATTCGGGATGGCGGCGCAACTCGACCGAGGCCAGGAATTGATCGAGGTCGACGTGCAGGACCCAATTCGTGGCGTTCACCGCCCGCACAGCTTGCGCGCCACGCTTTCCCACGCGTCACCCAACGTCTGCAGGGTGTGGCCGCGTTCGTTGAGCTGGTGCTCGACATAGTTCACGTGGAGGAGGGCCAGCAGGGCATCGGTCTGAGCGTCGAGGTCGCCGGAGGTGTGCGCCGCCTGCAGTAACACCCGGATATGGGTGTGGTGCACGAGGACGGGCGCGCTGTAGCGGGTCTGCGGATCGCGGTGGGCCTCCGACAGCAGTTCGTGGTGGGTGTGGGCGAAACAGATGCGTTCCCGGCCGAAGGCCACCAGCCGGTCGATCGGCGGGGCGTCGGGCCCCAGCGGAGGGGGGCCGAACAGGAAGGCCTGCTGGCTGGCTTGCTCGTCCTCGTCGAGCAGCACCATCATCAGGCCGGCCCGGCTGCCGAAGCGGCGGAACAGCGTGCCCTTGCCGACCCCGGCGGCCGCGGCGATGTCGTCGGTGGTGACGGCGTCGGCGCCGCGCTCGGCGACCAGGTTTCGGGCGGCCTGGAGGAGCAGCGCGCGGTTGCGTGCCGCATCGCCCCGTTCCTGGGGAATCACCTCGGGCGCGAACACGTGCAACTCACCGGAACGCTCGCTCACTCCTGCACTTTAACGCCGCCGGAATAAAACGGACTATAGTCCGGTTACGGCGTGCAAGGATGGGACAACGACCGAAGGGAACGTGCGAATAGTGGCAATCAAAATCTTGGCGTTAGTGGGAAGCCTGCGGGGCGCGTCGATCAACCGCCAGATCGCCGAGTTGGCGGCGGCGGTCGCCGCCGACGACGTGGCCGTCACGATCTTCGAAGGGCTCGGTGAGCTGCCGTTCTATAACGAGGAGATCGACGACGCGATGAACGCCGGCGCGCCGCGGCTGGCGCCGGTGGCCGCGGTGCGCGCCGCGGCGGCCGACGCCGACGCCGCCCTGGTGGTCACCCCGGAGTACAACGGCAGCTACCCGGCCGTCATCAAGAACGCGATCGACTGGCTGTCCCGCCCGTTCGGCGACGGCGCGCTGAAGGGCAAACCACTGGCGGTCATCGGCGGGTCCTTCGGCCGGTACGGCGGGGTATGGGCGCACGACGACACCCGCAAGTCCTTCGGCATCGCCGGCGCGCGGGTGGTCGAGGCGATCAAACTGTCGGTGCCGTTCACGACGTTGGAGGGCAAGGCCCCCGCCGAGGACGCCGAGCTGTCCGCCAACGTGCGCGACGTGGTGGGCAAGCTGGCCGCCGAGGTCGGCTGATTGGCAGAAGTCAACAAGCCGGCCGCCGGGCGACCAGCGCGGTTGGCACCCCCGGATAGCAGAAGCCGCCAGCTGCGCCTGGCGGCTTTGCTAGCTGTGCGCCGTCCCGTCGCCGTCGGCGGTGCTGTCGGTGGTCGCTGCTATACCAATCCCTAGCGGCGCCTCCGCCCCGGCGTGTGATCTGCGACACGCCGAGCGGGTGTCCAGATTTTTTCGCGACAGGGCTCACGACCAGGGAATTTCAAAATTGTTATTCAGAACATCTTGTATCTCGACATCTTGTCAGCCACTAGGTGTAGTGTTTCGAGCACCGGCAGATCCCAGGACCGCCAAGCCAGCCAGGCTCGGCGAACCCCCCGAAATCGGCACCCACAGGTCGTTCGACCTCGGCCGCCGCGCGACGGGAATCAGGGGGCCTGACGGATCGCTGAACCTAGCAAAGACGCAGTCCAAAAGTAGTTGCCAGTCCGTTGGGTCCCCCTCTTCCGCAAAGGAGCGGCATTCTATGAGCATCACCGTGTACACCAAGCCGGCATGTGTGCAGTGCAGCGCCACCTACAAGGCGCTGGACAAGCAGGGTCTCGCCTACGAGAAGGTCGACATCTCGCTGGACGCCGAGGCGCGTGACTACGTGATGGCCCTGGGATACCTGCAGGCTCCCGTGGTGGTGGCGGGCAACGACCACTGGTCCGGTTTCCGGCCCGACCGCATCAAGGCGCTGTCCGCGGCGGAACTCAGCGCGTAAGGCAAGACGTCAGGTAAGGAGGTTGCGGTGCCATGGATAGCACGCAGCGCAACCAAGGTTGGACGAGTGGCGACCCGCTTCGCGCGGCGGCGCCGCGCTTGCGATCGCCACTGGTCTATTTCTCCTCGGTGTCGGAGAACACCCACCGCTTCGTGGAGAAGCTGGGGATCCCCGCCACGCGGATACCCCTGCATGGCCGCATCGAGGTGGACCAGCCCTACGTCCTCGTTCTGCCCACCTACGGCGGTGGGCATGCGACTCCCGACCTGAACGCCGGTGGTTACGTCCCCAAGCAGGTCATCGCCTTCTTGAACAACAAGCACAACCGGTCGTTGATCCGCGGCGTCATCGCCGCGGGCAACAACAACTTCGGCGCCGAATTCGCCTACGCGGGCAACGTGATCTCGCGTAAGTGCGGCGTCCCCTATCTCTACCGCTTCGAACTCATGGGAACCCAGGACGACGTGGACGCCGTCCGTGCGGGCTTAGCCAATTTCTGGAAGGAACAGACGTGCCACCAACCGTCGCTGCAGAGCCTGTAACCACCGGAGCCCACGCGTTGCCGGGGGAGACGGATTACCACGCGCTCAACGCGATGCTGAATCTCTACGACGCGGACGGCAAGATTCAGTTCGACAAGGACCGCGAGGCCGCGCACCAGTACTTCCTGCAGCACGTCAACCAGAACACGGTGTTCTTCCACAATCAGGACGAGAAGCTCGACTACCTGATCAAGGAGAACTATTACGAGCGCGAGGTTCTCGATCAGTACAGCCGCAACTTCGTCAAGACGCTGCTGGACCGCGCGTACGCCAAGAAGTTCCGGTTCCCGACGTTCCTCGGCGCGTTCAAGTACTACACCTCCTACACGCTGAAGACCTTCGACGGGAAGCGTTACCTGGAGCGCTTCGAGGACCGCGTCGTCATGGTCGCGCTGACGCTGGCCGCCGGCGACACCGTCCTGGCCGAAAAGCTGGTCGACGAGATCATCGACGGGCGATTCCAGCCGGCCACGCCGACGTTTTTGAACTCGGGCAAGAAGCAGCGCGGCGAACCGGTGAGCTGCTTTCTGCTGCGCATCGAGGACAACATGGAGTCGATCGGGCGATCGATCAACTCCGCGCTGCAGCTGTCCAAGCGCGGCGGGGGAGTTGCCTTGCTGCTGAGCAACATTCGCGAGCACGGTGCGCCGATCAAGAACATCGAGAACCAGTCCTCGGGCGTCATCCCGATCATGAAGCTGCTCGAGGACTCCTTCTCCTACGCCAACCAGCTCGGCGCGCGACAGGGCGCCGGCGCGGTGTACCTGCACGCGCATCACCCGGACATCTACCGCTTCCTGGACACCAAGCGCGAGAACGCCGACGAGAAGATCCGCATCAAGACGCTGAGCCTGGGCGTGGTGATTCCCGACATCACCTTCGAGCTGGCCAAGAAGAACGAGGACATGTACCTGTTCTCGCCGTACGACGTCGAGCGGGTCTACGGTCTTCCGTTCGCCGACATCTCGGTCACCGAAAAGTATTACGAGATGGTCGACGACGCCCGCATCCGCAAGACCAAGATCAAGGCGCGCGAGTTCTTCCAGACGCTGGCCGAGCTGCAGTTCGAATCCGGCTACCCCTACATCATGTTCGAGGACACGGTGAACCGGGCCAACCCGATCGACGGAAAGATCACCCACTCGAATCTGTGCTCGGAGATCCTGCAGGTCTCCACGCCGTCGGTGTTCAACGACGACTTGTCCTACGCCAAGGTGGGCAAGGACATTTCGTGCAACCTGGGGTCGCTGAACATCGCGAAGACGATGGACTCGCCCGACTTCGCCCAGACCATCGAGGTCGCGATCCGCGCGTTGACGGCCGTGAGCGATCAGACCCACATCACCTCGGTGCCCTCAATCGAGCAAGGCAACAACGAGTCCCACGCGATCGGACTCGGCCAGATGAACCTGCACGGCTACCTGGCCCGCGAGCGCATCCACTATGGCTCCGAAGAAGGCGTCGACTTCACCAACATCTACTTCTACACCGTGCTCTACCACGCGCTGCGCGCGTCGAACCGCATTGCGATCGAGCGGGGCAGCAAGTTCGGCGGCTTCGAGAAGTCGAAGTACGCCTCGGGTGAGTTCTTCGACAAGTACACCGAGCGGGTGTGGGAGCCGGTCACCCCGCGGGTGCGGGAGATCTTCGCCGAGGCGGGCATTCGCATTCCGACGCAGGAGGATTGGCAGCGGCTCAAGGAGTCGGTGCAGCAGCACGGCATCTACAACCAGAACCTGCAGGCCGTCCCCCCGACCGGATCGATCAGCTACATCAACCACTCGACCAGCTCGATCCACCCGGTGGCGAGCAAGATCGAGATCCGCAAGGAAGGCAAGATCGGCCGCGTCTATTACCCGGCGCCGTATCTGACCAACGACAACCTGGAGTACTACCAGGACGCGTACGAGATCGGCTACGAGAAGATCATCGACACCTACGCCGCGGCCACCCAGCACGTGGACCAGGGGCTGTCGCTGACGCTGTTCTTCAAGGACACCGCCACCACCCGCGACGTCAACAAGGCGCAGATCTACGCCTGGCGCAAGGGAATCAAGACGCTGTACTACATCCGCCTGCGCCAGATGGCCTTGGAGGGAACAGAGGTCGAGGGCTGCGTGTCCTGCATGCTGTAAAACCTCGCCCGATCGGGCAGTCTGCCCAGGTCAGAAGCCGCGACGGGGTAAGGTGCTTGACGTGGTGAGAATTCCTCGACCTCCTATGCCCCACCCGGCTGTCAAGCCTGGGGCCAAGGTCGATGCGCGCAGTGAGCGCTGGCGCGAACACCGCAAAAAGGTGCGCAGCGAAATCGTCGACGCGGCGTTCCGCGCCATCGACCGCCTGGGGCCCGAACTGTCCGTGCGTGAAATCGCCGAGGAGGCCGGCACCGCGAAGCCGAAGATCTACCGGCACTTCCACGACAAGTCCGACCTGTTCCAGGCGATCGGGGAGCGGCTGCGCGACATGCTGTGGGCGGCGATCTTCCCGTCCATCAACCTGAAAACCGACTCGGCCCGCGAGGTGATCCGGCGCAGCGTCGAGGAGTACGTGGTCCTGGTCGACAAGCATCCCAACGTGTTGCGGGTGTTCATCCAGGGCCGGTCGGCGGCCGCCCCCCAGATCCTCGACGAGGGACGCGGCATCACGCTGGCCGTGGCCGACATGTTCGACAACGAGCTGCGCGAGATGGAGCTCGACCACGCGGCGGTCGAACTGGCCGGGCACGCGGCGTTCGGCTGCGCCGCGTCGGCCACGGAGTGGTGGCTGGGGCCCGAGCCGGAGAGCCCGCGGCTGATGTCGCGCGAGCAGTTCGTCGCGCACTTGACCACCATCATGATGGGGGTCATCGTCGGCACCGCCGAGGCGCTGGGCATCACGATGGATCCCGACCTGCCGATCCACGACATGGTGACCGTCAAGCCGGCTGCGGGCTGAGCGCAATTCTGCGTTGACAACCGCGGCGGCCATCGATAACACTCGTCCAAACCGATACCCTGGGTACTGGGTATCTGCGTCAGCCGGGGGCCGCCGCCGACGCCGGCTAACGCCCACCCGCGACATGGATAGAAGGACCGATCGACCGTGACCGACGTCGTGACACAGACCGAGACGACTCCGGCGGCCACCGCCCACAAGCCCGTGCACACGCGCGCCGTCATCATCGGGACCGGGTTCTCCGGCCTGGGGATGGCGATCGCGCTGCAAAAGCAGGGGGTCGGCTTCGTCATCCTGGAAAAGGCCGGCGACATCGGCGGCACCTGGCGCGACAACAGCTACCCCGGATGCGCCTGCGACATCCCGTCGCACCTGTATTCGTTCTCGTTCGAACCCAAGCCGGACTGGAAGAACCCGTTCTCCTTCCAGCCCGAGATCTGGGACTACCTCAAGGGCGTCACCGAGAAGTACGGGCTGCGCCGCTATATCGAGTTCGACTCGCTGGTGGACCGTGCCCACTGGGACGACGACGAGAACCGCTGGCATGTTTTCACTGCCGACGGCCGCGAATACGTCGCCCAGTTCCTGATCTCGGGTGCGGGCGCGCTGCACATCCCGTCCATGCCCGACATCGAGGGCCGCGACGAATTCGTGAATGCTGGTGGCGCCGCTTTCCATTCCGCGCAGTGGGACCACAGCGTCGACCTGACCGGCAAGCGGGTGGCGGTGATCGGCACCGGTGCGAGCGCGATCCAGATCGTGCCGGAGATCGTCGGGCAGGTCGCCGAACTCGCGCTCTACCAACGCACTCCGCCGTGGGTGGTGCCGCGCTCCAACCCCGAGATCCCGCCGGCGGTGCGCCGGGCCATGGCGAACGTGCCCGGTCTGCGCGCGCTGGTCCGCCTGGCGATCTACTGGGGGCAGGAGGCGCTGGCTTTCGGCATGACCAAGCGGCCGAACCTGCTCAAGTTCATCGAGGCCTACTGCAAATACAACATTCGCCGAGCGGTCAAGGACAAGGAGTTGCGACGCAAGCTGATCCCGAACTACCGCATCGGCTGCAAGCGAATCCTGAACTCCTCCACCTATTACGGCGCGGTCGCCGACCCGAAGACCGAACTGGTCACCGACCACATCGCGCGGATCACCGCCGACGGCATCGTCACCGCCGACGGCACCCATCGGCCCGCCGACGTGATCGTGTACGCCACCGGCTTTCACGTCACCGACTCCTACACCTACGTCCAGATCAAGGGGTTGCACGGCGAGGACCTGGTGGACCGGTGGAACCGCGAGGGCATCGGAGCGCACCGGGGCATCACCGTTGCCGACGTGCCCAACCTGTTCTTCCTGCTGGGACCCAACACCGGGCTGGGGCACAACTCCGTGGTGTTCATGATCGAATCCCAAATCCGTTACGTCGCAGACGCGATCGCCACCTGTGACAAGCTGGGCGCACAGGCGCTGGCGCCGACGCGGGCCGCCCAGGACAAGTTCAACGACGAGCTGCAGCGCAGGCTGGGCCCCTCGGTGTGGAACAGCGGTGGTTGCAGCAGCTGGTATCTGGACGAGCACGGCAAGAACACCGTGCTCTGGGGCGGCTACACCTGGGAATACTGGCGGGCGACCCGTTCGGTCAACCCGGACGAATACCAGTTCTTCGGCGTGAACATGGCGGCCGCGGTCTAAGAGCCGACCGAAGTTGTTGCAGCGCCAATGAATCCGTGTCCCCGCGTCATTTCGGTGTTGCCAAAAGCCGGATGAAAGCATGCGCGGCCGCGTCCACGCCGGCCTCGTCGTCGGTCGCAACGAGATCGAGCAGCAGGCCGCGTGTGACGGCCAGCCCGAGGCGCGCCAGCGCGGGGTCGACCGGACCCTCGGCTGCATTATTCAGGGCGTCGACTTCGGCTAGCCAGTCCGTGACGGCCCCGGGAATCATTCGGGCGAAAGGCTTTTCGCCGGCAGCGGCGCGGGCGTAGCACTCGAAGAACAACCGCTCGGCTTCGCGCAGTTCGGGTCGACGGAGGTCGGCCCACATCGCCGCGAAGCCCTCGGCCGGGTCGGTCGGCAGTGCGGGCAGCACGCCCATCTGGCGGCGCTCGACCGCCTCCACGATCGCCAGGAGCAGATCTTCACGAGATCGGAAGTGGTGCAACAGCATTCGGTGGCTGGTGCCGACCGCGGCGGCCACCTCGCGCAGGGATCGGTCGCCGATGCCGCCGGTGGCGAACTCGGCGACGAGCGCATCGAGGAGCTGTTGGCGCCGCTCGGTGTCAGGAGTGCGCGCCATCGGCGCGGCTGAGCTGCTCGGCGCGGGCCTTGAGGCCCCGGGCCTCCAGGTCGAGGAAGCGCTTGGTCTTCTTGGCCATCAGCCGCCCGACGAGGGCCCCCAGCGCACCGCTCTGGTCCAGTTGCTGGCGCACCAGCGTGCGGCCGCCGGGCCGCGCGATGACCTCATGCAGGGCGGTCACCCGCGCCCCGGCAGAGCGCTGCACCCAGGTCCAGGACCGGCCGGGGTCGAGCTCGGTGACCTGCCAGACCAGCTTCGGCATGCCGGGCTGCTTGATCGCGAAGCGTCGGCCGACCGCGAGGGCCGCGGCATCCAGCCCGGCCAGGGAGGTGACAGAGGCCGTCCAGTCCGGCCAGTGCTCGACGTCGGTGAAGACGTCCCACACGAGGCGGGGCGGTGCGTCGATCTCGACGCTGTCTTCCGTAATCATGTACCAAATGGTACATCTTTGCGGCGCGATACTGGAGAGCGGAATCGAATCGGAGGGCGTGGGGGCGCGCCTGCGACACGCAAACACAAGTTGTTGTGTTGCCGTCGCTTGTCGCACCCCAGGGGTAGTGTCTGGAGCCTGAGATTCATCCAGCAAAACGGCGTGTGAAGTGGGGTTCTGGTGTCCGACAACATGAAGCTGATCGACCGCGTTTCGGCGATCAACTGGAACCGGCTGCAAGACGACAAGGACGCCGAGGTCTGGGACCGGCTGACCGGCAACTTCTGGTTGCCGGAGAAGGTGCCGGTGTCCAACGATCTGCCGTCGTGGGGCACCCTGACCGCCCACGAAAAGCAGATGACCATGCGGGTGTTCACCGGCCTGACGCTGCTGGACACGATCCAGGGCACGGTCGGGGCGGTCAGCCTGATCCCCGACGCGCTGACCCCGCACGAGGAAGCGGTGTACACCAACATCGCCTTCATGGAGTCGGTGCACGCCCGCAGCTACAGCAACATCTTCTCGACGCTGTGCTCGACCGCTGAGATCGATGACGCCTTCCGCTGGTCGGAGGAGAACCCCAACCTGCAGCGCAAGGCCGAGATCGTCATGCAGTACTACAAGGGCGACGAGCCGCTCAAGCGCAAGGTCGCCTCCACGCTGCTGGAGAGCTTCCTGTTCTACTCCGGCTTCTACCTGCCGATGTACTGGTCGAGCCGGGCCAAGCTGACCAACACCGCCGACATGATCCGGCTGATCATCCGCGACGAGGCCGTGCACGGCTACTACATCGGCTACAAGTTCCAGCGCGGCCTGGCCCTGGTGGACGACGCGCGCAAGCAGGAGCTCAAGGACTACACCTACGAGTTGCTCTTCGAGCTCTACGACAACGAGGTGGAGTACACCCAGGACCTCTACGACGAGGTCGGTCTGACCGAGGACGTCAAGAAGTTCCTGCGCTACAACGCCAATAAGGCGCTGATGAACCTCGGCTACGAGGCGCTGTTCCCGCGCGACGAGACCGACGTCAACCCGGCCATCCTGTCGGCGCTGTCACCCAACGCCGACGAGAACCACGACTTCTTCTCCGGCTCGGGGTCGAGCTACGTCATCGGCAAGGCAGTTGTCACCGAGGACGAGGACTGGGACTTCTAGCACCTCGGTGAATCGGCCACCTCGGGTCATGACCTGGGGTTACGATCCGCGCATCGGTTTACACATGTGAGGTGGCCATGCGCGATGTTCGGCGTTTTCTGACGGGAATCGTTGCAGCCCTGGCGATGCTGATCACAGCCGGCAGCGTCGCCGGCCCACCAACTGCGTCCGCCGACCCGGTCTGCGGCGTGCCGGGGACGCCGCCATGCGCGGGGCCCAGCCCGCTGTCGCCCGACCAGCAGTGCGCGCTCATCGCGTGGCGGTCGATGATGCCGTGTAACTGGCTCGGAGTGCAGGTGCCCGCCGGCACCCCGGGCAGTTGGGACAACCCCCCGGCACCACCACCACCGCCACCGTCGTGACCGTGGCACTCGTTCTGAGCACTTCGTGAACGACGCGTGAATTGTCGGCATGGCGCGACCGCCCGCTGGCGCGGGTGATACGGCTGCCCTGACACTGGTGGGGTGACGAATACCGCCGCCTCTGCCACCACCAACTTCTGCCGTTCGGTACTTCGCTGGCTGCGCGCCGGCTACCCCGAGGGCGTCCCCGGGCCGGACCGGGTGCCGCTGCTGGCGCTGCTGCGCAGCACCCCGCTGACCGAGGAGCAGATCGCCGAGGTGGTGCGCAACATCACCGCGGACGGATCCCCGGCGATCGCCGACGGCGTGATCGACCGCGACGAGATCGCCCATTTCATCTCCGACATGACGCACTACGACGCCGGGCCCGAGAACGTCATCAGGGTGGCCGCGACCCTTGCCGCCGTCGGGTGGCCGCTGGCCGGCATCGACGTCAGCGAGGTGATTCCCGGTGACGAGTGGGGCGAGGCTGCCGAAATGGCCGCCCGCAGCGCGGCTTCCGACCGCGCTCCAGGAGCGCCGCTGTAAAGCGTTGGCGCTCTACAGCTTCGAGATGTCGATGACGAAGCGGTAGCGCACGTCGCTGGCCAGGACGCGCTCGTAGGCCTCATTGATGTAGTCGGGCTCGATGAGCTCGATCTCCGGGGTCACGTCGTGCTCGGCGCAGAAGTCCAACATCTCCTGGGTCTCGGCGATGCCGCCGATGTTCGACCCGGACAGGCTGCGGCGCGCCAGCGCCAGCGAGAACGCGCCCACCTCCATGGGGTGCTCGGGGATGCCCAATTCGACGAGCGTGCCGTCGACGTCGAGCAGGCTCAGATAGTCGTCGAGGTTCAGGTTCGCCGAGACGGTGTTCAGGATCAGGTCGAAGCTGTTGCGCAGCTGCTTGAAGGTCTCGCGGTCGGCGGTGGCGTAGTAGTGCTTGGCGCCCAACCGCAGGCCGTCTTCCATCTTCTTGAGCGACTGCGACAGCACCGTCACCTCGGCGCCCATTGCCGCGCCGAGCTTGACGCCCATGTGGCCCAGCCCGCCCAGACCGATGATCGCCAGCCGAGTGTCCTGGCCGGCCTTCCAGTGCCGCAGCGGCGAGAACAGGGTGATGCCCGCGCACAGCAGGGGCGCCGCCTTGTCCAGCGGCAGCGACTCGGGGATGCGCAGGACGAAGTTTTCGTCGACGACGATCGCCTGGCTGTAGCCGCCCTGGGTGATCGTGCCGTCTTTGTCGGTGGCGTTGTACGTGAAGGTCGTGCCCCGGCTGCAGTACTGCTCCAGGCCGGCCTTGCAACTGCGGCACTGTCCGCAGGAGTTCACCATGCAGCCCACCCCGACGTGGTCACCCACCTTGTGCTTGGTGACCTCGGAGCCCACGGCGGTCACGACACCGGCGATCTCGTGGCCGACGACCAGCGGGTAATTGGGTGTTCCCCATTCGCCTTTGGCCGTGTGGATGTCGGAGTGGCAGATCCCGGCGAACTTGATGTCGATCGCCACGTCGTGCGGACCCGGGTCACGCCGCTCGATGGTGGTCTTGGTCAGCGGTGCCGTCGGCGAGGTGGCCGCGTACGCCGAAACTGTGCTCATGAAAGTCCCTCTTCGATTCGATACGTCATCAAGAAGTTTAGCTAAGGTAAAAGTTATTCCGCCAACGGACGCGTCGAACATCACCCTATGACGATGTGTGCGTACAAGCAGGCCGGGTCAGTTGATCGGGGCGTTCACCAAGCGCAGATCGTCGACGATGCCGCGGGCCGCGATCAGGCCCTCGCCGGTTTGCCAGATCTCGTCGTTGACTACATAGACCCGGTTGTCATGATTGGCCGACAGCTTGCGCCAGGGGTTGCTGTCCAGGATCGTCGCGGCCCGGTCGGCCGCGGCCGGGGTGGCGCAGGACAGGTACACCACGTCGGCGTCGGCGATCGAAAGGTCCGGATTCTTCGCCAGGTCCGCGTCGGTGGCGCCGATCTCGATGTAGGGCTTGTCGGTGAACCGTTGCGAGGCGGGCCGGTCGACGCCGACGGCGCCGAGCACGCTGGCCGGGAAGTTGTTGGCGCCGTACACCCGGATGGCGCCGGTGGTCAGCTGCACGATCGACGCCTGATAGTGCGAGGCGTCGTGCCGGGCGCCGACCTCGGTCGCCCGCTGCGAGAAGCCGCTGATCAGCGCGTCGACCGCGGCGCCGCGGCCGGTGGCGGCGCCGACGGTTCGCAGGTTGTCCTGCCAGGCCGCGCCCGGTGCCGCGGTGAACACCGTCGGGGCGATCGGGACCAGCTGCGGATACAGCGTGGGCGTCGCCGCCTGCGATCCCAGGATCAGATCGGGGTGGGCGGCCGCGATCGCGTTCACGTCGGGGTGGGAGCGGGTGCCGACACCGGGCACACCATGCACCGCGCTGCCCAGATAGGCGGGCTGGCTCGACGAGCCGTCCGGCAGCGCGGCGCCGACCACCCGCGATTGCAGGCCCAGCGCGCACAACGCGTCGAGCTGGTCGCCGGAGAGCACCACGATGCGCTGGGGATCGGCGGGCACCTGCACGACGTCGGGGGCGACGCCGGCCGCGTTGTGAACCTGCCGCTTCGCCGAGCCCGGGTCGGCCTCGGCGGCGTCCCGGACGCAGGACTCGTCGGGGCGGCGGTCGTTTCCGAGCACACCGGCGCCGGCGATCTGGGTGGTGGGCGTGACGAGCGAACGGGTCGTCTGGCCGGCGGGCCGGTCGGATCCGCAGCCGCTGCAGGCCAGGATGACCGCAGCCGTCGTCGCCGTCGCCGCGGTCAGCCGGGCGGGTCTGCGCACGCCGAACAACACGCGTCAGACGCTAACATCCGGCCAGCGTGGCGACCGCGAGCGCGGCGGAGCCCGGGGAAGCGGGTCGCCACCATCCGGCCAGCGTGGCGACCGCGAGCGCGGCGGAGCCCGGGGAAGCGGGTCGCCACCATCCGGCCAGCGTGGCGACACCGCGCCGACGGACGCGCCGCACCCGTGATCCATTTACGACAGTTTGTAGGACCAGCCCTGACGTCGTCATGATCGACGGCTAAGATTCGTCTCAATACCGATTTTTGGGCCAGTGTCCGATCTGGATGTTTGGAGAAGCTGTTGACAGCCGAAGCGCCCCCCTTGGGAGAACTCGAGGCCGTTCGTCCGTACCCGGACCGCATGGGCCCCAAGGGGAACCTCGTCTACAAACTGATCACCACGACCGATCACAAGTTGATCGGCATCATGTACACGGTCACCTGCTTCGCCTTCTTCTTCATCGGCGGGCTGATGGCGTTGCTGATGCGCACCGAGCTGGCCGCTCCCGGGCTGCAGTTCCTGTCGAACGAGCAGTTCAACCAGCTGTTCACCATGCACGGCACGATCATGCTGCTGCTCTATGCGACCCCGGTGGTGTTCGGGTTCGCCAACTTGGTGCTGCCGCTGCAGATCGGCGCGCCCGACGTGGCCTTCCCGCGGCTGAACGCCTTCTCGTACTGGCTGTTCCTGTTCGGTGGCCTGATCGCGGCGTCCGGCTTCATCGTCCCGGGCGGTGCCGCCGACTTCGGCTGGACCGCCTACACGCCGCTGTCCGACGCCGTGCACTCGCCCGGCGCCGGGGGTGACCTGTGGATCACCGGCCTGATCGTCGCCGGTCTGGGCACCATCCTGGGTGCGGTCAACATGATCACCACCGTCGTGTGCATGCGCGCGCCCGGCATGACGATGTTCCGGATGCCGATCTTCACCTGGAACATCCTGGTGACCTCGATCCTGATCCTGATCGCGTTCCCGATCCTGACCGCGGCGCTGTTCGGGCTGGCCGCCGACCGACATCTGGGCGCCCATGTCTATGACGCCGCCAACGGCGGAGTCTTGTTGTGGCAACACCTGTTCTGGTTCTTCGGCCATCCCGAGGTGTACATCATCGCGTTGCCGTTCTTCGGCATCGTCACCGAGATCATCCCGGTGTTCTCGCGCAAGCCGGTCTTCGGTTACACCACCCTGGTGTACGCGACCCTGTCGATCGCCGCCCTGTCGGTCGCGGTGTGGGCGCACCACATGTTCGCCACCGGAGCCGTTCTGCTGCCGTTCTTTTCGTTCATGACCTATCTGATCGCCGTGCCGACGGGCATCAAGTTCTTCAACTGGATCGGCACGATGTGGAAGGGGCAGATCACCTTTGAGACGCCGATGCTGTTCTCGGTCGGCTTCCTCATCACCTTCCTGCTGGGTGGCCTGACCGGCGTGATGCTGGCCAGCCCGCCGCTGGACTTCCACGTCACCGACAGCTACTTCGTGGTCGCGCACTTCCACTACGTGCTGTTCGGCACCATCGTGTTCGCCACGTACGCGGGCATCTACTTCTGGTTCCCGAAGATGACCGGCCGGCTGCTCGACGAGCGGCTGGGCAAGCTGCACTTCTGGCTGACGTTCATCGGGTTCCACACCACGTTCCTGGTGCAGCACTGGCTGGGCGACCTGGGGATGCCGCGGCGCTACGCGGACTACCTGCCCAGCGACGGCTTCCAGCCCTACAACGTCGCCTCGACCGTCGGCGCCTTCATCCTGGGCGCGTCGATGTTCCCGTTCGTCTGGAACGTCTTCAAGAGCTGGCGGTACGGCGAGGTCGTCACGGTCGACGACCCGTGGGGCTACGGCAACTCCCTGGAGTGGGCGACCAGCTGCCCGCCGCCGCGGCACAACTTCACCGAGCTGCCCCGGATCCGTTCGGAGCGCCCGGCATTCGAGTTGCACTACCCGCACATGGTGGAGCGGCTGCGCGCCGAGGCGCATGTGGGCCGCCACGCCACGGCCCTCGAATCGCCGAAGGGCTTCGGTCCGCGCACCGAACCCGATCGCTCGACGCCTCAGCAGTAGGGCGGCTATCGGGGTGAGCTCACCACCCAAGGTGTCGGTGCTGATCACCGTCACCGGCGTGGACCAACCGGGCGTGACGGCCACCCTGTTCGAGGCGCTGTCGCGGCACGGGGTCGAGCTGCTGAACGTCGAACAGGTGGTGATCCGGCACCGCCTGACGCTGGGCGTGCTGGTGTGCTGTCCGACCGAGGTCGCCGACGGTGCGCAGCTGCGCCAGGACGTCGAATCGGCCATCCGCAAGGTGGGTCTCGACGTCACCATCGAACGCAGCGACGACGTGCCGATCATGCGAGAGCCTTCGACCCACACCATCTACGTGCTCGGCCGGCCGATCACCGCCAGTGCGTTCGGGGCGGTGGCCCGCGAGGTGGCCGGGCTCGGCGTCAACATCGACCTGATCCGCGGTGTCTCCGACTATCCGGTGATCGGCCTGGAGCTGCGGGTCTCGGTGCCGCCCGGCGCGGACGGGGCGCTGCGGACCGTCCTGAACCGGGTGTCCAGCGAGGAACAGGTCGACGTGGCGGTCGAGGACTACAGCCTGGAACGACGGGCCAAGCGGCTCATCGTGTTCGACGTCGACTCGACGCTGGTGCAGGGCGAGGTGATCGAGATGCTGGCGGCCCGCGCGGGCGCCGAGGGCAAGGTCGCCGCGATCACCGACGCCGCGATGCGCGGCGAACTGGACTTCGCGCAGTCGCTCGAGCAGCGGGTGGCGACGCTGGCGGGCCTGCCCGCCAGCGTGATCGACGAGGTCGCCTACCAGCTGGAACTGATGCCCGGGGCCCGCACCACGCTGCGGACCCTGCGCCGCCTGGGTTACGCCTGCGGCGTCGTGTCCGGCGGGTTTCGCCGGATCATCGAGCCGCTGGCCGAGGAACTCATGCTGGACTACGTCGCGGCCAACGAGCTCGAGATCGTCGACGGCACACTCACCGGGCGGGTGATCGGCCCGATCGTCGACCGGGCCGGAAAGGCCACGGCGCTAAGGGACTTCGCGAGCCAGGTCGGGGTGCCGATGGCGCAGACCGTCGCCGTGGGCGACGGCGCCAACGACATCGACATGCTGGCCGCCGCGGGGATGGGGATCGCGTTCAACGCCAAGCCCGCGCTGCGCGAGGTCGCGGACGCGTCGCTGAGCCATCCCTATCTGGACACCGTGCTGTTCCTGCTCGGCGTGACCCGCGGCGAAATCGAGGCCGCCGACGCCATCGACGGCGAGGTTCGCCGGGTCGAGATCCCGCCCGAGTCGTAGCGACCCGGCAGGTATTCGGGCGTCGCGGTACGGCACGATGGTCGGGTGCCCGAAAACGGAAGCGAGTCAGCCGACCCCGATCTGCTGCTCGATTTCAGGCAGGTGTCGCTGAAGCGCGGCGGCAACGTGTTAGTGGGGCCGCTGGATTGGACGGTCGAACTCGACGAACGCTGGGTGATCGTCGGGCCCAACGGGGCCGGCAAGACCTCGCTGCTGCGGATCGCCGCGGCGGCCGAACATCCCTCGTCCGGCGTCGCTTTCGTGCTCGGCGAGCGGCTGGGCCGGGTCGACGTGACCGAGCTGCGATCCCGGATCGGGCTGAGCTCCTCGGCCCTGGCGCAGCGGATCCCCACCGACGAGGTGGTGCGCGATCTCGTCGTCTCGGCCGGTTACGCGGTGCTGGGCAGGTGGCGCGAGCGCTACGAGGACGTCGACTATCGGCGGGCCATCGACATGCTGGAGAGCCTGGGGGCCGAGCACCTGGCGGACCGCACCTACGGAACCCTGTCGGAGGGTGAGCGCAAGCGGGTGCTGATCGCCCGCGCGCTGATGACCGATCCCGAGCTGCTGCTGCTCGACGAGCCCGCCGCCGGTCTGGACCTGGGCGGGCGCGAGGAGCTGGTCGCCCGGCTGGCCGACCTCGCCGCCGACCCCGACGCCCCCGCGCTGGTGCTGGTCACCCATCATGTGGAGGAGATCCCGCCCGGGTTCAGTCACTGCATGCTGCTCTCGGAAGCCGAGGTGGTCGCCGCGGGCCTGCTGACCGACGTGCTGACCGCCGAGAACCTGTCCACCGCGTTCGGCCAGGCGATCGCCCTCGACGTCGTCGACGGGCGCTATTTCGCCCGGCGAGTCCGCACCCGCGCTGCCCACCGGAGGCCGATATGACGTCACCCGACGAAGCCCCGCTGGTCGCACGGCCGGCGGCGACCGTGATGCTGGTGCGCGACGACCCGGGCGGCATCGCGGTGTTCCTCATGCGCAGGCACGCCAAGATGGAATTCGCCGCCGGGACCATGGTGTTCCCCGGCGGCGGCGTCGACGAACGCGACCGCAACGCCGACATCGCGTGGGCCGGGCCGCCGCCGCAGTGGTGGGCGCAGCGCTTCGGCATCGAACCCGACCTGGCCGAGGCGCTGGTCTGCGCCGCGGCCCGCGAGACGTTCGAGGAGTCGGGGGTGCTGTTCGCCGGGCCGGCGGGCGCACCGGACAGCATCGTCGAGGACGCCTCGGTCTACGGCGACGCCCGCCGCGCGCTGGCCGACGGCACGTTGTCCTTCGCGGACTTCCTGCGCCGCGAGAAGCTGGAGCTGCGCTCGGATCTGTTGCGGCCGTGGGCCAACTGGGTCACACCGGAGGCCGAGCGCACCCGGCGCTACGACACCTATTTCTTCGTGGGTGCGCTGCCGCGCGGGCAGCGCGCCGACGGGGAGAACACCGAGTCCGACCGGGCGGGCTGGACCACGCCGGAGGCCGCGATCGACGACTTCTCGGCCGGCCGCAGCTTCTTGCTGCCCCCGACCTGGACGCAGCTGGACTCGCTGGCGGGCCGGACCGTGGCCGACGTGCTGGCCGTCGAGCGCCAGATCGTGCCGGTGCAGCCGCATCTGGAAATCCAGGGCGACAACTGGGTGTTCGAGTTCTTCGACTCCGACCGCTACCACCAGGCGCGGGAAGCGGGCGGCATGGGATGGCGGCATTGAGCGAGTTCATCAGCGTCGTGGTCAGCGACGGGTCGCAGGACGCCGGGCTGGCCATGTTGCTGCTGTCGCGCCCCCCGACGAACGCGATGACCCGCCAGGTCTACCGGGAGGTCATCGCGGCGGCCGAGGAACTGGGCCGGCGCGACGACGTCGCCGTGGTGATCCTGTTCGGCGGCCACGAGATCTTCTCCGCCGGCGACGACATGCCCGAGCTGCGGACGCTGCGGGGAGCCGAGGCCGAGAGCGTGGCGCGGGTCCGGCAGGAGGCCATCGACGCCGTCGCGGCGATCCCGAAGCCGACGGTCGCCGCGATCACCGGATACGCGTTGGGCGCCGGCCTCACGCTGGCGCTGGCCGCCGACTGGCGGATCAGCGGGGACAACGTGAAGTTCGGTGCGACGGAAATCCTGGCCGGACTGATGCCCGGCGGCGACGCGATGGCTCGCCTGACCCGGGCAGCCGGCGCGAGCAAAGCCAAGGAGCTGGTGTTCAGCGGCCGCTTCTTCGACGCCGAAGAGGCCCTGGCGCTGGGCCTCATCGACGAGATGGTGGCCCCCGACGACGTGTACGACGCCGCCGCCGGGTGGGCGCGCCGCTTTCTCGCCGGGCCGCGGCACGCGCTGGCCGCCGCCAAGGCCGGGATCAACGACGTCTTCGACCTGGCGCCGCCCGAACGGCTCGCCGCCGAGCGCCGCCGCTACGTCGAGGTGTTCTCCGCTGGTCAGGGCGGTGCCGATCGGGCGGATCCCGGCGGCCGTTAGGCTGCCCTGCATGACCAGTTCGACCGACGCCGTTCCGACGCCCCACGCCACCGCCGAGCAGGTGGAAGCCGCCCGGCACGACAGCAAGCTGGCCCAGGTGCTCTACCACGACTGGGAAGCCGAGACCTACGACGACAAGTGGTCGATCTCCTATGACCAGCGCTGCATCGACTACGCGCGGGGCCGCTTCGACGCCATCGTGCCCGACGAGGTGCTGCGCGAACTGCCCTACGACCGCGCTCTCGAATTAGGCTGTGGCACGGGGTTTTTCCTGCTCAACCTGATCCAGTCCGGGGTGGCCCGGCGTGGATCGGTGACCGACCTGTCGCCGGGCATGGTCAAGGTCGCCACCCGCAACGGGCAGTCGTTGGGCCTCGACATCGACGGCCGGGTCGCCGACGCCGAGGGAATCCCGTACGAGGACAACACCTTCGACCTGGTCGTCGGGCACGCCGTGCTGCACCACATCCCCGACGTGGAGCTGTCGCTGCGCGAGGTGATCCGGGTACTGCGCCCGGGCGGCCGGTTCGTCTTCGCCGGCGAGCCGACCAGCGCCGGCGACGTCTACGCCCGCGAACTGTCCACCCTGACCTGGCGCATCGCCACCAACGTCACCAAGCTGCCCGGCCTGGGCGGCTGGCGGCGCCCCCAGGCCGAGCTCGACGAATCCTCCCGTGCCGCGGCGCTGGAGGCCATCGTCGACCTGCACACCTTCACCCCGGGCGACCTGGAGCGGATGGCCGCCAACGCCGGCGCCGCCCAGGTGCGGACCGTCAGCGAGGAGTTCACCGCCGCGATGTTCGGCTGGCCGGTGCGCACCTTCGAGGCGTCGGTGCCGCCCGGGCGCCTGGGCTGGGGCTGGGCGAAGTTCGCGTTCAACGGCTGGAAGACGCTGAGCTGGGTGGACGCCAACGTGTGGCGCCGCGTGGTCCCGAAGGGCTGGTTCTACAACGTGATGGTGACCGGGGTCAAACCCTCCTGAGCGGTGGACTGCGGTTCAGCCCGGACGACGTCGGCTACCTGCGGTCCCACGCGGGTGCCGCGGCGCTGGCGCAGGTCGCCGAGCTCGAGCTGACCGACGCCACCCGGGTCGGCGACGTCGCCGCGGCGCGCGCCCGATTCGGCGACCGGGCCGCGGTGCTGGTGGAGACGGTCCTGTTGCGCCGCCGCGCCCTGGACAAGCTCGGCGGGCTGGCGGGCCCGGAGTGGCTGTTCACCGACGAGGCGCTGCAGCAGGCCACCGCGGCGCCGGTGGCGTTGCACCGGGCCAGGCGACTGGCCGGCGCCGCGCCCGACGGCGTCGTGCACGACGCGACCTGTTCGATCGGCACCGAGCTCGCCGCGCTGCACGGCTGCGGGATCGTCGCGGTGGGCAGCGACATCGATCCGGTGCGGCTGTCGATGGCGCGCCGCAACGTCGGGGAGTCGGCCTGGATCTGCCGCGCAGACGCGCTGCGACCGGTCACCCGCGACGCCGTGCTCGTCGCCGATCCGGCCCGGCGCGTCGAGGGTCGGCGGCGGTTGCGCATCGACGACTACCAGCCCGGCCTGGGCCCGCTGCTCGACACCTACCGCCACCGGCAGTTCGTCATAAAGTGTGCTCCCGGAATCGATTTCGACGAGGTGCGGCGCCTGGGCTTCGACGGCGAGATCGAGGTGACGTCGTATCGGGGTTCGGTCCGGGAAGCATGCCTGTGGTCGGCCGGGCTGGCGCCGCCCGGCGTGGGCCGGCGGGCCAACATGCTGGACCGCGGCGAGCAGCTCACCGACGCCGATCCCGGCGACTGCCCAGTGCGGCCGGCCGGTCGCTGGATCGTCGACCCGGACGGCGCCGTGGTGCGGGCCGGGCTGGTCCGCCACTACGCCGCGCGCCACGAGCTGTGGCAGCTCGACCCCGACATCGCCTACCTCTCCGGCGACCGGCTACCGGACGCCGACCGCGGGTTCGAGGTGCTCGACCAGCTGGTCTTCGACGAGCGCCGCCTGCGCCAGGCGCTCTCGGCGCGGGACTGCGGTTCGCTCGAGGTGCTGGTGCGCGGGGTGCGCGTCGACCCGGACGCGCTGCGCAAACGGATGCGGTTGCGCGGGAGCCGCGCGCTCTCGGTGGTCATCGCCCGCATCGGCGCGCGGAGCGCCAGCCGGGCGATGGCGTTCGTTTGCCGGCCCTCCCGCTAGCGCCGGGTACGCTGGCGGCGTCACTTCTCCGGGTCACCGGCCCCGGCCACTCTGCGAGGACGATTCCACGATGCGTTTTCTGATAGCCGCTGCGCTGCTGGCGTCGGCGGTCTTCCTGGGCTGGCCGGCCGCGGCCGAGCCGCCGTCGTGTGCCAGTTTGGGCGGCAGCGTCGACGCCGGCCAGCTGTGCCATCTGCACGCCACCGGCCCCAACTACACGCTCAACATGACCTTTCCCGCCGACTACCCGGACGAACAGGCACTGACCGACTACATCACCCAGAACCGGGACGGCTTCGTCGCCGTCGCGCAGAGTTCCGGTGGGCGCGACCAGCCGTACCAACTGGAGGCCACCACCGAACAGCACAGCGCCGGGCAGCCGCCGCACAACACCCGCAGCGTCGTGCTCAAGTTCTTCCAGGACGTCGGGGGATCGCACTCGTCGATCTGGTACAAGGCGTTCAACTACAACCTCGCGACCAAACAGCCCCTGACCTTCGACAACCTGTTCCCTGCGGGCGCCACGCCGCTGGACGCCATCTTCCCGATCGTGCAGCGCGACCTGGAACGCCAAACCCCTTTGGGCGCCGCCATTTTGCCGTCGACCGGGCATGATCCGACGCACTATCAGAACTTCGCCATCACCGACGATCAGCTGATCTTCTACTTCGCGCCGGGCGAGATGCTGCCGGCGTTCGGCGGCGCGCTGCAGGCCCAGGTGCCGCGCAACGCCATCCCGCCGCTGGCGGTCTAGACCGGGCCGGCCTGCAGCTCCATGGCCACGGCGCCCAGCGCCAGCGCCACCTGCGCCGCGCAACCGATGAGCGGGACGAAGAACGCCCGCCGCCGCCGCACCAGGAAGTACACGGCGACGACGATGTCGACGACCAGGAGGGCGGCGCCGCCCCAGGTGCCCAGGTTCATGGCCCGGTCGATCCAGGCGGGATTGCCGCATTGCCGGGAGCCGCAGGCGTCGGTGGTCATCACCAGCAGGCCCAACAGCGCGAAGCTGGCCGCGTAGAGACCGCCGTGGATGACCAGCAGGACGGACGTCGCCACGATGTCGGCGGTGCTGGCGCGCGGGCTTGCGGTGGTCTTGGTGGTCACGGCGCCGTGCGCCGCGGGATCGTCGATCGGCACTACAGCAGTATGTCCCGGTCAGGCCGGCGCAAAACCGTAAACCTGGCCGTCGCTGGTGGCGGCCACCACCCGGCGATCGGCGCCGACCGACACTCCGACCGGATATCCGGTCGCCGCGGGCAGCGCGGAGCTGTTCAGGGTGCGCCCGCTGCCCGGATCGAACACCAGCAGCGACATGCCGGGGGCGCCGTTCGCCGGTGGACCGCTGACCACCGTGTAACCGACGCCGGTGCCGGCCAGGCTCGACGCCGACAGGGGGAACACGTCGTCGCGGCGCCACACCTGATCGGCGTGGTCACCGGCGTCCTTGAACGCCGCCAGCCGGGTGTCGGGCCCGCCGCCCGACACGATCAGCCCCTGCGGGGTGACCGCGGGCGGCGTCTGCGCCAGGAAGCCCAGCGGCGCCGACCATTTCACTTTCCCGTCGGCGGCGCGCAGCGCCCACAGTCGCTGGTCGCGGCCGTTGACGTAGACGGTCGATCCGTCGGCCGACAGCACCGGGCTGGCGATGACGCCGGCGCCGACGGCGTCGCTGGTCCATTCGCGGGTGAGCAGCGGCGACTGCCCCGGGTGGTACTTCAGCCCCACCAGACCAGCGGCGGCAGCGCCGGGCTGCCAGACCCCGAGCACGACGATGCCGTTGGCCGGCGAGAAGGCGGGCGCGGCCGCGACCGGGCAGCCCTGGCGGGCCGGGGCGCAATCGGCCAGCCCTCGGGCGGCGTCGGTGGGGTCGACGCCGTCGACCAGGTCGAGCGGGCTCCCGCTCACCTGGCCGCGATGGGAGTCGAAGACCAGCACCTGCCCCAGGTGGGTCGCGACGAGCAGCTCGCCGTGTCCGAGGAACCGCGGCGTGGTGGGCATGCCGATCACCGGCTGGCGCCACCGCGTCCACTGGGTCACCGGGAAGGACAGCATCGCCCCGGGCTGGCCGACGTAGACGTTGTCGAAACCGTCGAGCAGTGGGCCGCCGAAACCGCCACTCTGGGCCAGCCGCACGCACCAGCGCTGCCGCCCGTTGTCGTTGTTCTCCCACTCCATCAGCGAGCACCCCGCCGAGGTCTGGGCGTTGAGGACCAGATAGCCGCGCGCGCTGAGCGCCGGCCCGGCGGCCAACGTTCCTTTGACCGACCGGGTCCATTGCAGCGACAGCTTGGTGGCGCCGCCGACGGTCGTGTAGCTGCTGTTCGCCGCGTCGGCGTACTGGGCCGGCCAGCCCTGCGCGGCCGCCGCGTCCACCCAGGTGTCGGTGTTGCCGCACGCGCCGAGCGGCACCGCGAGCGCGGCGGCCAGCGCAGCGGATGAACAACGCCGGAGCCCACTGACGAGTCGTCGGGCAAACACGTCGGTTTCCAAGTCCTTCCGCAGGGCGTTCGGCGGGTGCGGCGATCGAGTACACGTGAGGGTAGCGCTTGGCCTCTCGACTAGGCTTTCCGGCCATGACATCCATGTGGGGTGCCCCGGTCCATCGTCGCTGGCGTGGATCAAACCTGCGCGACCCGCGCCAGGCCAAGTTCCTCACGCTCGCCTCGCTCAAATGGGTGCTGCGCAACCGCGCGTACACCCCGTGGTACCTGGTGCGCTATTGGCGGTTGCTGAAGTTCAAGCTGGCCAACCCGCACATCATCACCCGCGGCATGGTGTTTTTGGGCAAGGGCGTGGAGATCCACGCGACGCCCGAACTCGCGCAGCTCGAGATCGGCCGCTGGGTGCACATCGGCGACAAGAACACGATCCGCGCGCACGAGGGCTCGCTGCGGTTCGGCGACAAGGTGGTGCTGGGCCGCGACAACGTCATCAACGCCTACCTCGACATCGAACTCGGCGACTCGGTGCTGATGGCCGACTGGTGCTACGTCTGCGATTTCGACCACCGCATGGACAACATCGACCTGCCGATCAAGGACCAGGGCATCGTCAAGTCCCCGGTCCGGATCGGTCCGGACACCTGGGTGGGCGTCAAGGTCTCGGTGCTGCGCGGCACGTCCGTCGGGCGTGGTTGCGTGCTGGGGTCGCACGCGGTGGTCCGCGGGGTGATTCCGGACTACTCGATCGCGGTCGGCGCGCCGGCCAAGGTGGTCAAGAACCGCCAGCTCGCCTGGGAGAGCTCGGCCGCGCAGCGCGCCGAACTGGCGGCCGCGCTGGCAGACATCGAGCGCAAGAAGGCGGCCCGCTAGCCGGCGGCCTGCGGCTGCTCGTCGACCTTGAAGTGGAAGTTGACGTCGCCGGCGTCGACGTTGGTCACGGTCACCAGCACGCCGTATTTGTCGGCGCCGTCGGTGAGCTGACACCGCAACGTCGCTCCCACAACGCCTTTCAAGTTGTCGGGGCAGGTCACCGCGTCCGGCTTGCGGCCGACCTGCTGGCCCACCTGGGTGCTGATCGCGCTGGCGACCTGGTTCTTGTCGACGGTCTCCACCATGTCGAACTTGACGTCGCTGCCGTTGACGTTGGTCACCGTGACGTTGACGTTGAAGGGCCGGTCCTTGACCTTCATGTCGCAGTTGATCTGCGCGCCGACCTTCGCGGGCAGATCGGTGGGGCAGTTCACCGACTCGGGTTTGTTGCCCGCCGCGTCGGTCATTTTGGCGGTGATCTGGCCGGCGACATCGCTCTTGCTCACCGAGTGCGACGTGCCGATGGAGCACGAGCAGGCGCCGATGCCCGCGGTGAGCCCCGCCGCCGCCCCCGAGATCAGCAGCGTCCGGATGATGAAGTTGGTCATCTCGCCTTTCGACTGGCTTGCCAACGATGAATTGGCTGATCGTGACATGCCCAGCGGTTTCGGGAGGACGTTTCAGCAAACGTGGGCCGGCGGGTGCGGCCGTTGCTGCCATTGCGGGTCACCACGGCCACTCGTGTCACAGCGGTAACGTCTTCGCACCATAAACCGCTTTTCGAATCCGCTAGCGCCGGTGCTAGCGGATGGCAGACGACGCACATCAGTTCGCGGAGTCGGCGGCAGCGGCGCGACGGCGAAGCGCGCTCAGATGCTCTGGTAGCGCCGCAACGCCTCGGCGCGCTCCGCGGCGTGGTCGACGATCGGCTCGGGATAGCCGTCGGGACGCTGGCCCTTGCGCAGGTGCACGTCGTCGGCCGAGCGCAGCTCGGGCACCCAGCGCCGGATGTAATCGCCCGACGGGTCGAATTTCTCGCCCTGGGTGACCGGGTTGAACACCCGGAAGTAGGGCGCGGCGTCGGTGCCGCAGCCCGCGCACCACTGCCAGCCGTGCTGGTTGTTCGCCATGTCGCCGTCGACCAGCTGATCCAGGAACCATTCGGCCCCCCATTGCCACGGCAGGTGCAGGTCCTTGACCAGAAACGAGGCCACGGCCATCCGCACCCGGTTGTGCATGAAGCCGGTGTCACGCAGCTGACGCATGCCCGCATCCACGAACGGAAAACCCGTCTCGCCGGCCTTCCACGCCTCGAAGCGGCGGGTGGCCTGCGCACCGGTGTCGGTCTGGATGCCGTCGAAATCGCTGTTCCAGTTCCGCCAGGCGCTGGCCGGCCGGTGGTGCAGCACGTCGGCGTAGAAGTCCCGGAAAGCCAACTCGCGCAAGAAGGCCTGCGCCCCGCCGCTTCGCGCGTCCAGGTCGGCGACCAGGGTGCGCGGATGAATGGCGCCGAACTTCAGATGCGCCGACATGCGGCTGGTCCCGGTCAGGTCGGGCCGGTTGCGGTCCTCGGCGTAGCTCCGTAAGCCGTTGTCCACGAACGACTTCCACTGTTTGCGTGCCGCCGCCTCACCGGCGGCCACCTCGAGGGCGGCACCGGGATCGGGGATGTCGCACTGCGTGATCGGCAGGCCCGCCGGATCCAGCCACCGTGCGGACTCGGCGGTCGACTTCGCCGGTTCGCGCCAGCCCGTCGTGCGCCACTGGCGCAGAAACGGGGTGAACACCTTGTAGGGCGAGCCGTCCGGTTTGGCGACGCGACCGGGCGAGACGAGATACGGCGACCCCGTCGCCACCAGCGGCACCGGACCCAGCGCCGCGCGCACCCGCTCGTCACGGCGCTTGCCGAACGGCGCGAAGTCTTCGGAGATGTGCACCGACGACGCCCCGACTTCTTTGACGATGCGGGGAATCTGGGCGTGGGGTTGCCCGCGCGTGACCAGCAGCCGGCCGTCGAGGTCGTCGCGCAGCCGCCGCAGTGCGTCGCCCAGGTACTGCAGTCGCCGTTGTCCCGAGGACTTTTCCAGGCGCGGATCCAGCACGAAGCAGGCGAGCACGTCGTCGTTGTCGGCCGCGGCGAGCAGCGCCGGATGATCGCGCAACCGCAGATCGCGGCGAAACCACAACAGCGCCGGCATGATTAGCGGTTGAGTCGCCAGATGTGGGCGGACAGGACGGTCGCAAAGCCACCCCACAGGGGATAGGGGAGCAGCGCCAGCCCGCCGCGCGGCGTGGCTTCGCCCGTGCGCCTGACCAGATCGGCGCTACTGGCCGTCAGCGCCGCCGCCCCGACCGTGGCCGCCCCGAGTCTGTGGTACCGGAAGAACAGCCAACTCCATCCGGCGTTCAGCAGCAGGTTCACCGTCAGCGCCACGGCGTAGCCGCGGGCCTTGTCGTGCCGCCCGGTCGCCCGCAGCCGGTCGAGGGTGACCGCCGACGTGACGGCGATGTCCCCGTAGAGCGCGGTCCACACCGTGGGGAAGGCGGCACGGGGTGGTTGGTAGGCGGGCTTGCGAAGCCTCGAATACCACCGGGACATGGCGTCGCGGCTGGCGACGCTGCCGGCTCCAGCTGTTGCGGCGACGGCCAGGCCGGTCGCGGCCAGTATCGACCTGTTCACGGCGTGCTCCGTTCTGGTTGCTTCCGGTCCGCTTGGTGCTCAACGGGTTTGGCGTGTGCCGGATTGGTCGGCCACCAGATCCGGTCGCCGATGAGGGCGAACAACGCCGGGATGACCAGCGTGCGCACCACGAAGGTGTCGAGCAGGATTCCCAGGCCGACGATGATGCCCAGTTGGGTCAACACGATCAACGGCAACACCCCGAGCACGCAGAACACCGCCGCCAAAACGATTCCCGCGCTGGTGATTACGCCGCCGGTGGCCGATACCGCCCGCACCATCGCGTCGCCGGCGCCGGGTCGCGCGGCTTCCTCGCGGGCCCGGGTGACCAGAAAGATCGTGTAGTCCACCCCGAGGGCCGCCAGGAACAGGAAGGCGAACAGCGGGGTGGTGTTGTCCAGCGCCGGGAACCCGAAGACGTGCAGGCTCGCCCACCCGCCCATGCCGAGCGCGGCCAGCGCGCCCAGGATGGTCGCGGCCAGCAGCGTCGGTGGCGCCAGTGCCGAGCGCAGCACCACATAGAGCACCACCAGGATCACGGCCAGGATCGCCGGGATCAGCAGCACCCGGTCATGCGTGGCCGCGTCGCGGACGTCGAGGGCCGCTGCGTCGGGCCCGCCCACCAACGCCGCGGGGTCGGCGGCCCGCGTCGAATCCCGCAGTGCCGCAACGGCGGTGAACGCCTGCGGGGACGCCGGTGGCGCGTCGATCACCACGGAGTACTTCGTCAGCCCGGATCCCGATTGGCCGGACTCGGTCACCGAGACGACGCCCGAGGTGGATCTGATCGCCCGCCGCAGCGCCGACGCGCGATCGGTGGCGCCGATGACCAGCGTCGGATTGGTCAGACCGGCCGGAAAATGTTGGGCCACAACGGTGTAACCGGCCACCGAGTCCGCCCGCACGCGGAACTGTTCGGTCTGCGTCAATCCGATTCGGGTTCCCAGCAAGCCGGTGCCAAGAACCGCAAGCGCGGCGACCGCGACCGCGGCCACCAGCGCGGGGCGCCGATTGACCCATGCCGCGACGCGATGCCACGCGCCCGAGTCCAGGGTGTCGTCGTCGCCCGCGCGCGGAATGAACGGCCAGAACAGTCGCCGGCCGCACAGGGCGAGCAGCGGGGGCAGGATCACGAGCACCGACATCGCGGCGACGACAAGGCCGCACGCCGCGAGCGCGCCCAGGCTGCGGGTGCTCGGCGTCGACGCGAACAGCAGGGTGAGCAACGCCAGCACCACGGTGGCGTTGCTGGCCACGATCGCCGGCCCGGCCCTGCGCACGGCCTGCCGCAGGGCGGCGCGGTGCCCGGCGTAGTGGCGCAGCTCCTGTCGATACCGGGAGATCAGCAGCAGCGCGTAGTTGGTACCGGCGCCGAACACCAGCACGCTGGTGATCCCTGAGGTGGCCCCGTCGAAGCTCAACCCGGTCAGCGATGCGACCGCCGTGCCGACCGCCGCGGCCACTCGATCGGCGAATCCGACCACGAGCAGCGGGGCCAGCCACAGCACGGGGGAGCGGTAGGTGGCGATCAGCAGCAGCGCCACGACCGCCGTCGTCACCGCGAGCAGGGTGAGGTTGGCGCCCGCGAACGCGCCGGCGATGTCCGCGCCGAAGGCCGGGCCGCCCGTCACGTGCACCTGCAGCTGCGCGGGCAGACCGGCGGCCGCGGCCGTGCGCAGCGCGGTGACGGCGTCGCTCAGGGCCAGCCCGGACAGGTCGGCGTTGAGCGGTATGACCGCCAGGGCGGCCCGGCCGTCCGCCGACGGCGGCGGCGGTGCCCCCGCCGCATTCGCGCCGGGCTGCGCGGCCGCCAGCGCCCGAGCGAAGGCGGCCTGGGCGGCGGCGTGATCGGACGCAACCAGGGCCCCTCCATCGGTGCGGCTGATCACCACGATCACCGGGGCCTTGTCACCCCCGGGGAATTGCCTGGCCAGCGCGTCGACTTGAGCGGATTGCGCGTCGACGGGAACGGATTGTGGGGATTGGCCCGCGGCGGCGTTACCACCGATGAGCACCATCAAGGCGGCACCCAGCGCGGCCGCGGCCAGCGCGAGCAGCCACGAGCGCCGCCCCGTCACCGCGGCGGCCACGGAATCCCACACCACGTTTACAACCCTTTCAGTTTGTTAAACATTAATCAACTGAAATGACGTATCACCGCGCGACGACGCCGGCGGTACGCAGGAGGGGCACTATGGACATTATGGACGCGGAGCCCGGGCAGTGGCGGACGCACGGGGGTGCCTGCGATGACCGCTGACCGCGGCGAGATGACCACCCGCAAGCGGCGGCACATCGATGTCTGTCTGAGCGAGCCGGTGGGCTATGACGGCGTCACCACCGGCCTGGACCGCTATGGACTGCCGTACAACGCGCTGACCCAGACGAATCTGGGCGACATCGATTTGTCCACCGAATTTTTCGGTGCCCGCCTGCGGTCGCCGATACTCATCGGCGCGATGACGGGGGGCGCCGAGCTGTCCGGGACGATCAACCGCAATCTGGCCGCGGCGGCGCAACAGCTCGGTCTGGGCATGATGCTGGGCTCGCAGCGCATCATGTTGGACAGCGCGCTGGGGCAGCGCGCGGCGGACAGCTTCACGGTGCGCGATGTCGCGCCGGATGTCTTGCTGTTCGGCAACATCGGTTTGGCCCAACTGACGAAAGCGGCGGTGCCGGACCTGGCGAAGGCCCTCGACCGGGTGGGCGCGGATGCGCTTGCCGTGCATACCAATCCGCTCCAGGAGGCGATGCAGCACAACGGCGACACCGACTTCTCCGGGTCGCTGAGCAGGTTGCGCGATGCCGCCGACACCGTCGACTGTCCGGTGCTGCTCAAGGAGGTCGGGCACGGCATCGGTGGTGCGGCGGCCGCGGAGCTGGTCGGCAGCGACGGCGAAGTGCCGGTGGCCGGAATCGACGTCGCGGGTGCGGGCGGCACATCGTGGTCGCGGGTCGAGCAGTTCGTGCGGTACGGCGAACTGCGCTATCCGCATCTGGCCGACTGGGGTATCCCGACCGCCCGCGCCATCGTGGAGGTGCGTGCGGTGCTGCCGGCGATCCCGTTGGTGGCCTCCGGGGGCATCCGTACCGGTATGGACGCGGCCAAGGCGATCGCACTGGGTGCCGATGTCGTGGCTCTGGCGCGTCCGTTGCTGCCGGCGGCCATCGAATCGACTGCCGCCGTGGTCGATTGGCTACAGCCGTTCATTGACGAGCTGCGCATCTGCCTGCACGGCTGTGGCGCGGCGAACCTGGCGGACCTGCGCGATGTCGACCTCGTCGGCGCGGGCTAGGTCCGCGGGACGTGGCCGTCATCGTGGCGTACGGTTCGCTAATCGGGCGCGGCGCCCCGTCGTGCCGGGGTGCGACGGCCTTTGACCGTCGCGCGCTTGGGTTCGGTAGCCGCGGGCGTCTTGGGACTCGGTGCGGCCAGCCGTGATTCGAAGCTGGCCATCGCCTCGATCATCGCGGTGAACACCCGATGGGCCGCCGCCAGGTCGCGATCGGGGAGGTCGGCCAGGGCCGTATGTAGCTCGGCGCCAAGGGGAGTGAAGAACGACCGGGCGAGCGCCATGCCCGGTTTCTCGTAGCGGAGCAGGGTTTTGCGGCGGTCCTGGGGATCGGGTTCGCGCCGGAGGTGGCCCGCGTCGATCATGCGGTCGACCAGGTAGGTGATCGCGGCCGGCGAGACGTCCATGCGGCGGCGCAACTGGGCCGCCGTCAACGGCTCGCCGGCGGTTTCGGCGACCATGATGTGCAGCAACGCGTGAAAATCCGTGCCGCTGACATCGTTTTGCCGGGCGAAGTGCCGGCCGATGCGGTCGGACTGCGCCGTGATCGCGCGCATATCGGCCGACATCAATTTCTCGAGTTCGGCTCGGTCTGGTCGCCGGTCAGCGGCGCCGCGCTTGGTCACTTACCCGCATCCTTTTTGCGTACGCCAGCCAGCGTATCGGTGACCGCTATCCGCGGCGGGCGAAACGCCCGGGCGTTTCTGGCGCCATCAGCCTACGGCACCCCCGGTGGATCGCCGGCACGGTGGCTCAGCCGCGCCGCGCGGCCCGGCTCAGGACTTCGCGGGGTCATGGCCCCAGTGCATCACCGAGTACCGCCACGGGCTTTCGTCGCGGTCGCCCTGCGGGCGTTGCGCCAGGTGGCGCTAGGCGTGACTGACAACCTTTCGCCTGTGCGCACAGTCGGCATCGGTGAGGGCGCGGTCAATCCTCGATGCCGTTGTCGCGCATCATGTTGCGCGGCGCAGCGCTTCGGGCTTGTGCACCGCGTCGGCGCCCGTCTTGTGGTCGCCCGTGTGGAATTCGTTGTCGCTCATACCGATTCGCCTGTCGGCGATTCGTCACCGGGGGAGGCGGTGTGGGCCGGGTGTCCGGCGGTGCGGCGGCGCTCTTTCAGGGCCATCTCGTAGACGTGGCGGCGCCCGTCGGCGAGCCTGTTTCGCACCAGCTGTTCGAGCTGTGTGAAGCACCGGTAGTAGCCGTCGTCGTAGTCCTCCACGACCTGAAAACTCCACCGGCCCGGCAGGACGTTGCGCCCGATCAGCTCGGTGCTGATCTGTTGGGCCAGGTCGGCGTGGCCGGTGTCGCGCAACCGCGCCACCGCCTCGTCCAGCTGCAGGTCGGCCCGTCCGGTGAGCTGATGGAAGGAATACAAATGCCCGCGGGCACGTTCGATGGTTTCCAGCGCCTCGGTCACCTTTCCCACCGCCTGCGCCACGCCGTCGATCTCGCCACTGGCCGCGTCGTCCATGGTTTCCTCCCCGGGTTGGCCAGAGCATTCCCGGCGCGCGTGAGCCCGAACCGTCGGATTCGGTGATTCATCTTCTGAATGGTTAAGGGATTGGCGTAACCGCCTCGCCGCCGGGCGCGGCGGTTTGAACGGGTTCGCTCCGGGTATCTGATGTGGCGATGACTGTGATCGAGACGTCACGACGGCTGGGACGCGCCGAGCGCAAAGTGCTGCGCCTGCAACGGCGTTTGTGGCTTGCGCAGTTGGCCATGTGGCCCACCGCGCTCGCGGTGGCGGCGGCCCTGCTGGCGGGCACGGTGTGGGTGCTGCGCCGGCGATCGGCCGGCCACCGGCCCGACCCCTCGCCCGACGCCGGGCTGGATCAGCCGAGTCCGGCGCGAACCTGGTAGCGACGCTCGGCATAGGCGAGGTCGTCGCGCCAGAGCTTGGTCGCCGCGTATCGCATGAGCGGGGTGATCAGCGGCGCCGCCCGAGCGGCGCGCGCGAAGCCGGGCCGGTCCGAATGCGCGATGGTGGCCTCCAGGACCGCGGTGCGCGGCCGACCGTCGGGGTTCGAACCCAGTGGGGTCGCATGGGTTTCGACGACGCTGCCCGTCCCCTCGCCGTCCACGATGCGCATGACGATGGTGCGTGCCTCCGGGCAGGTGAACTCCGCGATGACGGGCACGCCGACGCGTCCCATCCGGAAGGTCACCGCCACCAGGAATCGGTCCGCCTCTTCGGTGGGCGTGGTGAGCACGTCGAGCCGGGTGAACGAGTAGGGGTGAAACCACGCGCCATGCCAGGGATCGAGCCGGTTGGCGATGACGTCGGCCGGTTCGCAGACGCCCACCACGCGGGCGACCGCGCTCAGGGTGTCACCGGTGGGCCGTTGCGCGATCACCGGCCGGTCCAGCGGGTCCTCCTTGCCCACCGCGTCCAGGCGCACCCACGCCAACACGCCGTCGTCGTGACTGGGCAACGGGCTCCACCCGAATTCGCCAGCCTGTCCGTCCAGCCTCAGCCCGTGCCAGCGGCAGATCAGCGCGCCCCGGTGCACGGCGCCGGTGGCGAGGTCGGCGCCCAAATGGGGGCAACTGCGCGGCCCCACGCACAACCGCCCGCGTTCGTCGCGCCAGGCCACCACCTCGACACCGGCGACGCGGGTGCCGTAGGGGCGCCCGGCGGGCACCTGTCGGCTGGCGGCGAAGGCATACCAGTTGCCGGTGGGTCTGCGCTGCGAGCGGCGCAGTGCGCCCTCGATGATGGCGGGTTGTGCGTCGCGGTAGGTCGGGCGCTGATCGGCCCATGACCCGCGCGGGATCACCTGCAGTGGCCACCCTTTGGCCCGGGCGGCGGACAGTCGCTGCTGTAGCTGTGCTCCGAGCTTCATGTGGTGGATCTTTCGCGGGCGGCAAGCCATCGAAGCAGCGGTGACCGGCCTTGGGTGGGTACCGTGGCCAACGGATGTCCGGCTAAACCCCATCGTTGCAGGAGTTGGTTCGCGGCGCACCAGCCGGTGGTGGCCGCGCGCTCCATGAGCGCCACCGGCAAGTCGATGCGGATGGCGTCGCCGGCCAGCACCACGCCCGGGGTGGGGGTGCGCACCGGGGGACGGAAGGGATAGGAGCCCGGCGCAAACAGCGGACAGTCGCTGCGATGCAGCAATTTCTCGTGCACGATCTGTGCCGCAGCGGTTTCCGGATACACCCTGTGCAGCTGTCGTAGGGAGGCGGCGCGGGAGGGCGCGGAATCCAGTGCGTAGGAGTGCAACTCGACGACGGAGCCGTGATGCGCGCCGGCCCAGTCGCGTGCTTCGCGTTCGTAGCGCTCCAGCACGCTGATGTTGTCGAGCGGTTCGTGGCCCGCGGTGCCCAGGAACGCCGGCCGGTGCGGTGCGACCGGGCGGTCGAGCCACAACCGGTGCACGGCGAACGGCGGAGCGGTGCGCTGCCGCGAGATCTGGGTGCGCCAGGCCTCGGTGCCCAGGTCGTTCGACGCCGCGACGATCCGCTGCAGGCCCGTGGTGTCGGTGGCCAATACGACGGCGTCGACCTCGTCGCGGTCGTCGGAATCGGTGTGCAGCCGGAAAGGCTTCGCCGGGTCGGCGTCGATGCGCAGGACTTTGGTGGCGAGCCTGAATCGCACGCCCCGCCGCTCGAGGTAGTCGCGCAGCGGCCGCCACAGCGCGCTGTCGTAGTTCGCCGACGGCACGTCGAAGATCAGGCCTTCGGAGGAGCCCAGGAAGTAGATGTGGAACATGGTCGCCAACTCGGCCGCGGACAGCTCGGCGGGGTCGGCGAAGAAGCTGCGGGAGAACACCTCGAACGCCAGATGCCGTGCGGCCTCGGGGAATCGGATGTCGGAGAGAAAAGTCGCGGCGTCGGTGTGGTCCAGGCGCTGGTAGGTTCCGGGCACCGATACGGCCGCCAGGGGCGCGGCCGCGCGCGCGTCGATGCGGGTGAAGTCACGAAGCCGGAACGTCGGGCTGCGCGCCGCGAAGACGACGGCGTTCCACGGCGGCGTGCGCGGCAGCCCGCGGAAGCTGTCGCGCCGGCCGGCGCCGTCGATCAGCGGGTAATCCTGCACGGGAGTGAGCATCCGCAATTGCGGGTCGATGCGGCTCAGCAGGGCGCGCAGGTTGTAATACTGCCGGAAGAACGCGTGAAAGCCGCGGTTCATCGCGAGCTCGGCGCCGCCGTCGCGCTCGGTCCAGCCCCCCACCCGGCCGCCGAGGTAGTCCTCGCTTTCGATGACCTCGACGGCGACGCCGCGCTCGGCCAGGCCGGTGGCCGCCGTCAGCCCGGCGATCCCGCCGCCGACGACCGCCACCCGCGGGCGTGCGGGCAGCGCGCCGGCGTCCGCCAATCCCGTTGGGGCGGCGAATGTTCGGCGCCGCCGATCGGCGGTCATCGCGGCGCATCCGCTAAGAAGGTGTGCACGATGTTGGCTTCCCAGCCGGGCATCGTCTCGCTGTGCACCGCGGTGAAGCCGGCGTCGGCCAGGCGGGTCCGGAACCGCTCGGCGCCGTCGAACTCCAGCACGCTGCGCCACAGATAGCGATACAGTCCGGCGTCGCGGGTGCGCCACCATCCGGCGGGAATGATGATGCCCCAACACACGGCGTGCCAGATGCGGGTGGCCGCGGGGGAGTCGCGCACCGAATACTCGTGCACCGCCAGGGTGCCGCCCGGGCGCAACAGCGTGCGGAACCTGCGCAACTGTGCATCGCGGTCGGCGACGTTGCGGATCAGGTAGGCCGCCAGGATGCCGTCGAACGGTCCGGTGATCCCGTGCTCGGCCAGCTGTTCGACCGCGGTGTGCACGAAGCGCACCGAGGCGGGCCACTGCTTGGCGTGCGCCGCGTCCAGCATGCCGCGCGACGCGTCCACGGCGACGATGTCGGCCTCCGGGGCGACGGCGAGCAGCGCGGCCGTCGAAGCACCAGTGCCGCAGCCGGCATCGAGCAACCGTAACCCCTTGCCGCGGGCCGGGATTCGCATCCGGCGCGCCGACAGCATCAGCTGCGCGTGGTAACCGGGGCTGGCGCCGACCAGCCGGTCGTAGGCCGGCGCGCCCGCGTCGAACGCGGCCGTCAAGTCGCCGGGCGCGGTGCCCGCATCACCGAGGCGCACGTTGCCGCTCCCACAACAGCAGCACCGCGGTGACCAACGCGAAGCCGAACAGAAAGTCTTCGACCGGGATGTCGAACGGGAAGCGCACGCCGCTCAGCTGCCGATCGTCATAGATGACGATGGGGGAGCTGAGTTTGGTTAGCCAGCCGTCCACCGGGATCTGGAAGCCCAGCACGATCACCATCGACAGCCAGTACGCCGGACGCCGGAAGAGCCCGGTCCGCAATACCGCCAATTCCAGTGCGCAGACCAGCAATACCGCCAGCGCGGCCGGCAGCGTGTAACCGATGCCCGTCACCGGCGGCGCACCTTCGCCAGGATGGTGGTCACGGCGTTGTAGGTCAGCAACGCGCAGATCGGGATGACGAGGAAGAACAGCACCTCTTCGATCGGGACCCGGAACGGGATGCCCAGGCCGCACAGGTAGGCGCGGTCGTACGTCCAGATGTGCGCGGCGACGGCGATCTCATCCCAGAGCAAGAACACCGCGGCCACCGGCACGACCGCCTTGACGACACGTCGCCACTGGCGGTAGACGCCGGGGCCGAAGATTTCCAGCGGCGCGGTGATCACCAGGCAGGCGGCCAGCACCGCCAGGTATTGCCACCGATCGCTCATGCGGCCCCCGATTGACGAACGCCCCGCGCGTCGTTCCGCGCCCGCCACGACCGTATCAGTCCGGCGCCGGCGACCCGGAGCCGTCGCGCGGTGCCGACGGTGGCCCGGCGATCGAACACCGCGAAGTCGCTTCTTTCGATGCAGTCCAGGATCTCCGAGTACAGCGCCGCCGCGGTCGCGACGCACGGTCGTGAGCGGCGGGCCAGCGTGGCGATCCCGTCGGCGGCGAATCGGTAGGTCTGCCGGGCGATTTCGTGCTGGGCGACCAGGGCCCGGCGCACCCGCGGGTCGGTGCGGCGGTGCGTGTGACACCACATCAACAGCTCCCGGTCGACCCCGTCGGCGGCCAGTTCGTCGGCCGGCAGGTAAACCCGGCCGCGCTGCAGGTCCTCGTCGACATCACGCAGGAAGTTGGTGAGCTGGAACGCCCGGCCCAGCGCCGCGGCGTACGGCTCCGCCTCGTGCACCGGCGTCACCGTTCCCAATATCGGAAGCACTTGCAGGCCAATGGCTTCCGCGGAGCCGCGCATATAGCGGTTGAGGGCCTTGCGGTCCGGATAGTCGGTGACCGTGAGATCCATCCGCATCGACGCCAAGAAGTCCTCGAACAGATCCGCGCTGATCCGATAACGCCGCACCGTGTGTGTCACGGCGGCCACGAGCGGGTCGTCCAGATGAGCGTCGCCGGAAAAGAACCGCTCCGACAGCTGCTGAAGCCTGCGGCCGCGGACGTCGGCGCCGACGCTCGGGTCGAGATCGTCGAGGATGTCGTCGGCGTAGCGGGCGAAGCCGTACAGCGCGTGCACCGGTGGTCGCTGGTCGGGTGCGAGCAGCCG
Organism: Mycobacterium sp. NGS33; assembly: GCF_059812885.1. Classification (NCBI taxonomy): domain Bacteria; kingdom Bacillati; phylum Actinomycetota; class Actinomycetes; order Mycobacteriales; family Mycobacteriaceae; genus Mycobacterium; species Mycobacterium sp. NGS33. The sequence goes on along the minus strand of NZ_JCALDN010000004.1, from coordinate 196,360 downwards.
GGTGGCCAAAAAGAACGTGCGGCCATGCGCGGCATTGAGTTCCCGGCACCGGCGATACCCGTCGCGCAGCCGGGGATCGTCGATCCCGGCCGCGGTCAGCTCGCTGCGCATCACGGCAGCCTCGCTTTCATGTCGAAGCGCGTCGTCGCCCGCGCGGCGACGCCGGTGATGCGGTCGGCGGCGAGCCGCCCGGAAATCAGCGTGGTCGGCACGCCGACCCCGGGCACCGTGGAGGACCCGGCGAGCACCGCGTTGTCGATGCCGCGCACCATGTTGCCGGGGCGAAACGGACCCGTCTGGCCGAACGTGTGGGCGAGCGCGAACGGACTGCCGGCGGCCATGCCCTGACGCGCCCAGTCGGCGGGCGTGACGACACCCAAAACCGTTGCGTCGTGCGCCAAACCGGGCAGCAGCCGGTCGGCGACGAGCGCGATCATGTCCTCGACATAGGGGCCACCGGCGCCGGCCCAATCGATGGTGCCGCGATCCAGGTTCGGCGCGGGGGCGAGCACGTAGAGCAGATCGCGCCCGTGCGGCGCCAGGGTGGGGTCGCTGGCCGTCGGCCGGGTCACCAGCAACGACGGATCCCGCATGAGTTGTCCGTCATCGACGATGTCGGTGAACGTCTGATTCCATGCCTCGCCGAACAGGATGGTGTGGTGGGCGGTCGGGGATTCGACGGCCGGACAACCCAGGTGCGCCACGACGGCCGACGGCGAGGGGTGCAGCCGCACCGCTCGGCGCGGCGCGCGGCCCAGCATCGCGTAGGTCTGCGGCAGTTCGGTCGTCAACACCACCGCGTCGCAGGCGATGCGTCCGGATTGCTCGGTCACCACGGCGCCGACCCTGCCGCCGGACCGCTCGAGCGCGGTAACTGTTGTGTTGTAACGGAATTCGACACCGGCGGCGGCGGCGGCCGCGGCCAGCGCGTCGGGCAGCGCCCGTACCCCGCCACGCGGAAACACCACGCCCGAGATGGTGTCCATGTAGGCGATCACCGCGTAGACCGCCAGGGCGTCGCGCGGCGCCACGCCGGCGTACAACGACTGGAAGGTGAAGATCCGCTGCAGCCGCGGGTCGCTGATGTAGCGCTTGACCATCCGGTCCCATTTGCGGAAGCCGCCGATCGCGGTCAGCCGCGCCAGCTGCGGCGTGAGCAGCGACAGCGGCGAGTCGAAGTTCGCGGCGATGAACCCGTCGAACTCGGTGCGGTACAACCGCGTCAGCCACTGTCGAAGCCGTCGGTAGCCCGCTGCCTGCCCGAAGCCAGCGAACTCCGCGACGGCGTCGGCCATCCGGTCCGCGTCGCTGTGCACGTCCAGCGCGCTGCCGTCGGCGAACACGGCGCGATAGGCCGGGTCGACGGTGAGCAGCTCCATCCGGTCGCATAGCTTTTCGCCGACCGCTGCGAACGTCTCGTCGATGATGTCCGGCATGGTAAGCACCGTCGGGCCGGTGTCGATGCGGTAGCCGCCGATGTCGAGGCGTCCGGCCCGGCCGCCGGGCCACGGCTCGCGCTCGACCACCGTGACCGCGCGGCCCCGGCCGGCCAGGTGCAACGCCGCGGCGAGGCCGGCCAGTCCGGCGCCGACCACCACCACGTGATCCCCGCGCCCTTCGATGGTCCGCATGATCAACAGGCTCCCCGGTCGGTGCTGGTCATTCGGCGCGATCCGTGCAGACGGCAGCCATCTCGGCCAGCGCGGTGCGAACTGGCCCGTCGATCGGCAGGTCGGCGAGGTGGTCGCACGCGGATGCGACGCGGTCGCCGATCATCCCCTCGATCAGCTGCACGGCGCCCGTCTCGACGATGAGCGCTTTCCACCTCTCGATCGCGGTGTCGTCGAGGGTTGCACGATTCGCGAGCTCGTGGAGTTCACGCCGGGCCGGCGCATCGGCCAGCTGGTGGGCGGCCGCCACGACGCTGGTCGCCTTGCGCTCGAGCAGATCGCCCGCGCAGGGCTTGCCCGTGACGGCCGGCGAACCGAAGACGCCGAGCACGTCGTCGCGGAGCTGGAATGCCTCGCCGACAGCGGCGCCGTAGCGGCCCAGCTGGGACAGCGTCCGATCGTCGCAGCCGCCCATCGCCGCCCCGATTTCCAGCGGCCGGCGCACGGTGTAGTTGCCCGACTTACGCCGTGCCACGTCGAGCACGACGTCCAGCGCGGGCATCCGTCGTGCATCGTTGGTCAAGTCGGCGAATTGCCCGACGGCGAGCTCGGTGCGCATGGCGTCGTAGCGGGGCCACGCGCGTTGCAGGCGCAGGGGTTCGACGCCGCTGTCGCGCAGCATCTGTTCGGCCCAGATGAGGCAGAGGTCGCCGAGCAGAATGGCGGCCGATTCGCCGAATCGCTGCGAGGAGCCGGACAATCCGCGCTCGCGGTGCCATTGGCCGAATTGCCGGTGCGCCGAGGGGCGGCCGCGCCGTTCGGCGGAACCGTCCATGACGTCGTCTTGCAGCAACGCAAAGGCGTGCAGCAGTTCGAAACTGGCCGCGGCACGCCGGGCGGCGTCGTCGGGCGGCGCGCCGCACAGCCAACCCAGGTAGGCGAAGGTGGACCGCAGGCATTTTCCGCCGGAGACGAACTGCACCAGAATGTCGCCGGCGGCGTCGACGCGCGCCTCGTCCAGTTCGCCGACGCGTCGCGCGGCGACGAAGTCGGCGACGTCGCCCAACACCATCCGCCGTACGTTCGACCGCCATGCTTCGAAGTCGTCGGCGTTGCACCAACCGATCGCCACCGGCGGCGACGCCGTGGCCGGTGAAAACGACAAAGCCCTCATTGTGCGCAAGCGCTCCCTCCTGGACGGCTTGGCATGCCCAGGCCTGAGCGGTCTAAACACACGCGTCATACCCGCCGATGAGGCGGGCAAAACCACAGCGCCGACCGTCAGACGCGTCCCGCGTCGCCCGCTACCCAGATACCACCTTGTTCAGTAACTTAAACATTAATTTAATGAACATCAGCGCGATGCGCCACCCGGGCGGGACGCCGGCGTGCCCCATCCGGCCCGTCGTCGCAGCTTCTCGCTTAACCATTAAGTAACTGAAATGGACGGCCGATCGGGGATATGCTGCACAGAGTTATGGACGCTGATGCCCAGCGCTGCGGCCGCGACGAGCTGGAGTCGCTGATCTCGGCCGATCTGCGGGAACTGTCAACCGAGTCCGATCAGATCGGCCGTCTGTTCGCGCCGACACATAGCTTGCGAGTCAACGATTTTCGCGCCCTCCTCCATATCATGGCGGCCGAAAACGGGGGGCGGCCGATGACCTCCGGCGACCTCAGCCACCGGATGGGGTTGTCGGGATCCGCGATCACCTACTTGGTGGACCGGCTCATCGACGGGGGTCACATCCGTCGGGACAATCATCCCGGCGACCGCCGAAAGGTGGTGCTGCGCAACGACGAATCCGGCGTGGCCACCGCACGATCGTTCTTCAGCCCGCTGGGCACCCATACCCAGGTCGCGCTCAGCGACCTACCCGATGGGGACCTCAGCGCCGCCCACCGAGTGCTTCGCGCGCTGATCGATGCGTTGCGGCGCTTCGGCGACGAACTGGGCGGCGAGCCGAAACCATGATCACTGCAACGGGTTGCCGGAGGGCCGAGGTGGAGCATTCGTTTCCTGGCCTTTGTCCGCTGGCACGTGTTCGCTTCTCGGCTGGTCCCCGCGTGGTTTGACCGCGGGAACGACGGGTATACGCGTGTCAAGTAGTCAACGCGATAGGCCCCATGGTGGACGTGAGGGGTGATGCGTCCCAATGGAAGAACTCGGCAGCCGGTGGTACCGGCTAGCGATCACCACCGCGTCCGCGGCGTCGCTCATCTTTGCACCGGCTCAGGCGGGCGCCGACCCGGGCAGCACGGTGTTCCCCGGAATGGAGATCCGCCAAGGTAACACGGTCTGCCTGGTCGGACTGGTTGAGCCGCGGCTACGCGTCGCCGTGACCAGTGGCCAGTGCGACGGCGGGACGTCGATGGTCACCGACCGGGACCGCAAGCCGATCGGCTCGGTGGTGCTCGGGCGCCGCCAGGTGGAGGCCGAGTCAGGAGCGGACACCTCGATGCTGCCCGTGGAATACGAAGTCATCGCGATCGCGCCGGACGCGACGGTCAGCAATGTGCTGCCGACGGGGCGCCGTCTGACGTCCACCCCCGGCCTGCGCGCGCAACCGGGCATGCCGGTGTGTCAGCTGCGCAGCGCGGCCGGCCAACGATGCGGTTCGGTCAGCTCGGTGGGTAATGGCCGTTTCGCCATGACCGACATGGGGTTCGGCAGCCGGGACTTCGGCGGTCCGGTCTACGCGCTCACCGACGACAACAACGCCGTGATCGTGGGATTGATCGAGGGCACCTGGAAATCCTCGCCCCAGATCGAGTCCTGGCAGGCGGTCATGGCGCAGGTCTACATCGACAGCCACACCTACAGTCCCGCTCCGCAACAACAACCGTTGCCCGTTCTGCGAATGATCTAGTCGACACCCGAATCGCTCGTCCCGTTTCCCCGGCCGCGGAATGGGAATCCGCCGCCGGTGAACGTTTTCGAACTTGCGGCGTTGCCCTTCCAGTGGGGCTCGGCGATCCGGGGTAAGCGCTTCTTCCACCCGACCGGAGTGCTGGCGGAGGGCTTCATCGAGCGCGTCGCCCCCGCGAATCAGGGCCTGCCGGTCGCCTCGTCGCAGATTGTTGCGCGCGTGTCGAAAGCCACCGGCACGCCAGGGGCGCTGCCCGACTTCATCGGGCTGGCCTTCCGGCTGCCCCCACCGGAGCCCTCGGACAAGCCGTGGGACATCCTGCTGGTCTCCTCGGGGTCGGGCGTGCTGTCGCGCGCGCTGGCGCTGCGGCCGGTCACGTCGTGGAACGGTCAAACGCTGACCACACTGATGCCGCTGCACTATCAGGACAACAACTGGTGGCTGCGAGCCCGAACCTCCAGCGAGATCGGCGGCACGGGACTGTCGCTGGACAGCGTCCGGGCGAAGCTCGAGCGCAGCAACATCGAGGTGGCGCTCGACCAGGCCTGCGGCAGAGGCGCTTTCACACCCTTGGCCCGCCTGACCCTGACCACCGCGATCGATCCCGAGCGCGACCACGACGTGTCGTTCGACCCCGTCCTCAACACGGCGCCCGGGCTGAGCCTGCACCCCAGGTGGTTGGCGGATCTGCGCGCCCGCGCCTATCAGCACAGCCGCGACGGCAGAGACGCCGACGAGTAGCCGCCCTTCCAGGGAGGTGGCCGGTGTCCACGCGGATCAGAGCGTCGTCAACCGGTGCGGCCCAACAGGTGGCGTAGCGCCCCCTCGAGGTCGGGCCGGCGGAACCGGTGCCCCGCGGCGGCCAGCTTGGCCGGAGCCACCCGCTGGCTCGCGGTCGCCAGTTCGCGGGCGCCCTGCCCGCCCAGCAGCAGCCGCGGACCCAGCGATGGCACCGGCACCACCGCCCGCCGGTGCAGCACCGACGCCAGGGTGGCGGTGTATTCGCGGTTGCGGACCGGTTGTGGCGCAACGGCATTCACCGGGCCCGACAACGTGGCGTCCCAGAGCGCGCGGTGGTAGACGTCCACCAGGTCGTCGATGCCGATCCAGGACAGCCACTGGCGACCGTCACCCAGCCGGCCGCCCAGCCCGGCGCCGAACAGCGGGCGCATCAGCCTCAGGGTGCCACCGGCGGGCGATTGCACGATGCCGGTGCGCACCCGCACCACCCGCACCCCGGCCTGCTGCGCCGGCGCGGTCGCCGCCTCCCAGTCGGTCACCACGTCCGCCAGAAACCCGTCGCCCCGATCGCTGTCCTCGGTGAGCGTTTCATCGCCACGGTCGTACCCGTAGTAGCCGATCGCCGACGCCGAGATCAGTGTGGCGGGGCGCGGCGCGCTGCGGCTCAGCAGTTCGGCCAGCCGCCGGGTCGGCTCAATCCTGCTGTCCCGGATGGCGTTCCGGTGTTTGTCGGTGAACCGGCCGGCGATGGATGCTCCCGCCAGGTGGATCACCGCGTCGACACCGTCGAACAGCCCCGGGTGGGGATCGTCGGGGTTCCAGCGCCGCTCGTCGTCGCCGCGCGCGGCACGCCGGACCAGCTGGACCACCCGATGCCCGCCGGTGCGCAGGAAGGCGGTCAACGCCGAACCGACCAGTCCCGACGAGCCGGTGACCGCGATCGTCATCGGCCGCAGCCCGTTCTCGGCGGCCAACCGGTGCGCGGCCATGTCGTCGGCCAACTGCCGGTGCCGGTAGTCGAACATGGGCCGCAACAGCGACCCGGGCACCGGCGTCTCGACCCGGTCGATCACCCTGGTGCGGTTGCCGCCGAGGTCCTCGAACTCATGAATGTGACGCCAGCGCACGGCGATTCGCGCCGGGAGGGTCGCCAGGCCGTCGCCGCCGATGGTGTCGACGAACCGGCGCGGCGGGTCGTAGCCGTCCGGCTGATGGACGGCGACCCAGCGCAGGCCGCCGGGCAGCGCCAGCGTCGCGCGCCCGTCTTCGAGCGAGGCGGCCTCGGTGACCAGGCGCATCGGCTGCCACGGCGGCGAGAGCCGGGCGAACGCCCCGGGCCTGGCATACCAGTCGAAGACGTCGGTGATTCCGGCGTCCACGACGCTCGAATACTCCAGCCCCATGCCTGAAACGTTAGCGCCTACCGGTCCGGCAGGGCGTGCTCGACGATGGGCAGCCGGGCGTGCGGCTGGCGCACCCCACGCTTGGCCGACAGGTACACCTGCGCCGTCTTCTCGGCCACCGTGTGCCAGTCGAAATCCGACGTGAGCCGTTCGCGGGCGGCGTGGGCGCGCCGCTGCGCGGCCTGCGGATCGTCGAGCACGGTGCGCACTGCCGCGGCCAGCCGGGCCACGTCGCGAGGCGGGCACGAGACACCGGTCTGGCCGTTGATCACCGCCTCGCCCAGGCCGCCGATGTCCGAGGTCACCAGGGGAGTGCCGGCCGCGGCCGCCTCCAGGGCCACGATCCCGAACGGCTCGTAGTGACTGGGCAGCACCGCGGCGTCGGCGCGGTGCAGGACGGCCAGCAGCTCGGTGTGTTCGAGGTGCCCGACGAACCGGATCGCCTTGAGCACCCGGTGTTTTCGGGCCTGCTCGACGAGCCACGCCTGCTGGGTGCCCTCGCCGGCGATGGTCAGGGTGGTGCCGGGGTGGCTGCGCCTGATCCGCGGGAGCGCGGCGATGACGTCGTGCACGCCCTTCTCGTATTCCAGCCGGCCCAGATACAGCAGTTCGGCCGGCCCGGTGCGCGGGCGGCGCGCGGCAAAGGGCCACCGCGCCGTCTCGATGCCGTTGCAGATCACCGTGATCTCGGCCAGGCCGGGTCCGAACAGTTCGGTGATCTCGTCGGCCATCGACGCCGAACACGTGATCAGCGAGTCGGATTCGCGCACCAGCCACGACTCGACCGCATGCACCTGACGGCTGATCGCACCGCTGACCCAACCGGAATGCCGGCCGGCTTCCGTCGCGTGGATCGTGGAAACCATTGGCGCATCGTAGAATTGGGCCAGCGCGATCGCCGGGTGGGCCACCAGCCAGTCGTGGGCGTGCACGACGTCGGGCCGCCAGGGGCGGTTGGTGCCCGGTTCGGTCAGGGGCAGCCCGGTGCGGATCATGGAGTGGCCCATCGCCAGCGTCCAGGCCATCATGTCGGTGCCGAAGCTGAATTCGTGCGGATCCTGGGCGGCCGCGATCACCCGGACGCCCTCGCTGATCTGATCCGACGACGGATGGCTGCGGGGATCGGTTCCGGTGGGACGCCGAGACAGCACGACGACGTCGTGACCCGCGGCGGCCAGGGCGGTCGACAGGTGGTGCACGTGCCGGCCGAGCCCGCCGATCACCACCGGCGGGTATTCCCACGACACCATCAGGATTCTCACGCCGCGGCCCGCCTCATCGGGGCAGCCTGCGGGCGTCGAGGGCGCCGAACAGGCCGTCGGCGCGGTTCCATCCCTCCGCCAGCCGCTGCGCCGTGTCGCGCCGGCCCGACGCCAGCGCGTCGGCGATCTCGCGGGTGGCGTGCGCGTGCAGGTGGGCGCGGTAGCGGGCGTAGTCGGTGGCCGAATCCTTGCTCACCATGAACGGCCAGTCGCTGGACACGGTGAGCAGCGTTTCGCGCAGGATCTGATCGGCGACGTGGTCGCGGGGGATGGGCCCGTCCAGCGATGCCGTCTGGGACAGCGCCTTGTCGACGGTGCCCAGCGCCATGTCGACCACTTCGCCGTTCAGCGCCACCAGGTCGGCGACCTGATCGCCGGCCCACACCTGCCAGTCCTTCCCGGATCCCCACGAGCTGGGCGGCAGGGCGACCGGGCTCCCGACGAAGCCGTCGGCGATGGCGTCGGACAGCGTGCCCACCCGAACCCCCGCCTCGGGCAGGGCCCGCAGCACCCGCTCCAGCCACGTCGGGCCCTCGTACCACCAGTGGCCGAACAGCTCGGTGTCGAAGGCGGCGATGACATGGGCGGGTCGCCCGGTGCGCTCGGACTCCGCGAGCAGCCTGTTGCGGACCACCTCGACGAAGTCGGCGACGTGCGTGTCGACCGCGTGGTCGGCGCGCTCGGGATCGTAGGGCGCCTTGTCCTGCGAGGACACGTTGCGGCCCGTCACCCGGGCCGGTTTGAGGCCGGTGAGGTGGTCGTAGGTGTGGAAGTCGCGATAGGCGGCGTGCCCGGGATAGCCGGACTTCGGTGACCACACCCGGTAGCTGACCTGCAGATCACGCCCGAACGCCACCACGTCGGTGTCACCGACGGGCCGGCCCAGCGCGGTGTCGCCGTGCAGCGACGGGCCGTCGACCATGAAATGGGTGACGCCCGCGGCCGAGTAGTCGTGCTCCATGCCGGGCGCATAGGCGCATTCGGGCGCCCAGATTCCGCCCGGGCGCCGGGCCAGTCGAGCCTGCGCGTCGGCCAGGCCCTCGCGCAGCGCGAACTCCCGCAGCCGCGGCGCCAGCAGCGGCTGGAACGGATGCGCCAGCGGGCCGCCCAGCAGCTCCACCGTGCCGGCGTCGAGCAGGCCGCGCAGCAGCGGGCTGCCGCCGTGCCGCCACAGGGTGGCGAAGTCCTGCAGCGCCCCTTCGGCCTCGGCGGATTCACGAATGCCCAAGGCGCGCAGGGCTTCCGGCGTGCACGACGGGTAGCCGGCCGACTTCGACCGGGGGGCGGAGCGCACGCTGGTGGCCTCCAGGGCGCGCAGCTGCCAGTTGGCCAGCCAGTGATGCATGCCGTCGAGGCAGTACGGGTCGTCGAGCTGCGCGTTGACCACCGGCGTGACGCCGAGCGTGATGAGGCCCCGGCGATCTTCCCCGGCCAACGTGTTCAGCACGCGCATCAGCGGCAGGTAGGACGCCGCCCAAGATTGGTAGAGCCATTCCTCGCCCACCGGCCAGCGGCCGTGATGGGCCAGCCAGGGCAGGTGAGTGTGCAAAACCAGGGTGAAGAGGCCGGGCACCCGGTTCTGCGCGGTGCTCACGGCGCTACCGCGATCGCGATCAGGTCGAGGCTGTCGTCGATGTGGTGGCCGGTGCCGGCGCCCTCGCCGGCCTCGACCAGGTCGAAGTCCTCAACGGTCACCGCGGCGACGTCGGCCGCCAGCTCGGGTGGCCACGGCGCATCGGCGACCGCGCGGGCGATCTGCGCGTCGATGATCGAGCCGCCGTGCCGGGCATCCATTTCCCGCAGCCGCGGGCCGTGGAACAGGCCGCTGATCGACACGTCGCCGAACCCGCCGTCGAGGAGCAGCTGGGTCAGCTCGGCGGCGTTGAGTTCCCGGGTGTGGAAGGGGTTGATCGGGGTGTCACGGCCGGGGGAGAAGGTGATCCGGTTGGGGGTCGACATCATCAGCAGCCCCGACGGCCGCAGCACCCGGGCGCACTCCACGACGAACTGTGTTTGGTCCCACAGGTGCTCGATCACCTGGAAGTTGACCACAACATCCACCGACGAGTCGGGCAGCGGCAGCTGTGCGAGGTTCGCCTGCATGACGTCCACCCGGGGGTAGCGGCCGCGGACGTGGGCCACCGCGGCCTCGTCGTAATCCACGGCTATGACGCGGCGGGCGACGCCGGCGATCAGATCGGCGCCGTAGCCCTCGCCGCAGCCGGCCTCGAGCACGTCGGCGTCCACGCAGCGCCCGGCAAGCCGCTGGTAGACGACCTCGTGGCGGCGGAACCAATAGTTCTCGATGTCCACACCAGGGATGGTGCGCTCGCCCGTCAGCGTCATCACGGCGTCGTCCGCCGACGCGGTGTCGCCGGGGGTGTGCTGCGGGACGTCAGGGACCAGTGCGCTCATTGCATAGGCAGGCTAACGCGAAGTGTCGGATTCGCGAACCGGGGACGTGAGCCCCCGGTTGTGAGGCGCCGGACGGGCTGCGAGAACGTGCACTACGACCAGCTATGGTGTGAATGCATACCGCACAAAGTTACCGGGTAGTAACACGGCCGTGCGTTGCGAAAAACGCGTACCGAGGTTTCGTAGTCGATTGCTGCGAGCCCCCTTCGAGGAGGACGAACCACACTCATGACGAACATCGTGGTCCTGATCAAGCAGGTCCCAGACACCTGGTCGGAGCGCAAGCTCTCCGACGGCGATTTCACGTTGGACCGTGAGGCCGCCGACGCGGTGCTGGACGAGATCAACGAGCGCGCGGTCGAAGAGGCGCTGCAGATCCGCGAGCGCGAGGGCGGCGAGGGGTCGGTGACCGTGCTGACCGCCGGTCCCGAGCGCGCCACCGAGGCCATCCGCAAGGCGCTGTCGATGGGCGCCGACAAGGCCGTCCACCTCAAGGACGACGGACTGCACGGTTCCGACGTGGTCCAGACCGGCTGGGCCCTGGCGCGTGCGCTGGGCACCATCGAGGGCACCGAGCTGGTCATCGCCGGCAACGAGGCCACCGACGGGACCGGCGGCGCCGTGCCGGCCGTCATCGCCGAGTACCTGGGCCTGCCGCAGCTCACGCACGTGCGCAAGCTCTCCATCGAGGGGGACAAGGTCACCGGGGAGAGGGAGACCGACGAGGGCGTGTTCACCCTCGAGGCCACGCTGCCCGCGGTGGTCAGCGTCACCGAGAAGATCAACGAGCCGCGCTTCCCCTCCTTCAAGGGCATCATGGCCGCCAAGAAGAAAGAGGTCACGGTGCTGACCCTCGCCGAGATCGGGGTCGAGGCCGACGAGGTCGGGCTTCAGAACGCCGGTTCGACCGTGCTGTCGTCGACGCCCAAGCCGCCGAAGACCGCGGGCGAGAAGGTCACCGACGAGGGCGAGGGCGGCAACGAGATCGCCAAGTACCTGGTCGGCCAGAAGATCATCTAGCACCAGACACCTCCGGACACACGAAAGAGCAAATAACCCATGGCTGAAGTACTGGTGCTCGTCGAGCACACAGAAGGTGCGCTGAAGAAGGTCACCTCCGAACTGATCACCGCCGCCCGCGCGCTGGGCGAGCCCGCCGCCGTCGTGGTCGGCGCGCCCGGGACCGCCGCGCCCCTGGTCGACGGTCTCAAGGAGGCCGGCGCCGCCAAGATCTACGTCGCCGAGTCCGACGACGTCGACAAGTACCTGATCACCCCGGTGGTCGACGTGCTGGCCTCGCTCGCCGAGTCCAACTCGCCGGCCGCGGTGATCCTGTCGGCCAACGCCGACGGCAAGGAGATCGCCGGCCGGCTCGCGGCCCGCATCGGCTCCGGCCTGCTGGTCGACGTGGTCGACGTCCACGAAGGCAACAAGGCGACCTACTCCATCTTCGGTGGCGCGTTCACCGTGGAGGCGCAGGCCAACGGCGACACCCCGGTGATCACCGTGCGCGCCGGCGCGATCGACGCCGAGCCGCAGGCCGGTGCCGGCGAACAGGTCACCGTCGAGGTGCCGGCCCCCGCCGAGAACGCCACCAAGATCACCGCCCGCGAGCCCGCGGTCGCCGGCGACCGCCCGGAACTGACCGAGGCCACCATCGTGGTCTCCGGTGGTCGCGGTGTCGGCAGCGCGGAGAACTTCAGCGTCGTCGAGGAGCTGGCCGACTCGCTGGGTGCGGCCGTCGGTGCCTCGCGCGCTGCGGTCGACTCCGGCTACTACCCGGGCCAGTTCCAGGTGGGCCAGACCGGTAAGACGGTGTCGCCGCAGCTCTACATCGCGCTGGGCATCTCCGGTGCCATCCAGCACCGCGCGGGCATGCAGACGTCCAAGACCATCATCGCGGTCAACAAGGACGAAGAGGCGCCCATCTTCGAGATCGCCGACTACGGCGTGGTGGGCGACCTGTTCAAGGTGGCCCCGCAGCTGACCGAGGCGATCAAGGCACGCAAGGGCTGAGTCACTCGGCCTCGAAAGCCCCCGGCACCGCGGTGCCGGGGGCTTTTTCGTACCACCGTCCACTCCTGTCACACCGGCACCGTCTCCAGACCATGAACCGAACGCAGGATCCGCTAGCGCCCGCGCTAGCGGATGGCGAACCCCGCCACCACCTCCGCCGGCCGGTGGTGGCGTCGATGCCGCGACAGTTCGTCATCTCACGTGCACCGACACGTCACAGCGGCGATGCCGACTAGCTCATCGACTACGCCACGTTGGGTCCCATGAGCATTGCTTCAGTCCTCATACCCAGCGATACGCCGCGCGGGACGGGGGCCGGCTCGCCGGCCGCGCCGCGCTACTCCCTGTTGCTGTCCACCGACCCCGGCATGATCGAGGCGGCGCAGCGACTCCGGTCCGACGTGTTCAGCAGCACGCCCGGGTTCGCACTGCCGGCCGGCCGGGACGAGCGCGATGTCGACCGGTTCGACGAGTTCTGCGACCACCTGCTGGTCCGCGACGACGACACCGGCGAGCTGGTCGGCTGCTACCGCATGCTGGCCCCGGCCGGCGCCATTGCGGCCGGGGGCCTCTACACCGCCACCGAGTTCGACATCCGCGCGCTGGACCCGCTGCGGCCCTCCCTGGTGGAGATGGGACGCGCCGTGGTGCGCGACGGGCATCGCAACGGCGGCGTCGTGCTGCTGATGTGGGCGGGCATCCTGGCCTACCTGGACCGCTACGGCTACGACTACGTCACCGGCTGCGTATCGGTCCCCATCGGCGGCGACGACGACGGTCAGGCGCCGGGCAGCCAGCTGCGCGGCGCCCGCGACTTCGTCCTGAGCCGCCACGCCGCGCCGCCGCAATACCGCGTCTACCCGCACCGGCCGGTGGTCGTCGACGGGACGGGGATCGACGACATCGCGCCGCCGGCGCGGCCGTCGGTTCCGGCGCTGATGCGCGGATACCTGCGGCTGGGTGCCCAGGTGTGCGGCGAACCCGCGCACGACCCCGACTTCGGCGTCGGCGATTTCTGCGTCCTGCTGGACAAGGCGCACGCCGACACCCGATATCTCAAACGGCTCCGGTCGGTGTCGGCGGCATCGGAAATGCCCGGCGGCCCGCGATGAACGCCCCGGCGGGCACCGGCCACCCCTGGCTGCCGCGCGCCTCGTGCGATGCGGGCTGCGTGGGCGCGGGCGACGCGCTGACCCCGCGCCGGCTGCGGGTGGCGCTGCGGGTCACCCTGCGCCTCCTGCTGGCGCTGCTGCTCGCGCCGGGGCTGCCGCTGCTGGCGGTACCGCTGCCGGGCCGCACCCGCGCGCAGCGCATCTATTGCCGCGCGGTGCTGCGCTGCCTGGGTGTGCGAATCACCGTGACCGGCAACCCGATTCGCAATCTGCGCGGGGTGCTGGTGGTGAGCCCGCACATGTCGTGGCTCGACGTCTTCGCCGTCGGCTCGGTGCTGCCCGGGTCGTTCGTCGCGCGCGCCGACATGTTCACCGGCCGCGCGACCGGGCTGGTTGCCCGCATTTTGAAGATCATCCCGATCGAGCGGTCCAGCCTGCGGCGGCTGCCCGGGGTGGTCGACGCCGTCGCGCGCCGGCTGCGCGCCGGTCACACGGTGGTGGCCTTCCCGGAGGGCACCACGTGGTGCGGTCTGGACCGGGGCGCCTTCTACCCGGCGATGTTCCAGGCGGCGATCGATGCCGGCCGCCCGGTGCAGCCCGTGCGGCTGACCTATCACCACGTCGACGGCAGCCCCTCGACGGTGCCGGCCTTCGTCGGCGACGAGACCCTGCTGAGCTCCATTCGCCGGCTGCTGATCGTGCCGCGCACGCTGGCGCGGGTGCACGTCGAGTCTCTGCAGCTCCCGGGGACCGACCGGCGCGCGCTGGCCGGCCGCTGCCAGTCCGCGGTGGGCGGCGGAACCGCCCGGCGCGCTGGTCACGGGCACGTGCTGGTGGCCTGAGCAACCGGGCGGGCCGGTATCGTGGTTCGCGTCATGGTCTACCTCGATCACGCCGCCACCACCCCGATGCACCCCGCCGCCGTCGAGGCGATGACGGCTGTGCTCGGCACGGTCGGCAACGCGTCCTCGCTGCACACCAGCGGCCGGGCGGCGCGGCGCCGCATCGAGGAGTCCCGGGAGCTGATCGCCGACAGGCTCGGCGCGCGACCGTCGGAGGTCATCTTCACCGCCGGCGGTACCGAGAGCGACAACCTGGCGGTCAAGGGCATCTACTGGGCCCGCCGCGACGCCGAGCCGCGGCACCGGCGCATCGTCACCAGTGCGGTGGAACACCACGCCGTGCTGGACTCGGTGCACTGGCTCGTCGAGCACGAGGGCGCCGAGGTCACCTGGCTGCCCACCGCCGCCGACGGGTCGGTGCCGGCCGCGGCGCTGCGCGAGGTGCTCACCCGCCACGACGACGTCGCGCTCGTCTCGGTGATGTGGGCGAACAACGAGGTCGGCACCGTCATGCCGGCCGCCGAACTGGCCGCCGTGGCGGCCGAATTCGGGGTCCCGATGCACAGCGACGCCGTGCAGGCGGTGGGGCAGCTGCCGGTCGACTTCGCCGCCAGCGGCCTGTCGGCGATGAGCGTGACCGCGCACAAGTTCGGCGGCCCGTCCGCCGTCGGTGCGCTGCTGCTGCGCCGCGACGTGGCGTGTGTGCCGCTGGCGCACGGGGGCGGGCAGGAGCGCGACATCCGTTCGGGCACCGCCGATGTCGCCGGCGCGGTCGGAATGGCGGCCGCGGCCCGGATCTCGGTCGACGGCCTCGAGGCCAACAGCGCCCGGCTGCGGGCGTTGCGCGACCGGCTGGTCGCCGGTGTGCTGGGCGCCATCGAGGACGTCACCCTCAACGGGGCCCGCGACCCGCAGCGGCTTCCCGGCAACGCGCACTTCACCTTCCGCGGCTGCGAGGGCGACGCGTTGTTGATGTTGCTGGACGCCAACGGAATCGAGTGTTCGACCGGATCGGCATGCACCGCCGGTGTCGCGCAGCCCTCCCACGTGCTGATCGCGATGGGCGCCGACGCGGCCACCGCCCGGGGGTCGTTGCGACTGTCGTTGGGGCACACCAGTTCCGATGCCGACGTCGACGCAGTGCTGCGGGTGCTGCCGGGCGCGGTGGACCGCGCCCGTCGGGCCGCGCTGGCCGCCGCGGGGGCGTCCTAAGTGAAAGTGCTTGCCGCGATGAGCGGTGGCGTCGACTCGTCGGTCGCCGCCGCCCGGATGGTCGACGCCGGACACGACGTGGTTGGCGTGCATCTGGCGCTGTCCAGCGCTCCCGGCACCCTGCGCACCGGCTCCCGGGGGTGTTGCTCGAAGGAGGACGCCTCCGATGCGCGCCGGGTCGCCGATGTGCTCGGAATCCCGTTCTACGTATGGGATTTCGCGGAGAGGTTCAAGTCCGACGTGATCGACGAATTCGTGTCGTCGTATGCGCGCGGCGAAACGCCCAACCCATGCGTGGTGTGCAATCAGAAGATCAAGTTCTCGGCCCTGTCGGCCAAAGCCGTTGCGCTGGGCTTCGATACGGTGGCCACCGGCCATTACGCCCGGCTCTCTGGCGGCCGGCTGCGCCGCGCCGTCGACATCGACAAAGACCAGTCCTACGTGCTGGCCGTCTTGAGCGCCGAGCAGCTGCGGCGCGCGGCGTTCCCGATCGGGGACACCCCCAAGCCGCAGATCCGGGCCGAGGCCGCGCGACGCGGGCTGACCGTCGCCGACAAGCCGGACAGCCACGACATCTGCTTCATCCCCTCGGGCAACACCCGCGCGTTCCTGGGCGAGCGCATCGGCGTGCGCCGCGGGGCCGTGGTCAATGCGGACGGCACGGTGCTGGCCGAGCACGACGGCGTGCACGAGTTCACCGTCGGCCAGCGCAAGGGTCTCGGCATCGCCGGACCGGGACCCGACGGCCGACCGCGCTACGTCACCGCGATCGACGCCGAGACCGCCACGGTGCGGGTGGGCGAGGCGGCCGATCTCGAGATCCGCGAAATGGTAGGTCGCACACCAATCTTCACGTCGGGCGTCGCGCCGTCGGGCCCGCTGGAGTGTGCGGTTCAGGTGCGCGCGCACGGCGAAACCGCCGACGCGATAGCCGAACTGGTCCACGGCGAGCTGGTCGTGCGACTGCGCGCCCCGATGCGCGGTGTGGCCCGCGGCCAGACGCTGGTGCTCTATCGCCGCGATCCCGAGGGTGACGAGGTGCTCGGCAGCGCCACCATCGCGGGCACCGCGCGCTGATCACCGCGGCATGTTCGCGGAGATGTTCGTCATCACGATGTCGGACACCGATTGCGCGAAGCCGCAGAAGGTGACCTCCAGCATGGCCACCGACAGGATCCGGTAGTCGCGGCCGCATCCCCCCGGCCGCAGGCGCAGCGTGGTGGCGTCGGCGTTCCAGTCGCCGACGTAGAGCTGTCCGCTCGAGCCGTTCGCGCAGTCGCCGACGGTGCCCACCAGGGCGCCGAAGGCGCGCCGGGCGGCGTCGGCGTCGCGATAGGCCGCGGCGCCCTCGGAGATCAGCGCGCCGTCGGGCGGGTCCTGAAAGGTCGTCTTGTGGAAGGCCTCGAGATCGCGGCCGAACGTGGCCGTCTCGGCGTAGATGAACCGGCACTCGCGCGGCGCGGTCTCCGCGAGCGCGTCGACGTCGACCGGGCTGGTGCCGTCCATCGACGGGATGATGGTCAGATGCTCGCCGGCGCCGGTGATCGTGCGCATCCGCGACTGGTCCAGCAGGATCGCGTCGACGTCGACGCCCTGCACCACCCGGCGGTTCGCGCCGGAACCCGCCAGGGCCGCGCCGTCCACCACCCGGGTGCACGACGCCACCAGCGCCACCGCCGCGCACAACAGCGGTAGCCACGCTGATTTCGGCTTCTGAGACACCCTTACGCACCCCTTTTGCGTCGAACCTACCCGCGCGGACCGCCCGCACACAGACCCCTGGCGACCGGTGAGTGCTGCGACGTCGAATACGGTTGCCGGGTGAGTGTTTTCGCCCCTCGGTTCGCCACGGCCAGCGGTGTCGGATCGTGGCCCGGGCTCGCCGCGCGGGAAGCCGCCGAAGTCGTGGTGGGTGAACTGGCGGGCGCGCTGGCCCACATCGTCGAACTGCCGGCCCGCGGGGTGGGTGCCGACATGCTCGGCCGGGCCGGCGCGCTGCTGGTCGACGTGGCCATCGACACGGTGCCGCGCGGCTACCGGCTCGCCGCCCGGCCGGGGGCGGTGACCCGCCGCGCGATCAGCCTGCTCGACGAGGACATGGACGCGCTGGAGGAGGCGTGGGAAGCCGCCGGCCTGCGCAACGACGGCCGGGTGGTGAAGGTGCAGGCGCCGGGCCCGATCACGCTGGCCGCCGAGATCGAGCTGGCCAACGGGCACCGGGCGATCACCGACGCCGGGGCGCTGCGCGACCTGGCGGCGTCGCTGGCCGAGGGGGTTGCCGCGCATCGGGCGGGGATGGCCCGCCGGCTCGAGGCGGAGGTGGTGGTCCAGTTCGACGAGCCGTCGCTGCCCACGGCGCTGGGCGGCCGGCTCAGTGGGGTCACCTCGCTGAGCCCGGTGGCGCCGCTCGACGAGGAGGTGGCCGCCGGCCTGCTCGACGGCTGCGCCCAAACGGTCGGAGGCGAGGTGCTGCTGCACTGCTGCGCCCGGGGTATCCCGTGGGACCTGATGCAGCGCAGCGCATTTAGCGCCGTTTCGGTGGACGCGGGCGCGCTGAGCGCCGCGGACCTGGACGGCATCGCCGGGTTCGTGGAGGCGGGCCGCACCGTCGTGCTGGGGGTGGTCGGCGTCGAGCCCCCGCCGCGCCGCCCGTCGGCGGAGGAGACGGCCGCCGCGGTGGTCGCCGTGACCGATCGCCTCGGCTTCGCCCGCTCGGCGCTGCGCGGGCGCATCGGCGTCACGCCCGCGTGCGGCCTGGCCCGCGCCACGCCGGAGTGGGCCCGCATCGCGATCGAGCTCGCCCGCAAGGCGGCCGAGATGTTCGCGGAGGACCCCGACGCCATTGGATAGGCAATCAAACGGTTGCGCGCCCGGGTATGACGGGCGCCGTCGACGCGGCCGCGAGCGCGTGTGGCGGTGCAGACCCAGCCGCTGGCGTCGGCCAGCGACTACCTGAGCCAACTGTCCCGCCGGTGGGATGCCGCGCTCGACCGGTTGCGGTCTTACGTCCAGGACTGAGCGCGCCGGGGTTTTGGGTCGGTGTCCTCGGATAGCCTGCCAAGGTGAGCTCAGCAGAAGCTGATTCGGTCACCCCCGAGGTGCGCCGGCAGTGGCAGGACCTGGCCGAGACCGTCCGTGAACACCAGTTCCGCTACTACATCAAGGACGCGCCGATCATTTCGGACGCGGAGTTCGACACGCTGTTTAACGAACTCCTGGCGTTGGAGGAGCGGCATCCGGAGCTCCGGGTGCCCGATTCCCCGACGCAGCTGGTCGGCGGCGCGGGGTTTGCCACCGAGTTCGCCGAGGCGGCGCACCTGGAACGGATGTTGAGCCTCGACGACGTCTTCGATCGCGACGAGCTGGTGGCGTGGAGCAACCGCGTCGAGAACGAGGTCGGCGCCGAGCCGCATTACCTGTGCGAACTCAAGATCGACGGCGTGGCCCTGTCGCTGGTGTATCGGGACGGCCGGTTGGAGCGGGCCGCGACTCGCGGCGACGGCCGGGTCGGTGAGGACGTGACGCTCAACGCGCGCACCATCGACGATGTCCCCGAGCGGCTGTCGGCGGCCAAGGACTTCCCGGTTCCGGCCCTGCTCGAGGTGCGCGGCGAGGTGTTCTTCCTGCTCGCCGATTTCGAAGCGCTCAACGCCAGTCTGGTCGAGGACGGCAAGGCGCCGTTCGCCAATCCGCGCAACAGCGCCGCCGGCTCGCTGCGCCAGAAAAACCCGGCCGTGACCGCCCGGCGCAAGCTGCGGATGATCTGTCACGGCATCGGTCGCACCGAGGGGTTCGCGCCCACCAGCCAGCACGAGGCCTACGCCGCGCTGAGCGCCTGGGGCCTGCCGGTGGCCGCGCAGACCGCGCGGGTGCGGGGCCTGGCCGCCGTGGAGGAGCGGATCGCCTACTGGGGTGAGCACCGCTACGAGCTCGAGCACGAAATCGACGGTGTGGTGGTCAAAGTCGACGACGTCGCCCTGCAGCGCCGACTGGGGACCACCTCGCGCGCGCCGCGATGGGCCGTCGCGTACAAGTACCCGCCGCAGGAAGCGCAGACCAAGCTGCTCGACATCCGCGTCAACGTCGGGCGCACCGGGCGCGTCACACCGTTCGCGTTCATGACACCGGTGAAGGTGGCGGGGTCGACGGTGGGGCTGGCCACCCTGCACAACGCCGCCGAGGTCAAGCGCAAGGGCGTGCTGATCGGCGACACGGTGATGATCCGCAAGGCCGGCGACGTGATCCCGGAGGTGCTCGGCCCCGTCGTCGACCTGCGCGACGGCTCCGAACGCGAATTCGACATGCCCACCACATGTCCCGAGTGCGGCACCCCGCTGGCGCCGGCCAAGGAGGGTGACGCCGACATCCGCTGTCCCAACGCCCGGTCGTGCCCGGCGCAGTTGCGGGAGCGGGTGTTCCACGTCGCCGGGCGCGGCGCGTTCGACATCGAGGGCCTCGGCTACGAGGCGGCCATTGCGCTGCTCAAGGCCGGCGTGATCGCCGACGAGGGTGATCTGTTCACCCTCACCGAGGACGACCTGCTGCGCACCGAGCTGTTCCGGACCAAGGCCGGTTCCCTGTCCGCGAACGGCAAACGGCTGCTGGACAATTTGGACAAGGCCAAGGCGGTGGCGCTGTGGCGGGTGCTGGTGGCGTTGTCGATCCGGCATGTCGGGCCGACGGCCGCGCGGGCCCTGGCGACCGAGTTCGGTGACCTGGACGCGATCATGTCGGCATCCACCGAGCGGCTGGCCGCGGTGGAAGGCGTCGGGCCGACGATCGCGGCGGCGCTCACCGAGTGGTTCACCGTCGACTGGCACCGCGCGATCGTCGAGAAGTGGCGGGCCGCCGGCGTGCGGATGGCCGACGAGCGCGACACCAGCGTGCCGCGCACCCTGGAGGGGCTGACGGTGGTGGTCACCGGGTCGCTGGCCGGCTTCTCCCGCGACGACGCCAAGGAGGCGATCCTGGTCCGCGGGGGCAAGGCCGCCGGCTCGGTGTCGAAGAAGACCGATTACGTCGTGGCCGGCGATTCGCCGGGTTCCAAGTACGACAACGCGATCGAGCTGGGGGTGCCCGTCCTCGACGAGGACGGCTTCCGGAAACTGCTGGCCGAGGGGCCGACAGAAACACCGGCCGACGGAGCATGACCGGTCGGTACGGGGATTCCACCCGCAGCCTCAAAGCCATTGACGGGCAAGCCGTTTCGGGACAGCCGGTGGCACCGCAGGCGGTGCTGGCCGCCACCTACCACCTGTCCGGCGACGAAACGGCCGCGCTGGACAGCTACGGCCGCGGCTCCAATCCGACCTGGCGGCAACTGGAATCCGCACTCGCCGAGCTCGAGGCGGCCGGCGGGGCGCTGGTGTTCGGCTCGGGCATGGCGGCCATCACCGCCGTGCTACGCACGCTGGCGACGCCCGGAGCGACGGTGGTGGTGCCGGCCGACGGCTACTACCAGGTGCGCCGCTACGCCCGCGAGGACCTGGTGCCCGCGGGCGTGACGGTCATCGAGGCGTCGAGCGCGCAGATCTATGACGCGGCCGCCCAGGCCGACGTGGTGCTGGCCGAGACGCCCACCAACCCGGCGCTGGACGTGATCGATCTGCACCGGCTGGCCACCGTCTGCCGGGGCCGCGACGCGCGGTTGGTCGTCGACAACACCGCCGCGACGCCGTTGGGTCAGCAGCCGCTGTCCTTGGGCGCCGACGCAGTGGTGGCCAGCGCGACGAAGGCCCTGTCCGGTCACGGCGACCTGCTGGCCGGCTACGTCGCCAGCAACCAGCCGGAGCTGCTCGCCGGAGTGGAGCGGCACAGGCTGCTCGCCGGTGCGGTGCTGGGCGGGTTCGAGGCGTGGCTTCTGTTGCGCAGCATGGGAACTGCCGGATTGCGCTTCGAACGCCAATGCCAGAACGCCCGGGCGGTGGCGACCATGCTGGCCCGTCACCCCGCGGTGCGGGCGGTGCGATATCCGGGTTTGGCCGACGACCCGGCGCATCCGGTGGCCATGGCGCAGATGCGCCGATTCGGGGCGCTGGTGTCGGTCGAATTGGCCGATGCGGCCGCGGTGCACGCCCTGGTGGACCGCAGCGAACTGCTGATCGCCTCCACCAGTTTCGGGGGCCTGCACACCTCGGTGGACCGCCGGGCGCGCTGGGGAGACCCGGTCGCCGACGGCTTCGCGCGCATCTCACTGGGTATCGAGGACACCGACGACCTGCTCGCCGACATCGAACGCGCGATGATGCCCTCGCGCTGACGCGACATCCGTCGGGCCCGACTGCACCGAAATTGGTCCGCATCGCCCGAGCGGCTCTATCGTGGGCTCTATGACCCAGACGGCCGATCGGTGCGAGCACGCATCACCGTGGTCGCCGCGCGAGGCCGAGATACTGGCCGTGACGCTGGCGTTGCTGCAGGAACACGGCTATGACCACCTGACGGTGGACGCGGTGGCTGCCGCCGCGCGCGCCAGCAAAGCCACGGTCTACCGGCGCTGGCCCTCCAAGGCCGAACTGGTGCTGGCCGCCTTCACCGAAGGCGTCCGCCAGGTGGCCGTCCCGCCGAATACCGGCTCGCTGCGCGGCGACCTGCTGAGCCTGGGGGAGACGATCAGCCAGGAGAGTGGGCGCCACGCCAGCACCATCCGCGCGGTCATGGTCGAGGTGTCGCGCCACCCGGCGCTCAACGAGGCGATGCAGCATCAATTCCTCGACCAGCGCAAAGCCGTGATCCAGCACCTGCTGCACCAGGCGGTGGACCGGGGCGAGATCGCCGAGGACGTCATCACCGACGAACTGTGGGACCTGTTGCCCGGCTATCTCATCTTTCGGTCGATCGTTCAAAGTCGGCCGCCGACTCGTCGCACCGTGCAGGAGTTCGTCGACGGGTTTCTCATCCCGGGCCTGACCAGGCGCACCGGGTAGTTAAGCCGGCATTCGGGGATAGCCGCCTGTTGAAAAATATATACGCGCGCGTCTCTTGTACGGGTACGGTCCCGTACCGTACTGTCTTACCTGTTGACGACGCTTATGATGTTTTGGCAACCACGCCCGGCCCCGGGCGTGGTTCTGTCGCCCGATACTCGAAAGGCTAACGGGTGAAAGGCTTTTCGATAACATCCCTGGTTAGACGCGGGTGGATGGTGATCGTCGCCGTGGTGGTGGTGGCTGTCGCGGGGTTCTGCGTGTTCCGGCTCCACGGGAACTTCGGCTCGCACAACAACACGTCGGCTGCCGGTGGTATCTCCGATCAGACCGAACCGTTCAGTCCCAAGCACATCACCCTTGAGGTTTTTGGTGACGCTGGAGCGGTGGCGACCATCAATTATGTTGACATCAATGTGCAGCCGCAGCAAGTGTTGAACGCGCCCCTGCCGTGGTCGCTGACTATGGTGACGACACAGCCCGGAGCCTTCAGCAACCTTGTCGCGCAGGGCAATAGCGATTCCCTGGGCTGCCGCATCACGGTGGATGGTGACGTCAAGGACGAAAGGATCGTCAACCAAGTGAACGCCTATACCTTCTGCCTGGTGAAGTCCGCATGAGCGACGATCACGCCCCGAGGTCCGCCGTAGCGCAAGGTATTCGTCGGTTTGCGGTGCCTATCCTGCTGCTGTGGGTGGGTCTGGCGGCTATCTCCAATATCGCCGTACCGAATTTGGAGGACGTGGCCAAAGCGCACAACGTCTCTCTGAACACCCCGGATGCGCCGTCGTTTCAGGCGATGCAACACATAGGCAAGGTGTTTCACGAGTTCGATTCCGACAGTGCGGCCATGATCGTCCTTGAAGGCGACAAGCCCCTAGGCGATGACGCCCACCGGTTTTACGACGTTCTGGTCCGCAAGCTCGAGCACGACACCAAGCACGTGGAGCACGTCCAGGATTTCTGGGGGGATCCGCTGACGGCGGCAGGCTCGCAAAGCAAGGACGGCAAGGCCGCCTACGTGCAGGTGTATCTTGCCGGCAACCAGGGCGATGCATTGGCCAACGCGTCGGTCGACGCCATCCGCCAGATCGTGGCGCACACGCCCCCACCACGGGGGGTGAAGGCCTACGTGACCGGCGCGGCGCCGCTGGTCACCGATCAGTTCGAAGTAGGCAGCAACGGCATCTTCAAGGTCACCGTGGTCACCGTGTTGGTGATCTTGGCGATGTTGTTATGGGTCTACCGTTCCGTCACAGCGGTTTTCGTGCTGGTCACGGTCATCGTCGAAATGGCGGCCGCCAGGGGTATTGTCGCGTTTCTGGGAAGCATCGGGTTGATCGGGCTTTCGACGTATGCGACGAATCTACTCACCTTGCTCGTCATCGCCGCCGGCACCGACTACGCGATCTTCTTTGTCGGCCGCTACCACGAGGCGCGGCACGACGGGCAGAACCGCGAAACCGCCTACTACACCATGTATCGCGGGACGACCCACGTGGTACTGGGTTCCGGTCTGACCGTCGCCGGTGCGGTGCTCTGCCTGCGCTTTACCAGGCTCAATTATTTCCAAAGCCTGGGCATTCCCGCCGCAATCGGTATCGGGGTCGCACTGGCGGCCGCGCTCAGCCTGACTCCAGCCGTGATTACCGTTGGCAGCCTTTTCGGGCTGTTCGATCCGAAACGCCAGCTGGCGACCCGGGGCTGGCGGCGCATCGGCACCGCAATCGTTCGCTGGCCCGGACCCATCCTGGTGGTGGCGACCGGGGTCGCCCTCATCGGTTTGCTCGCTTTGCCCGGATATAAGACAAACTATGACGCTCGGGCCTACATGCCAGCCAGCGCCCCGGCCAATACGGGGTATGCGGCCGCGGAGCGGCATTTTTCTCAGGCCCGGCTCAACCCCGAATTGTTGATGATCGAAACCGACCACGATATGCGTAATCCTGCCGACATGATCAATCTGGAAAGGGTTGCCAAAGCGATCGCCCACCTGCCCGGCATCTCCCAAGTCCAGTCCATGACCAGACCCTTGGGGACCCCGATCGAGCACACCTCGTTGGCATTTCAGATCAGCGCGGGCAGCATCGGCAACATCGAGAACCTGCACTACCAGAAAGAGCGCGCCCAGGATTTGTTGAAACAGGCCGACAATCTCAAAGATACGATCGGGATTCTGAACCAGCAGTACGGGCTGCAAAAACAACTCGCCGCCTCGACGCACGACGAGACCCAAAGCTTTCACGACACGATCGCCATCATCAATGACCTGCGGGATAAGATCGCGAATTTCGACGACTTTTTCAGGCCGGTACGCAGTTATTTCTATTGGGAAAAACACTGCTTCGACATTCCGGCCTGCTTCGCGTTCAGATCTGTCTTCGATGCGCTCGACGGTATCGATCAGCTCAGTGCGCAGTTTGAAAAGCTCACCGCGAGCTTGGACAAGTTGGATGCGGGCCAGCAGAAATTGGTGACCCTGTTACCGCCTCAGATCGCCGACCAGGAGAAGAACCTCGGCCTCACGCTGTCCAACTACGCCACCAACTTGGGGATCAACGAGCAGGCGAAGGCAAGTACCGACACCGCGACGGCCCTGGGTCAGGCGTATGACGCCGCCAAAAATGACGATTCCTTCTACCTGCCGCCCGAGGCTTTCAACAACCCCGAGTTCAAAAGGGGCCTGAAATTATTTCTCTCGCCGGACGGGAAGGCGGCGCGCATGATCATCTCCCACGAGGGTGATCCCGCGACCCCTGAAGGTATCTCGCACATCGAACCGATCAGGAACGCGGCCAAGCAGGCTGTGAAGAACACCCCCTTGGGGGATTCCAACATCTATCTCGCCGGCACGGCCGCAACCTATAAGGACATAGCCGACGGTGCCAAATACGATCTCATGATCGCCGGAATAGCCGCGTTGAGCCTCATTCTGCTCATCATGGTGATCATTACCCGAAGTCTGGTCGCAGCGATCGTCATTGTGGGCACGGTAGCGCTTTCGCTGGGCGCTTCTTTCGGGCTTTCCGTTCTGGTCTGGCAGGACATCCTCGGTATCAAGCTCTACTGGATCTGCCTGGCGCTCTCGGTGATCATCCTGCTAGCGGTGGGATCCGACTATAACCTCCTGTTGATCTCTCGGTTCAAGGAAGAGATCCATGCCGGCCTGAATACGGGCATTATCCGGGCCATGGCAGGCAGCGGGGCTGTGGTGACCTCCGCCGGCCTGGTGTTCGCCTTCACCATGGCCTCCTTCGTGTCCGCCTCCCTGCTGGTGCTGGGTCAAATCGGGACCACGATCGCCTTGGGTCTGCTGTTCGATACCCTGATCGTGCGTTCATTCATGACGCCGTCCGTCGCAGCGCTGCTCGGGCGCTGGTTCTGGTGGCCCCAACGCGTGAGACCCCGCCCGGCCAGCACGATGCTCCGCCCGTACGGGTCACGCCAAGCGGTTCGACAACTGCTGCTCTGGGAAGACGGAGACCCCGTAGCGACATCCGAATCGCCTTCAAATGCAAGGCGTTCCCACGCCTGAAAGGGCGCGACAAGCGGTTCGTCGGCGACCCCACGGTGTCTTGGTCGATGAAGGAGTGAACAAATTTGGGCCTGTTTGGTTATCTGGCGGTGCTAGCCGGCGTGGCCGAGTTGGTGTTCGCCGCCTGCGTCTTCACTTTCGTGAAGCGACTCCTCGAGCGACCACCTGTGCCGGTTGGTGAAGAAGTCGGTGGTATCAGAAAAGTTCTGAGGAAATTACGTAAAGGCGAACCGATGTCAGAACAAGAATTAGAATTTGCGACACAAATCATCGCCGATCGCAGCTCCCTTATCGCTTACTCGATCCCGGCCGCTGTTTTCACTATCGGATGTTTTATTGTGTTCAGTACTATTGAACTGCACAGCATCAAATCCCTTCGGATATATATCGGGCTTTTCCCCATGCTGGGAGCCACGAACTTAACCATCCAGCTACTCAGAATCGCCGCCTTGAAACGTCGTCTACCCGATGCCACGGGGGAACTCTCCGCGCATCGTTGACCAAGCGAAAGCTGTTGTAGCCGAACGTAACTCGATGGAAATTCCCGTCGCGCGCCGACCTGGCACGACCGGACTTGGTTAAGGCACCGGGATTTGTGGTAACTGCCGCGGGCTGGGGCTCGGGGGCCCGTTTTTGTCGGTGGTGGCTGCGATGACGGGGCCATGTCTTCGACCGCATCTGTTGGCGCTGTGATGGTGGGTCCTGGTGAGCGTCTTGAGGTGTTGTTCGAGGAGTTGGCGGAGTTGGCCGGGCGGCGTAATGCGATTGATGGGCGCATCGTGGAGATCGTGGCCGAGATCGATCGCGACGCGCTCTGTGGGGTGACCGGCGCGCGGTCGGTGCCGGCGTTGGTGGCTCGGGAAGACGGCCTGCTCGCCGGCGAACGCGCACACGCTCACCGCCATCGCCGGACGGCTGGCGAGTTCCCGCGTTTTCGGCACCGGGAAGATGGTGGGCCCACGAGTTGGTCAACCTGGTGCTGTTGTGCCCTTATCATCACCGGCTGCGCCATCGTGGCGCCATCACCATCACCGGACCCGCAGGCGCACTTGTGGTCAGCGACGACGCCGGCCGAGGGCCGAGCCTGGCGCGCCCCCGACTAAACCCTCGCCCGCGGTGGGGCCGTAACGCGCCGACTGGCGGTGGTACACACCCTTCCAACCCCAACCCCCAACCGCCACCGACAACCAACTAACTTGATGCGGCACCCGTCATGCCGGTGATGCATCGAAGCCCAAACATACTGGGGCATAAAGGAAATTCGCTCTCGCTACAGGCTCAAGTCAACCCGTCGCGCTAGCGCAGCATGGTGGCGACGATCCCGGCGAGGTAGCCCAACCGGGCCACCTCCGAGGGCCGGAATTCCGGGCCGGGGCGGCCGAGCACCACCGCGGTGTGCGGGTCACCCAGCGGGGCCGCGACCATCGTGACGTCCATATCGCGCCATGCCTTGGGCACCCATTCGGCGCTGCTGTCCAGCGTCACCGCCCGCTCGATCGGCAGCCAGGGCGCCGAGTCCGCCTTGGTCTCCGGGGCGCCCGGACTGCCGGCCAGGCGCTCGAGCGCGCCGCCCGAACTGCGCAGCACCGTGCACCAACTGACGCGCAGCACCTTGGGCGCCTCGTTGGCCAGAACTCGCAGTCGCGCCGCGTTGCCATCGGCCGCCGCGACGTGGTCGAGCAGCTCCAGCTCGCGGTGCGCCTCCAGCAGGCCGGTGTGCGGGCGCACGCTGTCCACCCGGACACCGGACAGGGACTCGGCCGCGGTGATCAGCCTGTCCGGCATGGCCCCCGGCGGCAGTTCGATCACCAGGTCGTCGGTCGCGTAGCCCGCGCTGCGTTCCACGACGTCGAGCGACAGGATGTCGGCTCCCACCGAACCGAGCGCGACCGCTAGCGACCCCAGGCTGCCTGGCCGGTCGACGAGCTCGATGCGCAACAGATAGGAGGGCACGGCCAACACTGTGACATAAGGATGTGTCGCTGGCATTTCGGCTCGATCCGGCCGCGCGATCGGCAACGGCGTGCAGCGGGCCCCGCGCCCGCGGCTAGGCTTTCGGATCGTGTCCCAGATCTCCCGCGACGAGGTAGCGCACCTGGCCCGGCTGTCCCGGCTGGCGCTGACCGACAGCGAACTCGACAGCTTCGCCGGCCAGCTCGGCGCGATCCTTACCCATGTCAGCCAGGTCCAGGCGGTGGACGTCACCGGCGTCGAGGCCACCGACAACCCGCTCAAGGACGTCAACGTCACCCGCCCGGACGAGCCGGCCCCCTGCCTCACCCAGGCCGAGGCGCTGGCCGAGGCGCCCGAAGCCGTCGACGGCCGCTTCGGCGTCCCGCAGATCCTGGGGGACAGCGAGTGAACGACATCGTCCGCTCCGACGCCGCCACGCTGGCCGCCCGCATCGCCGCCAAAGAGGTGTCTTCGGTCGAGGTCACCCAGGCATGCCTGGACCAGATCGCCGCGACCGACGAGCGCTACCACGCCTTCCTGCACGTGGCGGCCGACGAGGCGCTGGGCGCGGCGGCGGCGGTCGACGAGGCGGTGGCCGCCGGGGAGCGGTTGCCGTCCCCGCTGGCCGGTGTCCCGCTGGCGCTCAAGGACGTCTTCACCACCGTCGACATGCCGACCACCTGCGGGTCCACAATCCTCGAGGGCTGGCGTTCGCCCTACGACGCCACCGTCACCTCGCGGCTGCGCGCCGCCGGGATCCCGATCTTGGGCAAGACCAACATGGACGAGTTCGCGATGGGCAGCTCGACGGAGAACTCCGCCTTCGGGCCCACCCGCAACCCCTGGGATGTCGACCGGGTGCCGGGCGGCTCCGGCGGCGGCAGCGCGGCGGCGTTGGCCGCGTTCCAGGCGCCGCTGGCGATCGGATCCGACACCGGCGGGTCCATCCGGCAGCCCGCCGCGCTCACCGCGACGGTGGGCGTCAAGCCGACCTACGGCACGGTGTCGCGCTACGGCCTGGTGGCGTGCGCGTCGTCGCTGGATCAGGGCGGGCCGTGCGCGCGAACGGTGCTCGACACCGCGCTGCTGCATCAGGTGATCGCCGGGCACGACCCCCGCGACTCCACGTCGGTGGACGCGGCGGTGCCCGACGTCGTGGGCGCTGCGCGGGCCGGCGCGGCCGGCGACCTCAAGGGCGTGCGCGTCGGGGTGGTCAAGCAGCTGCGCGGCGAGGGCTATCAGCCCGGCGTGCTGAGCGCTTTCGGGGCCGCCGTCGAGCAGCTGACCGCCCTGGGCGCCGACGTGAGCGAGGTCGACTGCCCGCACTTCGAGTACGCGCTGGCGGCCTACTACCTGATCCTGCCGTCGGAGGTGTCGAGCAACCTGGCCCGCTTCGACGCGATGCGTTACGGGTTGCGCGTCGGCGACGACGGCAGCCACAGCGCCGAGGAGGTGATGGCGTTGACGCGGGCCGCCGGCTTCGGGCCGGAGGTCAAGCGCCGCATCATGATCGGCACGTACGCGCTGTCGGCCGGTTATTACGACGCGTACTACAACCAGGCCCAGAAGGTGCGCACCCTGATCGCCCGCGACCTGGACGAGGCCTACCGCTCGGTGGACGTTGTGGTGTCGCCCGCGACCCCGACCACGGCGTTCCGGCTGGGCGAGAAGGTCGACGATCCGCTGGCGATGTATCTGTTCGACCTGTGCACGCTGCCGCTGAATCTGGCCGGACACTGCGGCATGTCGGTGCCGGCCGGTCTGTCGCCGGATGACGAGCTGCCCGTCGGCCTGCAGATCATGGCGCCCGCGCTGGCTGACGATCGGCTCTACCGGGTCGGCGCCGCCTACGAGGCGGCCCGGGGGCCGCTGCCCGCGGCGCCCACCGTCTAGCGGGCTGTCGCGGGCTAATCGCGCCATAACCCCGCCGGCCCAGGCAAGATGAGATCATGCGGATCGGAGTGCTCACCGGAGGCGGCGACTGCCCCGGGCTCAACGCGGTCATCCGGGCAGTGGTGCGAACCTGCGACTCCCGGTACGGCTCGTCGGTGGTCGGATTCCAGGACGGCTGGCGCGGATTGCTGGAGAACCGGCGCATTCAGCTGCAGAACGACGACCGCAACGACCGTCTGTTGGCCAAGGGTGGAACCATGCTGGGCACCGCCCGGGTGCACCCCGACAAATTGCGGGCCGGGCTCAACCAGATCAAGCAGACCCTCGACGACAACGGGATCGACGTCCTGATTCCCATCGGCGGGGAGGGCACGCTCACGGCCGCGCACTGGCTCTCGGAGGAGAACGTGCCGGTGGTCGGTGTCCCCAAGACCATCGACAACGACATCGATTGCACCGACGTGACTTTCGGCCACGACACCGCGTTGACCGTCGCCACCGACGCGATCGACCGGCTGCACAGCACCGCCGAATCGCACCAGCGGGTGATGCTGGTCGAGGTGATGGGCCGCCACGCCGGCTGGATCGCGCTGAACGCCGGCCTGGCTTCGGGCGCGCACATGACCCTGATTCCCGAGCAGCCCTTCGACGTCGAAGAGGTCTGCCGGCTCGTGAAAAGGCGCTTCCAGCGCGGAGATTCGCACTTCATCTGCGTTGTCGCCGAGGGCGCCAAGCCCATCCCCGGTTCGATCGCGTTGCGGGAGGGCGGGATTGACGAATTCGGCCACGAGAAGTTCACCGGCGTGGCCGCCCAGCTCGGCGCCGAGGTGGAGAAGCGGATCAACAAGGACGTCCGGGTGACCGTGCTGGGTCACGTCCAGCGCGGCGGCACGCCGACGGCCTACGACCGGGTGCTGGCCACGCGGTTCGGGGTGAACGCGGCCGACGCCGCGCACGCGGGGGAATACGGGCAGATGGTGTCGTTGCGCGGGCAGGATATCGGCCGGGTTCCGCTGGCCGACGCGGTGCGCCAGCTCAAGCTGGTCCCCGATAGCCGCTACGACGACGCCGCGGCCTTCTTCGGTTAGACGCCCCCGCTGGGCGAACATCCGGTGGATCTCAGTGAGCCGCGGCCTGAATTTGCCCGCCAATGATCCGAGTGGTTCGCGATCGCCGCATTTTGGTGGTTTCCGGACCGGTCCTCAGGGGTTATACCGGGGGTATGAGCCACCGCGGTGCGATTCGCGGAGTCGTTCAGCAATCCGCAGCAGCGGGGGGACCACCGGTTCCGCCGAACCATAGGCCGGGCCCGCCGCCCAGGCGCCGCGCCGGCGCCGACTCCGCGGCGGCCACCGTGCCGCAGTCCCGCGGACCGCATCGCCAGCCGACCGGACCGCCGCCACCCCTGCCCTTGCCCCTGCGGCCACCGCCCCGGCCGGCGCCGGCGCGTCCCGAACCGATGCTGGGGGCGACGGCGCTGGACCGCTTCGACACGCACGACACCGCCGCCAACAGGTTCGATTGGCGACAGTTGCTGCATCGCGTGACGGGCATCGAACTTGGCCCGGGCAAGAACACGGCGTACGAGAACGAGCTGCGGCAGCGCATCCGCGCCACCGTCGGCGGCGCCTTCCCGATCGCCGTGCTCAACCTCAAGGGCGGGGTCGGTAAGACCACCGTGGTGGAGGCGCTCGGGTCGACGTTCGCGGCGGTGCGCGATGACCGGGTGCTCGCCCTCGATATCGACGCCGGGGACCTGGCGGAGCGCCACGGTCAGCACAGCCCGCACAGCATCGCCGACCTGCTGCGCGGCAACCCCGCGCCGCAGTACGAGGACATCCGCGCGCTGACGTACATGAACGGCTTCGGGCTGGAAGTGCTGGGGCTGCCGGACAGCGACTGGCGCCTGGAGCGCCACGACATGCTGCGGGCCTTCTCGATGCTGCGAAACCAGTATTCGGTGGTGCTGGTCGACTGCGTCAAAACGCTCAATTATGCTGTGATGGACGCGGTTCTGCCGGAATCGCGCGCCCTGGTCGTGGTCACCAGCCCCGCCATCGATGCGGTACGTAAAACCCGGGCGACGCTGGAGTGGTTGTGCCACAACGGTTATCAGTCCTTGATGCAGTGGACGGTGCTGGCCATCAACCACGTCGAGCCGGCCAAGGTCGACGGCGTGGCCGTCACCGAACTCGACCGGTTGTCCGCCCGCGTCGGCGCCACGGTGGTGCTGCCGTTCGATCGCCACGTGCACGATGGACGAAAGATCGCGCTGGACCGGTTGAGCAAGGAGAGCCGGCGCAGTTATCTGCAGATGGCGGCCGTGCTGGCCGAGATGTTCCCGGGCAGGGGAGGGGAGCCCCTTCGCGTCCACCACTAGACCGTCGGGTGGTGACCCGCTTCGCCCGGCTCCGCCGCGCTCGCGATCACCACTAGACCGTCGGGGTGGTGACCCGCTTCGCCCGGCTCCGCCGCGCTCGCGATCACCACTAGACCGTCGGGGTGGTGACCCGCTTCGCCCGGCTCCGCCGCGCTCGCGATCACCACTAGGATCGAGCGCATGAGTGTTGCCGCCAGCGCCGATCTGATGGACTTCGACGACGTCATCGCGCGTTTCGATCCGGTACTCGGCCTCGAGGTACACGTGGAATTGTCCACTGTCACCAAGATGTTCTGCGGTTGCACCACCGCTTTCGGCGCCGAACCCAACACCCAGGTGTGTCCGGTGTGCCTGGGCCTGCCCGGCTCGCTGCCCGTGCTCAACCAGAGCGCGGTCGAGTCGGCCATTCGCATCGGGCTGGCGCTGAACTGCGAGATCGTGCCGTGGTGCCGCTTCGCCCGGAAGAACTACTTCTACCCCGACCAGCCGAAGAACTACCAGATTTCGCAGTACGACGAGCCGATCGCCATCAACGGCTATCTGGAGGCGCCGCTGGACGACGGCACCACCTGGCGCGTCGAGATCGAGCGCGCGCACATGGAGGAAGACACCGGCAAGCTCACCCACATCGGCAGCGAAACGGGCCGCATCCACGGCGCGACCACGTCGCTGATCGACTACAACCGCGCCGGTGTGCCGCTGATCGAAATCGTCACCAAGCCCATCGAGGGCGCCGGGGCCCGGGCGCCGCAGATCGCCCGCGCCTACGTCACGGCGTTGCGAGACCTGTTGCGCGCCTTGGGGGTATCCGATGTCCGCATGGACCAGGGCTCCATGCGTTGTGATTCCAATGTGTCGCTCAAACCCACCGGTGCGACCGAGTTCGGCACCCGGACCGAGACCAAGAACGTCAACTCACTCAAAAGCGTCGAGGTGGCGGTGCGCTACGAAATGCAGCGCCAGGGCGCGGTTCTGGCCTCGGGGGGTCGAATCATCCAGGAAACCAGGCACTTTCACGAGGCCGGCGGGTACACGAGCCCGGGCCGCACCAAGGAAACGGCCGAGGACTACCGGTATTTCCCCGAGCCGGACCTGGAGCCCGTCGCGCCCAGCCGCGAACTGGTCGAGCAGCTGCGCGCGACCATCCCCGAGCTGCCCTGGTTGAGCCGCAAGCGGATTCAGGACGAATGGGGAATCTCCGACGAGGTGATGCGCGACCTGGTCAACGCCGGGGCGATCGATTTGGTCACCGCGACCATCGCACACGGCGCGTCCAGCGAGCAGGCCCGCGCCTGGTGGGGAAACTTCCTGATGCAGAAGGCCAACGAGGCCAACGTGGCGCTGGACGAGCTGGCCATCACCCCCGCCCAGGTCGCCGCCGTGGTGGCCCTGGTCGACGAGGGCAAGCTGTCGACCAAGCTGGCCCGTCAGGTCGTCGAGGGCGTGCTGGCCGGGGAGGGCGAGCCCGAAGAGGTGATGACCGCCCGCGGTCTGGCGCTGGTGCGCGACGACTCGGTGACCCAGGCGGCCGTCGACGAGGCGCTGGCCGCCAATCCCGATGTGGCAGAAAAGATTCGCGGCGGCAAGGTGGCCGCGGCCGGCGCGATCGTCGGCGCGGTGATGAAGGCAACCCGCGGCCAGGCCGACGCCGCCCGGGTGCGCGAACTGGTGTTGGCCGCCTGCGGCCAGGGCTAGCCGCCGGCCGCTGCCGACGGTGCATTCCACGACGCGACACGCCGGTACGGCGTCGTGAGTTCACACTCGGCGCAGTGGCGCCGATCTAGCTCTTGTCGTCGCTGTTGCGCGGGAACCCGCCGCCCTGCGGGAAGAGCGGGAACACCACGTCGTCCAGCTTCTCGGCATCCCCGGCCGTCTTGTTGACCGTTGCGCCCCAGACGTTTCCATCCGGTGACATGCGCAGCGCCCAGGCGTGCGCGTGGGTGTCCTTGCGGACGACGTCGGGTTCACCGGTGACCGCGCCGGTGGCCGGCGCCAGCCGGACCGCGACCGTCAGCTTGGTGTTGATCAGGTTGACCAGCACGGTCCCGTCCATCGCCGCGCAGCCGGCCACGCCGGGCTTGTCCGGCCAGGTCCACACCGTCGAGACGTCGGACGTTTTGGTGATGCGCTGCAACCGATCCGCCGTCGGGGTGCGGTCGGCGACGTAGAGCGAGCCGTCGACGGGGTCGGTGCACAGGCCGCCGCCGGCGCCCACGCCGGACAGCGCCGTCGTCGGCGGCGCCTGGCCCACGGTGGTGGGCTGCTCGATCCGCAGCACCTTGCCGGCCAGCGACTTGGGATCGGCGGCCAGCGCCGGATTGCCCGCGTCGCCGGTCATCACGACCAGCGTGGTGGGGCTGGTGAAGATCAATGCCCCGGTGTTTCCGGTGGCGCCCTTGGGAATCCCGGTCAGGATGTCCTTGGGGATGTCACCGTCGGCCACCCGGATCACCCGATTGTCGGTGGGCGTGCTGATGTAGGCGTACATCAGGCGGTCCTGGGTGTAGGTCGGCGACATGACGATGTCCATCAGGCCGCCGTCGCCGGACGGGTCGACCGGGATCACCGTCTTCACCTTCGGCTCGGCGTTGACCGCGATCTCCTTGACCGCCCCGGTGGTGCGCTCGGCGACCAGCGCGGTTTTGCTGTCCGGACCCATGATCAGGCCGCTGGTGCTCTCCAGGCAGCCCTGCATCACGCCGGGGGCGGGGCAGGCCTTGGGGAACGGCGTGGGCGGCAGCGGCGGCGGCGGGGGAGGCGTCGAGCTGGGTTGCGGCTTGAGTTCGGGCGCGGTGGTGAACGGTTGCGATTGTGCGTCATTGAAGCGCGCGCACCCGCTCGTCACCAGCACGAGGGCGCACAGCGCGGCGAACCCGCGCCGAACCGACCGTCCCGCTCGCCCTAGTCGCATGACCGTCAGGCTACGGACAGTGCCCGCGACGCCGCCACACACGTCCCTGGTGCCGGCCGCCGAAGACCCGATTGGGTCCGGCCAAGGGGCCGGCCTGCCCCACCCGAGATCCCCGTCGCGGGCCGCCGAAACGGGCTCGGACGGCGATTTCGGGCCGATCCGGCCCCCTTTGGCGGGCAAACCACCGATTGCCAGGCGAAAGCGCCGCTCAAATCCCCAATTCAGGCCGGAATGCCCTTACCCTGACACCCGTGACCAGTCAACCGAATGACGCACATTGGCAGCGCCCCGGCGAATCCCCGGAGCCGACCCCGGGACGCCCCGCCTCGGCGCGGCTGGTCGATCCCGAAGATGATCTGACGCCCGTCGGCTACCCCGGCGACTTCAACCCGTCCACCGGCACCACCACGGTCATCCCGTACGGCGGCGCCGCCGCGGTCGCCGGCTCCGCTGCCGGGGGTTACAACCTGCTCGAACAGCAGGAACCCCTGCCCTACGTCCAGCCGCACTCGGCGGCCCGGCACGCGGCCCCCGAGACCACCGACCTCGACGACGACGAACACCACGACCGATTGCAGGACGTCGGCCGGCGCGGGACGCAGCATCTCGGTTTGCTGCTGCTGCGCGTCGGGCTGGGCGTGGTGCTCGGCGCGCACGGGCTGCAGAAGCTGTTCGGCTGGTGGGGTGGCTCGGGCGTGGCGGGCTTCAAGAACTCACTGTCCGATGTCGGCTACCAGCACGCCGACATCCTGGCCTACGTGAGCGCCGGCGGTGAGGCCGTGGCGGGCGTGCTGCTGATACTGGGCTTGTTCACGCCGGTAGCCGCGGCGGGCGCGCTGGCGTTCCTGATCAACGGCCTGCTGGCCAGCGTCTCGGTGCGCCCGCACACCCGCAACTTCTCGTACTTCCTGCCCGAGGGCCACGAATACCAGATCACCCTGATCGTGCTCGCCGCCGCGGTCATCCTGTGCGGACCCGGCCGCTACGGACTGGACGCGCGCCGCGGCTGGGCCCACCGGCCCTTCATCGGCTCCTTCGTCGCGCTGCTGGCCGGCATCGCCGCGGGCGTCGGGGTGTGGGTGGCGCTCAACGGCGTGAATCCGATCGGCTGACCAGCCACTTCACTGGTAGGGGTTGGGGACCCGTCCCGCGCTGGCCTCCGTCAGCTGCGGCAGCGTAGAGAACGTGACCGCGGGCAACCGCAGTTCCTCACCGTTCTTGAGGCGCGCGCGACCCCACGAACCGCGATGGAAACGCAACCCGTCGATGTCGTCCCAGCGCACCCGTCGGCTGCCCAACAGCGTCCGAACGGTCACGCCCCGGTCGTCGGCGACGGTGCGTAGCCGGATGATCAACGCCGACAGCAGCATCGGCAGGATCAGCAGCGGCAGGGACGGCGGCCAGAGCATCACCGGGATCAGCAACCCGAGGGTCAAGAACCCGACGGCCAGGTGCGCTATCGGCGACACCTTGATCACGACGGGCGCCTGGGACGGGGTTTGGGGAGACGAACCGCTAGCCACCCCACCATCCTTTCACCCCACGCCCGCGGCCGGTTCCGCGTGCGTTCACCCGGGCCCGCGGCGGCCGCCCGCCCGGTGACCGGTCACGGATTTGACTGCTGAGCTGTGCGAAGGCTACCGTCGGACGCTATGGATACCGCCGGAAAGCCCGGAATGCTCGTAGTAATTGGTCGGCGCGTTGGCGGCTGACTTGCGTTTGAGCATTTGAAGCAATCCAGCACCAACGCGCAACCCTCGTGCAGCAGATGAGCTGTCGGGGGTTTTTTGTTGCCCCAGCGAGATTCCCGGACATGAATAAGGACTGAACGACAGTGAGCGCTCCCATCAGGCAGCACGCCCCCGCGACACCGGACGCTGCCGACATCGCCACGGACGCGGCCAAGCCCGCCGCGAAGTCCGCGGCCGGTAAGCCGAAACGCATTGGGCCCGAACAAGTTACCGGCGCCCAATCGGTGATCCGTTCGCTGGAGGAACTCGGCGTAGAGGTTATCTTCGGCATTCCCGGCGGCGCGGTCCTGCCGGTCTATGACCCGCTGTTCGACTCGAAGAAGCTGCGCCACGTGCTGGTCCGCCACGAGCAGGGCGCCGGCCACGCCGCCAGCGGCTACGCCCACGCCACCGGCAAGGTCGGTGTCTGCATGGCGACCTCCGGGCCGGGCGCCACCAACCTGGTGACCCCGCTGGCCGACGCCCAGATGGACTCGATTCCCGTCGTGGCCGTCACCGGCCAGGTCGGACGCTCGCTGATCGGCACCGACGCCTTCCAGGAGGCCGACATCTCGGGCATCACGATGCCGATCACCAAGCACAACTTCCTGGTCCGCTCGGGCAACGAGATCCCGCAGGTGATGGCCGAGGCGTTCCACATCGCATCCTCGGGTCGCCCCGGCGCGGTGCTGGTCGACATCCCCAAGGACGTGCTGCAGGGCCAGTGCACGTTCAGCTGGCCGCCGCGTCTGGACCTGCCCGGATACAAGCCGAACACCAAACCGCACAGCCGGCAGATCCGCGAGGCCGCCAAGCTGATCGCGGCCGCCCGCAAGCCCGTGCTCTACGTGGGCGGCGGCGTCATCCGCGGGGAAGCGACCGAGCAGCTACGCGAGCTGGCCGAGCTGACCGGCATCCCCGTGGTGACCACGCTGATGGCGCGCGGCGCCTTCCCGGACAGCCACCCGCAGCACATGGGCATGCCCGGCATGCACGGCACCGTCGCCGCGGTGGCGGCCCTGCAGCGCAGCGACCTGCTGATCGCGCTGGGAACCCGCTTCGATGACCGGGTGACCGGGAAGCTGGACACCTTCGCCCCGGAGGCCAAGGTCATTCACGCCGACATCGACCCCGCCGAGATCGGCAAGAACCGCCACGCCGACGTGCCGATCGTCGGCGACGTCAAGGCCGTCATCATCGAGCTGCTCGAGTTGCTGCGCCAGGACGGGATCCCCGGCAAGCTCGACATGACCGAGTGGTGGGCCTACCTCAACGAGGTTCAGTCCACCTATCCGCTGAGTTACGGGCCGCAGAGCGACGGCAGCCTCGGCCCGGAATACGTCATCGAAAAGCTTGGCCAGATCGCCGGTCCGGACGCCCTGTACGTCGCCGGCGTGGGCCAGCACCAGATGTGGGCGGCCCAATTCATCTCGTATGAGAAGCCGCGCACCTGGCTGAACTCGGGCGGGCTGGGCACCATGGGCTTCGCCATCCCGGCGGCGATGGGCGCCAAGATGGCACGCCCGGAGGCCGAGGTGTGGGCGATCGACGGCGACGGCTGCTTCCAGATGACCAACCAGGAGCTGGCCACCTGCGCGATCGAGGGCGTCCCGATTAAGGTGGCGCTGATCAACAACGGCAACCTGGGCATGGTGCGCCAGTGGCAGACGCTGTTCTACGAGGAGCGCTACTCGCAGACCGATCTGGCCACGCACTCGCATCGCATCCCGGACTTCGTGAAGCTGGCCGAGGCGCTGGGCTGCGTCGGATTGCGGTGCGAGCGTGAGGAAGACGTCGAGGACGTGATCAACGCGGCGCGTGCGATCAACGACCGCCCGGTGGTGATCGACTTCATCGTCGGCGCCGACGCGCAGGTGTGGCCGATGGTGGCCGCCGGCACCAGCAACGACGAGATTCAGGCGGCCCGCGGCATCCGCCCGCTGTTCGACGACGAGAGCGAAGGGCACGCCTGATGCACACACACACCCTGTCGGTGTTGGTCGAGGACAAGCCCGGCGTGCTCGCCCGGGTGGCGGCGCTGTTCAGCCGGCGCGGCTTCAACATCGAATCGCTGGCCGTCGGCGCCACCGAGCAGAAGGACATGTCGCGCATGACGATCGTGGTCTCCGCCGAGGAGACCCCGCTCGAACAGATCACCAAGCAGCTCAACAAGCTGATCAACGTCATCAAGATCGTCGAGCTCGACGACGACAACTCGGTGTCGCGGGAACTTTCGCTGATCAAGGTGCGCGCCGACGCGGGCATCCGCAGTCAGGTGATCGAAGCGGTGAACCTGTTCCGCGCCAAGGTGATCGACGTGTCGCCGGAGGCGCTGACGATCGAGGCCACGGGTGACCGCGGCAAGATCGAGGCGCTGCTGCGGGTCTTGGAACCCTTCGGGATCCGCGAAATCGTCCAGTCCGGGGTGGTGTCGTTGTCCCGCGGTCCACGCGGAATCGGCACGGCCAAATAAGTTTTCAGTGCAAACGAGAAGGAGATAGTGAAGTGGCTAACCCGTCTGGGGAGACATTGCCGATGTTCTACGACGACGATGCGGACCTGACGATCATCCAGGGTCGCAAGGTCGGGGTCATCGGATACGGCAGCCAGGGGCACGCGCACTCGCTGAGCCTGCGCGACTCCGGCGTGCAGGTGAAGGTGGGCCTCAAGGAGGGGTCGAAGTCGCGGGCCAAGGTGCAAGAGCAGGGCCTGGACGTCGACACCCCCGCCGAGGTCGCCAAGTGGGCCGACGTCATCATGCTGCTGGCGCCCGACACCGCGCAGGCCGACATCTTCAAGAACGACATCGAACCCAACCTCTCCGATGGCGATGCGTTGTTCTTCGGCCACGGGCTCAACATCCACTTCGACCTGATCAAGCCGCCGGCCAACGTCACCGTCGCCATGGTGGCACCCAAGGGCCCGGGGCACCTGGTGCGTCGCCAGTTCGTCGACGGCAAGGGTGTGCCCGCGCTGATCGCCGTCGACCAGGACCCCAACGGCGAGGGCGAGGCGCTGGCCCTGTCCTACGCCAAGGCCATCGGCGGCACCCGCGCCGGTGTCATCAAGACCACCTTCAAGGACGAGACCGAGACCGACCTGTTCGGTGAGCAGGCCGTGTTGTGCGGTGGCACAGAGGAATTGGTGAAGACCGGTTTCGACGTGATGGTCGAGGCGGGCTACCCGCCGGAGATGGCCTACTTCGAGGTGCTGCACGAGCTCAAGCTGATCGTCGACCTGATGTACGAGGGCGGCATCGCCCGGATGAACTACTCGGTGTCCGACACCGCGGAATTCGGCGGCTACCTGTCCGGCCCGCGGGTCATCGACGCCGGCACCAAGGAGCGGATGCGAGAGATCCTGCGCGACATCCAAAGTGGTGAGTTCACCAAAAAGCTGGTGGCCAACGTCGAGGGCGGCAACAAGCAACTCGAGCAGCTGCGCAAGGAGAACGCCGAGCACCCCATCGAGGTCACCGGCAAGAAGCTGCGCGACCTGATGAGCTGGGTCGACCGGCCGATCACCGAAACGGCCTAACTCCCTGATTCGTCGAGACTGAAACTACGCACACCCGCCGCGGCGTGTCGTGTGCGTAGTTTCAGTGTCGCGGCGCAGAACCCAGCCGGTCGGCCGTCTCGACCACGCGGCGGGCCAGATGCTCGAGGGCCTTCTCGGTGGGTTCGTCGAATTCGCTGATGTTGTCGTGGGTGGAGACCAGGCTGACCCCATAGGGGTTGCCGTCGACGAACTTGCACGGGTCGGTGTATCCCGGCGGCACGATGATGCCGCCGAAATGCATCAGCGTGATGTACAGCGAGAGCAGGGTGGTTTCCTGACCGCCGTGCACGGTGTTGGACGACGTGAACGCCGCGTACACCTTGTCGGCGAGCTTGCCCTGCGCCCACAGCCCGCCCAGCGAGTCGAGGAACGCCCGCAGTTGCGCTGCCGGGGAGCCGAAGCGGGTCGGTGAACCGAAGATCACCGCGTCGGCCCAGACGATGTCGTCGCCGGTGGCCGCCGGAAGGTCCTTGGTGGCCTCGTAGTTGGCCGTCCAGGCCGGGTTGTGGGCGAAGGTTTCGGGATCCTGTGTTTCGGCGACGTGCCGCAGGCGCACGTCGGCCCCCGCCTCCTCGGCGGCGGCGGCGACGCGCCGCGCCATCGTGGTGTTATGGCCGGTGGCCGAGTAGTAGATGACCGCGAGTTTCGTCATGGCGCCAGCGTAGGCAGCTCGACGATGCCGAATTCGCGTTTCAACAGCGTGCGCGCCGCGTAGTAGCCGGCCATGCCGTGCACACCGCCGCCCGGCGGGGTGGCCGCAGAACACAGGTAAACCTTGGGAATCGGTGTGCGCCAAGGGTTTAACCGCGGCGTGGGCCCGGCGATCGCCCGCCAGGCGGAGTTGCCGCCGATCCCGATGTCACCGCCGACGTAGTTTGCGTTGTGGTCACACAACCGCGCGGCCGGCACCGCACGCGCCGCCACCACCACGTCGCGGAAACCGAGGGCGAAGCGCTCGACCACCGCGGTCACCGCCTCGGTCGCGTCGACGGTGGACCCCGACGGCACGTGGGCATAGGTCCAAAACGGGCGCCGGCCGGCGGCGTCGATGCGGCCGGGGTCCGCGACGTGCGGTGACGCCGCCAGCACCATGGGCCACTGCGCGTGACGGCCGGCGGCGATGTCGGCCTCGGCGCGGGCCATCTGGGTTCGGCTGCCGCCGAGGTGCAGCGTCGGGGCCTGTCGCAGCCGCTCGTCCTGCCACGGGATCTCGTCGCCCAGCACGAAGTCCACCTTCGCGACGCCGGGACCAAACGTGTAGCGGTGCAACGCTTTCGCGTAGCGGGCGGGCAGGGCGTCACCGTAGATGCGCAGCAGCGCGGTCGGTGCGGTGTCGAAGGCGACGACGCCACCCGGCGGTTCGGTGACCTCCGTGCCCGCCGTGAGCTCGCCACCGTGCGCGCGCAGGTCGGCGATCAGCGCGTCGGTGATGGCCTGGCTGCCGCCCACCGGGATCGGCCAGCCGACCGAATGCGCGAGGGTGGCCAGCATCATCCCGGCACCCGCCGCGGTCAGCGACGGCATCCGCGAAATGATATGGGCGGCAACGCCGGTGAACAACGCGCGGGCGTCCTCGCCGGCCAGCGTCCCCCACGCCGGGGTGCCCTGGGCCAGCATCCGCAGCCCCAGCCGCACCGCCGAGGGCAGCGAGTTCGGGATCGACCGCTTGTCGCCCAGCAGCAGGGCCACCACGTCGTCGGAACGCTCGACGAGCGGACCCAGCAGGCGTCTGAACGACGCACCGTGCTCGAGTTCGGCGCACGTGCGGTCCAGGTCGCGGTAGGCGATGGCCGCCGGACGTCCGGGCAGCGGGTTGGCGTAGGAGATCTCCGGCACCGCCAGCCGCACGCCGCGGGCGGGCAAGTCGAATTCGGCGAAGAACGGCGACGCCAGCGCCAGCGGGTGCACCGCGGAGCAGATGTCGTGCAAGACTCCCGCACAATCTGGGTCGGGCGCGGTGCGCGCGCCCCCGCCAAACGTCGGCTGAGCTTCGACGACCTGCACTTTCAGGCCGGCCCGGGCGCAGATTACGGCAGCGGCCAGCCCGTTGGGTCCGCTGCCGACGATGGTGACGTCCACGCGTCAATTACAGCCGATAGGCTGGCCGGGTGAATCTGCCTGTTGTACTCATTGCCGACAAGCTCGCCGAATCCACCGTCGCCGCCCTCGGCGACCAGGTCGAGGTGCGCTGGGTAGACGGCCCCGACCGGGAGAAGCTGCTGGCGGCCGTGCCGGAGGCCGATGCGCTGCTGGTGCGTTCGGCCACCACGGTCGACGCCGAGGTGCTGGCGGCGGCGCCCAAGCTGAAGATCGTCGCCCGCGCCGGGGTCGGGCTGGACAACGTCGACGTGGACGCCGCCACCGAGCGCGGTGTGCTGGTGGTCAACGCGCCGACGTCGAACATCCACAGCGCCGCCGAGCACGCGCTGGCGCTGTTGCTTTCCGCGGCCCGCCAGGTGCCTGCCGCCGACGCCTCGCTGCGCGAGCACGCCTGGAAGCGGTCGTCGTTCTCGGGCACCGAGATCTTCGGCAAGACGGTCGGCGTGGTGGGGCTGGGCCGGATCGGGCAGCTGGTTGCCCAGCGGCTCAGCGCCTTCGGCACTCACCTGATCGCCTACGACCCTTACGTGTCGCCGGCGCGGGCCGCGCAGTTGGGCATCGAACTGCTGACCCTGGACGAGCTGCTGGGCCGCGCCGACTTCATCTCGGTGCACCTGCCGAAGACGCCCGAGACCGCGGGTCTGATCGACAAGGATGCGCTGGCCAAGACCAAGCCGGGCGTCATCATCGTCAACGCGGCCCGCGGTGGTTTGGTCGACGAGGCGGCGCTCGCGGACGCGGTGCGCAGCGGCCACGTGCGCGCGGCAGGTCTCGACGTCTTCTCCAAGGAACCCTGCACCGACAGCCCGCTGTTCGAGCTGCCGCAGGTGGTGGTCACCCCGCACCTGGGGGCATCGACCGAAGAGGCGCAGGACCGGGCCGGCACCGACGTGGCGGCGAGTGTGAAGCTCGCTCTGGCCGGGGAATTCGTTCCCGACGCGGTCAACGTCGGCGGCGGGGTGGTCAACGAGGAGGTCGCGCCCTGGCTGGACTTGGTGCGCAAGCTCGGGGTGCTGGCCGCCACGCTGTCCGACGGCCCGCCGGTCTCGCTGTCGGTGCAGGTGCGCGGCGAGCTTGCCTCCGAAGATGTTGAGGTGCTTAAGCTTTCGGCCCTGCGGGGGTTGTTCTCCGCCGTCGTCGAGGGCCCGGTCACCTTCGTCAACGCGCCGGCACTGGCCGAAGAGCGCGGCATCACCGCCGAAATCGGCACCGCTTCGGAGAGCCCGAACCACCGCAGCGTGGTCGACGTGCGCGCGGTGGCGCCCGACGGCACCGCGGTCAACGTCGCGGGCACCCTGTCCGGGCCGCAGCTGGTGGAGAAGATCGTGC
This sequence comes from Mycobacterium sp. NGS33, assembly GCF_059812885.1. Lineage (NCBI taxonomy): Bacteria > Bacillati > Actinomycetota > Actinomycetes > Mycobacteriales > Mycobacteriaceae > Mycobacterium > Mycobacterium sp. NGS33. Next base: position 152,562 of record NZ_JCALDN010000004.1, on the reverse strand, counting down.
AGATCAACGGCCGCAACTTCGATCTGCGTGCCCGCGGTATCAACCTGGTGATCAACTATGTCGACCAGCCCGGTGCGCTGGGCAAGATCGGCACCCTGCTCGGTTCGGCCGGGGTGAACATCCAGGCCGCGCAACTGTCCGAGGACGCCGAGGGCCCGAGCGCGACGATCCTGCTGCGGCTGGACCGCGACGTGCCGGGCGACGTGCGGGCCGAAATCGGCGCCGCCGTGGGCGCCAACAAGCTTGAGGTGGTTGATCTTTCGTGAAGCTCGCCATCATCGAAGGTGACGGCATCGGCCCAGAGGTGGTGGCCGAGGCCGTCAAGGTGCTCGACGCGGTGCTGCCCGGGGTGGACAAGACCAGCTACGACCTGGGTGCGCGGCGATACCACGCCACCGGCGAGCTACTGCCGGACTCCGTCGTCGACGAACTGCGCGCGCACGATGCCATTCTGCTCGGGGCCATCGGTGACCCCTCGGTGCCCAGCGGCGTCCTGGAGCGAGGCTTGTTGCTGCGCTTGCGTTTCGAGCTGGACCACCACATCAACCTGCGGCCGGGCCGGCTGTACCCGGGCGTGAACAGCCCGCTGGCCGGCAACCCCGAGATCGACTTCGTGGTGGTGCGCGAGGGAACCGAAGGGCCCTACACCGGCACCGGCGGCGCCATCCGCGTCGGAACGCCCAACGAGGTCGCCACCGAGGTAAGCCAGAACACGGCGTTCGGTGTGCGCCGCGTGGTGACCGACGCGTTCGAGCGGGCGCAGCGCCGCCGAAAGCACTTGACGCTGGTGCACAAAACCAACGTCCTGACCTTCGCCGGCAGGCTGTGGTCGCGCGTCGTGGCCGAGGTCGGCCGGGACTATCCCGACGTCGAGGTGGCCTACCAACACATCGACGCCGCGACCATCTTCATGGTCACCGACCCCGGCCGGTTCGACGTGATCGTCACCGACAACCTGTTCGGCGACATCATCACCGATCTGTCGGCGGCGGTGTGCGGCGGAATCGGCCTGGCGGCCAGTGGAAATATCGACGGCACCCGCACCAATCCGTCGATGTTCGAGCCCGTCCACGGCAGCGCGCCCGACATCGCCGGCCAGGGCATCGCCGATCCGACCGCCGCCATCATGTCGGTGGCGCTGCTGCTGGCCCATCTGGGCGAGGACGCCGCCGCTAAGCGGGTGGACCGGGCCGTCGAGCAGTATCTGGCAACGCGTGGGAACGAACGGCGCGCCACCACCGAAGTCGGCGAACGGATTGCCGCCGGGCTCTAGTTTCCAAGCCGGGCGGCAGCAACCGGGTCGGCACCAACGGCATTGCCGCCAAGGGGAACAACGCGCACAGCATCCATGCCGGCGGATATTTCGCGGCCGAGATCAAGGCACCGAACAGCGGGGGACCGGCGGCCGCCATCATCCGCTGGGTGGTGTTCTGGATGCCCAGGGCCCGGCCGCTCCAGTACGGGCCGGCGAATTCGGTGATGGCGGTGGCTTCCAGGCCGTTGTCGAGCACCGCGATCACCGAGATGGCGACCATCAGCACCGCCTGCCACCGGGTGTTCATGTAATCGGCCCACGCCAGCAGCAGCAGGGTCAGCACCGCGGCGGCGGCGATGTAGCGCACCGGCCGCATGCGTGAACCCAGCCGATCCGACCAGCGGCCTACGGCCACCCGGCCGAGCGCGCCGAGCAGCTGCGACAGGGTGACCAATCCGCCGGCGGCCGCGACCGACCAGTGCAGGTTCTTGATCAGCCACACCAGCATGAACGTCACGGTGACCGTCTGCGGCATCATCATCAGGCCCGCTACCGCGTGAATTCGCCACAGCGTCAACGACCCTCGGTATGGGCTGGCCAGTTCCTGATGGCTCGCGCTGGCACGGGGCTTGCGCGGGGGGTCGACGATGCCGACCACGCTCACGACCGCCCCGAGCGTGCACGCCAGCGCGGTGAACCGAAGCCCGGCCTGTGGCCCGTGTTCGGCGAGCTCGGGAATTATCATCGCGCCCAAGGCGATTCCCAGGGGCTGGGCGGTCTGGCGGATGCCCATGGCCAGCCCGCGCTGATGGGGCGGGAACCACGCGGACACCAGCCGCCCGCCGGCCGTGTTGCAACTGGCCGCGGCCATCCCACCGAGAAATAGATAGACGGCGATCAGCACCATCGAATGCGCCGACGCGGCGGCGTAGGCCGCGATGGCGGTCAGCGCCGAGCCGGTGGCCATCACCGCCCGCTCGCCGACCCGGTCCAGCACATACCCCCAGAGCACCAGCGTGCACACCATGCCCCAGCTGGGCATCGAGGCCAGCAGGCCGGCTTCGTCGAGCCGGATCCCGCGCGCGCCCTGCAGCGACGGGATGAGGAACGCGACGCCGTTGATGAAGAGGAACGAACTCGCGGTCGCCAGCAGCGAAACGATCATGATCGCCCAGCGCGCGGCCGTGCCGATTTCGGGCGTCGCGGCGGGCTCGGTCTGCATTCCCCATGCTTGCATACCGGCGCGAATTTTAGGGGTAGGACTGGTGCCGTTGCTCGCCATTTGGGGCCCGCCACGCCGCGCTCGCGACCGTCACTAGGCCGGATCGTCTGGCTCCTCCTCGGGCCGTCCCGGCCCGAATCGTCGCCAGAAGCAAGCTCGGATGGTGACGGCCCGCCACGCCCGGCTACGCCGCGCTCGCGACCGTCACGGGCTCGGATGGTCTGGCTCCTCCTCGGGCCGTCCCGGCCCGAATCGTCGCCAGACTAGGCTCAACCGAATGCGCCTTGGTCGAATCGCCAGCCCGGACGGTGTCGCCTTCGTCAGTATCGAAGGCGATCTCAACGACCCAGCCGAGATGATCGCGCGGGAGATCGCCGAACATCCATTCGGCACCCCGAACTTCACCGGCCGATCATGGCCGCTGGCCGACGTCCGGCTGCTCGCCCCGATACTGGCCAGCAAGGTGGTGTGCATCGGGAAGAACTACGCCGATCACATCGCCGAGATGAAGGAGATGACCGGGCCGGCCCCGGTGGATCCGGTGATCTTCCTCAAACCCAACACCGCGATCATCGGGCCCAACGTGCCGATTCGGTTGCCCGCCAACGCTTCACCGGTGCACTTCGAGGGCGAGCTGGCGGTGGTGATCGGCCGGCCCTGCAAGGACGTCTCGGCCGCCCAGGCCGCAGAGAACATCCTCGGCTACACCATCGGTAACGATGTGTCGGCGCGCGATCAACAAAAATCCGATGGCCAGTGGACCCGGGCCAAGGGGCATGACACCTTCTGCCCGGTCGGCCCGTGGATCGTCACCGATCTCACACCGCTCGACCCGGGCGATCTGGAATTGCGCACCGAGGTCAACGGCGAGGTCAAGCAGAACAGCCGGACCTCGCTACTCATCCACGACATCGGCGCCATCGTCGAGTGGATCTCGGCCGTGATGACCCTGCTGCCCGGCGACATCATCCTCACCGGGACGCCGGCCGGTGTCGGCCCCGTCGAGGACGGCGACACCGTCTCGATCACCATCGAGGGCATCGGCACCCTCACCAATCCCGTGGTCCGCAAAGGAAAATCGTGACTGCACCCGCACAACCAGACCTGGTCCGGGTTCGATTCTGTCCCTCGCCCACCGGCACCCCGCACGTCGGCATGGTCCGCACGGCGCTGTTCAACTGGGCCTACGCCCGACACACCGGGGGTACCTTCGTCTTTCGCATCGAGGACACCGATGCGCAGCGCGACAGCGAGGAAAGCTATCTGGCGCTGCTCGACGCACTGCGCTGGCTCGGCCTTGATTGGGACGAGGGACCCGAGGTCGGTGGTCCCTACGGCCCCTACCGCCAATCGCTGCGCAGTGAGATCTATCACGACGTGGTGGCCAAGCTGCTCGAAGCGGGTGAGGCCTATTACGCCTTTTCGACGCCAGAGGAAGTCGAGGCGCGCCATGTCGCCGCGGGCCGTAATCCCAAGCTGGGCTACGACAATTTCGACCGCCAGCTGACCGATTCCCAGCGCGCCGCGTTTTTGGCGGAGGGCCGAAAGCCGGTGGTGCGGCTGCGGATGCCCGACGAAGATCTCGCCTGGGACGACCTGGTGCGCGGGACCACCAGCTTCGCGGCCGGGTCCGTCCCCGATTTCGCGTTGACCCGCGCCAACGGAGATCCGTTGTATACGTTGGTCAACCCGTGTGACGACGCGCTGATGAAAATCACGCACGTGCTGCGCGGCGAGGACCTGCTGCCCTCGACCCCGCGCCAGCTGGCGCTGTATCAGGCGCTGATACGGATCGGCGTGGCAGAGCGCACTCCGCAGTTCGCCCACCTTCCAACGGTATTGGGGGAGGGCACCAAAAAACTGTCCAAGCGCGATCCGCAATCCAACCTGTTCGCCCACCGCGACCGGGGCTTCATCCCCGAGGGTCTGCTCAACTATCTCGCGCTCCTCGGCTGGGCCATCGCCGACGACCACGACGTGTTCAGCCTCGACGAGATGGTCGCCGCGTTCGATGTGGTCAACGTCAACTCCAATCCCGCCCGCTTCGACCAGAAGAAGGCCGACGCGCTCAACGCCGAGCACATCCGGCTGCTGACCGTCGACGATTTCACCGCCAGGCTGCGCGACTATTTCGACGCGCACGGTCATCGCCTCGAATTGGACGACGCCGGCTTCGCCACCGCCGCCGAGTTGGTGCAGACCCGGATCGTGGTGCTCGGTGACGCCTGGTCCCTGCTGAAGTTCCTGAACGACGACGAGTACGCCATCGACCCCAAGGCGGCCGCCAAAGAGCTGGGACCCGACGGTGCCGCGGTCCTGGACGCGGCGCTGCCCGCGCTGGACGGCGTGACGGACTGGACGGCGCCCCAGCTCGAGGCCGCGCTCAAGACTGCCCTCATCGACGAGCTGGGGCTCAAACCGCGCAAGGCGTTTGGCCCGATCCGGGTGGGGGCCACCGGCACGACGATCAGTCCGCCGTTGTTCGAGTCGCTGGAGCTGCTCGGCCGCGACCGCAGCGTGGCGCGGCTGCGGGCGGCGCGCGAGACGGCCGGGCGGGACCCCGCCTGAGCGAGCGGGACCACGCGGCGCAGGGCGCGGCCAGACTTTGGTAGTCTGCACTGCGGTTTACGAAAGCCGACGACGGCTGGCGGAGGCGGACTCCACAGAGGTTATGAAAGTCCGCAATCGACGCTGACCAGCGGTTTTAGGCGGCCAATGGGGTATGGTGTAATTGGCAACACAGCTGATTCTGGTTCAGCCATTCTAGGTTCGAGTCCTGGTACCCCAGCAAAACTCGCTCCGCCTCAAGCGATTAGGTGGGCCTAGCGGGGTGAGCTATGCTGACTGCTCGGATCGTTTCTGGCCCCGTCGTCTAGCGGCCTAGGACGCCGCCCTCTCACGGCGGTAGCGTGGGTTCGAATCCCATCGGGGCTACAAATATCGCGGCTACTGGTCGGTCCCCAGGACCGCCGGTGCTGTCGATCCACCCACCGGCATGGCCGCCAGGCCGAGTTTGCGGTGATCCCATGAGCGAGCCCGCCGGGCCACGATGCGAACGCAAACCCGCTTGTTCATCATCTGCTCGACGAACGGCTTCATGTCGTCGGTGTAGGGACCCGTGTAGCGCTCCCAGACGCTGACCCCCACGCGGTGTGAGACGTCGGGATCGTCGACGATCTCGGCGACGCCCTCGAAGGACACCCCGCGCAGCGTGTCGTAGGTGTGACCGTCCTCGATCAGGAAGCTCACCCGCGGGTCGCGCTTGAGGTTGACGGCCTTCTGCGACTTGGCCTTGGTCTCCAGCCAGATCTCGCCGTCGACGACGGCGTACCACATGGCGGTCAGGTGAGGCTGGCCGTCGGCGCCGATGGTGGCCAGCGTGCCGGTGCGGCTTTTGACGACGAACTCGGCGACCTCGTCTTCGGACATGACGATGCTCGCGCGCTGATTGGTTCCCATGCCGGTCAGTCTGTCAGGCCGGCTGTGATCCGGTGTGCGCCGGTGGCTCAGAGACGACGGGTGAGCGCGTCGGCGGCGGACAGCAGATCGGCGGCCCAGCGCGCCCCCGGGCGCCGGCCGATCCGGTCGATGGGCCCCGATACCGAGATCGCCGCGACGACGGCACCGCGGCTGTCGCGCACCGGCGCCGACACGCTCGCCACCCCCGGCTCGCGCTCGGCCACGCTCTGGGCCCAGCCGCGCCGCCGCACTTCGGCCAGCGTTCGTTCGGTGAATTTCGCCGTCGCGAGCACCGCTTTCTGAGTGGCCGCGTCGCTATGGGCCAGCAGCACTTTGGCGCCTGAGCCGGCCGTCATCGGCAGCCGCGCGCCGATCGGAACCGTATCGCGAAGGCCGGCAGCGGGTTCCAGCGCGGCGACGCAGACCCGGTCGGTGCCCTCGCGGCGGTACAGCTGCACGCTTTCGCCGGTGGTCTCACGCAACAGTGGGAGCACCGCGCTGCTGGCGGCCAGCAGCGGATCGTTGACATGGGCGGCGAGTTCGGTGACGGCCGGGCCGAGCAGCCAGCGTCCTTCGTCGTCGCGGGCGAGCAGGCGATGGACTTCGAGGGCGGCCGCCAGCCGGTACGCCGTGGCACGAGGTAACGCCGTCCGCTCACACAGTTCCGCTAATCCACAGGGTGATTGGGCGACCGCGTGCAAGAGACCCACGGCTTTGTCCAGGACGCCGATACCGCTATGCTGTCTCATAAGGAGATATTAGCGTCTCGCATTCTGAGATCACAGCCCGGATGCTCGGCGAGCCGCTACGTGAGGCGAATCGAGGCGAGTTCGAGATGGGAACCGACCAAGCGACGGCGGCGGCCGCCACCACACCGCGCACTCTGGCCGAAAAGGTCTGGGATGACCACGTTGTGGTGTCCGGTGGCGCCAGCGAGCCCGACCTGATCTACATCGACCTGCACCTGGTGCACGAAGTCACCAGCCCGCAGGCCTTCGATGGCCTGCGCCTTGCCGGCCGGCCGGTGCGCCGTCCCGATCTGACGCTGGCGACCGAGGATCACAACGTGCCGACCGTCGATATCGACAAGCCGATCGCCGACCCGGTGTCGCGCACCCAGGTCGAGACACTGCGGCGAAATTGTGCCGAATTCGGTGTGCGGCTATACCCAATGGGCAACGTCGAGCAGGGCATCGTGCACGTGGTCGGGCCACAGCTGGGCCTCACCCAGCCCGGGATGACGATCGTTTGTGGGGACAGTCACACCTCGACCCACGGCGCTTTCGGCGCACTGGCCATGGGAATTGGCACCTCGGAAGTCGAACATGTGCTCGCCACCCAGACGTTGCCGCTGCGGCCGTTCAAGACGATGGCGGTCAATGTCGATGGGCAACTGCCCGCCGGCGTGACGGCCAAGGACATCATTTTGGCGCTGATCGCCAAGATCGGCACCGGCGGTGGGCAGGGCCATGTCATCGAATACCGCGGCAGCGCCATCGAATCGCTGTCGATGGAAGGGCGGATGACCGTCTGCAATATGAGCATCGAAGCCGGTGCCCGGGCGGGGATGGTGGCTCCGGACGACACCACATTCGATTTTCTGCGGGACCGCCCGCACGCGCCGCAAGGGGCGCAATGGGATGCGGCGATGCGCTATTGGCAGCAGCTGCACACCGACCCCGGAGCGGAATTCGACACCGAGGTCTACCTCGATGCCGCGTCGCTGAGCCCGTTCGTGACGTGGGGGACGAACCCCGGCCAGGGCGTGCCGCTGGCCGACGCCGTTCCGGACCCGGAGCTGATGACCGATGACGGACAGCGCCAGGCGGCCGAGAAAGCCTTGGCATATATGGACCTTCGACCCGGCACGCCGATGCGTGACATCGCCGTCGACACGGTGTTCGTGGGCTCTTGTACCAACGGTCGTATCGAGGACTTGCGCCTCGTCGCCGACGTGCTGCGCGGTCGCAAGGTCGCGCCCGGGGTGCGGATGCTCGTCGTGCCGGGCTCGATGCGGGTGCGTGCGCAGGCCGAAGCCGAAGGGCTGGGCGAGGTTTTCACCGCCGCCGGCGCGGAATGGCGCCAGGCGGGCTGCTCGATGTGCCTGGGGATGAATCCCGACCAGCTTGCACCGGGGGAGCGGTGTGCGGCGACGTCCAACCGCAACTTCGAAGGGCGCCAGGGTAAAGGCGGCCGCACGCATTTGGTGTCTCCGGCCGTTGCCGCCGCGACGGCGGTTCGCGGCACATTGTCTGCTCCCGCCGATTTGAGCTGACGGATTCGACTGCGAAGGGATTGAGCATGGAAGCATTTCACACCCACACCGGTATCGGTGTGCCGCTGCGGCGCTCCAATGCCGACACCGATCAGATCATTCCGGCGGTGTATTTGAAGCGCGTCACCCGAACCGGTTTCGAGGACGGCCTGTTCGCCAGTTGGCGAACGGATCCGTCATTCGTACTAAACCTCAGCCCCTTTGACCGGGGGTCAGTGCTCGTGGCGGGACCCGATTTCGGGACGGGATCCTCGCGCGAGCATGCGGTGTGGGCGCTGATGGACTACGGGTTCCGGGTGGTCATCTCGTCTCGATTCGGTGACATTTTCCGGGGCAACGCCGGCAAGGCCGGGCTGGTGGCGGCCGAAGTTTCTCAGGACGGCGTGGAGCTGCTCTGGAAGCTCATCGAGCAGAGCCCCGGCTTGGAAATCACTGTCAATCTTCAAGATCGAAATATCACCGCGGGAACGACGGTGCTGCCGTTCAAGATTGACGACCACACCGCGTGGCGATTGCTCGAAGGGCTTGACGATATAGCCCTTACGCTGCGGAAACTCGACAAAATCGAGTCGTTCGAGATGGCGTATCCGGACTGGAAGCCGCGCACAACGCCCACCTCGTGAGCGGTCGGCCGCGGCCGATTTTCTGCTTGATCGGCTAACTAATCCGAGCCGATTTTTAAGTCCCTCCACCGGTCAAGGGCGCCAACCAGATTGCGAAAACGCCGTACGCCTTGCCGTGAAATTGCGCGTGGCTCTTGGAAATTTGCTGGGTGAGGGTTTACCGTGTCCACTAGTCGGTTCAAATCGAGGACCACTAGTGTCGGAGGGATTGATGAACAAGGCAGAGCTCATTGATGTGCTCACAACTAAATTGAACACGGACCGTCGACAGGCGACCGCTGCGGTCGAGAACGTTGTCGACACCATTGTGCGTGCGGTACACAAGGGCGACAGCGTCACCATCACCGGGTTCGGCGTTTTCGAACAGCGGCGCCGCGCAGCGCGGGTGGCCCGCAACCCGCGGACCGGTGAGACGGTGAAGGTCAAGCCGACGTCCGTTCCGGCGTTCCGCCCCGGTGCTCAGTTCAAAGCGGTTGTGTCTGGCGCACAGCGCCTCCCGTCGGACGGCCCGGCCGTCAAGCGCGGTGTGGTAGCCGGAAGTGGTGCGGCCAAGAAGACCGCCGCCAAGAAGGCTCCGGCCAAGAAGGCTGCGGCCAAGAAGGCTCCGGCCAAGAAGGCTGCGGCCAAGAAGGCTCCGGCCCGCAAGGCCGCGACCAAGGCTCCGGCCAAGAAGGCCGCGACCAAGGCCCCGGTGCGCAAGGCTGCGGCCAAGAAGGCTCCGGCCAAGAAGGCTGCGGCCAAGAAGGCCCCGGCCAAGAAGGCCGCGACCAAGGCTCCGGCCAAGAAGGCGGCGAGCAAGGCTCCGGCCCGCAAGGCCCCGGCCAAGAAGACGACCGCACGTCGCGGTCGCAAGTAAGCGCAGTCAAGTTCTAGACACGAGTACCCTTCGGGCGGCAGCGGTGCCCCCGAAGGGTATTCGTGCGCTTAGCGGCGGTCGCTAGGCCCGGACGTTGGCGGCCAGCGCGCCACCGATGTGGTCGGCGGCCACCAGCCGGCCGTCTGACAGCGAGAGCACCCAGGTGCTGCCCTTGTGGTTGCGCGATTTGTCGGGCCGCACGCCGTCGCGCTCACACCACCACGCGATCAGGTCCGGAATCACCTTGCCCTGCGTGCAGACAACCGCCGTCCCGTGCTGCTCGGCGATATCCAGCATTCGGTGGCGGCCGCGTTTCGCATGATGGGCGTAGGCCTCCTCGGTGAGGGCCGGCTCGTTGTGCACGGGCACGCCCAATTCCGCGGCAAGCGGTTCCACCGTCTGGTGGCAGCGGACGCGGTCGGCCGCGTACACGTGCGACGCACCAAAGGCGAGCAGCTGCGGAACCAGCGCCTCGGCCTGCGCGCGTCCGCGTTTGTCCAGCGGCCGCTTGGCGTCATCGCCGGAGAAGCGCGATTTGCGCCCCGCCGTGCCGTGCCGGACCACCAACAGGGTGTGGGTGTCGGCGGGCTTTTTAGTGAAGTGGCGCAACACTTTTCGGTCTTGGGCGTAGCCGAGCTTCTTCATCGCCTCCGTGATCGGGAGCCACACCAAGTCGTCCACCTCGTGGTTCGGCACGAATTCGCCGCCGGTGGCGCGCGCCGCCCAGTAGAAGACTTTTTTGACGCCCGCCTCGATCGGATAGCTGACCAGGTCGAGCCGCCGGCCGAGGACCGCGCGCTGACCCGTCTCCTCCAGCACCTCGCGCACGGCGGCCACCGGGGCCGTCTCGCCCGGGTCCACCTTGCCCTTGGGCAGTGACCAGTCGTCATACCGCGGCCGGTGAATGACGGCGACCTCGATGTCGTGGTCGGCCGCGTCGGCATCGCCTGGTCGCCACAGCACCGCGCCGGCGGCATAGACCACTCGGCTTCCGGAGCGCCGAGCGGCGGACGAATTATTGGTCGGCACCTCAACTCCTGCAGATCAATTCGGTCGGAGCCGCACGCTCAAGGAGATGCGGACCGGAAGAACAACTCCGAAGTCACCGCACAGAGCTAGGGACTGCGATGGCGCTCCATCAACGATACTTGGTGGTCGCGCACGGTATGGCCTTCTTGCGGCGACGGGGTCCACTGCCCCTCGGGTCCCAGTTCCCAGCACCGGGTGGACGGATCCAGTGCGGATTCGAACAATTCGTCCAGCTGACCGGTGAGCTTGGGATCCTTCACCTGGACCAGCACCTCCACGCGCCGATCGAGGTTGCGGTGCATCATGTCGGCGCTGCCGATCCAGAATTCGTTGATGTTGCCGAAATGGATGATCCGCGAATGCTCGAGGAAGCGGCCGAGAATGGAGCGCACGACGATGTTTTCGGAGTAGCCCTCGGCGCCCGGGCGCAACGCGCAGATGCCGCGCACCACGACCTCGACGCGCACTCCCGCCTGCGACGCCCGGTAGAGCGCGTCGATCACCTGCTCGTCCACCAGCGCGTTCATCTTGAGACGTATTCGTCCGTTACCTCGTTCGCGGTGTGCGGCGATCTCGCGTTCCACCCGGTCGATGATGCCGGTGCGAATTCCGTGCGGGGCCACCAGCAGATTGCGGTAGGAGACCTTACGCGAATAGCCGGTAAGCGAATTGAACAAATCGGTGAGGTCCGCACCGATGTCCGGGCTCGCCGTCAACAGGCCGACATCCTCATACAGGCGGGCGGTCTTGCTGTTGTAGTTGCCGGTTCCGATGTGGCAGTACCGCCGGATCGCCGACCCTTCGCGGCGCACCACCAGGCACGTCTTGCAGTGCGTCTTGAGCCCGACGAGGCCGTAGACCACGTGCACGCCCGCCTGCTCGAGTGCGCGCGCCCAACGGATGTTGGCCTGTTCGTCGAAGCGCGCCTTGATCTCCACGAGCGCCACGGCCTGCTTTCCGGCCTCGGCGGCTTCGATGAGCGCCCGCACGATCGGCGAATCACCGGAGGTGCGGTACAGCGTTTGTTTGATCGCCAGGACATTGGGGTCCGCGGCGGCCTGCTGAATGAAGCGCTGCACGCTGGTGGAGAAGGAGTCGTACGGGTGGTGCACCAGGACGTCGCCCTCGCGCAGCGTCGCGAAGATGCTCTTGGGGGATTCGCGATCGGCGAAGGCGGGGTGGGTATCCGGGACGAACGCCGGGTCCTTGAGCGCCGGCCGGTCCAGTCCGTAGATCTGCCACAGCGACGAAAGATCGAGCAGCCCTGGAACTTCGATGACGTCACCGGGATGCACGTCGAGTTCGCGCAACAGCAGTTCCAGCATGCCCTCGGTCATGTCGTCGGCGATCTCGAGCCGCACCGGCGGGCCGAACCGCCGGCGCGCCAATTCCCGTTCCAGCGCTTGCAGCAGATCCTCGTCGCGGTCTTCTTCGACCTCCATGTCGGCGTTGCGGGTGATGCGGAAAGCGTGATGTTCCACGATGTCCATGCCCGGGAACAGAAGAGGAAGGAAGGCGGCGATCAGTTCCTCGGTGGGCAGGTAGCGGACGATGCCCCGCCCGGAGCCGTCGGGGTTGTCGATGGTGGGGAGTTCGACGAAGCGATCGACGTTGTTGGGCACCTTGACTCGCGCGAAATGCTGGCCGCCGTCCTCGGGCTGGCGCACCATCACCGCCAGGTTCAGGCTCAGGCCGCTGACGAACGGGAACGGGTGCGCGGGGTCGACGGCCAGCGGGGTCAGGACCGGGAAGACCTGTTCGGTGAAATAGGTCGACAATTCGTCGCGCTCGGCCTGATCGAGATCGGCCCACGTGACGATGTGGATGCCTTCCTCGGCGAGCGCCGGCCGCACCGAATCGAGGAACACCCGCGCGTGCCGTGTCGCGATGCGCTGAGTCTGTTCCCCGATGAGGGCGAGCTGCTTACGCGGCGTCAGGCCGTCGGCCGAGCGGACCGACAATCCCATCTCGTCGCGGCGTTTGAGGCCGGCGACGCGCACCATATAGAACTCGTCGAGGTTGGAGGCGAAGATCGCCAGGAACTTGGCGCGTTCCAGCAGCGGCAACGAGTTGTCGTCGGCCAGCGCCAGCACGCGGGCGTTGAAGTCCAGCCAGCTCAGTTCCCGGTTGAGGTAACGGTCCTCCGGCAGATCGGTCAGCGCGGCCTGGGTCGCAGCCGGTGGTGCTGTCACTGCCGAGTCGCCCGAATGCCACAAGTTCTCGTCGGGTCGCGTCTCAGCTTCGATTTCAGTCACCCTGCGATCATTGCTCATCACGCGTGGGTGCTGCTAGCGCTCGCGGGACATCCATTCGCCGTTGGGACGGAGTTCACCCGTCGGACAGACAAACGACAGTGATCGAAATCAGTGCGTCGCGATGGCCCGGGCGGTCGCCGCCCCCACCCCGAGGCGACGGGCGGCGGCGAGGTCGGTGGGCGTGTCGACGTCACAGCGCAGGCCGGGCCAGGCGCCGGTCAGCTCGATCGCACCCGAACTGCGGTGCCGCGCCGAGGAATCGGAGCCGAAACGCGGCTCGAGCGGGCTTCCGAACGCGAACAGCGCGGCGGTGCCCGTCGCCAGCCGGTCGGCGACGAAGCTGCGCCGGTGCTGGCGCGCGGCGGCGATCGCCTCGTTCAGCTCCTGAGTCTGCAGCGCGGGTAAATCCCCTTGCAGCGCAACGACATTGGCGAAGGAACCGGACACCGCGCGCTCCGCGGTGGCGATGGCGTTGTTCAGCGGATCGGGGTGACCCTCGGGTGTGGGGTCGGCCAGCACGTCGGCGCCCAGCTCGGTGGCCGCGGCGGCCGCCGCGTCGTCGGGCGTGATCACGGTGATCGAGCCCAGCGAGCGGACCCGCCCGGCGGCGGTCAGGGTGTCCACCAACATGGCGAGTACCACGCTTTCCCGGGTGCGCGCCGAGAAGACCGGGGCCAGCCGGGTCTTGGCCGCGGCCAACCTCTTGACGGCGATGATCAGGGCGACATCGCCCGCACCGTTGGCCGAACCGTCGGCTCGTATGCCGCTCATGAGTTCTCATCCTGCCAGCGACGCCCCGCCGCCGGGACACGCTGGCTCGCGTGACGCCCGGTCCGCCGCTGATCTAGGGTGTAGCGGCTGCAAGTGCCGCGTGAGCAACACCGACCACGGACAGGGGGTGGTACATGACCAGCACAACACCGGGTGCCGTGGCGGTCATGGGTGCCGGCGCGTGGGGCACGGCGCTGGCCAAGGTGCTGGTCGAGGCCGGGGGACCGGAAACGCAGGTCACGCTGTGGGCCCGCAGACCCGAGATCGCCGAGCAGATCAACACCACCCGCTACAACCCCGACTACCTGCCCGGCACGCTGCTGCCGCCGGGCATCCGCGCCACGGCCGACCCCGCCGAGGCCCTGCGCGACGCGTCGACGGTGCTGCTCGGAGTGCCGGCGCAGACCATGCGCGGCAACCTCGAGCGCTGGGCGCCGCTGATCCGTGAGGGTGCGACGCTGGTGAGCCTGGCCAAGGGCATCGAGCTGGGTACCTTGATGCGGATGAGTCAGGTGATCGTCTCGGTCACCGGCGTCGACCCGGCTCAGGTCGCGGTGATCTCGGGGCCGAACCTGGCCAGCGAGATCGCCGCATCCCAGCCCGCGGCCACCGTCGTCGCGTGCAGCGATTCGGGCCGGGCGGTCGCCCTGCAACGCATGCTGAACAGCGGATACTTCCGGCCCTACACCAACAGCGATGTGGTGGGCACCGAGGTCGGTGGGGCCTGCAAGAACGTCATCGCGCTCGCCTGCGGCATGGCGGTCGGAGTCGGGCTCGGCGAGAACACCACGGCGGCGATCATCACCCGCGGCCTCGCCGAGATCATGCGGCTGGGGATCGCGCTGGGCGCCAAGGGCGCGACGCTGGCCGGGCTGGCCGGGGTGGGCGATCTGGTGGCCACCTGCAGCTCGCCGCGGTCGCGCAACCGTTCCCTGGGCGAACGCCTCGGCCGGGGAGCGACCATCCAGGCGCTGCTGGCCGGCACGCCCGACGGCGGCGACGGGCACGTCGTCGAGGGAGTGACGTCCTGCGAGTCGGTGCTGGCGCTGGCCGCCAGTTACGACGTCGAGATGCCGCTGACCGACGCCGTGCACCGGGTGTGCCACAAGGGACTGTCGGTCGACGAGGCGATCGCCCTGCTCCTGGGCCGCAGCACCAAGCCCGAATAACAGGCCGGCCGATGGGCCGCCACCCTACCGGGGCGGCCGCCACCCGGTAGCCTCTTCAGATTGTGAATGCCAGCGACCGGTCGGCGCCGCACCCCGGCTCACGGGTGCGCGTCGCCGTCGTCTTCGGGGGGCGCAGCAACGAGCACGCCATCTCGTGCGTCTCGGCGGGCAGCATTCTGCGCAACCTGGACCCGAATCGGTTCGAGGTGGTCGCGATCGGCATCACCCCGGAAGGCTCGTGGGTGCTGACCGACGGCGACCCGGCCGCGCTGGCGATCACCGACCGGCGCCTGCCCGAGGTGACCGCCGAATCGGGCACCGAACTGGCGTTGCCGGCCGATCCCCAGCGCGGCGGCCAGTTGGTGTCCCTGTCGCCCGGCGCCAGCGAGGTCTTGACGGCGGTCGACGTGGTCTTCCCGGTGCTGCACGGCCCCTACGGCGAGGACGGCACGATTCAGGGCCTGCTGGAACTCGCCGGGGTGCCCTATGTGGGGGCCGGCGTGCTGGCCAGCGCGGCCGGCATGGACAAGGAGTTCACCAAGAAGCTGTTCGCCGCCGAGGGACTGCCGGTCGGTGACTACGCGGTGCTGCGCCCGTCGCGCTCGAGGCTGCGCCCCGAGGAGTGCGAGCGGCTGGGTCTGCCGGTGTTCGTCAAACCCGCGCGGGGCGGCTCCTCGATCGGGGTCAGCCGGGTGTCGAGCTGGGATCAGCTGGACGCCGCCGTCGCCACCGCACGCCGCCATGACCCCAAAGTCATCGTCGAGGCGGCCATCGTCGGGCGTGAGCTGGAGTGTGGCGTGCTCGAAATGCCCGACGGCACAGTCGAAGCCAGCACGCTCGGCGAGATCCGGGTGGCCGGGGTGCGTGGGCGCGAGGATTCGTTCTACGACTTTTCCACCAAATACCTTGACGACGCTGCCGAATTGGACGTGCCCGCCAAGGTGGACGACGAAACCGCCGACGCCATACGGCAATTGGCGGTCCGGGCGTTCAAGGCCATCGACTGTCAGGGGCTGGCCCGGGTGGACTTCTTCCTCACCGAGGACGGCCCCGTCCTCAACGAGATCAACACCATGCCGGGATTCACCACGATCTCGATGTACCCGAGGATGTGGGCGGCCAGCGGCGTGGATTACGCGACCCTGTTGGCCACGATGGTCGAGACCGCGTTGGCCCGCGGCGTCGGCCTGCGTTAGTGGCGATCGCAAGCGCGGTGTAGCCGGGCGCCGCGGGTCGCCACCATCGGGCGTGTGGCGATCGCAAGCGCGGTGTAGCCGGGCGCCGGGGTCGCCACGGTCGGTTAGCGGGGCTGCCCGGGGTCGATGGGCGCGACCGGCATGCTGCGATCGATGACCTCAGAAATCCGCTGGATCGGCGTCGGGCCCGACCCGCTCGGCAGGGTCAGCGCCACGTAGGTCCCGCGATCCACCGCGTACCAGGTGGACCTGCCCGCGTCACCGGCGGATTGCGGTTCGGAACTTACCTGGAACCACTGCACCCGGTCGACCACCTGGATGGGGGCGCCGAGCACGAATTCGGCCGGGCGGTCCAGCCCGCAGCGCAGCACCACCGGGTCGCTGTCCGGCGCCGCGCGCCAGGCGGCGGCGCCCTGCGGGCCGGGCTGCTCGAGGGGCGCGCGCTGGTAATCGCCGAGGCGCTGCGGCAGGGAACCCATCAGCGCACGGCAGCCGGACCCGCCGGCCTGCGGCGCCGGGACCGCGGGCACGGCGACCGCACGCGGGGGCGCCTCCCGGGTCGCCGCGATGGCCAGGATCACCCCGATCGTGGCGACGGCCAGCACGATCGCGGCGATGATCAGCGCACGCGGCGGCCCGCCATCGGCGTCCGGTTGGGTTGCCACCGCCGCGCACCTCCTTGTCTGCTCACCACTATCGCCGTCGTCGACGTCCACGCCAATTTATTCTCGGCCGGTCCGAGCGACGGCGGGAGCCCTATCGTGGGTGGCGTGCAAGACGAACCGGGCGAGTCCCCGTCGCTGCGACAACTCGGTGAGTTCGCCGTGATCGATCGCCTGGTGCGGGGTCGCCGGCAGCCCGCCGCGGTCGTGCTCGGGCCCGGAGACGACGCGGCGCTGGTGTCGTCCGGTGCTGGGAGCTGCCTGGTGTCGACCGACATGCTGGTGCAGGATCGGCACTTCCGGCTGGACTGGTCGACGCCGCACGACATCGGTCGCAAGGCGATCGCCCAGAACGCCGCGGACATCGAGGCGATGGGCGGGCGGCCGACCGCCTTCGTGGTCGCCTTCGGGGCGCCCGGTGACACACCGGCGGCGCGGGTGGACGCGCTGGTCGACGGGATGTGGGACGAGGCGCAACGGGTCGGCGCCGGCATCGCCGGCGGTGACCTGGTGCACTGCCCGCAGTGGGTCATCTCGGTGACGGTGCTGGGCGACCTGGACGGGCGCGCACCGGTGCGGCGATCGGGCGCGCAGCCCGGTGCGCTGATCGCCGTCGCAGGTGACTTGGGCCGCTCGGCTGCGGGATTGGCTTTGTGGCGCAACGGGATTGCCGACTTCGACGAGCTGCGGCGCCGGCATCTGGTGCCGGAGCCACCCTATGGACAGGGAGCGGCGGCGGCGGCCGGGGGTGCGCTCGCGATGATCGACGTCTCCGACGGCCTGATCGCCGACCTGCGTCATGTGGCCGAGGCGTCGGGGGTGGGCATGGATCTGTCCACGGCGGCGCTGGCCGCCGACCGCGACGCGCTCGGCGCCGCCGCCGCGGCCGCGGACTCCGATCCGTGGCAGTGGGTGCTCGGCGGCGGCGAGGACCATGCCCTGGTGGCGTGTTTCGCCGGTCCCGCGCCGGCCGGCTGGCGCATCATCGGGCGGGTTCTCGACGGGCCGGCGCGGGTGCTCGTCGACGATCAAGAGTGGAGCGGCCACGCCGGCTGGCAATCGTATTAGGGTGACGCGGTGACCGTTTACGCGATCGCGGGCAACCGGTGATGACCGCGCGTACGTTGGGGGAGCTGGTCGAGCCGGGTTGGGCGAGTGCGCTGCAGCCGGTGGCCGACCAGGTGGCTGAGATGGGGCAGTTCCTGCGGGCAGAGATTGCGGCCGGGCGCAGATATCTGCCGGCCGGGCCGAATGTGTTGCGCGCCTTCACCTATCCCTTCGACGACGTCAGGGTGCTGATTGTCGGGCAGGACCCCTACCCGACGCCCGGACATGCTGTGGGCCTGAGCTTTTCGGTGGCACCCGAGGTACGACCGCTGCCCCGCAGCCTGGCCAACATCTTTCAGGAGTACACCGCGGACCTCGGCCATCCGCCGCCCTCCTGCGGCGACCTGACGCCGTGGGCGCAGCGCGGCGTGCTGCTGCTGAACAGGGTGCTCACGGTGCGCCCCAGCAACCCGGCATCGCATCGCGGCAAGGGCTGGGAGGCGGTGACCGAATGCGCCATCCGGGCGCTGACCGAGCGGTCGCGGCCCCTGGTGGCGATCCTATGGGGCCGTGACGCGTCGACCCTCAAACCGATTCTCGCGCAAGGAAATTGCGTGGCCATCGAGTCGCCGCATCCGTCCCCGCTGTCGGCGTCGCGCGGGTTCTTCGGTTCGCGCCCGTTCAGCCGCGCCAACGAGCTGCTGACCGGGATGGGTGCCGACGCGATCGATTGGCGGCTGCCATGACCGAGATGACGGCGCTGCGGGCGCACCGGCGGGGCGGCCCGGAGCAGTTGGTGCTCGAACGGGCCCCGCGACCGGTGTTGGCCCCCGGGGAAGTGCTGGTGGCGGTACACGCGGCCGGGATCACCTTCGACGAGCTGACCTGGGACGAGACCTGGACCCGCGATGGCGTCAGCCGCGTGCCGGTGATCCCCTCCCACGAGGTGTCGGGTGTGGTCGAAGCGGTCGCCGCCGACGTGTCGGATTTCGCGCCGGGCGCCGAGGTGTATGGGTTGATCCGGTTCGACCGTGACGGCGCGGCGGCCGATTTTGTCGCCGTGCCCGCCGCCGACCTGGCGAGCAAGCCGGCGACGGTGTCGCACACCGTCGCCGCCGCGCTGCCGCTGGCCGGGCTGACCGCCCTGCAGGCACTGGTCGACCACGCCGCCGTGCAGCCGGGAGAGAGCGTGCTCGTGCACGGCGGTGCCGGGGGCGTGGGCCTACTGACGGTGCAGCTCGCCGCGATGCTGGGCGCGCGGGTGACCGCGACCGTGCGCAGCGACACCGCCAACCTGCTGCGCGGGTGTGGCGCGCAGCGGGTGATCGACGTGCGCACCGAGGCATTCGACGAAACCGGTGCCGGCTACGACGTCGTCATCGACACGGTCGGCGGGCCGACGTTGGAGCGGTCGTTCGGGGTGCTGCGCCGCGGCGGCCGGCTGGTCACGCTGTCCGCACCGCCTCCGGAGGGTCGGGCCGAGGAATTCGGCGTCACCGCAACCTTTTTCATCGTCACACCGAATCGAGATCAGCTCGACGAACTTGCCGCGCTGGTCGACAGCGACCGGTTGCACGTCGCTATCGCCGCGACGTTCGCACTCGACGAGGGCCGGGAGGCGTTCGAAAGCCGCGACCACGGCAGGCGGGCGGGCAAGACGGTCCTCATCGTGCGGGACTGAGTGGCGTCACGAATCCGCGAAATTCACGTTTTTCGTGACGGCCTTCCATTCTTCGATCGACGCCGACAGCGCGGCGAGCTTGTCCCGCATGGCTTTCAGCACGTCACGACCGAGCAGCAGTCGCAGCGGCGGCTCGTCGAGCGTGGTCACCATCAGCACCGCTTCGGCGACCTTGCGCGGGTCGCCGGGCAGGTGATCGGCGAACTGCTTGATCAGGTCCTTGCGCGCGGCCACGTCGGCGTAGTCGGCGATCGGGCTGCCGGACTCCTTCATCGACCGCGTGGCCCAGTCGGTGCGAAACGCGCCGGGCTCGATCGCGGTCACCTTGATGCCCAGCGGGCGCACCTCGGCGGCCAGCGCCTCGGTGACCGCCTCCAGCGCGAATTTGGTCGAGGAGTAGTAGGCGTTGGGCGGGTTGGCCACCAGCCCGGTCATCGAGGAGATGTTGATGATGTGCCCCGATCCGCGGGCGCGCATGGCCGGCAGCACCGCCTTGATCATGTCGACCGCCCCGAAGTAGTTCACGTCGAACAGCTTTCGGACCTCGGCGTCCTCACCCTCTTCCACCGAGGACAGGTAGCCGTGGCCGGCGTTGTTGACCAGGACGTCGATGCCGCCGAACGCCTCGTCCGCCGCCGACACCGCCGCCGCGATCTGGGCGGCGTCGGTCACGTCGAGCGCGACGGCCACGGCCCGATCGCCGAATTCGTCGGCGATGTCGCGCACCGCCTCGGCCCGCCGCGCGGTCACCACCACGCTGTGTCCGGCTTGCAGTGCGGCGCGCGCGATTTCGCGGCCGAAACCCGTGGAGCATCCCGTGATCAGCCAGCGCGACATGGTCAGATCGTCCCTTCCGGCAGGCGCCGCAGATAGGCCGCGCGCCGCTGCGCCAGCTCCGCCGCGCGCTGCTGTTCACTCACCCGCGGCAAGTGCGGCACCTCGGCGTCGAGCCGGTCCAGCTTGACCACCCGGCCGCGTGCCCCGAGGTCTTCGCGCGGACCGGCCGCACCGAACTCCGCCATCCGCAACGTCAAAATGGCCTCCCGCAGACCGTCGGAGTCGATCCAGTTCGCCACGCCGGGGTCGACGGGCGAGATCACATAGGTGTAGCTGCCGTCCTCGTTGGCCACCGACTGCGCCTTGTTGAGGCTGCCGGTGCGGTCGACGAGATTCAGGGTGGTGCCCCAGATGTTGCTCAGCGGCACCGTGAAGTATTCGGCCCCACCGTCGTTCAGGTCGACGACGAACGCCTCGTCGGGGGCGAGGTCGAACCGGCCCATCACGTAGACCTGGTTGCGCATCGCACCGACCTTGTCCGCCGACCACGCCAGGTTGAAGTGGTTGGCGGGCATCTTGTACACACCGTGGCTGAGCTTGCCGGTGAAGTCGGCGAAGTAAGCCATCATCGTCGCGGTGGCCTCCGCCTGTTCGTCGAGCGTGCGCGCCGGCGTGGCCGGAGGACCGCCGAGGCGTTGCACCTCAATGTGATTCGGGTCGTCGAGACCCCAGTCCAGCAGCACGTCGCGGATGTAGAACTCGTGGGCTTGCGGCGAGGTCTGCACGTGGTTGGGCCGGCCGCCGGCCGGGTCGGAGTCGACGGTGATGGTGTAGCTGCCGTCGGAGTCGACCTGCATGGTGCGGCCGTTCAGCACGGCGACGGTGCCCATGTGCGCGTCCCACAGCGTGAAGTAGTTCTCGGTCATGCGGTGCTCGCCGACGCGGCCGCGGATCTCGTAGCGTTCGTCGCCCGAGATCGGGATCACCCGGTAGATGCTGTCGGGATTGTCGATGCCCCACCGCGATCCGGGAATGCGGCGGCCGTCCACCGGATGCGCGAGCCGGGTGATGCAGCTGACCTTCGGTCGCAGCTTGTCCTGGTTGGACGACCACACCGCCGCGGAGAACATCACCTCGGCGAACGCGTCGTCGAACCGTTCGCGCATCGCGTCGGACGCCTTGGCGCGACCGAGCCAGGTCTCGGCGACCGTGCGGTAGGCGGCCTTGACGGTAGGGTGCTCGATCAGGTCGAGGGCCGCCAGCTCCTGCTCGTGCTGCGACGCCGTCGCGACCGGGTCGTCAGGCATGTGCTGTTCCTCCGATGTGCTGTCCGAAACGCTTGTTGTACAACGTGAATCGTTCGTCGACGTGCTCGGGACGCAGGCCGTAGTTGTCCAGCCCGTAGGGCGGCCGCGGCACCTCGTGGGGACGGTGGGCCAGCCAGCGCCGCATCGCGTCCTCGGCCTGCACGGTCAGCGGCAGGCCGATGGCGTGGTACACCCGGGCCACCTGACCGATCGGGTCGGCCACCGCCTCATCGAACCCGATGTCGGTGACCACGGCATCCTGATCGGTCCAGCCGCCGCGGATCGCCATCGCCCGGTCGTTGGTCCAGCCCATCCGCTCCAGCCACTGCGCGCCGACCCGATGCACGTCGACGGTGTCGGCGTGCATCGCGTGCAGGGTCGCGTTCAGGCTGGCGCCCGACGCGATGGTGGTGCGCGGGTCGCGATGCATGTGCACGATGTGCAGGCCGGGAAACTGGGCGCGCAGCAGGTTCAAATACCCAAGGTGCGCAGGCGATTTGAGCACCCAGCGCTGTCCGGTGATGCCGCACTGTCGTTTCTGCCACTGCAGGAACTGCAGCATCCGGTGCAGATACCCGTAGGCGGGGGAGAAGTCCTGGTCGTTGAGCCAGGACCGGTACCGCGGCAGGTGTGCCCCGGACTCGGGAACGTGCGACAAGAACGCGTCGGCCAGGAAGACGATCTCCTCTTCGGCCTGCCTGGCGTACATCGGGTGAATCGAGAACAATTCCGGCGCCAGTTCGCGGGATTTCGCTTCGCGGACCTCGCTGATCGCGATGCGCGGATCGGGCGCGTCGGTGAACCGATGGTTCAGCCGCGGCGCGACCTCGACGACCTCCCATCCATAAGCGCAGACGAAGCGCGGGTCGGCGGCCAGCAGCCGCTGCAGCAGCGTGGTGCCACTGCGCATCATCCCCACGACGACGATCGGCGCGGCCACCCGCTCGTCGAGGATCTCCGGGTGGCGCCGGATCCACTCCTGCGCGCGCAGCCGCATCCGCAGGCTGTGCACGATGCCCGAGCGCAGGATGTGCACGCCGATGTCGTTGAGGTCGGCGCGCGCGTAGTCGGCCAGCAGCACCCGCAGCGGGCCCTCGAATTCGCCCGGGCCCCAGTCGGTCAGCGCTTCCTTGCGTTGCGCGTCGGCCATGACGGCGGCCGGGTCGAAGAACGCGCTCGCCGAAGGCACGGGTCAGAACTTCAGGTGCTGGCTGACGTCGCCGACCTGGTCGACGAACATGGTGCGGCTGTCAAAGCACCAGGCCCCGTCCACCCGGTGAAAGGTGTCCTTGTAGTGCCCCGTCACGATGACCTGCAGGGGGAGGTCGTCGGTGGCCTGCGTGACGCAGTAATAGGACGTGCTCTGCGCGGTCCCGGCCGCCTCGTCGATGTAGAGCTGCACGTTGGTGGTGTTGTGTTTGGTCTTCGGGGTGCCGTCGTCGTAGATGCGCGTGGCCATCTCGTACATCTCGCGCACCCGGGCCGAGCCGGCGAACACCGTCTCCGGCGGCCCGTCCTCGACCCCGCAGATGCGGCCGTGCTCGAAGAGCCGGGCCACCCCGTCCAGGTCACCGCCGTCGAGAAGCTGCGCATAGGTGTAGATGAGGTTGGTGATCTCGGTGGCGCTGCCAGTCATGTCGAACCGCCTCGGGAGTCTTCCGCACCGTTCCGCAACAATGTTGGCAGAACCGGTCCAACTTACATAGAACCGACCATTACTCTGGATCGCCGTGACCTTACCGTGGACGCCGAGCCGGCTCGGCAACCTCACCGGCAAACGCGTGATCGTGACCGGGGCGACCAACGGCGTCGGGCTCGGCACCGCGCGTGCGCTCGCCAAAGCCGGGGCGCACGTGATCCTGGCGGTGCGCAACACCGAACTCGGCGAGCAGCGCGCCGCCCAAATGGGCGGTTCGACCGCCGTCATCAAGCTCGACCTCGCCGACCTGTCGTCGGTGCGCGCCTTCGCGGACCTCATCGATGAACCGGTGGACATCCTGATCAACAACGCCGGGGCCCTGACGGACCGGCGCACCGAGACGGCCGACGGCTTCGAGATGACGCTGGGCACCAACCTGCTCGGACCGTTCGCCCTGACCAATCTGCTCCTGCAAAGGGTGCGTTCGCAGATCATCAACGTGGGCTCCGATGCGCACCGGTCGGCGACGCTGCGGCTCGACGACCCGCACCTGCGCCAGCACAAGTGGACGAGGCTGGGCGCCTACGCGCAGTCGAAGCTCGCGGTCATGCTGTGGGGGCTGGAGCTGGACCGCAGGCTGCGCGCGGCGGGATCGCCGATCGTCGCGCAGCTCACCCACCCGGGCTGGGTGGCCTCGAACCTGTCGAACCTCGGGGACTCGCCGCTAAAGGCGGTGGCCCACAAAGGGGTCAAGGTGGTGGCCGACCGGTTGGCCAACGACATCGACGAGGGCGCGGCGCCCACGCTGTACTGCATCAGCGAGCCGATTCCGCCGGGCAGCTACGTGGGGGTCAGCGGCAGGTTCGGGCTGCGCGGCGGCCCGGTGCTGATCGGCCGCACGCCCCTGGCCTGCGACTACGACACGGCCGCGCGGCTGGTGGACTTCGCCGAACGCGAGACCGGCACGAGACTGGAGGTGTAGTCATGGGCGAATTCGACAACACGGTCGCCGTCATCACCGGCGCCGCGCGCGGACAGGGCCGCAGCCACGCCGTGGCGCTGGCCGAGCAGGGGGCCGACGTCATCGCCGTCGACATCTGCGCCGATCTCGAGGCGATTCCCTACGCCCTGGGGACCGAATCCGATCTCGCCGAGACCGTACGCCTGGTCGAAGCCGCGGGTCGCAAGGCCCTGCCCGTGGTCGCCGACGTACGCGACCTGGCGCAGCTGGAGGCCGGGGTGCAGGGTGCGATCGACGCGATCGGTGAGGTGGACATCGTCATCGCCAACGCGGGAGTGGTCGCGATCGGGGAGACCGAGGTCCATTCCGAGCCGGTGTTCAACTCGATCGTGGACACGAACCTCAAGGGGGTCTGGCACACGCTGCTCGCGACGGTGCCGTCGATCATCCGCAAGGGCCGCGGCGGCTCGATCGTGATGATCAGCTCGTCGCAGGGTTTGACCGGCCGCGGCGGTGATGGCAGCGCCGCGATGTTCGCCTACGCCGCGTCCAAACACGGCGTGGTCGGGTTGATGCGTTCGGCCGCGAATGCCTATGCGCCGCACAAGATTCGGGTCAACTCGATCCACCCGGCCGGTGTCATGACGCCGATGATCCTCAACGATTTCGTCGTCAACCGGATGCTGGAGAACCCGAACCCGGCGGTCTCGCAGATGCTGCTGCCGGACGTGCCGCTCGTCGAAGCGCAGGATGTTACCGAAGCGGTGTTGTGGCTGGCCGGCCCGAAAGCCCGCTATGTGACGGGCGTGTCGATCCCGGTGGATGCCGGCCACGTCGTCATGTAGCTGCGGCGTCTAGCCGATGGTCGCGACCCGTCCCCCGCAAGCGGGAGGTGCCCCCGGCGTCGGCTACGCCGCGCTTGCGATCGCCACTTAGCCGCGAACGACGTTGCCGGCCTTGATGCAGGACGTGCAGACGTTCAGCCGCTGCTTGTTGCCGCCCGGACGGGTGACGACGTGCACGGTCTGAACGTTGGGGTCCCACCGGCGGCTGGTGCGGCGGTGGGAGTGCGACACCGACTTACCGAAGCCGGGGCCTTTCCCGCAGATGTCGCACACAGCGGCCATTGTTCAAGCTCCTCAAATCTCGGGGGTCCGGCAATCTGGCCGGGACAGCCCGGGTCCACCCGGGCCCAACCAGGATACCGACTGGGCTGGCAACCACCAAAACGTCAACGGCCAAGCTCCGGGTCACGCCGCACCCAGGTGTGTGCGCCGCGCCCCCCGAAGCCGTCAGCATCGAGTCGATCACAGTACCAGGGCAAATCCGGGCTCCTCGGACGCCCGGTCGTTAGGATGACAGCGCCGCCGATGGTCGGCGCGGTCGCTGCCTGTGGGCACGCGACGGTGCGCCGGGCCGGCTGAAGGCCTTTCCTGGCGGCGCCGGCCTGCGCGGAGTTGCGGATGAGGCTGGGGAGCAAACATCGGCAGGCTTGAGGGGAGTGCGCGGGGTGGTTGCGCGCGCAGAAGACACCGGAGGTTGCGCCCGCGCCGGCGATCGGCGGGGCGTTCCGGCGGCGATACGACGGCTGGTCTCGCGGGTCCGCCGGGTCGCGGCGGCGTATGTGGTGGTGACGGCGCTCGGCAGCCTCGCCATCGGCAGCACCGCCGGCGTCAGCTCGACGGTCCAGGACGGGCTGGGCCCGAAGGCGTCGTGGCCCGGCCCGGCCGGTGCCGCGCCCTCCTGGTGGCAGCCTCCCGCCCTTCTCGCTCCGGTGCCGCCGGCGGCCGCCGCGCGGGGCCCGATCCAGCTGTCGGAGGTGGGTTTCGAGGGCCGGGGCACGTGGCCGGAGGGACCGGAGGCGATCCGCGGCTACCTCGAGGAGGCGCTCGACAGGATCGGCATTACCGAGCCGCCGGCCCGTGGCCGCTGGATCGACGGCATGATGACCATCGCCGATCATGAGGCGCAGTTCCACTCGGGCGCGATCAACCTCTCGGACAGCAACGCCTACGGACCGCCCCAGCCCGACGGCGGCCCGCTGCATGCAACCCGGGGTCCGTGGCAGGTGATGCCGGATACGTTCGCGATGTTCCACCAGGCGGGAACTTCGAATTCGGCATGGGATCCGGTGGCCACCGCGTGCGCGTCGATGAACTACCAGATGAGCCGCTACGGGGTGAACCGCGATGGCAGCAATCAGCGCATGCTCGTGGGGCAGGCCAATCCCGGTATCCGGCAGGGTTATTAAGCGCGACCACGGTTTATTCTTGCCGGGGTCAACGGCGTCGGTGATGACCTCGCCCCCGGGGGGTCTGATGCTGGCCGCCCGATCTTCCTCAACGGCGCGGAGCAACTGAGCGCAACGGCTCCGACGCCGGGCTACGCTGGCGCCCACCGGAGGACTGGTGCGGAGGAGGTGGGTCAGACTGGGCACTGCTGATACGTCGCAGGAACGTCTCCTGGACGCGATCACCCTGCGCGACTGGGCGCACACCGCCGTCAGCGACCTGATCACGCACATCGACGAGATCAACCGGCTCAACGTCTTCCCCGTCGCCGACTCCGACACCGGGGCCAACATGCTGTTCACCATGCGGTCCGCCCTGGCCGAGGCCAACGCGGGCGCCGAGGGCGGCTCGGGCTGCGTGGCCCGGGCCGCGGCGGCCCTGTCGGCCGGGGCGCTGAACGGCGCCCGCGGCAATTCCGGCGTGATCCTGTCGCAGATCCTGCGGGGCGTCGCCGACGTCACCGCGACCGCGGCGGCCGACGCGGGCGGCGAACTGCCCCACATCGACGCCGCCATTCTCGGTGCGGCGCTGCAGCGCGGCGTGGAGCTGGTCATCAGCTCGATGGGCGGGGAGGAGATCCCCGGGACCATCGTCTCGGTGCTGCGGGCGGCCGCCGCCGCCGTCGCGCAGTGCGCCAAGGCCGGCGATGGGCTGGTGGCGGCGGTCATCGCGGCCGGTGACGCGGCGGTGGTCGCGCTGGAGAAGACCCCCGAACAGCTCGACGTGCTCGCCGACGCCGGCGCCGTGGACGCCGGCGGGCGCGGTCTGCTGGTCCTGCTGGACGCGCTGCGCTGCACCATCACCGGGCAGGCCCCGGCCCGTACGGTGTACGAGCTGTCCCCGCGGGCGCTGCAGCCGGAGGCGCCCGCGCAGCGCCCGGCGCCCCACTTCGAGGTGATGTACCGGCTGGACGGCTGCGAGCCCGCGGCGGCGGACAGGCTGCGAGATCGGTTGGGGGAGTTGGGTGATTCGGTGGGCATCGCGTCGGCGCCGTCGTCGCAGCGCACCTACTCGGTCCACGTTCACACCGACGACGCCGGCGCCGCCGTCGAAGCGGGCCTGGCGGCCGGGCGGCTCAGCCGCATCGTCATCTCGGCGTTGAGCTCGGGCGCCCCGGGGCTGCCCGCCGGCGGCTGGACGCGGGAGCGCGCGGTGCTGGCGGTGGTCGACGGTGACGGCGCGGCCGAGCTGTTCGCCGGGGAGGGCGCCAGCGTGCTGCAACGCGGCCCGGCCGGGCACGATTCCGTCACCAATATCAGCGCGCACCAACTGATGCGGGCCATCGTGGACACCGGTGCCGCGCAGGTGATGGTGTTGCCCAACGGCTACGTGGCGGCCGAGGAATTGGTGGCCGGGTGCACCGCGGCCATCGGCTGGGGGATCGACGTCGTGCCGATCCCGACGGGGTCGATGGTGCAGGGGCTGGCGGCCCTGGCCGTGCACGAAACCGACCGGCAGGCGGTGGACGACGGCTACACCATGGCCCGCGCCGCCGGTGCCGCGCGGCACGGCTCGGTGCGCATCGCGACCGAGAGCGCGCTGACCTGGGCGGGGCGCTGTCGCCCCGGCGACGGCCTGGGCATCGCGGGCGACGAGGTGCTGATCGTGGCGGCCGACGCGGTCGGCGCGGCGATCGGCCTGCTCGATCTGTTGCTGGCCTCCGGCGGCGACCTGGTGACGGTGCTGCTGGGCGCCGGCATCGACACCGACGGCGACGCGGGCGCGGTCGGCGACATCCTGGAAGAACACATGCACGACCACCACCCGGGGACCGAACTGGTCACCTACCGCACCGGCCATCACGGTGACGCGCTCCTGATCGGGGTCGAGTAGCGATGGTGTCGTTGCGCGACCGGCTGGACTACGCCGTCGGCGGGAAGGTCGTGGGGCTCCTTGACGAGGTGTTCGGCATCCGGACCGTCGACGACCTGTTGCGCCACTACCCCCGCAGCTACACCGAGGGCGCCAGCCGGTGGGACGCCGACGACGAACGGCCGCCGGCCGGTGAACACGTCACCATCATCGACACGATCACCGACACCGAGACGTTTCCGATGAAGAAGAACCCGAAGAAAATGTGTCACCGCATCACCCTCGGCTCCGGGCGCAGCAGGGTGACCGCCACGTTCTTCAACGCGAACTACATCAAAAAGGACCTCACCACGGGCACCAAGGTGATGCTCTCCGGCGAGGTCGGGTTCTTCAGGAACGTCATGCAGCTCACTCACCCCGCGTTTCTGCTCCTCGACGCGCCGGACGGGAAGAACCGCGGCACCGTGTCCCTCAAGAGCATCGCCAACGCCTCGCACGCCACCACCGGCGAAGACATCGCGGACGCTTACCAACGCCACTTCTTCCCGATCTATGCGGCCAGCGCCAAGCTGCAGAGCTGGACCATCTTCTCCACCGTGCGCCAAGTGCTCGACGTGCTCGACCCGGTGCCGGATCCGCTCCCCGAGGACCTGCGCGCGAAATTCGGCTTGGTCTCCGAGGACCAGGCATTGCGCGACATCCACCTCGCCGAGAGCGAGCAGCGGCGCCAGCGGGCGCGCGAGCGGCTGACCTTCGACGAAGCCGTCGGTCTGCAGTGGGCGCTGGTGGCCCGCCGCCACGGTGAGCTGTCGGAGTCGGGCCCGCCGGCGCCGCCGCGTCCGGACGGCTTGGCCGCAGAACTGTTGGGGCGCTTGCCGTTCGAGTTGACCGCGGGACAGCGCGAGGTGCTCGGCGTGCTGTCCGAGGGGCTCGCGGCGAGCCGGCCGTTGAATCGACTGCTGCAGGGCGAGGTGGGTTCGGGCAAGACGATCGTGTCGGTGCTCGCGATGCTGCAGATGGTCGACGCGGGATATCAGTGCGCGCTGCTGGCGCCGACCGAAGTGCTTGCCGCGCAACATCTTCGGTCGATACGAGACGTGCTTGGTCCATTGGCGATGGCGGGGCAGTTGGGTGGCGCCGATAACGGCACCCGGCTGGCGCTGCTGAGCGGGTCGATGACCGCGGCGCAGAAAAAGCAGATCCGCGCCGAGATCGCCGGTGGTGAGGTCGGCATCGTCGTGGGTACCCACGCCCTGCTGCAGGACGCGGTGGAATTCGACAACCTGGGCATGGTGGTGGTCGACGAGCAACACCGCTTCGGTGTCGAGCAGCGAGATCAGTTGCGCGCCAAGGCCCGTCCCGGTGTCACACCGCACCTGCTGGTGATGACCGCCACGCCCATACCGCGCACCGTCGCGCTCACCGTGTACGGGGACCTGGAAACCTCGACGCTGCGCGAACTTCCGCGCGGCCGCCAGCCGATCACCAGCAACGTGATCTTCGTCAAGGACAAGCCCGCGTGGCTCGGCCGGGCCTGGCAGCGCATCACCGAGGAGGTCGCCGCCGGCCGCCAGGCCTACGTGGTGGCGCCGCGCATCGACGAGAGCGACGACCCCGGTGACGAGCAGAACGCCAAGGCGCCGGAGACCGCCGAGGGTCTCTACGCGCGGCTGCGCTCCGGCGAGCTGGCGAACCTGCGGTTGGGCCTGATGCATGGGCGGCTGTCCGCCGAGGAGAAGGACGCCGCCATGGCGGCCTTTCGGGCCGGCGAGGTCGATGTGCTGGTGTGCACCACCGTCATCGAGGTGGGCGTCGACGTCCCCAACGCCACGGTGATGCTGGTGATGGACGCCGACCGGTTCGGGATCAGTCAGTTGCATCAGCTGCGCGGCCGGATCGGGCGCGGCCAGCATCCCAGCCTGTGCCTGTTCGCCAGCTGGTCGGCGCCGGACTCGCAGGCCGGGCGGCGGCTGCGCGCGGTGGCCGAGACCCTGGACGGCTTCGCCCTGGCCGATCTCGACCTCAAGGAGCGTCGGGAGGGAGATGTGTTGGGCCGCAACCAGTCTGGCAAGGCGATCACGCTGCGGCTGCTGTCCCTGGCGGACCATCTGGAGTTCATCGAGGCCGCCCGGGACTTCTGTGTGCGGGCCTACGCCGAGGACCGGTCCAATCCCGGATTGGGGCTGCTGGCGGCGCGATTCACCGACACCGACCGCATCGAATACCTGGACAAGTCTTGACCGCCGGCGACGATGCAGAGCGTCGCGATGGGGAGGAGCGGCGCAGTTGAACCGCAAAGTACTGCTGTGGCTGGCCGCCACGGCGGCGCTGGCGTTGCTGGTGGCCTACCAGACAGTCGGGTCCTCAACCGCCCGGCACGCCGCCGAATACGCCGCGCGCGCCGACGTTCCGACGGTGCAGCCCGGCACCGATGTGCTCGCCGGCGTCGCCGTCGTGCCGCTGCGCCAGCACCGCTACGACTACCTGCGCTCGGCGTTCGGCGACGCCTGGGACGACGACAACGACGCGCCGCTGGGGCACAACGGATGCGACACCCGCGACGACATCCTCAACCGCGATCTCGTCGACAAGACCTACGTGTCGGTGAAGCGGTGTCCGGACGCGGTGGCCACCGGCACGCTGCACGACCCGTACACCAACAAGACCATCGCCTTCCAGCGCGGTCCCAAGGTCGGCGAATCCGTGCAGATCGACCACATCGTGCCGCTGGCCTACGCCTGGGACATGGGTGCGTACGGCTGGCCCGCTCCCGAGCGCCTGCGCTTCGCCAACGATCCGGCCAACCTACTGGCCGTCGACGGACAGGCCAATCAGGACAAGGGCGATTCGCCACCGGCGCAATGGATGCCGCCGAATGCGGCGTTCGCCTGCCAGTACGCGATGCAGTTCATCGCGGTGCTACGCGCTTACTCGCTGCCGGTGGACCAGGCGTCGACCGGCGTGCTGCGACAGGCCGCGACGACCTGCCCGGCGGGATAGGGACCGCTTAAGCGCCTTCGTAGGTCTCGGGATCCGGGCGCAGCCGGGTGCCGTCGTTGAGCGCGTTGAGCGCATCGACGTGCTCGCCGGCCAACTCGAAGTCGAAGACGTCCAGGTTCGAGGCGATGTGCTCGGCGTTGGCCGACCGGAAGACCACGGCATTGCCCAGCTGCAGGTTCCACCGCAGCAGCACCTGCGAGGCGGTCTTGCCGTATTCGCCGGCGACCGAATTCACCGTCGGATTGTCGCTCAGCTTGCCCAGCGCCAGCGGCGTGTAGGACTGGGTGAGGACGTTGTGCTCGGCGTTGGTCTTGCGCAGCGCTTCCTGGTTGAGCAGCGGGTGCAGCTCGATCTGGTTGACCGCCGGGGTGACGAAGGTCAGGTCGATGACCGTCGTCAGGTGCTCGTCAGTGAAGTTGGAGACGCCGATCGAGCGGGCCTGGCCTTCCGCGCGGGACTGGATCATGCCGCCGAAGGAGTTGACGTAGCTGCCCAGGGCCGGGGCCGGCCAGTGGATCAGGTACAGGTCGACGTAGTCCAGGCCGAGCCGCTCGAGGCTGGCGTTGCAGGCCTCCATCGCCCCCTTGAAGCCCTGGTCCGCCGTGGCCAGCTTGGTGGTGACGAACAGCTCGGCGCGGGGAATGCCGGAGGCGGCGATGGCGCGTCCCACGGCGGCCTCGTTCCCGTAGGCCGCGGCGGTGTCGATCAGCCGGCAGCCAGCTTCCAGGGCCGCCGACACCGCGCGTTCGGTCTCGTCATCCGACAATTCCGCGACGCCCAGGCCCAGGGCCGGGATCGTGTTTTCGTCGTTGAGAGCAATTGAGGGTACGGCGGAGCCCGACTCGCCAGCCAATTCATTCACCTGCCTGTGAAATTGAAGGTTCGAGAGTGTGACCGAGCCGAGTTCCGGCATCGAATTCGAGGCGCTGAGTTCGAAATCGAACACGTCGAAATCGCTCGCAATCCGATGAAGGCCACCGACCTGGGGACCACGATCTTACCGAGCCGGTAAACACACCCGACCGACACCTGGGCGCGGGCCCTCCCGCGCCGCGGGCGCGGGTGGATCTGAAGCGTCGATATCGCGGACTGTGCACCACGCGCGCGGTGCGACGGTAACGCTGCAGTAGCGTGAGTCGCGCGGCATTTGCCGCGTGTTTGGTGGCCGCCGGAGCCGGCAACGCTCCGGGCGGTGGGCTCGGGGGCCGAATTGCCGCGAACCGGCGAGCGTACGCACGTGTTAAGGGGGTTGCCCATGACCAGGCCTCTGTCAGGCGCACCGGAGCTCGAGTCCGGCGCCGAGCGCGCCTCGGGGTCGCTGGCCAGTCGGATCCAGAGCGCCGTCACCAGCGTCGGGGCCAAGGTCATCCCGTGGATCCCGACCGCCCTCAGGCGGGGGCTGGTGCGCGGTCGCTCGGTGATCATCGACGGCAACACGCTGGACCCCACGCTGCAGCTTATGCTGTCGGGCCTGCGCGCCGTCGGCATCGACGGCCTGGTCGTCGACGACGACCCGCAGGTCTCCCGCGCTCACATGCGCGAGTCGACCGTGGGGTTCCCCGGTCCGCAGATCCACGTCGACGTCACCGAGCTCTCGCTGCCCGGTCCGGCCGGGCAGATCCCGGCCCGGCACTACCGGCCCGCCGGCGGCGAGGCGGCACCGCTGCTGGTCTTCTACCACGGCGGCGGCTGGTCCATCGGCGACCTGGACACCCACGACAGCCTGTGCCGGCTGACCTGCCGTGACGCCGGGATCCACGTGCTGTCGATCGACTACCGGCTGGCCCCCGAACACCCGGCGCCGGCCGCGATCGAGGACGCCTACGCCGCCTTCTCCTGGGCCTATGAGCACGCCGGCGAGCTGGGTGCGACGCCAGGGCGGGTCGCGGTCGGCGGGGACAGCGCCGGCGGTAACCTCGCCGCCGTCGTCAGCCAGATCGCACGCGACGAGGGCGCGCCGGCGCCGGTGCTGCAATGGCTGATCTATCCGCGGACCGACTTCACCGCCCGGAACCGGTCGCTGACGCTGTTCTCGCGCGGCTTCCTGCTGACCAAGCGGGACATCGACTGGTTCGAATCGCAGTATCTGCGGCGCTCGGAGCTCGACCGCACCGATCCGCGGGTGTCGCCGGCGCTGGCCGAATCGCTGAGCGGACTGGCGCCGGCGCTGATCGCGGTCGCGGGTTTCGACCCGCTGCGCGACGAAGGCGAGAGCTACGCCGAGGCGCTGCGGGCCGCCGGCGTCGCCGTGGACCTGCGCTACCTGGGTTCGCTGACCCATGGCTTCGCCAACCTGTTCCAGCTGGGCGGGGACAGCATGGTCGCGACCAGCGAGCTGATTTCGGCCCTGCGCGCGCACCTGAGCCGGGTCTGATTCCGTGAGTGGTCGGCGCCGGTAATCTAGAGGCGCCTTGTCCGATCGCTTTGTCCGCACCCGGGCAGACCGACAACTCGTACCGAAAGATCAGGGAACCCGTGGCCGACAAACCCAAACGTCCCCCGCGATTCGACATGAAGTCGGCCTCCGGCGGTAAGTCGAGCCGGCTCGTCCAAATCGGCGGTACCGCATTCGTGGTGATCTTCGCCGTCGCCCTCGTCTTCTACATCGTGACCTCGCACCACAAGAAGACCGGCCCCACCGGCGCGGGCGATACGGTCCGGGTCACGTCGAGCAAGCTGATCACCCAGCCCGGCAGCAGCAACCCCAAGGCCGTGGTGACGTTCTACGAGGACTTCCTGTGTCCGGCCTGCGGCAACTTCGAGCGCACCTTCGGCCCGACGGTGTCCAGGCTCATCGACTTGGGCGCCATCGCGGCCGACTACTCCATGGTGTCGATCCTCGACAGCTCCCGAAACCAGAACTACTCGTCGCGCGCGGGCGCCGCGGCGCTGTGCGTCGCCGACGAGTCCCAGGACGCCTTCCGGCGCTTCCACTCCGCGCTGTACAGCACCGACATTCAGCCCAGCGAAACCGGCAAGAGTTTCCCGGACAACGCGCGGCTGATCGAACTCGCCCGCGAGGCCGGCGTGGTGGGCAAGGTGCCGGACTGCATCAACAGCGGCAAGTACCTGTCCAAGGTCACCGGCGAAGCGGCGGCCGCGCACATCAACGCCACGCCGACCATCAAGATCAACGGTGAGGACTACGACCCGTCGACACCCGACGCACTGGTCAACAAGATCAAGGAGATCGTCGGCAACATTCCGGGCATCGACGGCGCGGTCGCCCCGGCCGCGATGTGACCGGTGCGGTGTCGACCGACGCTGCCGACGCCACCGGCGACCTGACGCCGGAACCGGCTGCGGGGGCGCGGGTGCCGGCGCTCAGCGGCTGGTGGGTGCTGATCGCCGGGCTGATCGGGCTGGTGGCGTCGATGACGCTGACGATCGAAAAGATCGACATCCTGGAAAACCCGGCGTACGTGCCGTCCTGCAACATCAACCCGATCCTGTCCTGCGGCTCGGTGATGATCACGCCGCAGGCATCGCTGCTGGGTTTCCCCAACCCGCTGCTGGGGCTGGTGGCCTTCACGGTGGTGGTCGTCACCGGGCTGTTGGCGGTGACGAAAGTGGCTCTGCCCCAATGGTATTGGCTGGGTTTGACGGCCGGGCTGGTGGTCGGGGTGGTGTTCGTGCACTGGCTGATCTTCCAGAGCCTGTATCGCATCGGCGCGTTGTGCCCGTACTGCATGGTGGTGTGGGTCGTCACCGCCTCGCTGCTGGTGGTGGTCGCCTCGATCGCCTACCGCCCGGCGCTGCAGCAGCGGCAATCCGGCCCGGGGTGGGTGCTCTTCCAGTGGCGATGGTCCATCGCCGCGCTCTGGTTCACCGCGGTGTTCCTGCTGATCATGGCGCGGTTTTGGGACTACTGGTCGACGCTGCTCTAGGGATTCGCAGGTGACCCGGATCATTGGCGGCGCGGCCGGGGGCCGTCGCCTCGCGGTCCCGCCGCGCGGCACCAGGCCCACCACCGACCGGGTGCGCGAATCGTTGTTCAACATCCTGACGGCCCGCCTGGACCTGACCGGTGTCGCCGTACTGGACCTCTACGCCGGTTCGGGCGCACTGGGATTGGAGGCGCTGTCCCGCGGCGCCGCCGCCGCGCTGTTCGTGGAGTCCGATCCGCGCAGCGCGTCCGTCATCGCCCGCAACATCGAAACCGTCGGCCTGCCCGGCGCCACCCTGCGCCGCGGGACGGTGGCGACCGTGCTGGCCGCCGGGACCGACGTGGCGTTCGATCTGGTGCTGGCCGACCCGCCGTATGACGTCGACGCCACCGAGGTCGAGGCCGTGCTTTCGGCGCTGCCCGCCCGCGGCTGGGTGCGCCCGGGCGGCGTTGCGGTGGTGGAGCGTGCGGCCGGCGGCGCGCCGCTGCAGTGGCCGGCCGGTTGGGCCGTGTGGCCGCACCGGGTTTACGGCGACACCCGTCTGGAGCTGGCCGAGCGTCAGTGAGGTAGGCGTGTACCGTCATTCGTCATGGCGCCGCTCCTTAGCATCGCTTCGTTCTGCATCGTCGCGGCGCGCGTCATGGCGCCGCTCCTTCGCATCGCTTCGTTTTGCATCGGATCGCGCGCATGACGGGCGCGGTATGCCCCGGGTCGTTCGACCCGGTGACGTTGGGCCACATCGACGTCTTCGAGCGCGCGTCGGCTCAGTTCGACGAGGTGGTGGTGGCGATCCTGACCAACCCCGCCAAAAAGGGCATGTTCGACCTCGACGAGCGGATCGCGATGATCAACGAGTCGACGACGCATCTCCCCAACCTGCGGGTGGAGGCCGGACAGGGTCTGGTCGTCGACTTCGTCCGGGCGCGGGGCATGACCGCCATCGTGAAGGGGTTGCGCACCGGCACCGACTTCGAATACGAGCTGCAGATGGCGCAGATGAACAAACACGTCGCCGGTGTGGACACCTTCTTCGTCGCGACCGCCCCGCGCTATTCGTTCGTGTCCTCATCGCTGGCCAAAGAGGTCGCAATGCTCGGCGGTGACGTCTCCGAGCTGTTGCCCGAACCGGTCAATCGCCGTCTGCGCGAACGGCTTTCGGCTCGGCCCTGACCCGGCCGATCGCCACCGAAAGCATTGCGCGCCAAGCGCGTTGACTAGGCCGGTGGCGGCCTGGAGTAAACCGCCGCGCCGTGGGTACCCGGTGGTGTCCGAGTTCTCCGGCGATTACCCGTGAACCCCTCGCCAGGGGCGGCCGACGGATTCGAGCGCGCCACGCAAACCGGAGTCCACCGGAAAAGATCGCAGAAGCCCGCGCAGAACGTATCTTGAAGATCTGATCCGGAGGAGGGGGTACGCAAGGTCGCCGACGTCGATAGGAGAACGGCAGCCATGACGGTAGACAATCTGTTCGACGTACCCGAGGCCGCGGCCGATCTGGTCGCGCTGCTCGCCGACGAGGGAGTCGCGCACTTCTTCATCAACCCCGGAACCGATTCCGCGCCGATTCAGGAGGCGCTGGCGGCGGCGCGCGCCGCCGGCACCCCGAGCCCGCAGGCGGTGTTGTGTCTGCACGAGAGCATTGCGCTGGCGGCAGCCATCGGCCATCACATGGCCAGCGGCCGACCGCAGGCGGTCATGGTGCACGTCGACGCCGGGACGCTGAACCTGGGCTGCCAGCTGCACAACGCGCAGCGCAACGGGACCCCGGTGGTGATGTTCGCCGGACGCACCCCCTACAGTTCGGCGCCGGGGGTGCGCGGTCACCGCGACACCTACATCCATTGGCAGCAGGAACAACTCGACCAGCCTGCCGTGGTGCGCAACTACGTCAAGTGGCACATGGAGGTTCCGCGCGGCCGCGAGCTGGCCCCCATCGTCCGCCGGGCCTTCCAGGTCACCCAGTCCTGCCCGTCCGGTCCCGCCTACGTCATGCTGCCGCGAGAAGCGTTGATGGAGCACGGCGTCGGCGCGCTGCCGCGCCGGCTGCCGCCGGCCGTACCGCCCGGCCCGGATCCGGGCGCGCTCGGTCGCTTGGCGGGAATCCTGGTGGCGGGCAAGCGGGTTGTCATCGTCACGTCGCGAACCGCCGCCGACCCCGGGACCGCGACGGTGCTGGGCCGCATCGCCGAGTTGCTGGGTGCGCCGGTGATCGATCAGGGCGACCGCGCCAACCTGCCGCTGGGACACCCGTTGCACGTGGTCGGCGACGCGGCGCCGCTGGAGAACGCCGACACCGTGCTGCTGTTGGACTGCGAAGTGCCATGGGTGCCCGCGCAGCTGGCCCCGCCCGCGGATGCTCGCGTGGTGCAGATCGACGGCGATCCGGTCAAACCGAGCATGCCGCTGTGGACTTTTCCGGTCGAGGTCGCCTTGACCGCCGACACCCGCGTGGCGCTGCTGCTGCTCGAGCAGACGCTGCTGCGGCTGGCCACCGACGAGCTGCGGGAGAAGTGGGCCGCGCGTCGGCAGGAGGCCGAGGCCGACACGGAGCAACGCCACCGCGAAGCGGCCCGCCGGGCAGCGTCCGATCACCCGGCGGACGCGCCCGATGCGATGCTGGCCGCGCTGGGCGGCGCGCTGCCCGACGACGCGGTGGTGGTCCAGGAGGCCGTGACCAACCGGTCGGCCGTGGCCCGACAGGTGCGGCGGCCACCCGGGCAGTTCTTCGATACGGGCGCACCGGCATTGGGCTGGGCGCTGGGCGGCGCGTTCGGGATCAAACTCGCCCGGCCGGAGGCGCCCGTCGTCGCCATCTGTGGTGACGGTTCCTTCAACTTCGGCGTGCCCACCGCCGCGTTGTGGTCGGCGCACCGCCATGGCGCGCCCTTCGTGACGGTGGTGTTGAACAACCAGTCGTATCTGGCCTCCAAGTTGCCGGTGATGGATTTGTATCCGCAGGGAGTATCGGTGCGGGAGAACGACTTCGACGAAACCCGGCTCACCCCCGACACCGACTACGCCGCGCTGGCCACGGCGTGTGGCGGCAGCGGACGCACGGTGCACACTCCGGCGGAGATGAGCAAGGCCGTCGAATGGGCGCTCGCCGAGGCCGAGCAAGGGCGTTGTGTGGTGCTCGACGTGCGGCTGCCGCAACCCTGAGCCGGGTCAGTGCCGATGCTCCGACTGGCCGGCCTCGGGGGAGCCGCCCATCATGCGAACCATCGGCAGCCCTCCGGACGTGACGAACCGGGCGATCAGGACGGCCGCGAGCGCCAGGAAGGCGATGTTGAGCCACGTCGTGTAGTTCCAGGAGATCGACGCCTCGATCACCGTCGCGTTGCGCTGGGTGGGGATGAGATGTGTTGTGCCAAAGAGTAATTCGACCAGATATCCGGCGGCCACCATCGCGGCGTAGAAGGTGCCCAGTAGCGTCAGCATCATCTTGGTGCCGTAGTACTTGCGGTAGATATTCAGGATCGGAAGGATCAACAGGTCGGCGTAGATGAAGGCGATGACGCCGCCGAAGCTGATGCCTCCGTTCCACAGCACCGCGGCCAGCGGGACATTGCCGATGGAGCACACGAAGGACACGATCGCCACAATGGGACCGACGATCGGACCCCACAGCGCCGAGAGGCCCGGATGCTCGGCCAAAAAGAAGACCTGCCAGAACTTTTCGGGCACCCAGGCTGCGACGGCGCCGGCGATCAGCAAGCCCAGGACGAGGTCGCGCAGGATCGCCAGCCACTCCATCACGAACACGTGCGAAACCGAGGTGAGGCCCGCCGGGGAAAACAGCCGTCGCCAGAACGAGCCCTCGGCCCGGATGGACATGTCCATGGCGGCATGGCCTTCCATGGACCCGGCGATTCCCCGCTCGGCTTGCTCGCGGGCCGCGTCGACGAGCCGCTTACGCACGAACGACCGGAACAGGACGGCCAGCACGACGATCATCAGCGGGCCGCCGACGAACTCGGCGGCGGTGAACTGCCAGCCCATCAGCAGCGCCAGGATGATGCCCAGCTCCACCACCAGGTTGGTGGAACCGATCTCGAACGCCATGGCGGCGGTGAAGTCGGCGCCCTTGCGAAACAGCGACCGCGCCAGCGCCACCGCGGCGTACGAGCACGACGATGACGCCGCGCCCAGCCCGGCGGAGATCGCCAGGGTGCGCGGGCGGTCGTCACCCATCAGCGACACGATCGTCGAATGCCGCACGACGGCCTGCACCACCGCCGAGAGGGCGAAGCCCAGGATCAGTGCCCACAAGATTTCCCACGTCATCGAGCCCGCGAGCGTCAAGGCGTGTCCGACTGCCGATAGCACCGTCACTGTGTCCTCCTGCGCTAAACCATAGGGCGCCCGCGTCCAATCGTGGACTATACCCCATGGGGGTATAAGTGAGGGGCGGAACAGCTGGGCTTTTGCAAGACTCCAGCCATGTGGATACGACTACTCGGCGTGCCGTGGTGGCAGCGCTGGCTGGTGCAGTTCTGCATCGTGGCCGTCTGCTTCGCTGTGATCACCCCGTTCGCCGCGCCGCACCTGCTGTCGGGGCTGAGCTGGCCATGGCGGGTTGCCCTGCTCGGAGGTTTCAGCGCGCTTTTCGCCGGCCTGCTCGTGGTGTCGACCCTGCGGGCCTCCCGTGAGTACCTGGCAGTCACGCGCGGACTGGACCGCGAAGAGCGATCGCGGGCGATTCGGGCGAGCATGCGCGGGGAGGTGCCCACCAGCGCGGCCGCCGTAGGGGCGGCGCTGCGCATCGGCGCAATCCGGCTCGGGCACGGCCGCTCCACGCCGAACCGCATTGCCGTCATCTACGGCGTACTGTTCGCCAGCTGGCTCCTGCTGACGGTGGGCGGCGCCGCGACTAACGACACTCGTCAAACCGTGCCGCAGGGCGCGTTCACGGCCTTGATCGGGATCGTCGGGATCCGCGGCTGGTTCGTTGCCCGTCGCGTCGAGAACCGAGTTACATTGCTGCAGAACGTATTAGAAAACATCCCGGGCGGTGCAGATGCCCTGGCCGCAGTGCCATACGAGCTACCCGCTGGGCAGCGATGGCGTCCGATAGCGGCGTCGGTCACCGGCGTGGTGCTACTGGCTACCGGGGCGTTGGCGGCGGTGTACCTGGCGCACCGCCCGTCGCCCGATTGCCGCACCGCTGCAGACGTAGAGCGGTTGGTTGTCGCGCAACGCGACATGCTCGATCCCGCGTTTATCACGGCCGACAGCGGCGGGCCGGCCCTTGCCGACTACCAGGGGTGGAGTCAGCGGCTGCGAAGTTACAAGGCGAGCGTTTCGGCTCCCGACGTCGCGGCGCACGTGCGCAGCATCGGTGACCTGTCCGATCAGGCGGTCGCCGTGGTCTCAGCCGCGCGGGCCGATCCGGCCGGCTCGCAGGCGCCCCCTCAGGAGCAGCGCCGAAGCACGTATGCCGGCATCGTCAGCAAGATCGTCACCGAACTGAAGGCGCTCGACGCGTCGTGCCCGACGCGTGGATGACCGTCCCGATAGTGCTCCGGTCGCCCGGGACCTAGAATCGCTGGCACATAGCCGGGACCCGGCGTGTCGACGCAAACCCCGGGCCCGCGCCCGTCAAGCCTCGGCGGGAGCCCGGCGACGAATATGGACGAACCACTCGCGCGGCCCTCGCGGCCGCGTCAACAGCGTGAACGGGCGCTCTCGGATGACACTGGATTCCCGCGACCTGGACCTAAGCGGCACGCCGGGGCGTTTGAGGCGCCCCGAACAGGCAAATACCCGACACACCGGGGTCGCCACCGCTGTCACAGAGACATCACCAGGCACACTGGTAACAACCGGATCTTTGCAGACGCCAGGAGGGTATGGCCGTGTATCGAGTCTTTGAGGCGCTGGACGAACTCAGCGCCATCGTGGAAGAAGCCCGCGGCGTCCCGATGACGGCCGGCTGCGTGGTGCCCCGCGGCGACGTGCTGGAGCTGATCGACGACATCAAGGATGCGATCCCGGGCGAGCTGGATGACGCCCAGGATGTGCTGGACGCCCGCGACTCGATGTTGCAGGACGCCAAGACGCACTCCGAGTCCATGGTGTCCTCGGCGACCACCGAGTCCGAGTCCATGCTCAACCACGCCCGCGCGGAGGCCGACCGGCTGCTGTCCGACGCCAAGGCGCAGGCCGACCGGATGGTCAGCGAGGCGCGCCAGCACAGCGAGCGGATGGTCGGCGAGGCTCGCGAGGAGTCGATGCGCATCGCCACGGCAGCCAAGCGCGAGTACGAGGCCAGCGTCGGTCGCGCCCAGGCCGAAGCCGACCGGCTGCTGGAGAACGGCAACATCTCCTACGAGAAGGCCGTGCAAGAGGGCATCAAGGAGCAGCAGCGCCTGGTGTCGCAGAACAGCGTGGTGGAGGCGGCCAACGCCGAGGCCACCCGGCTCATCGACTCGGCGCACGCCGAGGCCGACCGGCTACGCGGCGAGTGCGACATCTACGTCGACAACAAGCTCGCCGAGTTCGAGGAATTCCTCAACGGCACCCTGCGGTCGGTGGGGCGCGGTCGTCACCAACTGCGCACGGCCGCCGGAACCCACGACTACGCGGTGCGCTAGCCCCGCGGCCGGGCGGGCGCGCCCTGGAATTGTGCGGTCAGCGCCGTAGGATTTCCGGTATGACGCGGCAGCACAGCACATCATCGGCCCGCGGCGCAGCGTCACGGCGTGCCGGGCCGATGGCGTTCGACATCACCCGGCTCGGGCGCCGCCCCGGGGCCATGGTCACCCTGCGACAAACCGTGCCCAGCCCCTCGCGGATCGGGCTGGACATGATCGCGATCGAGGCCGGCGCGCCCCTGGACCTGGACCTACAGATCCAATCGGTGTCCGAAGGCGTCCTGGTGACCGGGACGGTGACCGCCCCCACCGCCGGTGAATGCTCGCGCTGCCTGACCAACCTGGAGAGCCAGGTGCAGGTGCGGCTGACCGAACTGTTCGCCTACCCCGACAGCACCACCGAGGCGACCACCGAGGAAGACGAGGTGGGCCACATCGTCGACGACACCATCGACCTCGAGCAGTCCATCCGCGACGCCGTGGGGCTGGAGCTGCCGTTCTCGCCCGTGTGCGGCCCGGACTGCCCGGGGTTGTGCCCCGAATGCGGTGTCTCACTTGCCGCCGAGCCGAACCACCAGCACGATCGCATCGATCCGCGGTGGGCCAAGCTGGCGGGCATGCTCGGCGCGGAGTCCGACGAGTCGCGGGGTGAGCGGTGAGCTCCCGGCAAGTCCTGCTCGACGCCCTCGGGGTTGAGCTGTCCGACGAGCTGCTGTCCCTGGCGCTGACGCATCGCAGCTACGCCTACGAGCACGGCGGGTTGCCCACCAACGAGCGCCTGGAATTCCTGGGCGACGCCGTGTTGGGGCTGACCATCACCGACGAGCTATACCACCGCCACCCCGACCGCAGCGAGGGTGACCTGGCCAAGCTGCGGGCCAGCGTGGTCAACACCCAGGCGCTGGCGGACGTCGCGCGCAAGCTGTGCGACGGGGGCCTCGGCGTCCATCTGCTGCTGGGGCGGGGGGAGGCGAACACCGGCGGCGCCGACAAGTCGAGCATCCTGGCCGACGGGATGGAATCGCTGCTGGGCGCGATCTACCTCGACCACGGCATCGACGTCGCGCGCGACGTGATCTTGCGGCTGTTCGGGCCGCTGCTGGACGCCGCGCCGACGCTGGGAGCCGGGCTGGACTGGAAGACCAGCCTGCAGGAACTGACCGCGGCGCGCGGCATGGGCGCGCCGTCCTACGTCGTCACCTCCACCGGCCCCGACCACGACAAGGAGTTCACCGCGGTCGTCGTGGTGGCCGAGACCGAATACGGCACGGGCGTGGGCCGCTCCAAGAAGGAAGCCGAGCAGAAGGCCGCGGCCCAGACCTGGAAGACCCTCGACGTGCTGGACACCGCGGGGACGACCTCCACCTAGATGGTGTCCGCCTAGATGCCCGAACTGCCCGAGGTCGAGGTGGTGCGCCGCGGCTTGCACGCCCACATCGTCGGCAAGACGATGACCGCCGTCCGGGTGCATCACCCGCGCGCGGTGCGTCGTCATGAAGCGGGGCCCGCGGACCTCACCGCCCGGCTGCTGAACGCGCGAATCACCGGAACCGATCGGCGCGGCAAATACCTGTGGCTGTTGCTCGACACGGAACCCGCTGGGCAACAAACGGATACGGCGGTGGTGGTCCACCTCGGCATGAGCGGGCAGATGCTGCTGGGTGCGGTGCCGCGCGCCGACCACGTCCGGATCTCCGCGCTGCTCGACGACGGGACCGTGCTGAGCTTCGCCGACCAGCGCACCTTCGGTGGGTGGATGCTCGCCGACCTGGTCGAGGTGGACGGCAGCGTGGTGCCCGAACCGGTCGCGCACCTGGCGCGTGACCCGTTGGACCCCTGCTTCGACGCGGATGCGGTGGTAAAAGTGTTGCGGCGCAAGCATTCCGAGATCAAGCGGCAGCTCCTCGATCAGCAGGTTGTGTCCGGTATCGGCAACATCTACGCCGACGAGGCGCTGTGGCGGGCCAAGCTGCACGGCGCGCGCCTGTCCGACACGCTGAGCCGCAAGCAGTTGACCGCCGTGCTGGACGCGGCCGGCGACGTGATGCGCGACGCGCTGGCCAAAGGGGGGACGTCGTTTGACTCGCTGTATGTCAACGTCAACGGAGAATCCGGTTACTTCGACCGCTCGTTGGACGCCTACGGCCGCGAGGGTCAGGCCTGCCGCCGCTGCGGGGCGGTGATGCGCCGGGAGAAGTTCATGAATCGTTCCTCGTTCTACTGCCCGAAATGTCAACCGCGGCCGCGTGGTTGAGGTTTCAGGTGCCGGCGCATCAATCGAAGATGTCGCGGCGCAGCGTCCCGGTGGGCAGCGCCGGGTCCACGAACCACTCGTGGCTGAACAACGCACCGAAGACCTGAGGCGGCAACCGCAGCAGCAGACCGAACACGCGCGCGACCAGACCGGAAGCGCCGATCTGGGAGCGGTGCGCGGCGAACGCGTCTCGTTTCTGGCGCGCGAACCCGAAGACGTTGACCCGATGGGTGATCGTCGCTCGCGGGGCGTACGCGCCGCGCACGATGTCGCGTTCGTACGGCTCGGGAAGCCGCAGCAAGTGCGTGAGATCGCTGACGCGAAGCAGCATTTCGCGCGGCATCGTCACCTCGAGCACCCGCGGGGTGGCGGCGAGTTCGGCGGCCCGCTTGCCGACGTGGTGCACCTGGACGTGGTCGCGGTGGAAGTAGCCGCCGTTGGGCTGATAGCTGAGCAGCAGGTCGGCGTGTTCGTCACGCAGGATGCCGGCCAGCCGCCCGGCCGCCTCGTCGAGGTCCGCGCGGCCGAATCGGGTGCGCCCGGGTGGATCCGGGTAGAACAGCGGTCCGTAGCCGCTGTCGGCGTAGCCCAGGCACTCCACCCGATGCGCCCCGAGAATGCTTGCGCTCAAACGTAATTCGTCCAGCCGGTCGTTCTCGTCCTCGTTGTGGACGCGTC
This sequence comes from Mycobacterium sp. NGS33, assembly GCF_059812885.1. Classification (NCBI taxonomy): domain Bacteria; kingdom Bacillati; phylum Actinomycetota; class Actinomycetes; order Mycobacteriales; family Mycobacteriaceae; genus Mycobacterium; species Mycobacterium sp. NGS33. The sequence continues at coordinate 107,863 of NZ_JCALDN010000004.1, read as the reverse complement.
CGTCGGTGGCGGTCACCACGACCACCCGGTGCCCGGCCGCCGCCGCCCGCGCCAGGGTGCCGCCCGTGAGCACGACCTCGTCGTCCGGGTGGGCGTGGAATGCGACCACGGTGGACATGCAGAACAGTATGCCGCGCGGCACAGGTCGGGCGCCCGGTAGAAATAAGCCATGGCCGAACTATGGGTGGAACGCACCGGAACTCGCCGCTACACCGGGTACAGCTCACGAGGGGCGCAGGTGCTGATCGGTTCCGAGGACGTCGACGGCGTGTTCACCCCCGGTGAGCTGCTCAAGATCGCGCTCGCGGCGTGCAGCGGGATGTCCAGCGACCTGCCGCTGGCCCGCCGGCTGGGTGACGACTACAAGGCGGTCGTGAAGGTCTCCGGCGATGCCGACCGCGAGCAGGAACGCTATCCGCTGCTCGAGGAGACCCTGGAATTGGACCTGTCGTCGCTGGCCGACGAGGAGAAGCAGCGCCTGCTGGTTGTGGTCAACCGCGCGATCGATCAGGTCTGCACGGTCGGGCGCACGCTCAAGTCCGGAACGACCGTGAACTTCGAGGTCAACGATGTCGGAGCCTGACACCAGGCTCACCGCCTGGGTGCACGGCCAGGTTCAAGGTGTCGGTTTCCGTTGGTGGACCCGGTGCCGGGCGCTGGAGCTGGGCCTCACCGGTTATGCGGCCAACCAGGCCGACGGCCGCGTTCTTGTGGTCGCCCAGGGGCCGCGGCCGGCCGGCGAGAAGCTGTTGCACCTGCTGGAAGGCGGCGACGCGTGGCCGTCGCGGCCGGGCCGGGTCGACAAGGTCGTCGCCGACTGGTCGCAGCCGCAGGAGCGGTTCGAGGGTTTCGTCGAGCGCTGACGGCGGGCGTCGGCGGCTGGGCGCTGAAGGCGGGCCCGCTGGCCACAGGCGTCACATCGGTCCCGTCGGGGGTCCCCATCGTCCGCGTGGAACGTGCTAGCGCCGGCGCTGGCACGTTTCGGGCGGCGCATACACCGTGCTCCCGTGGCTGATGTGACCACTGTGACCCGTGCGCCGAACGCTCGAAACGCCGCCATATTTCGGGCGGGCCGACACCCCGCGGTGCAGCCGTCCGGGCCGATTTGAGCGGTAGTCTGGCTCGCCGTGTACCTCAAGAGTCTGACGCTGAAGGGCTTCAAGTCCTTCGCCTCGCCGACGACTCTGCGGTTCGAACCGGGCATCACCGCCGTCGTCGGGCCCAACGGCTCGGGCAAATCCAACGTGGTCGACGCGCTGGCCTGGGTCATGGGGGAGCAGGGAGCAAAGACGTTGCGCGGCGGGAAGATGGAAGACGTCATCTTCGCCGGGACGTCGTCGCGGGCCCCGCTGGGCCGCGCCGAGGTCACCGTCACCATCGACAACTCCGACAACGCGCTGCCTATCGAATACTCCGAGGTGTCCATCACGCGGCGGATGTTCCGCGACGGCGCCAGTGAATACGAAATCAACGGCAGCGGTTGCCGTTTGATGGATGTTCAGGAGCTGCTGAGCGACTCCGGGATCGGCCGGGAGATGCACGTCATCGTTGGGCAGGGCAAGCTCGACGAGATCCTGCAGTCCAGGCCCGAGGACCGCCGCGCGTTCATCGAGGAAGCCGCCGGCGTGCTCAAGCACCGCAAGCGCAAGGAAAAAGCCCTCCGCAAACTCGACGCGATGTCGGCGAACCTGGCCCGGCTCACCGACCTGACCACCGAACTGCGCCGCCAGCTCAAACCGCTGGGCCGCCAGGCCGAGGTGGCCCGTCGCGCCCAGACCATCCAGGCCGACCTGCGTGACGCCCGGCTGCGGCTGGCCGCCGACGACCTGGTCAACCGGCAGGGCGAGCGGGAGGCCATCTTCGAGGCCGAGGCCGCCATGCGGCGCGACCACGACCAGGCCTCCTTGCGGCTGGCGGTGGCCTCCGAGGAGCTGACGACGCACGAGGCGGCGGTCGGCGAACTGTCCAGCCGCGCCGAGTCGGTTCAGCACACCTGGTTTGCGCTGTCCGCGCTGGCCGAGCGGGTGGCGGCGACCGTGCGCATCGCCAGCGAGCGGGCGCAGCACCTCGATGTGGAGCCGGTCGCGACCGGGGACACCGACCCCGACGCGCTGGAGGCCGAGGCCGAGCAGGTCGCGGTCGCCGAGCAACAACTGCTCGCCGAGCTGGCCGGGGCGCGCACCCGGCTGGACGGCGCCCGCGCGAAGTTGGCCGAGCGTGAGCGCGAAGCCGCCGAGGCCGATCGGGCCCACATGGCGGCCGTGCGCGCGGAGGCGGACCGGCGCGAAGGCCTGGCGCGGCTGACCGGCCAGGTGGAGACCATGCGGGCACGCGTCGAATCGATCGACGACAGCGTTGCGCGCCTGTCCGAGCGCATCGAACAGGCCGCCGCCCGGGCGCAGCAGGCCAAGGTGGAATTCGAGACCGTCCAGGGCCGGGTCGGTGAACTCGACCAGGGCGAGGTGGGTCTCGACGAACACCACGAGCGCACCGTCGCCGCGTTGCGGCTGGCCGACGAGCGGGTGGCCGAACTGCAGTCCGCCGAGCGGGACGCCGAACGCCAGGTGGCCTCGTTGCGGGCCCGCATCGACGCGCTCGCGATCGGGCTCGAACGCAAGGACGGCGCGGCGTGGCTCACCCAAAACCACAGTGGCACAGGGCTTTTGGGCCCTATGGCCAAGCTGGTCAAGGTTCGTTCCGGTTACGAGGCGGCGCTGGCCGCGGTGCTGGGCTCGGCGGCCGACGCACTGGCCGCCGAGAGCTTCGGCGCGGCCCGCTCGGCCGTCGCCGCGCTCAAGGAGGCCGACGGCGGCCGCGCAGCCCTGGTGCTGGGGGACTGGCCCGCCGATCAGCCCGCGCCGCAGCCCGCCCCGGCGGGTGCGCTGTGGGCGCTCGACCTGATCGACGCGCCCGCCCGGCTGCGCGGCGCGATCACGGCCATGCTCTCCGGCGTCGCGGTGGTCGACGACCTGGACCGGGCGCTGGAGCTGGTGGCCGCCCATCCCCGGCTGCGTGCCGTCACCCTCGACGGCGACCTGGTGGGCGCCGGCTGGGTGAGCGGCGGCTCGGACCGCAAGCTGTCCACGCTCGAGGTGACCTCCGAAATCGACAAGGCCGCCGACGAGCTGACCGCCGCCGAGGCCCGGGTGGCCCAGCTCAGCGCGGCGCTGTCCGGGGCGCTGACCGAGCAGGCCGCCCGTCAGGACTCGGCCGAGCAGGCGCTGGCCGCGCTCAACGAATCCGACAGCGAGATCTCCGGGATGTACGAACAGCTGGGGCGGCTGGGCCAGGAGGCCCGGACGTCCGAGGACGAGTGGAGCAGGTTGCTGCGACAGCGCGAGGAGCTCGAGGCGGGCCGGACCCAGACCGTCGCCGAGGTCACCGAACTGGAGACCCGGCTGCGCAACGCCCAGGAGACCCAGCAGACGCCGACGGAAGAACCCGTGGACCGTCAGCAGATCGCCGCCGCGACCGAAGCGGCGCGCAGCGTCGAGGTGGAGGCCCGGCTGGCGGTGCGGACCGCCGAAGAGCGGGCGAACGCGGTGCGGGGGCGCGCGGATTCGTTGCGCCGCGCCGCGGCGGCCGAACGCGAGGCCCGGCTGCGGGCCCAGCAGGCGCGGGAGGCGCGGCTACGCGCCGCCGCGGTGGCGGCGGCGGTGGCCGATTCCGGGCGGCTGCTGGCGCAGCGGTTGAGCGGCGTCGTCGACGCCGCGTCGAAGATCCGCGACGCGCTGGCCGCCGAGCGCCAGCAGCGCGCGGCCGCGATGGCCGCGGTGCGCGACGAGGTGAATGCGCTGAGCGCACGGGTGGCCGCCCTGACCGACTCGCTGCACCGCGACGAGGTGGCCAACGCCCAGGCGGCGATGCGGATCGAGCAGCTCGAGCAGATGGTGCTCGAGCAGTTCGGCATGGCGCCGGCCGACCTGATCGCCGAGTACGGCCCGGACAATCTGCTGCCGCCGACCCAGCTGGAGATGGCCGAATACGAGCAGGCCAAGGAGCGCGGTGAGCAGGTGTTCGCGCCCGCGCCGATTCCCTACGACCGGGCGACCCAGGAGCGGCGGGCCAAGCGGGCCGAGCGGGAGCTGGCAGAACTGGGCAGGGTCAACCCCCTGGCGCTGGAGGAGTTCGCCGCGCTCGAGGAGCGCTACAACTTCCTGTCCACGCAGCTCGAGGACGTCAAGGCCGCGCGCAAGGACCTGCTCGGGGTGGTCGACGAGGTCGACGCCCGCATCCTGCAGGTGTTCAGCGAGGCGTATGCCGACGTCGAACGCGAATTCACCGAGGTCTTCACCGTGCTGTTCCCCGGGGGCGAGGGCCGGCTGCGGCTGACCGACCCCGACGACATGCTCACCACCGGCATCGAGGTCGAGGCCCGCCCGCCGGGCAAGAAGGTCACCCGGCTCTCGCTGCTGTCCGGCGGGGAGAAGGCGCTGACGGCGGTGGCCATGCTGGTGGCCATCTTCCGGGCCCGCCCGTCGCCGTTCTACATCATGGACGAGGTGGAGGCCGCCCTCGACGACACCAACCTGCGGCGGCTCATCTCGCTGTTCGAGCTGCTGCGGGCGCGCTCGCAGCTGATCATCATCACGCACCAGAAGCCGACGATGGAGGTCGCGGACGCGCTGTACGGCGTGACCATGCAGGGCGACGGCATCACGGCCGTCATCTCCCAGCGGATGCGTGGCCAGCAGGTGGACCAGCTGGTCGCCAGTTCGTCGTAGCCGGGCGCTGCGAGTCGGCGCCATCGAGCGAGCGCCGATCGCGAGGGCGATCGCGAGGGCCGATCGCGCGCCCGAAGGTGGTGGCTGCCGGGCGGCCGCGCCGCCCCTGAAACAATGTCAGCGTGTCCCAAGGTCTTTGGATCGCGATCGCGGTCGTCGCTGCCCTGCTCGTCATCACCGCGCTGGTGCTGGGCCTGCTGCGGTATCGCCGGCGCCGGATCAGCTTCTCGGCGAAGCCCGAGCCCGGTGCGATCGACCGCTCCGGCGGCTACATCGCGTCCTCGGGCATCACCTTCAGTCAGACCACGACGGCCGATCGGCTCGACACCACCGGTCTGCCCGCGGTAGGCGACGACGCGGCCATTCCCCGCGACGCGCCGCGGCGCACCATCTCCGAGGTCGAACTCCCCGAACCCGAGCCCGAACCCGAAGCACCGGCCGCGCCGCCTTCGGACCTGCAGCCCCCGCCGGCCCCCGCGCCGCCGGCCCCGGCACCCGAGGCCCCGGCCCCCGCGACCGCCGCCGAGCTCGAGGAGATCGCGCCCACCGAGGGCCGGCTGGAGCGGTTGCGCGGCCGGCTGGCCCGGTCGCAGAACGCGCTCGGGCGCAGCGTGCTGGGCCTGATCGGCGGCGGCGACCTGGACGAGGACGCCTGGCAGGACGTCGAGGACACGCTGCTGATCGCCGACCTGGGCCCGGTGGTCGCCGAATCCGTGATCTCCCAGCTGCGCTTACGACTGGCCAGCAGCGACGTGCGCACCGAGGCCGACGCCAAGGCCGTGCTGCGCGACGTGCTGATCAACGAGCTGCAGCCCGGCATGGACCGGTCGATCCGCGCGCTGCCGCACGCCGACCACCCCTCGGTGTTGCTCATCGTCGGCGTGAACGGCACCGGAAAGACCACCACCGTGGGCAAGTTGGCCCGGGTCCTGGTCGCCGACGGCCGACGCGTCGTGCTGGGCGCCGCCGACACCTTCCGCGCCGCGGCGGCCGACCAGCTGCAGACCTGGGCGTCGCGGGTCGGCGCGGAGGTGGTGCGGGGGGCCGAAGGCGCCGACCCGGCCTCGGTCGCGTTCGACGCCGTCGACAAGGGCATCGCGGCGGGCGCGGACGTGGTGCTCATCGACACCGCGGGCCGGCTGCACACCAAGGTCGGGCTGATGGACGAGCTCGACAAAGTTAAGCGGGTCGTAACACGGCGGGCCGCGGTCGACGAGGTGTTGCTGGTGCTCGACGCGACCATCGGGCAGAACGGGCTGGCCCAGGCCCGGGTGTTCGCCGAGGTGGTTGAGATCACCGGCGCCGTGCTGACCAAACTGGACGGAACGGCCAAGGGCGGCATCGTTTTTCGGGTTCAGCAGGAACTCGGTGTGCCGGTCAAACTGGTCGGCCTGGGGGAGGGTCCCGACGATCTGGCGCCGTTCGAACCGGCGGCTTTCGTCGACGCGTTGCTCGGCTGACCGCCCTCACACGGCGAGCGGGACGTTAATCCCACCGAAACACGGCCGCACCATTGCCGAAACAACGATTGCGCAATCTTCTGGTCAGGTCATCAGACGTGAGTCTGGCGGCCAATCGTGGGCCGACCGGAGGAGATTGCGAGTGACATACCCGATACTGGGCCAGCCCAATACCGGCGATACCGCCTGGATGTTGGCCAGTTCCGCGCTGGTGCTGTTGATGACGCCGGGTCTGGCGTTCTTCTACGGCGGTATGGTGCGCGCCAGAAGCGTGCTGAACATGCTCATGATGAGCATCAGCGCGATGGGCGTGGTCACCGTGTTGTGGGTGCTCTACGGCTATTCGATCGCGTTCGGTGATGACGCCGGCGGCGTCGTCGGGAAGCCGACGTCGTTCTGGGGACTCAAGGGCCTTATCGGCGTCAACGCCGTGGCCGCCGATCCGAGCAAAGGCGTTGCGGCAACGGATATTCCGCTGGCGGGCACCCTGCCCGCCACCGTGTTCGTGGCGTTCCAGCTGATGTTCGCGATCATCACCGTCGCCCTGATCTCCGGCGCGGTGTCCGACCGGCTGAAGTTCGGCGCCTGGCTGGTGTTCGCCGGTCTGTGGGCGACGTTCGTCTACTTCCCGGTCGCCCATTGGGTTTTCGCGTTCGACGGCTTCGCCTCCGAGAAGGGTGGCTGGATCGCCAACAAGCTGCACGCGATCGACTTCGCCGGCGGGACGGCGGTGCACATCAATTCCGGTGTGGCGGGCCTGATGCTGGCGATCGTGCTGGGCAAGCGTCGCGGATGGCCCACCACGTTGTTCCGGCCGCACAACCTGCCGTTCGTGATGCTCGGTGCCGGATTGCTGTGGTTCGGTTGGTATGGGTTCAACGCCGGGTCGGCCACCAGCTCCAACGGAGTCGCCGGGTCGACCTTCATGACGACGACGGTCGCGACGGCCACCGCGATGCTGGGCTGGATGCTCACCGAACGCATCCGCGACGGCAAGGCGACGACGCTGGGCGCGGCCTCGGGCATCGTCGCGGGGCTGGTCGCCATCACGCCGTCCTGCTCGTCGGTCAACGTGCTGGGCGCGCTGGTGGTGGGCCTGGTGGCGGGCGTGTTGTGCGCGCTGGCCGTCGGCCTGAAATTCAAGCTGGGCTTCGACGACTCGCTCGACGTGGTCGGGGTGCACCTGGTCGGCGGTCTGGCCGGCACGCTGCTGGTCGGGCTGCTCGCCGCCCCGGAGACCCCCGCCATCAACGGCGTCACCGGCGTGTCCAAGGGATTGTTCTACGGCGGCGGCTGGGCTCAGCTCGAGCGGCAGGCAGTCGGCGCGTTCAGTGTCCTCATCTACTCTGGGGTGGTTACGCTGATCCTGGCGTTGATCCTGAAGTACACCATCGGGCTTCGTCTCAACCCAGAGGCGGAAGCCACGGGCATCGACGAGGCCGAGCACGCCGAGAGTGGTTACGATTTCGCCGTGGCTACCGGTTCGGTTCTGCCGCCCCGGGTCCCTGTGGCGGATACCCGCAACGGCCTGGAGGAGGAGCGAGTGGGCGACAAAGTGGAGGCAGAGCAGTCATGAAGCTGATCACCGCGATCGTAAAGCCGTTCACGCTCGATGACGTGAAGACCAGCCTCGAGGACGCGGGCGTCCTGGGCATGACGGTCAGCGAAATCCAGGGCTACGGACGGCAGAAGGGCCACACCGAGGTTTACCGGGGCGCCGAGTACTCGGTCGACTTCGTGCCCAAGGTGCGCATCGAGGTCGTCGTCGACGACTCCATCGTCGACAAGGTCGTAGACAGCATCGTCCGGGCGGCACGCACCGGCAAGATCGGTGACGGCAAAGTGTGGGTGAGCCCCGTGGAAACCATTGTGCGGGTGCGCACCGGCGAGCGCGGAACCGATGCGCTATGACATCCGCTGTCAATTGCTGATTCGACCCGGGCGGGCCGGGAGGGCATGACCCCGAACGACCCCGACTCGTCCGGGCCTCCAGCCGGGACAGAAAGCGCCTGCGGGGCAGTCGATCTGGCTGCCGCGCGGCGCCAACTGTTGTCTGAGGGCAGCAAGCTGCACGCCGCCGAGCTGCGACACGCCTGGCTGGATCTGCACGAATCGTGGTTGATGGCCAAGGCGGCCGAGATCGGGATCGGCGACGACAGCGGCTTCGCGATCGTCGGGATCGGCGGATTGGGCCGCCACGAGCTGTTGCCGTATTCCGACCTTGATCTGATGCTGTTGCACGACAACAAGTCCGACGACGTGCTGGGCAAGGTCGCCGACAAGTTGTGGTATCCGCTGTGGGACGCCAACGTTCGGCTTGACCACAGCGTGCGGACCGTCTCCGGGGCCCTCGGCGTCGCCAACGCCGACATGATCGCCGCGCTGGGCATGCTCGACGCCCGTCACATCGCCGGCGATGCGCGCTTGTCCGACGAACTGATCGCCGGCGCACGACGGCAGTGGCGCAGCGCCATTCGGTCCCGGATGAACGAGCTCGTCGAGATGACACAGGCGCGCTGGGGACGGTGTGGCCGCATCGCGCAGCGCGCCGAGCCGGACCTGAAATCGGGCCGCGGCGGACTTCGCGACGTGCAACTGCTCGACGCGCTGGGGGTGGCGCAGCTGATCGACCGCCACGGCATGGCCCGACCGGAATCACCCGGGGGCTCGCTCGACGACGCCCATCTGACGCTGCTCGACGTGCGCACCGAGCTGCACCGGGTCTCGGGCCGCGGACGCGATCAGCTGCAGGCCCAATACGCCGACGAGATCAGCGCCGCGCTGCACATCGGTGATCGATTTGACCTGGCGCGCAAGCTATCCGACGCGGGGCGCACGATCGCCTACCACGCCGAGACGGGCATCCGGACCGCCGAGAACGCGCTGCCGCGCCGCGGGGTGACGGCATTGGTCCGCCGGCCCAAGCGCCGCCCGCTGGACGAGGGCGTCGTCGAATACGCCGGGGAGATCGTGCTGGCCCGCGACGCACGCCCGGACACCGACGTGGGTCTGGTGTTGCGAGTGGCCGCGGCGTCGGCCGACACCGGATTGCCGATCGGCGCCGCCACGCTGAGCCGCCTGGCGGCCAGCGCACCCGAGATGCCGGTGCCCTGGCCGCGAGAGTCGTTGGACGACTTGCTGGTTGTGCTGTCGGCCGGGCCGACCACGGTCGCGACGATCGAGGCGCTGGACCGCACCGGGCTGTGGGGGCGGCTGCTACCGGAATGGGATGCGATCCGCGACCTGCCTCCCCGCGACGTCGCGCACAAGTGGACGGTGGACCGCCACGTCATCGAGACCGCCGTCAACGCCGCACCGCTGTCCACCCGGGTGGCGCGACCCGACCTGCTCGCCCTCGGCGCGCTGCTGCACGACATCGGCAAGGGTCGCGGCGTCGACCACAGCGTGCTCGGGGCGGGCCTGGCGCTCGAGATCGGGCCTAGGCTGGGCATGGCGCCGGTCGAGGTCGAGCTGCTCGCCCAGCTGGTGCGCCACCACCTGCTGCTGCCGGTGGTGGCCACCCGTAGCGATCTCAACGACCCCAAAACCATTGAGCGCGTGGTGAAAGCGCTCAGCGGCGACGCGCTTCTGCTCGAGGTTCTGCACGCCCTGACCGAGGCGGACTCGAAGGCCACCGGTCCCGGGGTGTGGAGCGACTGGAAGGCGTCGCTGATCGAGGACCTGGTTCGGCGGTGCCGGCTGCTGATGGCCGGCGAGCCGCTACCTAAAGTAGAACCCGCTGCGCCGCAATATCTTTCGCTGGCCACCGACCGCGGCGTCCACGTCGACATCAAACCTAGTGGCGGCGAACGCCTGGACGTGGTGATGGCCGCGCCGGATCAGCGGGGATTGGTGTCGAAAGCCGCGGCCGTGCTGGCGCTGAACTCGCTGCGCATCCATTCGGCATCGGCCAGCACCCACGAGGGATTCGCCATCGTCGAATTCGTGGTGTCGCCGCTGTTCGGTTCGCCGCCGGAGGCGGGCCTGCTGCGCCAGCAGTTCACCGGCGCGCTCGGTGGTGACGTCGACGTGCTGGGCGCTTTGGAGAAACGCGACAGCGACGCCGTGGCCGCGGCGACTAGCCGGGCCGGCGAGGTCCAGGTCGGGGTGCCGGTCACGCGGTCGAGCGCCCCACCCCGCATCCTGTGGGTCGACTCGGGCTCACCCGATCAATTGGTCGTCGAGGTCCGCGCGATGGACCGCCTCGGGCTGCTGGCGCTGCTGACCCGCGCGCTCGAACGCGCGGGCACCGACATCGTGTGGGCGAAGGTCAACACCTTCGGGTCGACGGCGGCCGACGTCTTCTGCGTGACCGTGTCCCAACAAGCGGCCGCGGCGGCCGGCGACGCCGAGCACGGCGCGCGGGACGCGGTCGAGCAGAGTCTGCTGGCGGTGTTGGGAGGCCCCGCCGTCGAGGTGCTCGAGGAACCCGTCGGCGACTAGGGGCTAACGCTCGGCGTTGAGCTGGCGCACGGCCTCGATGCGCGCCCGCAGCTGTTCGCGGCTGGCCGCCGCGATCGGGGGGCCGCCGCAGCGGCGCCGCAGTTCGTTGTGAATCCAGCCGTGCGGCTTGCCCGTCCGGTGATGGGCGATCGACACGAGGGTGTTGAGCTCGCGGCGCAGCTCCCGAAGCTGGCCGTGCACCGTCGCCGACGGGGCTTCGACGGCCGCCGGCGATCCGGCCTCCTTCTGCAGGCGGGCACGCTTCTGCAGCTGTTCGTCCTGACGCTGGTGCAGCAGCGCCCGCATCTGCTCGGCGTCGAGCAACCCGGGGATGCCGAGGTAGTCGGCCTCCTCGTCGCTGCCGGCGGGGGCGGCGGTGCCGAACGACGACCCGTCGAAGATCAGCTGGTCGAGCTCGGCGTCGGCGCCCAGCGAGGTGAATCCCTTGTCCGGCTCGGTCTTCTCGTCCTGCGTCTTGGTGGCGGGATCGCCGTCGAGCGGGTCGCCCTCGGACGGGCGGTGCGGCTCGCCGAGCACGTGGTTGCGCTGGGCCTCCAGCTCGCTGGCCAGCTGCAGCAGGTTGGGCACCGACGGCACGAAGATGCTGGCGATTTCGCCCGGGCGGCGCGACCGGACGAACCGGCCGATGGCCTGAGCGAAGAACAGCGGCGTCGAGGCGCTGGTGGCGTAGATCCCGACCGACAGCCGCGGCACGTCGACGCCCTCGGAGACCATGCGCACCGCGACGAGCCACCGGCTGGTGCTCGCGGCGAATTCGCTGATGCGCGCCGACGAGCCGGGGTCGTCGGAGAGCACCAGCGTCGGCGCCTCGCCGGTCAGCCTGGCCAGCAGGGCCGCGTAGGCGCGGGCCGCGGTCTGATCCGAGGCGATGATCATGCCGCCGGCGTCGGGCACGTGCGTGCGCAGCTGGCGCAGCCGCAGATCCGCCGCGGTGATCACCGCGGGCATCCATTCGCCCGCGGGGTCCAGCGCCGTGCGCCAGGCCCGCGCGGTCTGCTCGGCGGACAGCGGCTCGCCCAAGCGGGCCGCGTGCTCCTCCCCGGCGCTGTCGCGCCACCGCGCCTCCCCGGAGTAGGCGAGGAACACCACCGGCCGCACCACGCCGTCGGCCAGAGCGTCGGTGTAGCCGTAGGTGTGATCGGCCCGCGACCGCCGGATCCCGTCGGGGCCGGCCTCGTAGGTCACGAACGGGATGGGGCTGTCGTCGCTACGAAACGGCGTCCCCGTCAGGGCGAGCCGGCGGGTGGCGTCACCGAACGCCTCGCGGATGGCGTCGCCCCACGTCTTGGCGTCGCCGCCGTGGTGGATCTCGTCGAAGATGACCAGGGTCCTGCGCTGCTCGGTGCGCACCCGGTGCAAGGTCGGGTGCGCGGCGACCTGAGCGTAGGTGACCATCACCCCGTGAAATTCCGGCGCGATCCGTGGGTTGCTGTTGGAGAACTTGGGATCCAGGGCGATGCCGTAGCGCTGCGCGGCCTGCGCCCACTGGACCTTGAGGTGCTCGGTGGGCACCACGACGGTGATGTGCTCGACGGCGCGCTGACCGAGCAGTTCGGCCGCCACGCGCAGGGCGAAGGTGGTTTTCCCCGAGCCCGGGGTGGCCACCGCCAGGAAATCGCGCGGCTGCCCGGCGAGATAGCGCACCAGCGCCCTGCGCTGCCAGCCACGCAGCGCGCCGGTGTCGCCGGTGTCGCTGGGATCGCTGTCGGCCCGCGCCTGGATGCTGCTGAGCGGCACCGACACAGGCCCCCCGTTCCGTTGCTCGCCGACGCGGCCAACTCGATTGAGTGGCGGCTGTGAAATCTAGCACGCCAACGCTTTTCGGCGCAGTAACGACTCGACTGGCTATCGTGTCGGACTCACCGCTTCGCGGGTCTGCAGCCACTCATGGATGCGTGCGGCAACGTCGGCCCAGCCCGGTTCGAGTATCATGTTGTGGCCCATGGAAAAGAATTCCGGCTCGGTGCGGTAGGCGCGCGCCGTGTTGCGCACCTCGCGGACGCTGACGAAGCCGTCGTACTCGGCGCCCAGGACCAGGATCGGGGTCGTCACCCGCTTGGTGCGCACGCGGCGGACGATCGGGTCGGTCATGGCGGCGCGGACGCTCTCGGCGCCGGCGCGCTGCCGGCAGGCCTCGACGACATCCTCGGGCGTGTCGGGACAGAACAGGTACTCGCGGGCCAGCGCCGGGGTGGCGAGGAATCTCAGCAGCGTGGGGTCGCTCCACGATTCCACCGTCATCGCCGGCCGGCGGCGCCACACCCGCAACGCCAGCGTCAGCACGCCCTGCGGCGGCACCGAGCCCACCAGCACGGCGGCCGGGGCGCGCCGATCCTCAAGGTAGCGCTGGACCACGAACCCGCCCAGCGAATGACCGACCAGGACCGGGGCGCCGCCCAGGTCGTCGGCCACCGATCGGACGTCGTCGATGTAGTCGGCGATGGACACCTTCGGCAGCGGCTTGGGGGTGGGGCTGTTGCCGTGTCCGCGCAGGCTCATCGCGACCGCGCGGTAGCCGGCGCCGGCGAAGTAGTCCAGGAAGTGTTCCCAGCACCACGCGCCATGCCAGCCGCCGTGCACGAACAGCAGCGGCACCGGATGCGCGTCGGTGCAGGACCCTTTGTCGATCACCTCGAGCACTCGACCATTCAAGCCCGCTCGCCGCCTCGCCGAGACTGAAACGACGGACACCGTTACCGGCGTGTCGTGTGCGTGGTTGCAGTGTCGCGCCGACGGGCGGCGACGAGTCCACTCCGCCGGGCTCACTCGGCCCGATGAGTGGGTGACCCGCTGCGCCCCGCGGCGCGGGGCTGGCGATCACCACTAGGCTGTCGGGGTGTTTGAATCGCTGTCCGACCGATTGACCGGTGCCCTTGCGGGGCTGCGCGGCAAGGGTCGATTGACCGACGCCGATATCGAGGCGACCACCCGCGAGATCCGGCTGGCGTTGCTGGAAGCCGACGTGTCGCTGCCCGTGGTGCGCGCGTTCGTCACCCGGATCAAGGACCGCGCCAAGGGCGCCGAGGTCTCCGGCGCGCTCAACCCGGCGCAGCAGGTCGTCAAGATCGTCAACGAAGAACTCATCGGCATCCTGGGCGGACAGACCCGCCAGCTGGCGTTCGCCAAGACGCCGCCGACCGTGGTGATGCTCGCCGGTCTGCAGGGTTCCGGTAAGACCTCGCTGGCCGGCAAGCTGGCCGCCTGGCTGCGCGGGCAGGGACACACCCCGCTGCTGGTGGCGTGCGACCTGCAGCGCCCGGCCGCGGTCAACCAGCTGCAGGTCGTCGGCGAGCGCGCCGGGGTGCCGGTCTTCGCGCCGCATCCCGGTGCCTCCCCCGAGTCCGGGCCCGGCGACCCGGTCGCCGTCGCGGCCGCCGGACTCGCCGAGGCGCGGGCCAAGCACTTCGACGTCGTCATCGTCGACACCGCCGGCCGGCTGGGCATCGACGACGAGCTGATGGCGCAGGCCGCGGCCATCCGCGACGCCGTCAATCCCGACGAAGTGCTGTTCGTCCTGGACGCGATGATCGGTCAGGACGCCGTCACCACCGCCGAGGCGTTCCGCGAGGGCGTCGGGTTCACCGGCGTGGTGCTGACCAAGCTCGACGGTGACGCCCGCGGTGGCGCGGCGCTCTCGGTGCGCGAGGTGACCGGCGTCCCAATCCTTTTCGCTTCCACCGGCGAGAAGCTGGAGGACTTCGACGTCTTCCACCCCGACCGGATGTCGAGCCGCATCCTGGGCATGGGCGACGTGCTGAGCCTCATCGAGCAGGCCGAGCAGGTCTTCGACGCCGAGCAGGCCGAGGCCGCCGCGGTCAAGATCGGCAGCGGCGAGCTCACCCTCGAGGACTTCCTGGAACAGATGCTGGCCATCCGCAAGATGGGCCCGATCGGCAACCTGCTGGGCATGCTGCCCGGCGCCGGGCAGATGAAGGACGCGCTGGCCCAGGTCGACGACCGCCAGCTCGACCGCCTGCAGGCCATCATCCGCGGCATGACCCCGGCCGAGCGCGCCGACCCGAAGATCATCAACGCGTCGCGACGGCTGCGCATCGCCAACGGGTCGGGCGTCACGGTGTCCGAGGTCAACCAGCTGGTGGACCGCTTCTTCGAGGCCCGCAAGATGATGTCCTCCATGCTCGGCGGCATGGGCATCCCCGGTCTGGGCCGCAAGTCGGCGACCCGGAAGTCCAAGGGGGCCAAGGGCAAGGCGGGCAAGAAGGGCAAGAAGGGCGGACGCGGCCCGACGCCGCCGAAGGCCCGCAACCCGCTGGCCGCCGGGATGCCGGGCATGCCGGCCGGTTTCCCCGACCTGTCGCAGATGCCCGAGGGGCTCAACGAGCTGCCGCCCGGTCTGGCCGACTTCGACCTGTCCAAGCTGAAGTTCCCGGGCAAGAACTAGCCGCCGTGCGCATGCACGTGCGGGGTGTGGGGCTGCCCGACGAGACCGAGATCGACCTGTGGATCGTCGACGGCCGCATCAGCGCCGAACCCCTCGCCGGCGCGGACACCGTGTTCGACGGCGGCTGGATCGTGCCCGGCCTGGTCGACGCCCACTGCCACGTCGGCCTCGGGGAGCACGGCGAGATCCCCCTCGACGATGCGATCGCCCAGGCCGAGATCGAACGCGATGTCGGCGCGCTGCTGCTGCGGGACTGCGGTTCGCCCACCGACACCCGCAGCCTCGACGACCGCGAGGATCTGCCCCGCATCATCCGCGCCGGCAAGCATCTGGCCAGGCCGAAGCGGTACGCGGCGGGCTTCTCCCGCGAGCTGGAGGACGAATGGCAGCTGCCGGCAGCCGTCGCCGAAGAGGCCAAGCGCGGCGACGGCTGGGTCAAGCTGGTCGGCGACTGGATCGACCGCAGCGTCGGCGATCTGGCCCCGCTGTGGTCCGACGACGTCCTCAAAGCCGCCATCGACACCGCGCACGCCCACGGCGCCCGGGTCACCGCGCACGTCTTCAGTGAGGGCGCCCTGCCCGGGCTGATCAACGCCGGCATCGACTGCATCGAGCACGGCACCGGCCTGACCGACGACACCATCGAGCTGATGGCCGCTCGCGGGACCGTGCTGGTCCCGACGCTGGTCAACATCGTGGAGAACTTCCCCGGGATCGCCGAGGCCGCCGCGAAGTACCCGGCGTATGCCGCGCACATGCGCGACCTGCATGCCCGTGGCCTGTCCCGGATCGCCGCGGCCCGCGAGGCGGGCGTGCCGATCTACGCCGGCAGCGACGCCGGCACCATGGTGGCGCCCGGACGCATCGCCGACGAGGTCGAGGCGCTCAAGCGCATCGGCATGAGCCCGACCGAGGCGCTGGGCGCGGCGTGCTGGGACGCGCGTCGCTGGCTCGGCCGGCCCGGGCTCGATCACGGTGCCTCGGCCGACCTGCTCTGTTACGCCCAAGACCCGCGCTCGGGCCCCGCCGTGCTGAACAGTCCCGATCTGATCATGTTGCGCGGCAAGATCTTTCGGTCGCCCGCCTAAGCGGCGACCTCTTATGAAGGCCGCGTTCCCGGCCGCCGCGCCGAGGCCACCGTGGTTGCGGCCGCGGCGCCACTCGGTGGCGCACACTGACCCATAGTCCCGCATGGATCCTGCAGTTTCGCTGAGAAAAGATTGCGAGTGATCGCTATCTATGTTAGCGTTCCCGGCATCAACGACATGGAGGAACCCATGGCCTACGACGTGATCATTCGCGACGGATTGTGGTTCGACGGCACCGGCAGCGCGCCGCTGACCCGCACGCTCGGCATCCGCGACGGCGTGGTGGCCACGGTCTCCACCGAGCCGCTGGACGAGACCGGTTGCCCCGAGGTGATCGACGCGGCCGGCAAATGGGTGGTGCCCGGCTTCCTCGACGTGCACACCCATTACGACGCCGAGGTGCTGCTGGACCCGGGGCTGCGCGAGTCGGTGCGCCACGGCGTCACCACCGTGCTGCTGGGCAACTGCTCGTTGTCGACGGTCTACGCCGACTCCCAGGACGCCGCCGACCTGTTCAGCAGGGTGGAGGCGGTGCCGCGCGAATACGTCTTCGGCGCGCTGGATTCGAACCGCACCTGGTCGACGGCCGCGGAATACATCGCGGCGATCGACGCCCTGCCCCTGGGGCCCAATGTCGGTTCGCTGCTTGGGCATTCGGACCTGCGGACCGCGGTGCTCGGGCTGGATCGGGCCACCGACCCCACGGTGCGGCCCACCGAGGCCGAGCTGGAGAAAATGGCCGGCCTGTTGGGCGAGGCCCTGGACGCCGGTGTGCTCGGCATGTCCGGGATGGACGCGCCCATCGACAAACTCGACGGCGAACGCTTCCGCTCGCGCGCCCTGCCGTCCACCTTCGCGACGTGGCGGGAGCGCCGCAGGCTGATCAAGGTGCTGCGCAAGCGCGGCCGGATCCTGCAGAGCGCCCCCAACGTGGCGAAGCCGTCGACCGGAATGCTCTTCTTCCTGGCCAGCAGTCGAATGCTGAACTGGGGCAGGGGTGTTCGGATGAGCATGCTGGTGTCCGCCGATGCCAAGTCGATGCCGCTGTCGGTCTACGTCTTCGGCCCGGGAACTCGTCTGCTCAACAAGCTACTGGGGTCCAGCGTGAAATTCCAGCACCTGCCGGTGCCCTTCGAGTTGTACTCCGACGGCATCGACCTGCCGGTCTTCGAGGAGTTCGGGGCCGGGACGGCCGCCCTGCACCTGCGGGACCAGTTGGAGCGCAACGAGTTACTGGCGGACAAGGAATACCGGCGGAAATTCCGGCGCGAGTTCGACCGCATCAAGCTCGGGCCGTCGCTGTGGCACCGCGACTTCCACGACGCCGTCATCGTCGAATGCCCGGATAAGTCGTTGATCGGCAAGAGCTTTGGCGCCATCGCCGTCGAGCGCAAGCTGCACCCGCTCGACGCGTTCCTGGACGTGCTCGTCGAGAACGGCGAGCGCAACGTCCGGTGGACGACCGTCGTCGCCAACCATCGCCCCAAGCTGCTGGACGCGCTCGCCACCGAAGGCAGCGTGCACATGGGCTTTTCGGACGCCGGGGCGCACCTGCGCAACATGGCCTTCTACAACTTCGGGCTGCGGATGCTCAAGCGCACCCGGGACGCCTACCGGGCCGGCGCGCCCTTCATGTCGATCGAGCACGCGGTGCATCGGCTCACCGGGGAGCTGGGGGAGTGGTTCGGCATCGACGCCGGCACGCTGCGCCAGGGCGACCGCGCGGACTTCGTGGTGATCGACCCGGCCGGGCTCGACGAATCCGTCGACGGCTACCACGAGGAAGCGGTGCCGTTCTACGGCGGTTTGCGCCGCATGGTCAACCGCAAC
Organism: Mycobacterium sp. NGS33; assembly: GCF_059812885.1. NCBI lineage: Bacteria > Bacillati > Actinomycetota > Actinomycetes > Mycobacteriales > Mycobacteriaceae > Mycobacterium > Mycobacterium sp. NGS33. The sequence goes on along the minus strand of NZ_JCALDN010000004.1, from coordinate 89,895 downwards.
GACGGCGCGGTGGTCGCCACCGGGGTGGGCGGCGTCGTCGTCTTCGGCGGCAGCCACTCCAGGGGCGAATTCCGGGACGGCTACGGCCAATCCGTGCGGTCGGGCCGCTACCTGCGGGCGGGACAGCGCGCGCACCGGGAACGCGGCGCGCTGAGCGTGCCCGCCTGACATGGCCAGGACACAGCAGCAGCGCCGCGAGGAAACCGTCGGACGGCTCATCGACGCCTGCATCGCCACCATCATCGAGGTCGGCTACGCCCGGGCGTCCGCCGCGGTGATCACCAAGCGGGCCGGGGTGTCGGTGGGCGCGCTGTTCCGGCACTTCGACACGATGGGCGATTTCATGGCGGCGACGGCGTCGGAGGTGTTGCGCCGCCAGCTGGACTCGTTCACCAAGGGGGTCGCCGAGATACCCGCCGACCGGCCGGCCCTGGAGGCGGCCCTGGGGATCCTGCGTGACATCACCAGCGGCCCGGCCAACGCCGTCATCTATGAACTGCTGGTGGCCGCCCGCACCGACGAAAAGCTCAGGGAGACTTTGCAACACGAGCTGGGTCAGTACGCCGCGAAGATCCACGACGCCGCCCGCGCGCTCCCGGGCGCCGAACGCTTCCCCGAGGACACCTTCCCGGTGTTCGTGGCGCTGATGACCAACGTGTTCGACGGCGCCGCCGTGGTGGAAGGCGTTCTGCCGCAACCGGATATCGCCGCACAGCGGATCCCGGTGCTGATGACGCTGCTCACCGCGGCGCTGCCGGACTCCTGACGGGAGTTACAGCGAGCCGATGCTGGATTGCGGGCTTTGCGCGAATCCCCAGTCGAACAGCGTCGCCGCCTGATCCCAGTACGTCGGTCCGCCCTCTTTGATCAGCCCGTACATCATCGCGATCACCAGCCGGCGGCCCCCGCGGGCGGCGGCCCCGACGAAGGTCTTGCGCGCGGCGTTGGTGAACCCGGTCTTGCCGCCGATCGCGCCGGGGTAGCGCGCCAACAGCTCGTCCTGGTTGGTGATCGGGTGATCGCCGTTGTCGCCGGGGAACATCGCCGACGGCTCGGCGGTGATCTGCGCGAACACCGGGTTGGCCATCGCGGCGCGGAAGATGACCGCCAGGTCGTGCGCCGTCGACGCGCCCGAACCCCCGGGCCCGTCCAGCCCGGACGGCGTCGCCGCGTGCGTGTTGGTGGCCCCGAGCGACGCCGCCTTGGCGTTCATCTTGGCGACCGTGACGTCCGGTCCGCCCAGCATGTGCGCGAGCGTGTTGGCGGCGTCGTTACCCGAGACCAGCAGCAGGCCGTCGAGGAGCTGGCGCGCGGTGTAGGTGCGGCCCGGTTTGATGCCGACGCAGTTGCACTCCACCTGGGTGTCGGCGACGTCGGCGACGACGGTCGAGTCCAGGCTCACCGAGTCCAGGACCACCTGGGCCAACAGCGTCTTGATGGTGCTCGCCGGCGGGTGGGCCACGTTCTGGTCGCGCCCGGCCAGCACCTGCCCGCTATCCAGGTCGGCGACGATCCAGGTTTGCGCCGGCCCGTCGGGAATGGGCAGCGACCCGACCGGTTGGCTGCTGTCGGCCCACGCGGTGGACATGGCGACGGTGGCGGTGCAGGTACCGAGCGCGAGGACGGTCGCGGCCATCCTGACCCCCCGGGCCGTGAGCTTGCGCATGGCCGCAAAGTCTAACTTCCGGCCCTGCCCCGGGCGGATCTTCAGTACTGTCCGATGCATGTTGAGCCTGGAAGAGATCTCGGATCGCCTCGAGATCCAGCAGCTGCTGGTGGATTACTCCACCGCCATCGACAACCGGCGATTCGACGATCTGGACATGGTGTTCACCCCCGACGCCTACATCGACTACACGGCGTTGGGCGGCATCGAGGGCCAGTACCCCGAGGTGAAGAAGTGGCTGGCCGAGGTGCTGCCCAACTTCCCGGTGTACGCCCACATGCTCGGCAACTTCTCGGTCCGGATCGACGGGGACACGGCCTCGTCGCGGGTGATCTGCTTCAACCCGATGGTGCTGGGTGGGGACAATGACCAGGTGCTGTTCTGCGGGCTCTGGTACGACGACGAGTTCGTGCGCACGCCCGACGGGTGGCGCATGAGCCGGCGGGCCGAGACCAAGGTCTTTCAAAAAGTGATGTGAGCTCGGCCTTGGCTATGCGGGCGATTTCTGGTCATCGCCCCTGTTCTGGCACAATGGGCGGCTGTCCGCCGAGCGATCATGCATCGCCGACCGGTCACACACGCGAGGCAAAACCGGATCCGGGCATCGGGCCCCGATCGCCGAATTGCAGCGTGACACACACAGGAGAATTCGCTTAACCATGGCTGTGAAGATCAAGCTCACCCGGCTTGGCAAGATCCGCAATCCCCAGTACCGCATCGCCGTCGCCGACGCACGCACCCGGCGCGACGGCCGCTCCATCGAGGTCATCGGCCGCTACCACCCCAAGGAAGAGCCGAGCCTGATCGAGATCAACTCCGAGCGCGCCCAGTACTGGCTGTCCGTGGGTGCCCAGCCCACCGAGCCCGTCCGCAAGCTGCTGCAGATCACCGGCGACTGGCAGAAGTTCAAGGGCCTGCCCGGCGCCGAGGGCCGCCTGAAGGCCGCCCCCGCCAAGCCCAGCAAGCTCGAGCTGTTCAACGCGGCGCTGGCCGAGGCCGACGGCGGACCGACCACCGAGGCCGCCAAGCCGAAGAAGAAGGCCCCGGCCAAGAAGGCCGCGAAGGCCGCAGACGAGTCTGCCGAAGCCGCCGAGCCACAGGCCGCAGCCGAGGCCCCGGCGGAGACCGCCGAGCAGGCCGAGGCGCCCGCCGAGGGCGGCGAGCAGGCCGCGCCGACCACCGAAAGCTGATAGCGGCGATGAGTACGGTTGTCGTTGACGCTGTTGAGCACCTGGTTCGCGGGATTGTCGACAACCCCGATGACGTCCGGGTGGACATGGTGACCAGCCGCCGGGGGCGGACGGTCGAGGTGCACGTCCATCCCGACGATCTGGGCAAGGTGATCGGCCGCGGGGGCCGCACGGCCACCGCACTGCGCACGCTGGTCGCCGGCATCGGCGGCCGCGGCATCCGTGTCGACGTGGTGGACACCGACCAGTAGGCCAGCGCTGCTCATGGAACTCCCTTGGAGTTGACCGTCGGGCGCGTGGTGAAAGCCCACGGCATCAGCGGCGAGTTGGTGGTGGAGATCCGCACCGACGATCCCGCCGCCCGGTTCGCGCCGGGTAACACGTTGCGCGCCAAGCCCTCTCGCGGCGGTGCGGAACGCAGCTGTGTCATCGAGGCCGTGCGCGAGCACGGCGGGCGGCTGCTGGTGCGGCTGGCCGGGGTCACCGACCGTGACGGCGCCGACGCGCTGCGCGGCATGGTGTTCGTCGTCGACTCCGCGGACCTGCCCGACATCGACGAGGCGGACACCTACTATGACCATCAGCTCGAAGGCCTGCGCGTGCACACCACCGCCGGCGAGCAGGTCGGCGTCGTCGCCGAGGTGTTGCACACCGCAGCCGGTGAACTGCTGGCGGTGCGGCAGGATTCCGGCGACGGGCGGCGAGAAGTGTTGGTGCCGTTCGTGACCGCGATCGTCACCTCGGTGTCGCTGGACGAGGGGACCGTGGAGATCGATCCGCCCGAAGGCCTGCTGGATCTGTAGGGCTTCACTATGAGAATCGACGTCGTCACGATCTTTCCGGCCTTTTTGGACCCGCTGCGGCAGTCGTTGCCGGGCAAGGCGATTCGCTCCGGCACGGTCGATCTGCACGTGCATGACCTGCGGCGCTGGACGCACGACGTGCACCGCTCGGTCGACGACGCCCCCTACGGCGGCGGCCCGGGGATGGTGATGAAGGCGCCGGTGTGGGGCGACGCGCTTGACGAAATCACCTCCGGGGAAACGCTTCTCGTTGTCCCCACCCCGGCCGGGCGCCTGTTCACGCAGGCGACGGCCGCGCGCTGGAGCGCCGAGACCCACCTGGTGTTCGCGTGCGGTCGCTACGAGGGCATCGACCAGCGGGTCATCGACGACGCCGCGCGGCGCATGCGCGTCGAAGAGGTCTCGATCGGCGACTACGTGCTGCCCGGCGGCGAGTCGGCGGCGGTGGTGATGATCGAGGCCGTGCTGCGCCTGCTCGACGGGGTCCTCGGCAATCCCGCGTCGCACCGCGAGGATTCGCACTCACCGGCACTGGACCGGCGGCTGGAGGGGCCCAGCTACACCCGGCCGCCGAGCTGGCGCGGGCTGGACGTCCCGGAGGTGCTGCTGTCGGGTGACCACGCGCGCGTCGCCGCCTGGCGCCGCGAGATCTCGCTGCAGCGGACCCGCGACCGGCGCCCCGAACTGCTTGAGCCCGGCGACGACTCGGCTCGTTAGAGCCCGTGTCGCGGCGCCTCGATGCGGCCGTCGGGAAAGATCGTCTTGACCGCCCGGGTGATGGTGTCGCGGGCGGTGGCGTCGTCGGCGGGCTGCAGGGACTGGACCACCATGATGTAGCGGCGGTCGGCCCCGATCACGCCGGTCGACAGGTGCATCCAATCGCTGCCGATGCAGCACATCCAGCCCTGCTTGACCGCGACCGGCTCGGCGTACAGGCCGTCCGGGATGCCGAACCGCTGCGGGTAGCCGTCCAGCCCGGTGGGGGTGGACTGGGCCAGGTCGTTGACGATGATCTTGGCGTCATCGGCGGGCAGGCCGCCCGAGCCGTCCAGCAGCATCTCGTAGTAGCGGATGAGGTCGGTCACCGAGCTCATGGTGTTCCACCAGCGCCCGTCGCTGGGCGGGGTGGTGGAGGCCAGGCCGTAGCGGGCGGCCACCTCGGTGATGATGGCGGCCCCGCCGCCCTGACCCCAGAACCTCTCGGCCGCGCCGTCGTCGGAGGACTGCAGCATGATGTCCAGCGCCTGGCGGTCGTCGGCGCTCAGCGGCGCCTTGCCCTCGGATTCGTGCAGCAGCAGGTCGTCGGCGATGAACAGCTTCGCCACCGACGCGGTGCCGATCACTTGGCTGTTGCCGTTGGTGACCAGCTGATGGGTGGTGCGGTCGAGGATGGCCACCGACAGGGCGGCCCCGCTGCCGGCGGCCTCGTCCGCGGCCTGCTGGATGCGGGTCTGCAGCTGGGGGAATCCCGGGTTCGGCAGCGCCTGCGGTGCCTGCGCCGGGGCGGCCGCCTCCAGCATCACCGTGGCGGACTGCGGGGGAGGCGACGTGGGGGGCGCCGAGATGACCCGAACGGGCGCGGCGACCGGCAGGGTGTAGACCTTCGCCTGCACCAGCGCCTCGGAGCCCGCGGCAACCACCAACGTCACCGCCGCGGTGGCGGTGACTAGCGTCAGCGGACGTACCCGCATTCGTCTCCTCCGGCGTGACTGGAACACAGTGCAAGGGCGGGACCCGTCGCGCCACCTGCAGCGGCCATCACGCTGGTGTGCGGGTAGCGCGTTCTGACCCCAGTCATATGTACCATTTACCAGCGCGTTTGGCGCGTTACGAACCGCCGACTTGCTGTGATTTTCGCGGCACGCGCCCCGTCTGGCACAATTGACCAGTTGTCTCCAGCGGTTGCAGGCCGGTCGAGCCGTTTCCCGCCTGCTGCGAGATACGCCAGAAAGCCCGAAACCATCGGCTTGGCGACCGCCTCACACCTGCGTGTGGGTAGCTGCCGTCGGCCGCGACCTCAAGGAAGTGTCTCGCATGAACCGGCTGGACTTCGTCGATCAGGCGTCGCTGCGCGACGACATCCCGGTTTTCGGCCCGGGCGACACCATCAACGTGCACGTGAAGGTCATCGAGGGCGCCAAGGAGCGCATCCAGGTGTTCAAGGGCGTTGTGATCCGCCGCCAGGGCGGTGGCATCCGTGAGACCTTCACCGTGCGCAAGGAAAGCTACGGCGTCGGCGTCGAGCGGACCTTCCCGGTGCACTCGCCCAACATCGACCACATCCAGGTGGTGACCCGCGGTGACGTCCGTCGCGCGAAGCTGTACTACCTGCGCGAACTGCGCGGCAAGAAGGCCAAGATCAAGGAGAAGCGCTGAGCCGGGACGCCTTGGCGGCGCTGATGATTCGTCCCCTCGTTTCCGGCGGCGGATCGCTTGCCGGTTTCGCGACCCACACCGCGCGCTGACTACGCTGATCTCGTGACCGATACCGCGGATTCATCGAAGCCCGAGCCGCCCGCCGGCGAGTCAGATCCGAAGGTCTCTACCCGCAACCTTCAGACACGCCCCGACGACGCCGCGGCGACGGCCGGGTCGATACCCGAACCGGGGCCGGCGGCCCAGACGCCTGAGGCCGCCGACCCGGCGGAACCCAAGCGGTCGACGTTGCGTGAATTCGCGATCCTGGCGGTGATCGCCGTCGTCCTCTACTACGTCATGTTGACCTTCGTGGCGCGGCCCTACCTGATCCCGTCGGAATCCATGGAGCCCACGCTGCACGGGTGCACGGGCTGCGTCGGCGACCGCATCATGGTCGACAAGGTCAGCTACCGCTTCACCGCGCCGCGCCCCGGCGACGTCATCGTCTTCAAGGGGCCGCCGCCGTGGAACCTCGGCTACAAGTCGATCCGGTCCAACAACACCGTGCTGCGCTGGGTGCAGAACGCCCTGTCCTTCGTCGGGTTCGTGCCACCGGACGAGAACGACCTGGTCAAGCGGGTCATCGCGGTCGGCGGGCAGACGGTGCAGTGCCGGGCCGAGACCGGGTTGACGGTCGACGGCAAGCCGCTCAAGGAGCCGTACCTGGACCGCACCACCATGGCCGCCGACCCGTCGGTGTACCCGTGCCTGGGCAGCGAGTTCGGGCCGGTGCACGTCCCGGCGGGGCGGCTGTGGGTGATGGGCGACAACCGGACGCACTCGGCGGACTCGCGCGCCCACTGCACCAGCGTGCCGGCCGAAGCCCTCAAGGGGGTGCTGTGCACCGGCGACCCCAGCTCGGGAACCGTGCCGGTGTCCAACGTGATCGGGAAAGCCAGGTTCATCGTGTGGCCGCCGTCCCGGTGGGGCGGCGTGGGGTCGGTGAACCCGCAGCAGAGTAAGTAGCCATGGCCACGACGTGGCCGCCGCGGACGGTGATCCGCAAGTCGTCGGGGTTGCGCACCCTGGAATCGGCGCTGTACCGCAGCGGGCTGGGCCCGGTCGCCGGCGTCGACGAGGTCGGCCGCGGCGCCTGCGCCGGACCGCTGGTGGTGGCGGCCTGCGTGCTCGGGCCGGGGCGCATGGAAAGCCTTGCCGCCCTTGACGATTCCAAAAAACTCACCGAGGCCGCCCGGGAGAAGCTGTTCCCGCTAATTCGGCGCTATGCGCTGGCCTATCACGTGGTGTTCATCCCGCCGGCCGAGGTGGACCGGCGCGGCGTGCACGTCGCCAACATCGAGGGCATGCGCCGTGCCGTCGCCGGACTGGCCGTGCGGCCCGGCTACGTGCTGAGCGACGGATTCCGGGTGCCCGGCCTGGCCGTCCCGTCGCTGCCGGTCATCGGCGGCGACGCCGTCGCCGCGTGTATCGCCGCGGCCAGCGTGCTGGCGAAGGTCAGCCGGGACCGGTTGATGGTCGCCATGGAGGCCGACCATCCCGGTTATGGCTTCGCCCTGCACAAGGGCTACGGCACGCCGGCGCACAGCGCGGCGCTGGCGCGGCTGGGGCCGTGCCCCGAACATCGCTATTCGTTCATCAACGTGCGGCGCGTGGCCAACGGCTCGGGCGCCCAGGTGGTGGCCGAGTGCAAACCGGACCCACCGCTGCAGCGCGACGGATCCCGGTGAGGAAAGATGGGAACAGGGTTCCCACCCCGGCGAACGGCGGCTAGCGCCGGGAGGTCCGGGAAAACGGTCTGGGAGAAGGACGTCTGAGCAGATGAGTGCAGAAGATCTCGAAAAGTACGAAACCGAGATGGAGCTCTCGCTGTACCGCGAATACAAGGACATCGTCGGCCAGTTCAGCTTCGTCGTGGAGACCGAACGGCGCTTCTACCTGGCCAACAGTGTGGAGATGACGCCACGCAACGCCGACGGCGAGGTCTACTTCGAGCTGCGACTGTCCGACGCCTGGGTGTGGGACATGTACCGGCCCGCGCGGTTCGTTAAGCAGGTGCGGGTGGTCACCTACAAAGACGTCAACATCGAAGAGGTCGAAAAGCCGGAGCTGCGGCTCCCCGAATAGCCGCTACGTATCCGGGGGAAGCTCGCCCACGCCGGGAACGGGCAGCTGGCCCCGCTGCTCGATGACCTCACGCGCGACGTCGGCCAGCTTGATGTTCAGCGCCTGGGAGTGGCGGCGCAGCAGATCGAAGGCCTCGTCCTCGCTCATCTCGTGCAGCAGCATCAACATGCCGACGGCCTTGCCGATCTCGCGGTTGCTGAGCAGCCCGCGGCGCAGGCTGGCGGCGTCCTCGCCCTTGGCGACCGCGTTGATGGCGACGCTGGCGAACGCGGCCAGCACCGCGGCCCGCCCGGCGGATTCGGCGTCGAACATGTTGGGCGTGTCGCTGAACAGGTTCAGCGCCGCCCCTTTGCGTTTGTCGACCAGGAGGCGAAATCCCATCGCCCCGCGCACCGGGGTCTCCGCGACCAGGATTTTGGCCAGTCGCGGCCAGTGCGACGGGGTCGTCAGATCGGTGTCGATCTGCGGCGTCTCCTCCTCGATGGCGTCGATGCAGGGGCCGTCACCGGCCCGCCTTTCGATGTCGTCGATGTGCTTCGCGAGCTGGTCGCTGGCGCCGACGGTGACGTATTTGTCGTTCTCGCGCACCAGCAGGCTGGCGTGGTCGCAGCCGCGGACGGTCAGGGTGGCGGCGACGCAGATGGCCGCATACATCTGGTTGGCCTCGGAGCCCTGGTAGATGATCTCGGCGAGGGCGGCGAACACCGTCGCGGGGTCGGCCTTCTCTCCGCCCGTCGCGGGCGCGTCCGCGCCAGTCTTCGATTGGTCCGCCATGTCATGCCTCATTCCTGCGGTGTCGGCGGTGTTATCCGCATTCGATCGCCGTAGATTATCCGCCGCCCGTACCAGCCTTACACCCTGTTTCGTCCGGTTGCACAGATCCGGCGATCACGCCGGTCACCGTTGACCGCCAAACATGCTGACGATGACGTCCCAGGGCTCACTGGTCGCGAGACGTTGGAAAGATGGTTCTACCACGCGCGCGGGGTTTCGGCTGGCCGCAGGAGGGAAGGACGTTCTGAATGGGAGTGACCGTCGCAGTGACCGGACCAACCGGGGAGATCGGCATCTCCGCGGTGACGGCGCTGGAACGCGAGCCCGCCGTTGACGCGATCATCGGGATGGCTCGCCGGCCGTTCGACCCGTCGTCGCGCGGCTGGCAGAAGACCACCTATCAGCAGGGCGACATCCTGGACCGCGAGGCCGTCGACGCCCTGGTTGCACAGGCCGACGTCGTGATCCACCTGGCCTTCATCATCATGGGGTCGCGCGACGAGAGCGCCCGGGTGAACCTGCAGGGCACCCGCAATCTGTTCGAGGCGACGGTGGCCGCCGAACGGCCGCGGCGCCTGGTGTACACCTCGTCGGTGGCCGCGTACGGCTACCACTCCGACAATCCCGTCCCGCTGACCGAGGACGTGGCCGCCCGCGGATCCGCCGAGCACTACTACTCCGAGCAGAAGGCCGCCTGCGAGGCGCTGCTGGCCGACATCACCAAGGACTCGCCGCTCGAGGTGTTCGTTCTGCGGCCCTGCGTCGTCGCGGGCCCCAAGGCCACCGCGCTGGCCGACGCCATGCCGTGGAACCAGCTGCCCGGCCCGGTGCGGGCGGTGGTCAAGGCCGTCCCGGTGCTCAAGCCCGTGGTGCCCGATCCGGGCTACCCCCTGCAGCTGGTCCACCACGACGACGTCGCGACGGCGATCGCGCTGGCGGCCACCGCCCCGGCGCCGCCGGGGGTGTACAACATCGCCGGTGACGGGGTCGTGACGGTGGGCGACGTGGCCAGGGCGCTGGGTGGCCGGCCGGTGCGGGTCCCCGCCGTCGCCGCGACGGCGGCCTCCGCGGCGATCTCGCGGGTACCGCGGGTGCCGTCCATGCTGGAATGGCTGCACACCGCGCGGACGTCGATGGTCATGGACACCACCAAGGCCAAGACCCAATTGGGCTGGCGCCCACTGCACTCCTCGTCGGACACGCTCGAAGCGCTGGCTTCGGGGGTATGACAGCGTTGTTCGTCTCGGCGGCCGACCGCCGGCCAGGGTAGTTTGATCCGATGGGTCTCGAGCGTTCCGTCGTTTCTCGCGACGTTTCGACCCCGGCGGCCGCCGGCGGTGAAATCGCCTAGTGGGGCACGTCACGTCGCGCCGGCGGGTGACGCATCTGAGCGCCGGCACAGCGATCACCCGACCGGAAACCCTGGTCGTCGAGGAGCCGTTGGAGATCCGGGTCGACGGCGCCGCGGTCACCGTGACGATGCGCACCCCGGGATCGGATTTTGAACTCGCCCAAGGCTTTCTGCTCACCGAAGGCGTCATCGCGGGCCGCGAGGACGTGGTGGCCATTCGGTATTGCGGTGGCGCCGTCGACGGGGAGAACACCTACAACGTGCTGGACGTGACGCTGGCCCCCGGGGTGAAACCCCCGGCCCTCGACGTCACCCGCAACTTCTACACCACCTCGTCCTGCGGGGTGTGCGGCAAGGCGTCACTGGACGCGGTGCGGCTGCTCAGCCGGTTCTCGCCGGGCAGCGACCACACGACCGTGGCCGCGGCCGCCCTCGAGGCGATGCCCGGTCAATTGCGTGCCGCGCAAAAGGTTTTCGACAGCACCGGGGGCCTGCACGCCGCGGCGTTGTTCGGCGCCGACGGCGCGATGCTGGTGGTCCGCGAGGACGTGGGGCGGCACAACGCGGTCGACAAGGTGATCGGCTGGGCCACCGAGCACGAGCGGATACCGCTGCAGGGCTCGGTGTTGCTGGTCAGCGGGCGGGCGTCGTTCGAGCTGACGCAGAAGGCCGTGATGGCCGGGATTCCCGTGCTGGCGGCCGTGTCCGCGCCGTCGTCGCTGGCGGTTTCGCTGGCCGAGGAGTCCGGCATCACACTGGTGGCGTTCCTGCGGGAGGACTCGATGAACATCTACACCGGGGCCGAGCGGATCACCTAGCGCTTCTCCGCCGGCTGTGGAGGAACGCCGCACTGGGGATAACCGGGCGTCGCGGGCGGTTTCGGGCGGCCACGGCGGCCCGTCCCGTCGGGGGCACCGGGCACCGTGGCCCGCATGACAACCGAAACGACCATGACCCGCATCCAGCTGGGGGCGCTGGGTGAGGCGCTCGCCGTGGATCATCTGACCCGGATGGGATTGCGCATCCTGGAGCGCAATTGGCGCTGCCGCTACGGCGAACTCGACATCATCGCCCGCGACGACGCCGCGTCGACGCTGGTGTTCGTCGAGGTGAAGACCCGCACCGGCGACGGATACGGCGGCCTGGCGCACGCCGTCACGCCCCGCAAGGTGCGGCGGTTGCGCCGGCTGGCCGGGCTGTGGCTGGCCGGCCAGCACCACCGCTGGGCCGCGATCCGCATCGACGTGATCGGGGTGCGGATCGGGCGCCGCCGCACCCCCGAAATCACCCACCTGCGGGGGATCGGCTGATGGCGCTGGGACGCGCGTTCTCCGTCGCGGTGCGCGGCGTGGACGGACAGATCGTCGAGATCGAAGCCGACATCACCTCCGGGCTGCCCGGCGTGCACCTGGTGGGCCTGCCCGACGCCGCCCTGCAGGAATCACGCGACCGGGTCCGGGCCGCCGTCACCAACTGCGGAAACAGCTGGCCACAGGCGCGGCTCACCCTGGCGCTGTCGCCGGCGACGCTGCCCAAAATGGGGTCGGTCTACGACCTCGCCCTGGCCGCCGCGGTGCTGTCGGCGCAGCGCAAGAACCCCTGGGACCGGCTGGAGAAGACGGTGCTGCTCGGCGAGCTGTCCCTGGACGGCCGGGTCCGCCCGGTGCGCGGGGTGCTGCCCGCGGTGCTGGCCGCCAAGCGCGACGGCTGGCCGGCCGTGGTGGTTCCCGTCGACAACCTCGCCGAGGCCAGCCTGGTCGACGGGGTCGACGTGTGGGGCGTGCGCACCCTGGGCCAGCTGCACAAGTGGCTCAGCGGCACCGGCGCCCTGGACGGCAGGATCGACGCGAAACCGACCGACGGCCAGCCCGCGGCGGATCTGGTCGACGTCGTCGGGCAGACGCAGGCGCGGTTCGCGGTGGAGGTGGCCGCCGCCGGTGCCCACCACCTGATGCTCACCGGGCCGCCGGGCGTCGGCAAAACCATGCTAGCCCAACGCCTTCCGGGGTTGCTGCCGCCGTTGACCGACGACGAGTCCCTGGAAGTGACGGCGATTCACTCGGTGGCCGGGCTGCTCTCGGGCGACACCCCCCTGATCACCAGGCCGCCGTTCGTGGCGCCCCATCACAGTTCCAGCGTCGCCGCGCTGGTCGGCGGCGGGTCCGGGATGGCGCGCCCGGGCGCGGTCAGCCGGGCCCATCGCGGGGTGCTGTTCCTCGACGAGTGCGCCGAGATCCGGGTCAGCGCGCTGGAGGCCCTGCGAACGCCGTTGGAGGACGGCGAGATTCGCCTGGCCCGCCGCGACGGGGTGGCGTGTTATCCCGCCCGGTTTCAGCTGGTGCTGGCCGCCAACCTGTGCCCGTGCGCGCCGGCAGACCCGCAGGACTGCATCTGCGCGGCGGCGGCCAAACGCCGCTACCTGGGCAAGCTTTCGGGACCGCTGCTGGATCGGGTCGACCTGCGCGTGCAGATGCACCAGGTGAAGGCCGGGGCGTTCGCGGCCAGAGACGCCGAATCGAGTGCGCAGGTTCGCCACCGGGTCGCGCAGGCCCGCGCGGCCGCCGCCGAGCGCTGGCGACCGCACGGGTTTCGCACCAATGGCGAGGTCAGTGGGACGCTGCTGCGCCGGAAGTTTCGGCCCGGCAACGCGGCGATGGAGCCGCTGCAACGGGCGCTGGACCGCGGGCTGCTCAGCATCCGTGGCCTCGACCGCACGTTGCGCGTCGCGTGGAGCCTGGCCGACCTCGCGGGCCGCACCTCGCCCGGGACCGACGAAGTTGCCGCCGCACTCAGCTTCCGTCAACCTGGGGCGCAGCGATGAGCGCCGCGACGCAGCGCCATGGCGCGCTACCAGCGCGCGATGGTCAGCCAATCGGTGTGCCCACCCCGCACCGCGATCGCGACGCTCACCAGAATCGCGAACGCCCGGGCGAATTGGGCCATGGCACGGCCACTTTCACCCCGTTGTTCCATCTCGCGCAGCCCGAGGCAGGCCAGCCCGATGCTGATGAGGGGGATGGGAAAACCGATCCAGCTGACCAAGCTGAGAGCGAACGCCGCGACGGCCCAGGGGTTCTTGGGGCGCTCGGACACGCTGTACACCATCGGCAGGTCGAGGATCATGGGTCGTTCCGTTCGTTGCGGGCCGGGGTGCGGCGGGCGGCTGACGACCCCACACTCGCGCGCGCGGCTCAAAGGATTCTTGGCGCGTCCTTGGCGCGGGGGGCACGGCGATGACGACGGCGCCCGACGACCCCACGCTGCGCGCCTGGGCCTATCTGTCCCGGGTGGCCGAGCCGCCCTGCGCCGAGCTCGCCGCGCTGGTGCGGGGCGTCGGCCCGGTCGAGGCGGCCGACCTGGTCCGCCGCGGACTGGTCGACGACGGCCTGGCCGGTCGCACCCAGGCCAGGCGCGAACTCGACTGCAGCGCAGCCGATCTGGAGATGCTCGACCGTCGTGGCGGCCGGTTGATCACCCCCGACGACGACGAATGGCCGGTCCTGGCGTTCGCCGCGTTCCGCGGTGCGGCACCGCGTCCCCGCGGCGGTGCGCCGATGGTGCCGCCGATGGTGTTGTGGGCGCTGGGACCCGTCCGGCTCGATGAGGTCGCGCACCGGGCGGCCGCCGTGGTCGGGACGCGCGCGTGCACCACGTACGGCGAGCACGTCGCCGGGGAACTGGCGGCCGGGTTGGCGCAGCGCGACGTCGCGGTGGTCTCGGGCGGCGCCTACGGCATCGACGGCGCGGCGCACCGCGCCGCGCTGGGCTGCGACGGCATCACCGTCGCCGTCCTGGCCGGCGGGCTCGACGTCCCCTACCCGAGCGGTCACACCGCGCTGCTGCACCGGATCGGCCAGCACGGGCTGGTGTTCAGCGAATACGCGCCCGGTATCCGCCCCGCCCGCCACCGGTTCCTGACCCGCAATCGGCTGGTGGCCGCCACGGCCGGGGCCGCCGTGGTGGTGGAAGCCGGCCTGCGCAGCGGCGCGGCCAACACCGCGGCCTGGGCCCGGGCACTCGGGCGGGTGGTGGCAGCGGTGCCCGGGCCCGTGACGTCCTCGGCGTCGGCGGGCTGCCACGCGCTGCTGCGCAACGGCGCCGAGCTGGTCACCCGGGCCGACCACGTCGTCGAGCTCATCGGCCACATCGGGGAGCTGGCCGCCGAGGATCCGCACCCCGCGACGCCGCTCGATGGCCTCACCGACGCCGAACGCCGGGTCTACGAGGCGCTGCCGGGGCGCGGCGCGGCCACCGTCGACGAGATCGCCGTCGCCTCGGGAATGGTGCCCGAGCTAGCGCTGGGACCGCTGGCGATGCTCGAGCTGGCCGGGCTGGTGCAGCGCCAGGACGGGCGGTGGCGGATTGTCCGGGCCTCCGCGGGCCGAGCTGCAGCGACGACGCGACTCGTATAGTCGAGCGGGGGTCGGGGTGTGAACAGGAGGACAAGTGGCAGGTCGACCACTGCAATGCTTCGAGGTCGTCGGTACCGAACAACTCACGCCGCACATGGTGCGGATAGTGCTCGGGAGCAAGGATTTTGACGCCTTCGTGCCGAGCAAGTTCACCGACTCCTACGTCAAGCTGGTGTTCGTCGCCGACGACGTGGACGTGGCCGGTTTGCCCGGGCCGCTGACCCTCGACAGCTTCGCCGACCTGCCCCCGGAGAAGAAGCCGTCGGTGCGGACGCTCACCGTGCGCAACGTCGATGTCGAGAAGCGCCAGATCACGCTGGACATCGTCGTGCACGGCGAGCACGGCATGGCGGGGCAGTGGGCGTCGACGGCCCAGCCCGGCCAGCCGATCTACCTGATGGGCCCCGGCGGCGCGTACACCCCGGACCCCGCCGCCGACTGGCACCTGCTGGCCGGCGACGAATCGGCGCTGCCGGCCATCGCCGCGGCGCTGGAAGCGTTGCCCCCCAGCGCCGTCGGTAAGGCGTTCATCGAGGTGGCGGGCCCAGAGGACGAGATCCCGTTGAGCGCACCCGACGGCGTCGAGGTGCATTGGGTGTACCGCGGCGGCCGTGCCGACCTGGTCCCCGAGGACCGTGCCGGCGATCACGCGCCGCTGATCGAGGCCGTCAAGAGCGCCCCCTGGCTGCCGGGTCAGGTGCACGTCTTCATCCACGGCGAGGCCCAAGCCGTGATGCACAACCTGCGGCCCTACATCCGCAAAGAGCGCGGGGTGGACGCCAAGTGGGCGGCGTCGATCTCGGGCTACTGGCGTCGCGGCCGCACCGAAGAGACGTTCCGGCAGTGGAAGAAGGAGCTGGCGCAGGCCGAGTCGGCCAATTCGTCAGCCTGACGGCCGCCTGGCATTGTCTTTTTCATGGCATTCGGCGACTACCAGAACGAGATCTACTTCAAGGGCCTCGGCGGGGTGGCGCCCGCGCTGCCGATGGCCTTCGCGGAGCTGGAGGCCCGCGCCGAGCGGGCCATGTCGCCGTCGGTGTGGAGCTACGTCGCCGGCGGCGCCGGCGACGAACGCACACAGCGGGCCAACCGCGAGGCGTTCGATCACTGGGGCCTGATACCGCGGATGTTCGTCGGTGCCGCCGCGCGGGACCTGTCGGTGGACTTGTTCGGCCTGACCTTGCCGTCGCCGGTGTTCATGGCGCCGATCGGCGTCATCGGCATCTGCGCCCAGGACGGCCACGGCGACCTGGCCACCGCACGCGCGGCCGCGGCCACCGGCGTCCCGATGGTCGTCTCCACCCTGACCGCCGACCCGATGGAAGACGTCGCCGCGCAGTTCGGCGACACCCCCGGCTTCTTCCAGCTGTACACGCCCAAGGACCGCGACCTGGCCGCCAGCCTGGTCCAGCGCGCCGAAGCCGCCGGCTACAAGGGCATCATCGTCACGCTGGACACCTGGATCCCGGGGTGGCGCCCGCGCGACCTCAGCACGGCCAACTTTCCCCAGTTGCGGGGGCTTTGCCTGAGCAACTACACCAGCGACCCGGTCTTTCGCGCCGGACTGCAGCGCCCGCCGGAAGAGGACCCGCAAGGCACCGTGCTGCAGTGGGTGACCACCTTCGGCAACCCGCTGACCTGGGACGACCTCGGGTGGCTGCGGTCGCTGACCGACCTGCCGTTGATCATCAAGGGCATCTGTCACCCCGACGACGCCCGGCGGGCCAGGGACGGCGGCGTCGACGGCATCTACTGCTCCACCCACGGCGGGCGCCAGGCCAACGGCGGCCTGCCCGCCCTCGCGTGCCTGCCCGGGGTCGTCGAGGCGGCCGACGGGCTGCCCGTGCTGTTCGATTCGGGCATCCGCAGCGGCGCCGACGTCGTCAAGGCGCTCGCGCTGGGCGCCACGGCGGTGGGCATCGGCCGCCCGTACGCCTACGGCCTAGCGCTCGGCGGCGTCGACGGCGTCGTGCACGTGCTGCGCTCGATCCTGGCCGAAGCCGACCTCATCATGGCCGTCGACGGCTATCCGACGCTCAAAGATCTCACCCCGGACACGCTTCGGCGCGTCGACTAGAGCGCCCCACTGCGCCCTGCGACCGTGGGGGAGTGCAGGCGATTCTCGACGAGTTCGACGAGTACCTGGAGCTGCAATGCGGGCGCTCGGCGCACACCCGTCGCGCCTACCTCGGCGACCTGCGCTCGCTGCTCGCCTTCGTCGGTGACCGCGGCGCGGGCCTGGACGGGCTGAGCCTGCCGCTGCTGCGCTCGTGGTTGTCCGCCGCGGCCGCGGCCGGCGTCGCCCGCACGACGCTGGCCCGGCGCACCTCGGCCGTCAAGGCCTTCACCGCGTGGGCGGTCCGTCGCGGGCTGCTGAGCGCCGACCCCGCCGTGCGGCTCCAGGTGCCCAAGGCGCACCGCACCCTGCCCGCGGTGCTGCGCCAGGACCAGGCCGCCGACGCCATGGCCGCTGCCAAAAGCGGTGCGCAGCAAGGTGATCCGCTAGCGCTGCGCGACCGGCTGATCGTCGAGATGTTGTACGCCACCGGGATCCGGGTCAGCGAGCTGTGCGGCCTGGACATCGACGACGTCGACACCCATCACCGGCTCGTCACAGTGCTCGGCAAGGGCAACAAGCAGCGCAGCGCGCCGTTCGGCCGGCCCGCCGCCGAGGCCCTGGATGCCTGGCTGGCCGACGGACGCCCCGCCCTGGCCAACGCGGAATCGGGGCCGGCGCTGCTGCTGGGTGCGCGGGGCCGCCGGCTCGACGTTCGCCAGGCGCGCACGGTGGTGCATCAGACCGTCGCCGCGGTCCACGGCGCGCCGGACATGGGCCCGCACGGCCTGCGGCACAGCGCGGCCACCCACCTGCTCGAGGGCGGCGCCGACCTGCGCGTGGTCCAGGAGCTGCTCGGGCATTCCAGCCTGGCGACCACCCAGCTCTACACCCACGTCGCGGTGTCCCGGTTGCGCGCGGTGCACGACCAGGCCCACCCCCGGGCCTGAGCCGGCTCACGGGTTCAGCGGTTTGAGCCGGATCGGCGTGGACGTCAGCAATCCCCGCGGATCGACATAGCGGGCGCCCGACGCCGGCCCCCACATCGCGCCCCAGTGCAGACACGCCGCGACCGGGCACCCGGCGTGCCCCGCGACCAGCGCGCCGATCACGCTCGCGGCCGTCACCTGCTGGCCCACCCGCACGCTCGCCCGCACCGGCTCGTAAGTGGTGTGCAACCCACCGGGATGGGCCAGCGACACCACGGGCCGCCCGGCCAGCACACCGGCGAACACCACCGTCCCCGCGCCCGCGGCGTACACCGGCTGACCGGCCGCCCCGGCCAGGTCGACCCCCCGGTGCCCGGGATGCCAGTCCTGGGCCGGGGCGTCGAATCCCCGGACAACGGCCGGCGGCGGGCGCAGCGGCCACTCCAGGCGATCCTCGGCGGCAACCGCCGGCGCCGCGCTGACCAGGGACGCGCACACCAGCAGCGCACTCCACCGCATCCAGCCAGTTCAGCGCGTCCCCGCGGGCCGGTCCACCCGGATCCGGCCGGTCTGTGCAGGAGCGGCCCGGTTGGGGAAGCGTGGCAAAAGCACCTGCTGAGACGGTGTAAACTGCTGGTCGCAGCTCGTTCGCGGGCTGACTTCGCGCGTCTGCATCGCGTCTCTGGTTCCACTAGGAGAACGCAATCGCATGCCGGGCGGTCCCGACCGGGTTTCCCGGCTGGGTCCGGCATCGCAGCAGCCGCCAGGGCCCGGCGTCACCCGATGCCAGGCGACAACCGACACACGTAAGGCACAAGCATGGCCGTCGTAACCATGAAGCAGCTGCTCGACAGCGGCACCCACTTCGGGCACCAGACCCGTCGCTGGAATCCCAAGATGAAGCGGTTCATCTTCACCGACCGCAACGGCATCTACATCATCGACCTGCAGCAGACGCTGACCTTCATCGACCAGGCGTACGAGTTCGTCAAGGAGACCGTCGCCCACGGCGGCAGCATCCTGTTCGTCGGCACCAAGAAGCAGGCGCAGGAATCGGTCGCCGCGGAGGCGACCCGCGTCGGCATGCCCTACGTGAACCAGCGCTGGCTGGGCGGCATGCTGACCAACTTCTCCACCGTGCACAAGCGGCTGCAGCGCCTCAAGGAACTCGAGGCGATGGAGCAGACCGGTGGCTTCGAGGGCCGCACCAAGAAGGAAATCTTGATGCTGACCCGCGAGAAGAACAAGCTCGAGCGCAGCCTCGGCGGTATCCGCGACATGGCCAAGGTGCCGTCGGCGATCTGGGTCGTCGACACCAACAAGGAGCACCTCGCGGTCGCGGAGGCCCGGAAGCTCAACATCCCGATCATCGCGATCCTGGACACCAACTGCGACCCCGACGAGGTCGACTACCCGATCCCGGGCAATGACGACGCGATCCGCTCGGCCGCGCTGCTGACCAAGGTGATCGCCTCCGCGGTCGCCGAGGGCCTGCAGGCCCGCGCCGGGGTCGGCCGCGGCGACGGCAAGCCCGAAGCCGAGGCCGCCGAGCCGCTCGCCGAATGGGAGCAGGAGCTGCTGGCCTCCGCTACCACCACCGCCCCCACCGACGCCGCTGCGGGCACCCCCGAATCAACCACTGAATCCTCATAGGAGGGCTGACCATTGGCGAACTTCACCGCTGCCGACGTCAAGCGGCTTCGGGAACTCACCGGTGCCGGGATGCTCGACTGCAAGAACGCGCTGGCCGAAAATGACGGTGACTTCGACAAGGCCGTCGAGGCGCTGCGGATCAAGGGCGCCAAGGACGTCGGCAAGCGCGCCGAGCGTGCGACGGCCGAGGGTCTGGTCGCGGCCCAGGGCGGCGCGCTGATCGAGCTGAACAGCGAGACGGACTTCGTCGCCAAGAACGCGGAGTTCCAGGCGCTGGCCGACCAGATCGTGGCCGCGGCCGTGTCGTCGAAGGCCACTGACGTCGACGAGCTCAAGGCCGCCAGCGTCGGTGATAAGACCGTCGAGCAGGCCATCGCGGAGCTGTCGGCCAAGATCGGCGAGAAGCTGGAGCTGCGCCGCGTCGCGAACTTCGACGGCACCGTCGAGACCTACCTGCACCGGCGGGCCGCCGACCTGCCGCCCGCGGTCGGCGTGCTGGTGGAATACCAGGGCTCGGACACCGAGGCCGCGCACGCCGTCGCGCTGCAGATCGCCGCGCTCAAGGCCCGCTACCTGTCCCGCGACGACGTGCCCGAGGACGTGGTGGCCAGCGAGCGCCGCATCGCCGAGGAGACCGCCAAGGCGGAGGGCAAGCCGGAGCAGGCCCTGCCCAAGATCGTCGAGGGCCGGCTGAACGGTTTCTTCAAGGACGCGGTGCTGCTCGAGCAGCCGTCGGTGTCCGACAGCAAGAAGACCGTCAAGGCGCTGCTCGACGACGCCGGTGTCACGGTCACGCGGTTCGTTCGCTTCGAGGTGGGTCAGGCCTGATCGAGGCCTGACCGCCCCGGCGGCGGACAAGGCGGGAAACCTCCCGGTGGGGCGGGTGCGCGGGTTAGCGTCAGTGCTATGCGACACGTGCACGCGTTCGGCGACGATGCCCTTGGCGATCTGGACGCGGTCGGCCTGGCCGACGCCCTTCGGTCCGGCCGGGTGGGCCGCGCCGAGGTCATCGAGGCCGCGATCGCCCGCACCGAGGCGGTCGACCCGCTGCTGAACGGCTTGGCGTACGCGGCTTTCGAGCAGGCGCGGGCCGCCGCGGGCGCCCCGGCAACGGGCTACTTCGCCGGCGTCCCGACGTTCATCAAGGACAACGTCGACGTCGCTGGTCAGCCGTCGATGCACGGCACCGACGCGTGGACGCGCCGCGATGCCGCCACCGACAGCGTGTTCACCGAACTGTTCCTGGCCACCGGGCTGACCTCGGTAGGCAAGACGCAGCTGTCCGAATTCGGGTTCAGCGCGTCGGCCGAGCATCCTCGGCTGGGCCCGGTCCGCAATCCGTGGGACACCGACTACACCGCCGGCGCGTCGTCGTCGGGATCGGGCGCCTTCGTCGCCGCCGGCGTGGTGCCCATGGCGCACGCCAACGACGGCGGCGGCTCGATCCGGATTCCGGCCGCCTGCAACGGATTGGTGGGCCTCAAACCGTCGCGCGGCCGGTTGCCGCTGGACGCGACGCTGCGCCGGATGCCGGTCGGTGTCGTCGTCAACGGCGTGGTGACCCGCTCGGTGCGCGACACCGCGGCCTTCTACCGCGAGGCCGAGCGCATCTGGCGCAACCCCAAGCTGGCACCGATCGGCGACGTCACGGCTCCCGGCCGGCAGCGGCTGCGGATCGCGGTGCTCACCCGCTCGATACGGCGCGAGTGCAGCCCCCAGGTGCGGGAGCTGACGCTGAAGTCCGCGGGTCTGCTCGAGGAGCTGGGCCACCGCGTCGAACACGTCGACGAGCCCCCGGTCGCCGCCAGTTTCGTCGACGACTTCGTCATGTACTGGGGGTTTCTGGCGCTGGCCCAGGTGCGCGGCGGGCGACACATGTTCGGCGAGACGTTCGATCGCACCAAGTTGGACAGCCTGACGCTGGGTCTGCTTCGCCACACCAGCCGCAACCTCCACCGCCTGCCGACGGCGATCGTGCGGCTGCGGCGCGCGCGCAGGCGCACCGCGCGCTTCGCCCGCACCTACGACGCGGTGCTCACGCCGACGCTGGCCGACGAGACACCGCGCATCGGGTTCCTGGCACCGACTGACTACCGGCAGGTGATCAGCCGGCTGATCGACTGGGTCTCGTTCACCCCGCTGCACAACGTCACCGGGGAACCCGCCATCTCGCTGCCGCTGGCCCAGTCCGCCGACGGCATGCCGGTGGGCATGATGCTCTCGGCCGACATCGGGCAGGAGGCGCTGCTGCTCGAATTGGCCTTCGAGCTCGAAGAGGCGCAGCCGTGGGCGCGCATCCAGGACGGGTGATCGGGACCCGATGGTCGCTCGTGTGATCGCCGCTAGTCGGAGCCGAGTTTCTCGAGCATCCTTTTGAATTCCCGCTGCTGAGTTTCGGTGAGCTTGCTCAGGATGCGGGCGTCGGCGCCGCGGACCGCTCCTTCGGCGCGCTTGAGCAGCGCGCGGCCCTGGCCGGTCAGGTTGGCCGGCAGCGCGCGCCCCGAGGACACCGACGACGGGCGCGCCACCGCCCCGATTTCTTCCAGCTTGCGCAGCACGGTGTTCATCGCCTGCGGGGTGACGTTGGTGTGGCGAGACAATTCGGCGCTCGACATCCCCGGGAACATCGAAAGAATGCGCAGGCAAACGAATTCGGGCAGGGTCAGCCCCAGCGGGCCCAACACGGCGGAGACCTCGGGTCGCAGCACCGCGCCCACCCGGTAGAGCAGATAACCCAGCGGAGCGTCGTCGGCCTGAATCATGTCAACGATATTGACATATTTCCGCCGGACCGACGCGCACATCGGGCCGACCGTGATTGTCCGCGCCGCAACGGGGTAATCGGTTGGCTACCCGAAGCGGGTGTGGTACACGAGGAGGTTCGATGCCGAAGACGACGAAGGGCGGCGCGGCCAAAAAGAGCGAATTGCCCAGCACGTTGCAACGTTCCAGCGCCAAGGCCCAACGCACGTTTGCGAAGGCCCATGATGCGGCCGCCGACGAGTACGGCAGCGAGGAGCGCGCCCACCGGGTGGCGTACGCGGCTGTCAAGCACAGTTTCGAGAAGGTCGGCGACCACTGGGAGGCCAAGGACGAGAAGGGCCCCTCCGACGAGCGCGCCGAGCGCGGTGGTCTGCGGCCGACCGGGGAGTCGGCCGAGGGCGTCAACGCCAATGCCAGCAAAACCCACCTGCTCGACGTGGCCCGCCGGCTCGACATCGCGGGACGGTCCCGCATGAACAAGTCGGAGTTGGTGGACGCGATCAAGAAGCACAACCGCCGGGTCCGGGGTCGCTGAGCGGGCCGACGGACCGCGTCCAGACCGTCGGCGAGAAGTCGCTGCGGTGCAACGGTTTTGGCTACAGGATCGGTCGGCCGCCCGTCACGGCCACCCGGGCCCCGGAGATGTAGCTCGCGTCGTCGGAAGCCAACAGCACGTAGATCGCGGCGAGTTCGGCCGGCTGGCCGGCACGCCCCAACGGAACGTTGTCCCCGAAAGATTCCACGCTGTCCGGCGGCATCGTCGACGGGATCAAGGGGGTCCAGATCGGACCGGGCGCCACGCTGTTGACTCGAATCCCCTTGTCGCCCAACAGCTGAGCCAGGCTGGCCGAGAAATTCGCGATGGCCGCCTTCGTCGCCGCGTACGGCGCCAGGGTGGGATTGGGGGAATCGGAATTGACCGACGAGCTGCCGATGATCGACGAGCCGGGCCGCATGTGCGGCACGGCGGCCTTCGCGAGGTAGAAGTATGCACCGATGTTGAGCCGGAAGGTGTACTCCCACTCCTCGTCGCTGATCTCGTCGAGACTCTGGTGCATCATCTGGAAGGCGGCGTTGTTGACCAGGACGTCCACGCCGCCCAACTCCTGCACCGCCCGATCCACCACGGCGCGGCAGTGGGCCGCGTCGGAGAGGTCGCCGGGCATCAGCACGCACTTGCGACCGGCGTTGGTGACGTAGCGAGCGACGTCCCGCGCGTCGTCGTCCTCGTTGAGGTAGGCGATCAACACGTCGGCGCCCTCGCGCGCGTAGGCGATGGCGACCGCGCGCCCGATGCCGCTATCGCCGCCAGTGATGATCGCCTTTTTGCCCAGCAGTTTTCCCGAGCCCTGGTAACTGTTTTCGCCACAGTCGGGAATCGGATCCATCTGCCCCTGGACGCCGGGTACGGATTGTTGTTGCGCCGCGAAGCCCATGCCATTTCCTTTACCGATTCAAAGTTGGTTGTGCGATTCACGTTCCGGCCACGCCGAGCAACGGGTGTTGGGAGTTTCCCCGTTGAACCTTGCTGCCCCCTTTTGCGGCTGTCTCTCGGCCTGCCCACCCGCGCAATTGCGGGCGCGGGCCTCAGCGCACCGGTTACCCGTCAACACCCGCCCTAATCGCGGTGCCCGATGTGAGTGATGATGCGGCTGTTATGAACTGTGGCGAAAGATGCTGTCCCGGAAAACTTCTCTTTTCCGCGGTTAACCGGGCGGTTTGGCTCCATAGGGCGGGGGCGGGCGTTTAAAGCGAAGGCCGGCTGGATATTTGCTGCGTATACCTCTATGCCCTTCTGGGGGCAATTGTTCGACACGAAAGGAATGAACAATGAAGGTCACCAAGAGCGCCGTCGCCACAGCCGCCGCTGCCGGGGGGATAGCGATGGCAAGTGTTTTCGCGGCGACGCCCGCTGCTGCCGCGCCCAACATTCAGGGGTTCGGCACCAGCGAACAACTCGTCGACGGGCCGCTGGTCACCAATTACACCGTCAGCAACCTGCAGCCCAGTAATGTCACCATTCCCGGTTACACGCCGAAAGGCACCCTGTACCAGGCCGACATCAGCGCCAGGTCGGACGGTGGGCTGGTCACCCCGATGGTCAACGACTTCATCGCCCGCGGGCCGAACGGCCAGAACTACCGCGTGATCGACAAGGTCGGGGCGCCCAACGGGCTCAACCCCGCGCCGATCGCGCCGGGCAATGAATCGACCGGCACGCTGTACTTCGACGTGACCGGCGCGCCCCCGAACGGAGTCGTCTACAACGACGGCAACCAGGACATCCTGATCTGGACGTCCAACGTGGAGGGTGGGGCGGCGCCCGGTGCGCCGAACAGCCCGGCACCGGGTGCCCCGCCGGCTCCCGCGCCTGCGCCCGCAACCCACACCTGATCTGAGTAGGAAATCTCCCCGCGCCACACCGTCGTGGCGCGGGGAGATTTTGTATTGAGGGGAATCGTGCGCGGCGGAATCGGGTATGCGACTACTCATGAGTAACCCGGATCATAGGACGGCGCCGGTGCGCGCTCAGGCGAAGCGGCACGCCGAGCAAGCCCGCGAGGCCATGGACGAACGACGCCACAAGCAGAGCGGCGGGGTGAGCGGCTGGGTCGCCGAGCGCGCGGCGAGATGGGATCTGTCCGGCCAGGACGAGGCCACCCTGCAGCGTCAGAAGTATCTGTGGAACGTGCTGGTGGACTATTGGTTTCGCATGGAGATCGACGGCTGGGAGAACATTCCCGAGTCGCCGCCGGCGCTGTTGGTGGGGATTCACTCCGGGGCGCCGTTCGTCTGGGACGCGTGGACCGTCGGCCTGCAGTGGTGGCGGCGGTTCGGACAGGAGCGCCCCCTGCACGGGACGGCCCACGACGCGTTGATGGCAATTCCGTTGTTCGGGCGTTACTTCCGGTCGATGGGCGTGCTGCCGGCCGCGCCCGACGCGATTGCCACCGCCTTGGCGGAGGGGCGTGACGTGGCGTTGTGGCCGGGCGGGGAAGTGGACTCGCTGCGCCCGTGGACGGAGCGCGATCAGGCCAACCTGGCGGGGCGGACCGGCTTCGTCAAGATGGCGATCCGGGCCGGCGTGCCGATCGTGCCCATCGCCACCGTCGGCGGTGCCGACGCGATGCCGGTGCTGATTCGCGGCGACCGCTTGTCGAAAGCCCTGCGCCTGGACCGGATCCTGCGGCTCAAGGTGTTTCCGTTGGCGGTCTCGTTGCCGTGGGGGGTCGCGCCGGCGGCGCTTCCGCAGCTGCCCCTGCCGGCTAAGATCCGGACGCGGTTCATGCCCGCGGTGGAACTCGACAACGATCCCGCGCGCGCTGACGACGACGAGTACGTCGAACACAAATACCATGAGGTGCAAGACGCCATCCAGGACGGAATGGATGCGCTTGCCCGTAAGCGCGCCTTCCCCTTATTCGGCTGAGTGACCACCAAAGCCCTTGCGGCCAAACATATTCGGCTCGGGAGGGGTGTTCAGGTGAGGGCTGGCGTCAGCGGGGCGTCGGCGACGGTCCATTGTGGTTGCGGCGGCGTGGCCGCCCGGTAGCCGACGCCCCTCACGGTGTCGACCAGGAATTGGTGCCGGACGCCGAGCTTGGCGCGCAGCCGCCGGATGTGGACGTCGACGGTGCGCACCTTACCGGTGCTGTCATAGCCCCACACCTCCTGCATCAGCCGGGTCCGGGTGAACGCCTGACCGGCATGTTGCACAAGGAAATTCAGCAATTTGAACTCGGTGAGGGTCAGGCACAGGTCGCGGCCGTCCAGCGATGCGGTGAAACTCGCCGGATGCAGGACGAGGTCGCCGAACTTCAGCGTGCCGTCGACCAGGCTGCGTCGGCGCCCGACCGCGAGACGCAACCGGGCTTGCAACTCTTCGGCGCCGGTGCCGGGCAGCATCACGTCGTCGAAATTGCAGTCGACGTCCACGGCCGCGCAGTCCGACGGCGCCACCAGGGCCACCACCGCGGTCGCGGGGTTGTCGGTCGTCAGGCGATGGCTGACCGCCTGGGCCAGTGACACGTTGCTGCGCGCATCGATGATCGCGATGTCGGCCGTCGCGTAGTGCCCGTCGGTGTCGGCCGTCAGCGTGATACGCCGAATCGGTTGGGCGAACGTGGCCAACTCCGGCAGGGCCGATTCGAAATCATCCTCGTCGGTGAGCACCACCACGTCCAACAACATCTCCAAACCTCGTCACGTCCCGGCTTCCCCCCCGGTCCGTAGGCACCTCTGCGGAGATGTCTTACAGCGCTACGCCTGGATACCCGTCCCGCCGAAAACTATGCAAAGCCATGCGGGCCGGGCCTGTCTACCGGCCGCTCGGCCGGAAGAAAGACGATGGGCCCGACCCGTTTTCACGGATCAGGCCCATCGCTAACACCTGCTACTGGTTGTCCTTCTGGCGCTCCTCGGCCGCCTTGGCGCCGCCACGCGCGGCCTCCGCCTCGGCTTCCTTCTTGGCCGCGTCGCGCTGCGCGTCGGCCTTGTCCTGCTGCGCCTGTCCCTCGCGGGTCAGGTCGTCACGGCCGGCCACCGCGCCGGCGGCCTCCTTGGCCTTTCCTTTGACGTCCTCGACGACGCCCTTGACAGCTTCGGCAGGTCCCGACTTGTTTTCTTCAGCCATGGAAAGTGTTCCTCCTCGTTGGCGTACTCTGAGCGATCCACGCTCAACGGCGATCGCGAGCGATCCACCCGGTCATACGGCGAGGCTGGTCCTCGTTGCTTAAGACCGCGTAATTCTGCCGCGTTGTTGCGGGTTCCCAAGCCATCCATCGCTCAAACGCGGGGCCGCCAAGCGCATGGACGCCGATGCATTCCGGTACCGAGAGACTCGAAAATTGGTCCGGCACGCCAACTATGCGCATAATGCACCCCGTCGACGTCGCATTGTGCTGCGATGAGGCAGGATGTGAAATGCCGTTCCGGATGGAGATCGCCCGGGATGGCACTCTCATGCGAGGAGTCTGATGACGGAGTCCAGGGAGCCCCAAGTCGCCGGCTCGGCGGCTCCGAGGCCGGAGCCGACAACCGCCAGCAACGGCATACCGAAATCTGCACCGGACAACGGGCTGGCTTCCGACCGGTCGCCGAGCCGGTCCAGGTATTCGCGAGTGCTGCTCAAGCTCGGCGGCGAAATGTTCGGCGGCGGCCAGGTCGGCCTGGACCCCGACGTCGTCGCTCGGGTGGCCCGGCAGATCGCCGAGGTGGTCCGCGACGGTGTCCAGGTGGCCGTCGTGATCGGCGGTGGCAACTTCTTCCGGGGCGCGCAGCTGCAGCAGCGCGGCATGGAACGCACCCGGTCGGACTACATGGGCATGCTGGGCACCGTCATGAACAGCCTGGCGCTCCAGGATTTCCTGGAGAAGGAAGGCATCGTCACCCGGGTCCAGACCGCGATCACCATGGGCCAGGTGGCCGAGCCGTACCTACCCCTGCGCGCCGTGCGTCACCTGGAGAAGGGGCGCGTGGTGATCTTCGGAGCCGGCATGGGACTGCCGTACTTCTCCACCGACACCACCGCCGCGCAGCGCGCCCTGGAGATCGGCGCCGAGGTGGTCCTGATGGCCAAGGCCGTCGACGGCGTGTTCTCGGCGGATCCGCGAGAGCATCCGGACGCCGAATTGATCGCCGCGATCAGTCATCGTGAGGTCATCGACCGCGGGCTACGAGTGGCCGATGCCACCGCCTTCAGCCTGTGCATGGACAATGGCATGCCGATCCTGGTGTTCAACCTGCTGACCAATGGCAATATCGCCCGGGCGGTCGCTGGTGAGAAGATCGGGACTCTGGTCACCACCTGAACCGAAGACGCGATGATTTGCGCTTGCGATGGATCCGCAACGCAGCTGAGGAGGAGCGGCGCACATGATTGACGAGGCTCTCTTCGACGCGGAAGAGAAAATGGAGAAGGCCGTAGCGGTCGCCCGCGACGACTTGTCGACCATCCGGACGGGGCGCGCCAACCCCGGCATGTTCTCGCGGATCGTGATCGACTACTACGGCACGGCCACGCCCATCACCCAACTGGCCAGCATCAACGTCCCCGAGGCGCGCCTGGTCGTCATCAAGCCCTACGAGGCCAGCCAGGTGGGCGCGATCGAGACGGCGATCCGCAACTCCGACCTGGGCGTCAACCCCACCAACGACGGCACCCTGATCCGGGTCGCGGTGCCGCAGCTCACCGAGGAACGCCGCCGCGAACTGGTCAAACAGGCCAAGGGCAAGGGCGAGGACGCCAAGGTGTCGGTGCGCAACATCCGTCGCAAGGCGATGGAGGAGCTGCACCGCATCCGTAAGGACGGCGAGGCGGGCGAGGACGAGGTCGGCCGGGCCGAAAAGGACCTGGACAAGACCACCCACCAGTACATCACCCAGATCGAAGAGCTGGTCAAGCACAAAGAAGGCGAACTGCTGGAGGTCTAGCGACCGCTCAGCAGCTAAGTTCATCCAGGCCAGTGGCTACCCCAGAACCCGGCGCAGGCAACCCGCCCGACCGTTCGGCGCGCGCCGCCAAAAAAACGAGCGCCCAGCCGGGCAAGAAGACATCCCGGGCCGGACGTGACCTGCGCGCCGCCATCGCGGTGGGGGCCGGTATCGGCGGCGTGCTGATCGTCACGCTGGTGTTCGCCCCGCGCTTCTGGGTCCCCATCGTCGCGCTGGCCATCATGGTGGCCACCCACGAAGTGGTGCGTCGATTGCGCGAGGCCGGCTACGTCATACCGGTCATCCCGCTGCTGGCCGGGGGGCAGCTCACCGTCTGGCTGACCTGGCCGTTCCACGCCGCGGGCGCCCTGGCCGGCTTCGGTGTCACCGTCGTGGTCTGCAACGTGTGGCGGCTGTTCATGCAGGACAACAGCAAACGGCCCGAGCCGTTCGACGGGTCACCGTCGGCCAACTACCTCAGGGACGCCTCGGCGACGGTGTTCCTGGCCGCCTGGGTGCCGCTGTTCGCCTCCTTCGGCGTGCTGCTGGTCTACCCGCACGACGGTGCCGGGCGGGTGTTCTGCCTCATGATCACCGTCGTCGCCTCCGACACCGGCGGATATGCCGTGGGGGCGCTGTTCGGCAAGCACCCGATGGTCCCGGCGATCAGCCCCAAGAAGTCCTGGGAGGGATTCGCCGGCTCGATGGTGTTCGGAATCACCGCCGCGACGCTGGCCGCGGTCTTCCTGGCCCACAAGCCGCCGTGGATCGGCGTGCTGCTGGGCGTGGTCCTGGTGCTGACGTGCACGCTGGGCGATCTGGTGGAATCCCAGGTCAAGCGGGATCTCGGCATCAAGGACATGGGCCGGCTGCTGCCCGGCCACGGCGGTCTGATGGATCGCCTCGACGGCGTGCTGCCCTCGGCGGTCGCCGCCTGGACGGTGCTGACGCTCGTTCCTTAGGCCGACCCGGCGACAGGGGATACTGGACGGGTCATGGTTGCACAACTGGTTTTCTCCGAGCCGCGTCCCGGCAGGCCGCCGCGGCACCTCGCCGACCTCGATGAGGAGGGTCGCGCGTCGGCCATCGCGGAGCTGGGCTTGCCGGCGTTTCGCGCCAAGCAGCTGGCGCATCAGTACTACGCGCGGCTGATCGCCGACCCCCGGCAGATGACCGACCTTCCGGCGGGGTTGCGCGACGCCATCGCCGAGACGATGTTCCCGATCCTGCTCACCGCGGCCTCCGAGGTGACCTGCGATGCGGGCCAGACGCGAAAGACGTTGTGGCGGGCCCTCGATGGGGTCACCGTCGAGTCGGTGCTGATGCGCTATCCGCAGCGCAACACGGTGTGTATTTCGTCGCAGGCGGGCTGCGGCATGGCGTGTCCGTTCTGCGCGACGGGGCAGGGCGGGCTGAGCCGCAACCTGTCGACGGCCGAGATCCTCGAGCAGGTGCGCGCCGGCGCCGCGGCCCTGCGCGACGACTTCGGGGACCGGCTGTCCAACGTGGTGTTCATGGGCATGGGGGAGCCGCTGGCCAACTACGCCCGCGTGGTGGCCGCGGTGCGGCGCATTACCGCCGCGCCGCCCCACGGCTTCGGCATCTCGGCGCGTTCGGTGACCGTGTCGACGGTGGGGCTGGCCCCCGCCATCCGCAAGCTGGCCGACGAACGGCTCGGGGTGACGTTGGCGCTGTCGCTGCACGCGCCCGACGACGAGCTGCGCGACGCCCTGGTGCCGGTGAACAACCGCTGGAAGATCAGCGAGGCCCTCGACGCCGCGCGGTATTACGCCGACGCCACCGGCAGGCGGGTGTCGGTGGAGTACGCGTTGATCCGCGACGTCAACGACCAGCCTTGGCGCGCAGACCTTTTGAGCCAACGGCTGCACCGCGCGCTCGGGCCGCTGGTGCACGTCAATCTGATTCCGCTCAACCCGACCCCGGGAAGCGAGTGGGACGCCAGCCCCAAGCCGGTCGAGCGGGAATTCGTCCGGCGCGTCCGCGGCAAGGGGGTTTCCTGCACGGTGCGCGACACGCGCGGGCGGGAGATCAGCGCCGCGTGCGGACAGCTGGCCGCCGAAGGCGGGTAGCTGCCGGGCGAATGAACCTGCGGGGCGGCGCGCACGTCTTAAAGGCATAACGTCAGCAAACCCGGGGGTGCGCCGTGATCCGCTTGTTCTCTCCACTCAAGTTGTTTGTCGCGGCCGTCATCGCCGCCGCGCTACTAGTGGTACTCGGCGGCGCGCCGCGCGCGGCCGCCGCCGATGACCGGCTGCAATTCAGCGGGACGACCCTGAGCGGTGCGCCGTTCAACGGCGCCAGCTTGCAGGGCAAGCCCGCGGTGTTGTGGTTCTGGGCGCCGTTCTGCCCGTTCTGCAACGCCGAGGCGCCTGGCGTCAGCCAGGTGGCGGCCGCCAATCCCGGTGTCACCTTCGTCGGGATCGCGGGGCACTCGGACGTTGGCGCCGAGCAGACCTTCGTCGACAAGTACGGCCTGAGATTCACCAACCTCAACGACGCCGACGGCTCGATCTGGGCCCGCTACAACGTCCCCTGGCAGCCGGCCTACGTGTTCTACCGCGCGGACGGCAGCTCGACGTTCGTCAACAACCCGACCTCGGCGATGTCCCAGCAGGAACTCTCCGACCGGGTCTCGGCCCTGAGGTCCTGAGCTCGGTGGACCAGGGTCTGGTCGGCCTGGCCTTCGCCGCCGGACTGGTGGCCGCGCTGAACCCGTGTGGGTTTGCCATGCTGCCCGCCTACCTGCTGCTGGTGGTGCGCGGCCAGGGTTCGGGGGCGGCGTCGGGCGGGGCCGCCGCCGGGCGGGCGCTGGCGGCCACCGCGGGGATGGCGCTGGGCTTCCTGACGGTGTTCGGCGCGTTCGGCGCCCTGACCGTCTCGGCGGCGACGACGGTGCAGCGGTGGCTGCCGTACGCCACCGTCGGCGTGGGCGTGGTGCTGATCGGGCTCGGGGGGTGGCTGCTGTCGGGCCGGGAGCTGTCGGCCCTGACCCCGCGACCGCTGGGCCCCCGGTGGGCCCCCACCGCCCGGCTGGGCTCCATGTACGGCTACGGCGTCAGCTACGCCATCGCCTCGCTGTCGTGCACCATCGGGCCTTTTCTGGCCGTCACCGCCGCCGGCCTGCGCGGGGGATCGGTCGTCACCGGCGTGGCGATCTACCTCGCCTACAGCGCCGGGCTGACCCTGGTGGTCGGGGTGCTCGCCGTCGCCGCGGCCACGGCCAGCACGGCGATGGTGGACCGGCTGCGCCGCGTCCTGCCGTTCGTCAACCGGATCGGCGGCGCGCTGCTGCTGCTCGTCGGGCTGTATGTGGCCTACTACGGCAGCTACGAGGTTCGGCTGTTCGGCGCGAACGGCAATCCGCGGGACGCGGTGATCACCGCGGCCGGGCGCCTGCAGGGCGCGGCGGCCGGCTGGGTGCATCAGCACGGGATGTGGCCGTGGGTGATCGCCGTGCTCGCGTTGACGGTCGTGGTGATCGGCGGCGCCCGGCATCGCCGGGCGCGGCGCTAGGACAAGGGGCGGGGCGGCTACCTGATCCAGCCGCGGCGGCGGCCCCACAGGTCGCGGATCAGCACCACGAGGATCAGCGCGGCAAACCCGATCAGGAACCAGTTCTCGATGTGGCCGACGTGGTTGCCGCGCAGCATCGCGAGCAGGAAGCCGAATCCGATCAGCCCGGCGATGTGCCAGGTCCGGTGGTTGATCCTGCTCCAACCCCACGCTGCCGACGGCACCTCGACGGCGTCGACGCCGTTGAAGTGCTCCACCTCGGTACTGGCCACGGCGAATCCCCTTCGGATCGGATTGGCTTGTCGAACCCAAATTCTGGCATACCCGCCACCGGGCTTGCGGGGCATGGCCCGCGTCGGCGCTGGGCGGCACAATGAATGGGTGACCAACCCGACCACCGATGGGCAAACGCGGGACCGCCTGCGCGTGCTGGTGCTGGGCAGCACCGGCTCCATCGGCACCCAGGCGCTGGACGTCATCGCCGCCAACCCGGACCGCTTCGAGGTGGTGGGCCTGGCCGCGGGCGGCGCCAACCTGGACACGCTGTTGCGCCAGCGCGCCGAGACCGGTGTGACCAATGTCGCGGTCGCCGACGAGCGCGCGGCGCAGCGGGCCGGCGACATCCCGTTCTGCGGCCCCGACGCGGCCACCCGACTGGTCGAGGAGACCGAGGCCGACGTCGTGCTCAACGCCCTGGTGGGGGCGCTGGGCCTGCGGCCCACGCTGGCCGCGCTGGAATCGGGCGCCCGGCTGGCGCTGGCCAACAAGGAGTCGCTGATCGCCGGCGGTCCGCTGGTGCTGCGGGCCGCCGGGCCGGGACAGATCGTGCCCGTCGACTCCGAACACTCCGCGCTGGCCCAGTGCCTGCGCGGCGGGACCCCCGACGAGGTCGCCAAGCTGGTGCTGACCGCCTCCGGCGGCCCGTTCCGCGGCTGGACCGCCGCCCAGCTCGAGGGCGTCACCCCGGAACAGGCGGGGGCCCACCCGACGTGGTCGATGGGCCCGATGAACACGCTGAACTCGGCCTCGCTGGTCAACAAGGGCCTCGAACTCATCGAGACCCACCTGCTGTTCGGCATCCCCTACGACCGCATCGAGGTCGTGGTGCACCCCCAGTCGATTGTTCATTCGATGGTCACCTTCATCGACGGCTCGACCCTGGCCCAGGCCAGCCCGCCGGACATGAAGCTGCCGATCTCGCTGGCCCTGGGCTGGCCGCAGCGGGTTGCCGGAGCGGCCGCGAGCTGCGACTTCAGCACGGCGTCTAGCTGGGAATTCGAGCCGCTGGACGCCGACGTTTTTCCCGCCGTCGAGTTGGCCCGGCACGCCGGGCAGACCGGCGGCTGCATGACCGCCGTCTACAACGCGGCCAACGAGGAGGCGGCGGAGGCCTTCCTCGCGGGCCGCGTCGGATTCCCCGCGATCGTCGAAACCATCGCCGACGTGCTGCACGCCGCCGACCAATGGGCCGTTTCACCCGCTACCGTGGATGAGGTACTCGACGCGCAGCGCTGGGCACGTGAGCGGGCTCGGCGTTGCGTCGCACACGCCCGCCCCGCCACGGTCTCAGCAAAAGCCTCCGGAATGGTGTGAGAAAGGTCCAGCAGTCCAGATGATGTTCGTAATCGGCATTGTGCTGTTCGCACTGGCCATCCTGATCTCGGTGGCCCTGCACGAGTGCGGGCACATGTGGGTCGCGCGCGCCACCGGCATGAAGGTGCGCCGCTACTTCGTCGGGTTCGGGCCCACGCTGTGGTCGACTCGGCGCGGGGAAACCGAGTACGGCCTCAAAGCCGTTCCGCTGGGGGGCTTCTGCGACATCGCCGGCATGACCTCGGTGGAGGAACTGGCCCCCGACGAGGCCGACCGCGCCATGTTCAAGCAGAAGGTCTGGAAGCGGGTCGCGGTGCTCTTCGCCGGCCCCGCCGCGAACTTCATCATCTGCCTGGTGCTGCTCTACGGCATCGCGCTGATCTGGGGGCTGCCGAACCTGCACCCGCCGACCCAGGCCGTCGTCGGCGAAACCGCTTGTGTGGCACCGGAAGTGGCGCCGGGCAAGATCGCGGACTGCACCGGCCCCGGGCCGGCGGCGCTGGCCGGGATCCGGCCCGGCGACGTCATCGTCAAGGTGGGCGACACCCCGGTGTCGAGCTTCGAGGACATGGCCGCCGCCATCCGCAAGGTGCACGGCAACGTCCCGATCGTCGCCGAGCGCAACGGCACCAAGATCACCACCTACGTCGACGTCACCACCACCCAGCGTTACCTGAGCAACGGGCAGGGCGCTGCGCAGCAACCCTCGACGGTCGGCGCCATCGGCGTCGGCGCCGTCAAGGTGGCGCCCACGCATTACGGGGTGTTCACCGCGATCCCGGCCACCGTCGCCTTCGCCGGTGACCTCACCGGCGAGGTCGGCAAGGCGCTGGTGGCCATCCCGACCAAGGTCGGCGCGCTGGTGCACGCCATCGGCGGCGGGCAGCGCGACCCGCAGACCCCGATGAGCGTCGTCGGGGCCAGCATCATCGGCGGCGACACCGTCGATCACGGGCTCTGGGTGGCGTTCTGGTTCTTCCTGGCCCAGCTGAACCTCATCCTGGGCGCGATCAACCTGGTGCCGCTGCTGCCCTTCGACGGCGGCCACATCGCCATCGCGGTGTTCGAGAAGATCCGTAACCTGGTGCGGTCGGCGCGGGGCATGGTCGCGGCCGCGCCGGTGAACTACCTCAAGCTCATGCCCGCGACGTACGTCGTGCTGGTGTTCGTCGTCGGCTACATGCTGCTGACCGTCACCGCCGACCTGGTCAACCCGATCAGGCTCTTCCAATAGCTAAGGAACTACCACAGTGACCGTTGGCCTGGGCATGCCGGACGCGCCGGCGCCCACGCTCGCCCCCCGCCGCAAGACGCGCCAACTCATGGTCCGCGACGTCGGCGTGGGCAGCGACTATCCGATTTCGGTGCAGTCGATGTGCACCACCAAAACCCACGACGTCAACACGACGCTGCAGCAGATCGCCGAGCTGACCGCCGCCGGTTGCGACATCGTCCGGGTCGCGTGCCCGCGCCAGGAGGACGCCGACGCGCTGGCCGAGATCGCCCGGCACAGCCAGATCCCGGTGATCGCCGACATCCACTTCCAGCCCAAGTACATCTTCGCCGCGATCGACGCCGGGTGCGCCGCGGTGCGGGTAAACCCCGGCAACATCAAGGAATTCGACGGCCGGGTGGGCGAGGTCGCCAAGGCCGCCGGCGCGGCCGGCATCCCGATCCGCATCGGCGTCAACGCGGGCTCGCTGGACAAGCGGTTCATGGAGAAGTACGGCAAGGCCACCCCCGAGGCGCTGGTCGAGTCCGCGCTGTGGGAGGCCTCGCTGTTCGAGGAGCACGGCTTCGGCAACATCAAGATCAGCGTCAAGCACAACGACCCGGTGGTGATGGTGGCCGCCTACGAGCAGCTGGCCGAACAATGCGACTACCCACTGCATCTGGGCGTCACCGAGGCCGGTCCCGCCTTCCAGGGCACCATCAAGTCCGCGGTCGCCTTCGGCGCCCTGCTGTCGCGGGGGATCGGCGACACCATCCGGGTGTCGCTGTCGGCGCCGCCGGTCGAGGAAGTCAAGGTCGGCATCCAGATCCTCGAGTCGCTGAACCTGCGCCGGCGGGGGCTCGAGATCGTGTCGTGCCCGTCGTGCGGTCGCGCCCAGGTCGACGTCTACACCCTGGCCAACGAGGTCACCGCCGGCCTGGACGGCCTCGACGTGCCGCTGCGCGTGGCCGTGATGGGGTGCGTGGTCAACGGTCCGGGCGAGGCGCGCGAGGCCGACCTCGGCGTCGCATCCGGAAATGGCAAGGGCCAGATCTTCGTTCGCGGCGAGGTGATCAAGACCGTGCCCGAAGCCCAGATTGTCGAGACGCTGATCGAAGAGGCCATGCGGCTCGCCGCTGACATGGGCCACGAGATGAACAGCGACGACGGACCGGAAGCAACATCAAGCGGTTCACCTGTTGTCACCGTAAGCTGATGAAGGCCAGCGCCGTTCTGGCCTAAGGAATTCGCACACAGAGAGTTCGCCCCCATGTCGGCTCCGCCCCTGTTCCGCCTTGTCGGTGAGCGACGGGTGTCGGTGGTGCGCGACGCGGCCGCCGTCTGGCGGGTGCTCGACGACGATCCGGTCGCCGCGTGCATGGTCGCGGCCCGGGTGGCCGACCACGGCATCGATCCCAACTCGATCGGCGGCGAACTGTGGACGCTGCGCGGCGCCGACGAATCCCTGTGCTTCGCCGGCGCCAACCTCATTCCGCTGCGGGGCGCGCCGGCCGATCTGAGTGCGTTCGCCGATGAGGCCATGCGCGGGACGCGGCGCTGCTCGTCGCTGGTCGGCAGGGCCGAGCTGGTGATGCCGATGTGGGAGCGGCTCGAGGCGGCCTGGGGCCCGGCCCGCGACGTGCGCGACCACCAGCCGCTGCTGGCGTTGTCCAGCCACCCCAGCTGCGGGCTGGATCCCGGGGTGCGGCAGGTGCGGCCCGAGGAGCTGGACGCCTACCTGGTGGCCGCCGTCGACATGTTCATCGGCGAAGTGGGCGTCGACCCGCGGCTCGGCGACGGCGGACGCGGTTACCGGCGCCGGGTGGCCAGCCTGATCACCGCCGGGCGGGCCTGGGCGCGGTTCGAACACGGCCAGGTCGTCTTCAAGGCCGAGGTGGGTTCGCAGTCGCCGGGCGTGGGCCAGATCCAGGGGGTGTGGGTGCACCCGGAGTGGCGCGGCCTGGGCCTGGGCACCGCCGGCACCGCGACGGTCGCCGCGGTGATCGTCGGCACCGGGCGCACCGCCAGCCTCTACGTCAACGACTTCAACACCGTCGCGCGTGCCGCCTACGCCCGCGTCGGCTTCACCGAGATCGGCACCTTCGCGACGGTCCTGCTCGACTAGCGCGCGTTCACCCCTTTCGGGCCAGTGTGCGGTTGTCCGCACCCTCGGCACCGACTGCGCGGCTGGCCGCACACTCGCATCGATGGGCCCTCAATCCGCGGATAACGGTTGGGTCTCGGTGTGTCGACGCCCCCGCGGCGGTCCACATTCATAACATCTGTACCGATGGTCACAAGAACCCCATTGGTATCGACGGCGGCGGGCGCGCTGCTCGTCGCGGTCGTCGCCCTGTCCGGATGCACGCCGCGGCCCGACGGCCCGGGCCCGGCCGCCGAGAAGTTCTTCCGCGCCCTGGCCATCGGCGACACCGCGACCGCCGCGCAGCTCAGTGACAGCCCGAACGAGGCCCGCGAAGCCCTCAACGCGGCGTGGTCCGGCCTGCAGGCGACCCACCTCGACGCCCAGTTGCTCAACGCCAAGTACGCCGAGGACAGCGGCACGGTCGGCTACCGCTTCACCTGGCACCTGCCCAAGAACCGCACCTGGACCTACGACGGCCAGCTGAAGATGGCCCGCGACGAGGGGCACTGGGCCGTGCGCTGGACCACCACCGCGCTGCACGCCAAGCTGGGCGAGCACCAGACGTTCGCGCTGCGCGCCGACCGGCCGCACCGCGCTTCGGTGAACGAGCTCGGCGGCAGCGACGTGCTGGTGCCGGGCTACCTGTACCACTACACGCTGGACGCCACCCAGGCCGGGCCCGCGCTGATCGGCACGGCGCACGCCGTCGTCGACGTGCTGCACCCCTTCAACGGCGCGCTCAACGATCCGCAGCTGCTCGCCGAGCAGGCCAGCTCGACGCCCCATCCGGTGGATCTCGGGGTGACGCTGCACCCCGACGACAACGACAAGGTGTCCCCGCTTGTGGGGCACCTGCCCGGCGTCGTGGTCACGCCCCAGCCCGAAATGCTGCCCACCGACCCGCATTTCGCCCCGGCGGTCATCTCCGCGGTGAAAAAGGCGGTGGTCGACCAGCTCGACGGCGAGGCGGGCTGGCGGGTGGTCAGCGTCAACCAGAACGGTGTCGAGGTCGAGGTGCTGCACGAGGTCGAGGGGTCACCGGCGCCGTCGGTGTCGATCACCCTGGACCGCACGGTGCAGAACGCCGCCCAGCGCGCGGTCGACAACAAGGGCGGCAAGGCGATGATCGTGGTGATCAAGCCGTCGACCGGAGAAATCCTCGCGATCGCGCAGAACGGCGGGGCCGACGCGGACGGATTGCCCGCCACCAACGGCCTGTTCCCACCGGGGTCGACGTTCAAGATGATCACCGCCGGCGCGGCCGTCGACCGCGACATGGCCACGCCCAACTCGATGCTGGGCTGCCCGGGCCACCTCGACATCGGGCATCGCACCGTGCCCAACTACGGCGGCTTCGATCTCGGCGTGGTGTCGCTGTCACGCGCGTTCGCCAGCTCGTGCAACACCACGTTCGCGGAGTTGAGCAGCCGGATGCCGCCCCGCGGCCTGACCCAGACGGCGGCGCAATACGGGATCGGCCTGGACTACACGGTGGACGGCGTCACCACCGTGACGGGGTCGGTGCCCCCGACGGTGGACCTGGCCGAGCGCACTGAGGACGGCTTCGGCCAGGGCAAGGTGCTGGCCAGCCCGTTCGGCATGGCGCTGGTGGCGGCCACGGTCGCCGCCGGCAAGACGCCGGTGCCGCAACTGATCGTGGGCCGGCAGACCGCGGTCCAGGGGGACACCACCCCGATCAGCCCGAAGATGATCGACGCGCTACGGCCGATGATGCGGCTGGTGGTGACCAACGGGACCGCCAAGGAGATCGCCGGCTGCGGCGAGATCTACGGAAAGACCGGTGAGGCCGAGTTCCCGGGCGGATCGCACTCCTGGTTCGCCGGCTACCGCGGCGACCTGGCGTTCGCCTCGCTGATCGTGGGGGGCGGCAGCTCCGAGTGGGCGGTCCGGATGACCAAGTTCATGTTCGAGGCGCTGCCGCCGAACTTCCTTGCCTAGCGCCGTTCGCAAGCGCGGCGCCCGCGCCGGGCGCAGCGGGGCGGCGCCATCCTGCAAGCGCCGCTGGCCCGCATCGGCGGTAAATTGCGAACATGACCGATACCGGCGGCGACATGGTGGCCCTGCGGGTCTCCGACGCCGACCGCAACGGCACGATGCGGCGACTGCACAACGCCGTCGCGCTCGGGCTGATCGATATCGACGAGTTCGAGCAGCGCTCGTCGCAGGTGTCCTACGCGCGCACGCGCGGCGAGCTCGACCACCTGGTCGGCGACCTGCCGGGGCCGGGCGCGATCGTCACCTCCGCGGCCGACCGGGTGGAGCTGCGGGGCTGGGCGGGTTCGCTCAAGCGCCACGGCGAATGGCAGGTGCCCACCCGCCTGGCGCTGGTCCGCCGGCTGGGCTCGGTGGAACTCGACCTCACCAAGGCCCGGTTCGCGGGGCCGGTGGTGGTCATCGAACTCGACATGAGGTTCGGCTCGGTGGAGATTCGATTGCCCGACGGCGCCAGCGCCTCCATCGACGACGTCGAGGTCTACGTGGGCAGCGCCAGCGACCGC
The DNA here is from genome assembly GCF_059812885.1 of Mycobacterium sp. NGS33. Lineage (NCBI taxonomy): Bacteria > Bacillati > Actinomycetota > Actinomycetes > Mycobacteriales > Mycobacteriaceae > Mycobacterium > Mycobacterium sp. NGS33. The sequence goes on along the minus strand of NZ_JCALDN010000004.1, from coordinate 50,358 downwards.
CGCAAAGACCCGCCCGGCGAGGGCAGGCCGCACGTCGTGTTGACCGGGCGGGTGGTGTGCGGGTCGGTGATCATCCGGGGGCCGCGGCGCTCGCTGCTGCGCCGCCAGCGGCCCTAGCCGAGCCTGAAAACTTGCGGCGGAAGTGCGAGTAGCGGCCTGCGGGATTACCGGCTGGGCGAACCCGACGCCCGGTGCGCATCGTTAAGCTGGTCGCATGCCTGCTCGCACCGCGCTTTCCCCCGGAGAGTTGTCCCCGACTCTGCCGGTGCCCGGCAGTATCGCGCGCCCGGAATACGTCGGCAAGCCCACGGCCCAGGAGGGCAGCGAACCGTGGGTGCAGACGCCCGAGGTGATCGAGAAGATGCGCGTCGCCGGACGGATCGCGGCCGGGGCGCTGGTGGAGGCGGGCAAGGCCGTCGCCCCGGGGGTCACCACCGACGAGCTGGACCGCATCGCCCACGAGTACATGGTCGACCACGGCGCCTACCCGTCCACGCTGGGCTACAAGGGCTATCCGAAGTCGTGCTGCACGTCGCTCAACGAGGTCATCTGCCACGGGATCCCCGACTCGACGGTGATCGAGGACGGCGACATCGTCAACATCGACGTCACGGCCTACATCAACGGCGTGCACGGCGACACCAACGCGACCTTCCTGGCCGGCGACGTGTCCGAGGAGCACCGGCTGCTGGTGGAACGAACCCGCGAGGCGACGATGCGCGCCATCAACGCCGTCAAGCCCGGGCGGGCGCTGTCGGTCGTGGGGCGCGTCATCGAATCGTACGCAAACCGGTTCGGCTACAACGTCGTTCGTGACTTCACCGGTCACGGCATCGGCACCACGTTCCACAACGGACTGGTCGTCTTGCACTACGAGCAGCCGTCGGTGTCCACCATCATGCAACCGGGGATGACGTTCACCATCGAACCGATGATCAACCTCGGCGGCCTGGACTACGAGATCTGGGACGACGGCTGGACGGTGGTCACCCGCGATCGCAAGTGGACCGCGCAGTTCGAGCACACCCTGCTGGTCACCGACACCGGCGTCGAAATCCTCACCTTGCCATGACGTTTGCCGGATGACCGGAGCCCTGCTGGTCGCGGGCACCAGCTCCGACGCCGGGAAATCGGTGGTGGTGGCGGGCTTGTGCCGGTTGCTGGCCCGCCGTGGGGTCCGCGTCGCCCCGTTCAAGGCGCAGAACATGTCCAACAACTCCGTGGTGACCGTCGAAGGCGGCGAGATCGGCCGCGCCCAGGCCATCCAGGCGCGCGCGGCGGGGCTGGAACCCAGCGTGCGATTCAACCCGATCCTGCTCAAGCCGGGAAGCGACCGCACCTCGCAGCTGGTGATCAAGGGTCGGGTCGCCGACACGGTCAGCGCGAAAAGCTATGTGCGACACCGGGATCAGCTGTCGTCGATCGTTCTCGACGAATTGACCCGCCTGCGGGAGGAATTCGATGCGGTGATCTGCGAGGGGGCCGGTTCGCCGGCCGAAATCAACCTGCGCGCCACCGATCTGGCCAACATGGGGTTGGCCCGGGCCGCGGATCTGCCGGTGGTGCTGGTCGGCGACATCGACCGCGGCGGGCTGCTGGCGCACCTGTTCGGGACGGTCGCGGTGCTCGATCCCGACGACCAGGCCCTCATCGCGGGCTTCATCGTCAACAAGTTCCGCGGCGACCTCGCGCTGCTCGAGCCCGGGTTGCGCCAGCTGCGCGACATGACGGGCCGGCCCACCTACGGCGTGCTGCCCTACGCCGACGAGCTGTGGCTGGACGCCGAGGACTCGCTGTCGGTGGTGGCGCACCGCGTCATCGGCACGCCCACACCGCCGTGCGGGGACGAGTGGCTGCGGGTGGCCGCGGTCCGGCTGCCCCGGATCTCCAACTCCACCGACGTCGAGGCGCTGGCCTGCGAACCGGGTGTGCTGGTGCGCTGGGTCACCGACCCCGCCGACGTCACCGACGCCGACCTGATCGTCATCCCCGGCAGCAAGGCCACCGTCGCCGACCTGGCGTGGCTGCGCGGTCGCGGCCTGGCCGACGCGATCACCGCGCACGGCCGCGCCGGCAAGCCGGTGCTGGGGATCTGCGGCGGCTTTCAGATGCTGTGCACTCGCCTAGACGATCCGGTGGAATCCGGGGCCGCGGGCGTGGCCGGGCTGGGGTTGCTCGACGCCGACATCGCCTTCGATCCCGACAAGACCCTGCGCCGCTGGCGGCGGCCGCTCACCGGATACGAGATCCACCACGGCCGGGTCACCCGCTGCGCCGAGGCGAGCTGGTTCGACTGCGACGCCGATCCACACCCGCAGGGCGTGGTGCGCGGGGCGGTCTTCGGGACCCACTGGCATGGACTGCTCGACAACGACGCGTTCCGGCGCGCGTGGCTGCGCCGGGTCGCCGACGCGGCCGGGCGCGGCGGCTTCGTGGTGGGCGACACCGACGTCGCCGCCCGCCGCGATGCCCAACTCGATGTCGCCGCCGATTTGCTGGCAACCCATCTCGACATCGACGCCATTCTCAGCCTGCTTGATGGTCCGCCGCCGCGGCGACCGCAGCTGGCAAGTACCTTGCGGCCGTAGGGCATTCGCGCCGAACGCAGTGTGAACGCCGCCGTTGACGGCGCGGTCAGTAAACGGATCCGGGTATTAGATGCGCAAGAATCGTCGCGCACACATGCCGTTTGGTTGTAGCGTGCGGGGGTGTCCTCGATGATGACCACCCTGGACGGGTTCGGTGTCCCGGTGGTTGTGGCCGGCCCGGAGAACGGCGTCGTCGTCGTCATACTGGCCGACGAAGACCGCGCCCCGGCCGCCTACGACGCGGTCTGCGAGCGCCTGCACACCGCATCGCTTCGCACGGTCGTGGTGGGCTTCGACGCGCGGCTGACCCCCAAGTCGGTCATCGGCATCCTCGACGCGCTGGGCATCGGCTGGGCCGTGGTGATGGGTGATCGCGCCGGCGCCGAGCTCGCCTGGGAACTGACCGCCACCCGGCTGGGCCGCTTCGTCGGACTGGTGGTGATCGACCGCGGCCACCCGCGGGCCGCCAACTACGAGGGCGCCGTCACCGACGGGCACTGCCCGCCGGTCGAGATCGGCACCACCGTCTTGGTCAGCTCGCCGGCCGCCCGGGCGGTGGCCCAGGCCAGCCAGCGCTACGTGTACGCCGACTACCGGGTGGTGCACCTGGGGCGGCGCACGGTGCAGGAGTCGACGGCCCAACTGGCCGCCGAGATCATTTTGCGCACCAGCACCTGGTAGGGCCTGGTTGACTGACGGTCATGGCCAGTGACGAACCCGCCGTGACCGACGCCGAGGGCGGCGGGATGCTGTCGTTGACCGCGCTGCAGCGGCTGGTGGGCGCCGGCGCGGTGGACACCGTCATCGTGGCCTTCGCCGACATGCAGGGACGGCTGGTCGGCAAGCGGGTCGACGCCCGGCTGTTCGTCGACGAGGTGGCCACGCACGGCGCCGAGTGCTGCGGATACCTGCTCGCCGTCGACGTCGACATGAACACCGTGACCGGCTACGCGATGTCGAGCTGGGACACCGGGTACGGCGACGCGGTGCTGCGCCCCGACCTGTCCACCCTGCGGCGCATTCCCTGGCTGCCCGGGACGGCGTTGGTGATCGCCGACGTGGGCTGGGCCGACGGCAGTCCGGTTACCGTGTCGCCGCGGGCGATCCTGCGCCGCCAGCTGGACCGGCTGGCCGAGCGCGGCCTGGCCGCCGACGTCGCCACCGAGCTGGAATTCATCGTCTTCGACGAGCCCTACCGCCAGGCGTGGGCCGCCGGCTACCGCGGGCTGACCCCGGCCAGCGACTACAACATCGACTACGCGATCGCGGCTTCGTCGCGCATGGAGCCGCTGCTGCGCGACATCCGGCACGCGATGATCGGCGCCGGCCTGCGCTTCGAGGCCGTCAAGGGCGAATGCAACAGGGGGCAGCAGGAAATCGGATTCCGCTACGCCGACGCCCTGGTCACCTGCGACAACCACGTCATCTACAAGAACGGCGCCAAGGAGATCGCCGATCAACACGGCAAGAGCCTGACGTTCATGGCGAAATACGATGAGCGGGAAGGAAACAGCTGTCACGTGCACCTCTCGCTGCGTGACCCGCAGGGCGGCGCGGTGTTCGCCGACCCCAGCGGCCCGCACGGCATGTCCTTGACGTTCCGCAGCTTCCTGGCCGGCCTGCTGGCCAGCTTGGGTGAGCTCACAGTGTTCTACGCACCGAACATCAACTCCTACAAGCGATTCGCCGACGGCAGCTTCGCGCCCACCGCGCTGGCGTGGGGGCTGGACAACCGCACCTGTGCGCTGCGGGTGGTCGGCCATGGGCGCAGCACCCGCGTCGAGTGCCGGGTTCCCGGCGGCGACGTCAACCCGTACCTGGCGGTGGCGGCGATCGTCGCCGGAGGGCTGTACGGTATCGAACGGGGCCTTGCGCTACCGGAGCCGTGCGCGGGGAACGCCTACCAGGCGCCCGGGGTCGAGCGGTTGCCCGTCACCCTGGCCGACGCGGCCGCGGTGTTCGAGCGCTCGACGCTCGCGCGCGACGCGTTCGGCGACGACGTCGTCGCCCACTACCTGAACAACGCGCGGGTGGAGTTGGCGGCGTTCAACGCGGCGGTCACCGACTGGGAGAGGATGCGTGGGTTTGAACGGCTTTAGGTCCGACGGCGACCGGCGCCGCCCGGTTGTCGGCCTCACGACGTACCTGGAGCGAGTCCAGACCGGTATCTGGGACATCCCCGCCGGGTACCTGCCCGCCGACTACTTCGAGGGCGTCGTCCTGGCCGGCGGGATCGCGGTCCTGCTGCCACCGCAGCCCGTGGACGCCCAGATCGTCGAATCGGTTCTCGACAGCCTGCACGCGCTGGTGATCACGGGCGGCTACGACGTGGACCCCGCCAGCTACGGTCAGCGACCGCATCCCAGCACCGACGAGCCCCGGACCGACCGCGACGCGTGGGAGTTCGCGCTGCTGCGCGGCGCGCTGCGGCGGGGCCTGCCGGTGCTCGGAATCTGCCGCGGCGCACAGATTCTCAACGTCGCGCTGGGCGGCACGCTGCACCAGCACCTGCCCGACGTGCTCGGGCACAGCGGACATCGGGCCGGCAACGGGGTGTTCACCAGGCTGCCGGTGCGCACCGTGGCGGGCACCCGGCTGGCCGCGCTGGTCGGGGAGGCCACCGACGCGCCGAGCTATCACCACCAGGCCATCGACGAGGTGGGGGACGGTCTGGTGGTCAGCGCGCGGGATGGCGACGGCGTGGTCGAGGCGCTGGAGCTGCCGGGGGACCGGTTTGTGCTTGCCGTGCAATGGCATCCGGAGCAGTCGCTGGACGATGTGCGGCTGTTCACCGCGATCGTGGACGCGGCCCGGTCCTATGCGGGACGCGTGAGCTGAGGTGAGTACCGCGCAACTGATCAACCCGGCGACCGAGGAGGTGCTGCGGTCGGTCGAGCACGCCGACGTCGCGGCGGTCGACGACGCGGTGGGCCGGGCGCGGGCCGCCCAGCGCAGGTGGGCGCGGTTGGCCCCGGCCGAGCGGGCCGACGGCCTGCGGGCCTTCGCCGCCGCCGTCGACGCCCATCTCGAGGAGCTGGCCGCCCTCGAGGTCGCCAACTCGGGGCATCCCATCGCGTCGGCCGAGTGGGAAGCCGGTCATGTCCGCGACGTGTTGAACTTCTACGCCGCCAGCCCGGAACGCTTGTCCGGCAAGCAGATTCCCGTGGCCGGCGGTCTGGATGTGACGTTCAACGAGCCCATGGGCGTGGTCGGGGTGATCACCCCGTGGAACTTCCCGATGCCCATCGCGTCGTGGGGTTTCGCACCGGCGCTGGCCGCGGGCAACGCCGTGCTGGTCAAACCCGCCGAGGTGACGCCGCTGACCACGATCCGGCTCGGTGAGCTGGCGGCCCAGGCCGGACTCGACGCGGACCTGCTGCAGGTGCTGCCGGGGCGGGGCGCGGTGGTGGGGCAGCGGTTCGTCACCCACGCGGGAGTCCGCAAGGTCGTGTTCACCGGCTCCACCGAGGTCGGCAAGACGGTGATGACCGGTGCGGCCGCCCAGGTGAAGCGGGTGACGCTCGAACTGGGCGGCAAGAGCGCCAACATCGTCTTCGCCGACTGCGACCTCGAGCGCGCCGCCGCGACCGCGCCAACCGGGGTGTTCGACAACGCGGGCCAGGACTGCTGCGCCCGCAGCCGGATCCTGGTGCAGCGCAGCGTCTATGACCGGTTCATGGAGCTGCTCGAGCCCGCCGTCACGCGCGTCGTCGTGGGCGACCCGGCGGCGCGGGACACCGAGATGGGGCCGCTGGTGTCGGCGGCGCACCGCGACAAGGTGGCGTCCTACGTGCCCGACGACGCCCCCGTCGCGTTTCGCGGCACCGCGCCGTCCGGCCGCGGATTCTGGTTCCCGCCGACGGTTCTGACGCCGGATCGCACCGACCGCTGCGTCACCGAGGAGATCTTCGGCCCGGTCGTCACGGTGCTGCCCTTCGACGACGAACACGACGCCATCACGCTGGCCAACGACACCAGCTACGGGTTGTCCGGCTCGATCTGGACCGACGACCTGTCCCGCGCGCTGCGCGTCTCGCGGGCGGTGGAAGCCGGTAATCTGTCGGTGAATTCGCACTCGTCGGTGCGCTACAACACCCCGTTCGGCGGGTTCAAGCAGTCGGGACTCGGCCGTGAGCTGGGCCCGGATGCGCCGCTGCACTTCACCGAGACCAAGAACGTGTTCATCGCGATCGGAGAGGAGTAGGTGGTGGCGGTCGATCTCACCCAACGACTGGCGGGCCGGGTGGCCGTCGTCACCGGCGCCGGTGGCGGCATCGGGCTGGCCGCGGCGCGGCGGATGCGGGCCGAGGGCGCCACGATCGTGGTGGGCGACGTCGACGCCGACGCGGGTGCCGCGGCGGCCGAGGAGCTGTCCGGCTTGTTCGTGCCCACCGACGTCTCCGACGAGGGCGCGGTCGATGCGCTGTTCGATACCGCGGCGCGCGCGCACGGGCGCATCGACATCGCGTTCAACAACGCCGGCATCTCACCGCTCGACGACGACCTGATCGAGAACACCGAGCTGCCGGCGTGGCAACGCGTCCAGGACGTCAACCTGAAGTCGGTGTACCTGTGCTGCCGGGCCGCGTTGCGCCACATGGTGCCCGCGCGCACGGGTTCGATCATCAACACGGCGTCGTTCGTCGCCGTCCTGGGGTCGGCGACGTCGCAGATCTCCTACACCGCGTCCAAGGGCGGGGTGCTGGCCATGTCGCGCGAGTTGGGCGTGCAGTTCGCCCGGCAGGGCATCCGCGTCAACGCCCTGTGCCCGGGGCCGGTCAATACCCCACTGCTGCAGGAGCTCTTCGCCAAAGACCCCGAACGGGCCGCGCGCCGGCTGGTGCACGTCCCCGTCGGCCGCTTCGCCGATCCTGACGAAATCGCTTCAGCGGTAGCGTTTTTGGCCAGCGACGACGCGTCGTTCATCACCGCTTCGACGTTCATGGTCGACGGCGGCATCAGCGCCGCCTATGTCACCCCGCTCTAACCCGACTCATGGGCCGCATGCGGGCCGGGCGGCGCGCTGACCGCGACCAGGTGGATGGGTTCGCCCGCCAGCTCCTCGAGCGACCGCTCCAGCGCGGGTGCGGCGGCCGCCCAGGCGCGTGGCACCGACAGCACGCCGACCGGCGTCGCGCGACCCAGGCCCGCCTTCACGCCGTTGGTGGCGACCGGCTTCGGGAAGAGCGATTGCAGGGCCGCGGTCTTGTTCACCGAATTCAGGTGGGCGATTGCGAAATCCGACGGCGCGGTCATCGAGTTGAGCTTCGACAGCGGCGCGGTGATCGGTGAGAGGGACGCGTCGATCGTGTGCACGGGCGACGACGACAGCCGTGCCAACGCGACGGGGATCACCGACATCACCTGGCCGCCGGCCGATATGACGTCGGGGGCCGACTGCAAGGCCCAATTACGGCTGGCCACAGCGGGATTGCCGGGTGGTTCGGGGAAGGGGGCCATCGCCGCGGCGCCGGCCGCGGCCCGGGCGTAGGCGTACATGGCGCCCGTGTTCTGCGCCCACATCGCGTCGTACTCGGCATCGACATCGGCGATCGCCGTGCTGTGGTGGCCCAGACAATTCGTCGAGGCCAGCGACAAGCGTCGGGTGCGGTTGCCGGCGATCGCCGGTGGCGGGACCGTCGCCGTGAAGGCCGACTGGTGCGCATCCGCCGCCGCGGCGAGCTGGATGGCCGCGTGCTCGCTGCGGGCCGCGACGGTGTCGAGCCAGTCGGCGTAGGGCGCGGCGGCTTCGGCGAGCTCCGCCGAGGCCGGGCTCTCGCCGGTCGCCGCCAGCTTCGCGGTCACCGCCCGATAGTCGGCCGCCGCGGTAAACAGCCGCGCGGCCAACGCATCCCATGCCGCGGCGGCCTGCGTCATCGAGCCCGCCCCGGGACCGGAGTACATCAGCCCGGAGTTGACTTCCGGGGGTAGCGTCGCGAAATCCATTACAGCCTCCGCCCCGCTGTGGCGGTATGAGTTGTGCCCGAAAGCATGAGGGTGTTCCTTCACGAGATAGACGCCGGGGTTACAAGCCGGTGGGCCAGGCACGTTCGGCCCGGGCGTCACGCTCAGCTGCGGGCGACGCAGATCTGGGTCAAGATATCTCGGTCGGACGGAATGGCCGCCGGCGCCCGCGAGGGGGCGCCCGCGGGCGCAAACCCTATTGGGGTGAACGACAATGGCGCCGTCGTCAGCACCGACTGTGCCGACGTGCGGTTCCACGTCGGGGGCCGTTCCTTCGTCATCCACGCGCCGCCGAACGGCTTCTTGTTGGTCTTGTTCGCGGGCGCGCCGAATCGCGAGGCGGCCACGGCGGACTGGTTGAGGGCGGCGGGACGGCCATGGGTTAGGCCCGCGGACGCGCCGACGCCCGCGGACCACGCGGCGGGCTCCGGCAGTGCCGCCGCGGAGAAGGTGGACCGCAGCGCCGAACCCGTGATCAGGGCGGTGAACGCGGCCAGCGCCGCGGCAACCGCGATGGCCGACTGCCATCGCCGAGTTTCGCCAACGCCCCGGAAAGTCACAGTGCACCGAATGTACCGCGCGAAAATCGGCGAACGGTCGCAACGAGCTGTGAACTCGATCCGAGTCCGGTGTGTGTTTGCGCAGCTACGGCCGGAAAACGATGAGCGGTATCGCCATCTCCGCCGCGGTGGCCCCGCCGTGAAAGCCCACCAGCCGAGACGTTTCCGGGGGCTCATGCGCGCTCGCCAGCACCGCGGTGTCGCCGGAACAGACGACGACCACGTCGCCGAGGCGCTCCAGGTGTGGCGCGGCGACCGGCCCGAACATGCCGGTGGCCACCGCCTGCTCGCGGCTGTACACCGCGGCGCGGCCGTCCAACAGCTCGGCCCACGCGGCCCGCACGTCGCCGGCCGCACCCGGCGCGGTGTGCAGATACCGCACCCGGGGCTCGCCGGCCACCACCTCGATTCCCTCGGCCAGCCCGGGGGCGGTGTCGAGGTCGATGCGCGCCTCGGCCGGGACGTTGATGCCGCCATGGTCGGCGGTCACCAGCATCGCCGCGTTCGCCGGCAGCGCCTCGAGCAGGCGCGTCAGCAGCGTGTCGACATTCGTCGCCGCGGCGTGCCACTGCTCCGAGCCGACGCCGAAGACGTGGGCGGCGGTGTCGAGCTCGGCGGTGTAGCCGTAGACCAGGCCGGGTGCCGCGCGCAGCACGTCGGCCACCAGCCCCGGGTAGTCGTCGGTCGGTTCCGCCGGGTGGAGCTCGGCGCCCCGGTAGGCGGCCTCGGTCAGGCCGCTGCCCACGAACAGCGCCGGCAGCACGGCGCGGGCGCTCACGCCCGCATTCTTGAGCCGTTCGAACCAGGTCGGCACGGGCTGCCAGATGGCGGGGGCCGGGTCGTCACGCCACCGGACGTGGTGCAGCACCCGATCGGTGCCCGGCACCCTGAGCGTGAAGCCCAGGATCCCGTGCTCGCCCGGCAGCGCGCCGGTGCCCAGCGACACCAGGCTGGTGGGCGTGGTCGACGGGAAGGTGCAGTCCAGCTGGGTCAGCCGTCCGGTGCCACCGGCCAGCACGGACGCCAGCAGTGGGGCGCTGCCGGCCAGCTGCGGCAGCAGGTGCCAGCCCAGACCATCCACCAGCACGACGAGCACCCGGTCGGTCCGGTCCGCGTCCACCCAGTCCGCCACCGCCAGGGCGTCCGGCTGGTTCGGGCCGTCCGGGACCCCGAGCAGTCCGGCGGCGGCGGGCAGCACGTCGCAAAGAGAACCGGGCACGCAGGCCAGTCTGGTGGCGAAGTCAGACGCGCGCCAGTCGGTGGCCGGTCACCAGCAGCTGCCGCGCCGTGCTGTCGGTCAGCGCGCACAGCTGCGCCGGCGAGAGCCGGCCGCACAACCGGCCCCAGTGCATCGCCACCACGTCGCCGGCGGCCACGTCGGGCACCGCGCTGTACCCGTCGACCCACACGTCGAGCACGCGCGCCGACGGTTGCGACAGCGCCAGCGCCCGACCGTCCCAGGTCAGGTTTCGGCACACCACCTCGACGCGGTCCGCGGCGCGGGAAACCACTGTGCCGGAAGTGATTCGGCAGTTGTCCAGCACGCTCAGCGGTTGTTCGTCGATACCTCGCCCCAAAAAGCGCGTCCACGGATACACCCCGAACACGTGGAAACAGTGGTTGCCGGCGGCCTCACACGCCAGATCCGCGGTGAGGTGCGACCAGTAGTGGCCCGCCTGCGGGCCGATGATCGCGAGCAGCGCGTCGAAGAATTCCTGGGGGTCCAGCTCGGCGGCGACCCCGCCGCCGAGCCAATACGATTCGACCAGACGGTAATCCAGCGGATCGGCGATGCCGGTCAGCTCCGAGAGCACCCGCAGATACGGCCAGGCCCCGGAGAACCTGGTCGCCGCCCTGCGCACCTCGGCGACCGACCCGTCGCGCAGGGTCGCTCCCAGCGGCGGGCCGCAATAGCCGAGCGCGTTGGGGGCATAGGCGTAGCGGGCGAACATCTCTGCGCCCTCGGCAGAGGTCAAGTGCGCCCCACCAGCTTGACCGCGTCGCGGTGCATGCGCCCGAAGTTGTAGTAGGCCGCGCACGCCCCTTCGGGCGAGACCATGCACGTCCCGATCGGGGTCTCGGGGGTGCAGGCGGTGCCGAAAACCTTGCATTCCCAAGGCTTGAGCACACCCTTGAGCACCTCGCCGCACTGGCACGCCTTCGGGTCGGCGACCCGCACGCCGGGCATCGCGAACCGCAGCTCGGCGTCGAATTCGGCGAAATCGTCGTGCAGTCGCAGGGCGCTTTGCGAGATGAAGCCCAGCCCGCGCCATTCGAAGTGCGGCCGCAGCGTGAACACCTTGCCCATCAACGCGAGCGCCGCGGGGTTGCCGCGCTCGGGTACCACGCGCTTGTACTGGTTTTCCACTTCGCAGCGACCCTCGCGGATCTGGCGCAGCAGCATGGCGACCGAGGCCAGGATGTCCAGCGGCTCGAAACCGGCCACCACCAACGGCTTTCGGTACACCTCGGGCACGAACCGGTAGGGCCGGTTGCCGACCACGGTGGAGACGTGCCCGGGGCCGATGAAGCCGGACAGCCGCAGGTCCGGCGACTCCAGGATGGCCCTGATCGGGGGCACGATCGTGACGTGGTTGCAGAACACGGAAAAGTTCGGCAGGCCCAGCTCGCGGGCCCGCACCAGCGTCACCGCGGTCGAGGGTGCGGTGGTCTCGAAACCGATGGCGAAGAACACCACCTGCTTGCCGGGGTTGTCGACAGCGATCTTGCACGCGTCCAGCGGCGAGTAGACGAACCGCACGTCGGCCCCGCGGGCCTTGGCGTCCAGCAGGCTGCCGTGCGAGCCGGGCACCCGCATCATGTCGCCGAAACAGGTGAAGATCACGTCGGGCTGGTCGGCCAGCCACATCGCGTCGTCGATGCGCCCCATCGGGATCACGCAGACGGGGCAGCCCGGGCCGTGCACCAGTTCGACGTTGTCGGGCAGCAGGTGTTCGATGCCGTGCCGGTAGATGGTGTGGGTGTGACCGCCGCACACCTCCATGAACTTGAACTCCTCGCCGTCGGTCCCGGCCAGGTGCTCGATGGCCACCAGCAGCTTGCGCGCCGCGGCCGGGTCGCGGAATTCGTCAACGAATTTCATTGCCGCTCCTCGTCAAACGATGGCCGACGAATCGAAGGCCTGCATTTCGGTCGTGTAGGTGTCACCGAGCTTCTTGATCGCGGCCAGGGTCAGCAGCGCCTCGGTCTCGTCGATCTTGGCCATCGCGAACCCGACGTGCACCAACACCCAGTCATCCGGTGCGGGCGGGTCGTTTTCCAACAGCCGGACGCTGATGGTCCGCTGCACACCGCTGACGTCCACCTTCGCCAAGCAATTGGCTGGGTCGGTGATCTCGACGATCCGGCCCGGAATTCCTAGGCACATGTTGGTGTATCTCCTCATCTATCAACAGATCCGGGGCAGCGGGTCGCCGACCAGCATGTCGACGATCCGGGTGCCGCCGAATCCCGTACGCAGCACCACGCTTTCGGCGGGCTCGGTGACGATTTCGCCCACCACGGCCGCATCGGCGCCCAACGGATGCGAGCGCATCGCGTCCAGTCCGGCCTGCGCCTCCTGCGGTGCGACGACGGCGACGAACTTGCCCTCGTTGGCGACATAGAGCGGATCGATGCCGAGCAACTCACAGGCGCCGGTGACCATGGGCGCCACCGGGAGTCGCTCCTCGTCGAGCAGCACCCCGAGGCCGCAGGCCTGGGCCAGCTCGTTGCACACGGTGCCGACGCCGCCGCGCGTCGCGTCACGCATCCATCGGGTGGACGGGGCGGCCGCCATCAACAGCTCCACCAACGGGCTGAGGCACGCGGTGTCGGAGGCGATGTCGGCCTCGATGGCCAGATCGCCCCTGGCCAGCATCACCGCCATGCCGTGGTCGCCCATCGACCCCGACAACAGCACCTTGTCTCCGGCGCGCACCGACTGCGCCGACAGCGCGCGGCCCGCGGGGATGACGCCGATTCCGGTGGTGCTGATGAACAATCCGTCGGCCGCGCCCCGGGGCACCACCTTGGTGTCGCCGGTGACCACCTGCACACCGGCGGCCGCGGCCGCCGCGGCCATGTCGGCGACGATCTCCTTCAATTCGGCGATCCCGAAGCCCTCTTCGAGCACGAACGCCGCCGAGATCCAGGACGGCACGGCACCGGCCACCGCCAAGTCGTTACAGGTGCCGTGGATGGCGAGGGTGCCGAGCGACCCGCCGGGAAACCGGCGGGGTTGCACCACAAACGAATCCGTCGACATCGCCACCCGCTCGCCGCCGGGCAACGCCAGGACGGCGCCGTCACCGAGCGACTCGAGCAGCGGATTGCGGAACGCCTCCAAGAACACGGCGTCCACCAGAGCCGCCGATGCCTTGCCGCCCGCGCCGTGTGCCAGGGTCACGTGATCGTCGAGCAGTCGGGGCCGGCGCCGGCGGAACGACTCGATCCGCTCGATCACGTCGCCTTCGCCGAACCGCGGCCCCGAGGACAGGTAGTCGCTGGCCTGTTTGTTCGTCATGCGGCCCCCAAAGCTTGGTCGCCGCCCAGGCTTTCGTGGACGGCCAGCCACAACTGGTAGCCGACCAGCGCCTGCGATTCCTGAATCCGGTGCACGCTCTGCGAGCGAACGACGATGCAGGCGTCCACGTTCGGGTTGTTCACGAAGGCGCCGCCGTCGTAGCCGGCGAAGCCGATGGTGTAGAGCCCGCGCTTGTGCGCCTCGGCCAGCGCGGTGAGCAGGTTGGGTGAGTTGCCGCTGGTCGACATCGCGATCGCGATGTCGCCGTCGCGCGCGCGGGCGATCAGCTGCCGGGCGAACACCAGCTCGAACCCGACGTCGTTGCCCAGTGCGGTCAGGATCGCCTGATCGGCGGTCAGCGACCACGCCGGCAGCGGCTTGCCCAGCGGCGGCCGGGCGAACAATCTCGCCAGCGTGGTGCAGTCGGTGCAGCTGCCGCCGTTGCCGAAGGTGAACATCCTTCCGCCAGCGGCGAATCGGCGGGCCAACTCGGCGGCGGCCGCCGCCAGCAGGTCGGCGTTGGCCTCGAGGGTGGAACGCCGCAGCGCCAGGCTTTCGGCCGCTTTGGCGTGGGCGGACGCGGCCAGGTCGGCGAGCAGGGCGCAGGGATCGTCTTCCTCGGCGTCGATGAACGGGTACAGGAAGTTGGTGGGTTCGTCGGCGGGACTCATGAAACACCTTCCTGCTCTTCGTCACAGACGGGGACCGATGGCGCTGCTCCTCCGATCCCGGCTGCGCCGGCATCTTCGTCACAGACGCGGCTGATCGCCATGCCGGCGTGCACCAGCACCAGCTCGCCGGGCGCGACCGGGTCGACGAGTGTGGTGATCACGTCCTCGATTCCCCGCGCCGTGCGCACCCGCGCCTGGTCACCGACCGCAGCGCTCACCACCTCACCCAGGCGGCCTTCGTCGCTACACGTCACGCACGCCTCGTCGTCCTCGCACCGCGTGGGTTTGAGCAACCCGGAATGCTCGAAACATACGTGGGTCAGCTCCCACAGCAGGTGGTAGAACAGCACGAAGCCGCCGGTGGCGGGCACGCGTGGGTCGGGATCGTCAAGCCAGAGCACGTGATCGGCCATCGCGGCCGCGGGCGGGTCGCCGCTGCCGATCCAGATCGTGGTGGCCCCCCAGGCCGGGCCGCGGCGCATCACCGACCGCACTTGCGCGTTGTCCGCACCCGCGATCGCGACTACGATGTCGCCGGGCCGCACCGAGACCCGTACCAGATCCACCAGATCCGGGCCGGTCAGCGCGACCGCCGGCAGCGCCCGCTTACCCATGATCACCGGATGCACGAATTCGACCGCGATGTGCAGCGCGTGGGGCTCCCACGACGGGGCGATGGACCACATGGTGGCGCCGGCGGCGAATCGCTTGGCCAGCGTCAGTGCGGTGGCGGCGAGGTCTTCGGCCAGTTCGGCACTCAGGCCGCGATCGATCGCTGTGGTGATCATCGCGTCGACTCCTCCTCTTGCGCGATCAGCGCCGACACCGCGGCCTGGCCCAGGGCCAGCCCGCCGTCGTTCGGCGGCACGACGTGGTGGGTGAGCACTTCAAACCCCTTGTGCTGCAGCCGGGTACGGCATGACCGCAGCAGCAGCACGTTCTGGAAGACCCCGCCGGTGAGACCCACCAGCGCGGTGCCGCCCGGCACCCGGCCGACCACCTCGGCGACGGCGTCGGCGACGGCATGGTGAAACGCCGCCGCCAGCGCCGCCGGCGGTGTCCCGGCGTACAGCGCGGCGACCATGGCCTGCACCATCGGGGCGGGGTCGATCACCCGGTCGGGGCGCACCGCCAGCGGCAGGGAGGGTTGCGGGCGTGCCACACCGGCCGACTGCGCCAGCGCCTCGAGTTCGATCGCGGCTTGCCCTTCATAGTCGATGCGCTGCCGCACGCCGAGCAGGGAGGCGACGGCGTCGAACAGCCGGCCCATGCTCGAACATGGCACACAACCCGTCCCGGTCTCCAATTGCGAACGGATGAGGCGCAGTTCGTCGGCGCTCGCCGCGGCCACCGGCGCCAGGTCGGGCGTCCAGTCGATGTCGGCCATCCACAGTTGCGACAGCGCCATCCGCCATGGGTTGCGCACCGCGGCGTCGCCGCCGGGCAGCGGCACCGCTAACAGGTGCCCGGCCCGCACGAAACAGTGGCTTCGCGTTCCGAGGGCCAGAATCTCTCCGCCCCAGATCGTGTCGTCGGTGCCGTAGCCGGTGCCGTCGAAGGAGACCCCGATGATGGGTTCGCCGAGGCGCCCGTGTTCGGCCAGCAGTGAGACCACGTGGGCGTGGTGGTGCTGCACCAGGTCCAGCGGGCGCTCGCCCGCGTGGCGCTCGGCCCAGGCGCGGGTGTGGTAGCCGGGATGCAGGTCGGCGGCCAATCGCGCCGGCCGGCCGCGGATTTCGCTGAGTTGGGTCACCGCGCGCTCGAAAGCGCGCAGTGTCGCCCAGGTGGCCATGTCGCCGAGGTGGCCGGACAGGTACGCCCGACCCCCGTCGGTGAGGCAGCAGGTGTTCTTCAGTTCGCCGCCCACGGCCAGCACGGCGGGCCCCTCGAGGCGCAGGTCGATCGGCAGCGGCGCATAGCCCCGGGACCGGCGGATGGGCAGATCGTGGGGTCCCGTCTCGTCGTGGACGACGCGCACCACCGAGTCGTCGCACGGCACATGGATGGGCCGGTCGTGGTCGAGGACCGCGTCGCACAAGGCGGGAAGCCGTTGCGCCGCATCGTCATCGGTGAAGCAGATGGGTTCATCGGAGCGGTTGGCGCTGGTCAGCACCAGGGCCTCGGGCGCCGGTCCGGCGTTGCCCGGCGCCGCCGACAGTAGCAGGTGATGGATGGGGGAGTAGGGCAGCATCAGCCCCAACAGCGGGCTGCCGGGCGCGACACCCTCGGCGACCGCCGCGAGCGGCCGCCGCCGCAGCAGCACGATCGGGCGGGCCGGGCCGGACAGCACCGCGGCCTCGGTGTCGTTTACGTGGGCGTAGCGGCGGGCCACGTCGAGATCGCGGACCAGCACGGCAAAGGGCTTGGCGCCGCGGGCTTTTCGGGTCCGCAACGCGGCGACGGCCGTGGCGTCGTCGACGGTGCAGGCCAGGTGGTAGCCGCCGATGCCCTTGATGGCCACCACCGCGCCGGAGGCCAGCGCGAGCTGGGCGGCGCTCAGTGCCGCATCCGAGCCGCTCACCCGCCCGGCCGGCGAGGTGAACCACAGCGTCGGCCCGCAGTCCGGGCAGGCGATCGGCTGCGCGTGGAACCGGCGATCCGCCTGATCGTGGTATTCGGCGGCGCAGCGCGCACACATCGCGAATGCCGACATGGTGGTGGCGGGCCGGTCGTACGGCAGTCCCCTGATGATGGTGAACCGCGGACCGCAGTTGGTACAGGTCACGAACGGGTGCCGGTAACGCCGGTCGTGCGGGTCGAACAGTTCGGCGAGGCAGTCGTCGCACACCGCGATGTCGGGCGGGATCGGGGTGGTGGTGCCGGGCGCCGATTGGCTTGACACGATCCGGAATTCGGTGGGGCAGGCGGGGTCGGCCGCGACGTCCGCGACGCGGACCGCGGTGATCCGCGCCAGGGGTGGCGCCTGCGCGCGGAGCCGGCGCCCAAACTCCGCGACCCGGGCGGGCCGCCCCTGCACCTCGAGAAAGACCGCACCCGAGTCGTTGCCGACGAACCCGGCCAGACCAAGTTCGGTCGCGATCCGATGCACGAACGGGCGAAAGCCCACCCCTTGAACCACGCCGGTCACCGTGACGCGCTGGCGCACCTGGGTCTCGGCGGGCCGCATCAGCAGGGGGGCTTGCGCCATGTCGGTCATGTCCACCGCCCTTCGGGATCGCCGCGACCGCGGCCCATCAGCTCCAGCCCGGCCATGGCCTGGTCGGCGCCGGCCCGATCGGTCTTCTCGACGACGAAGCCCATGTGGATGATCACCCAGTCACCGGGAGCGAACGTCTCGTCCGGCAGCATGCCGACGTTGACCTTGCGCTGTTCGCCGGCGACGTCGACCAGTGCGAGCTGCCCCTCGAAACCGTCCAGCATCCCGACGACCTGGCCCGGTATCCCCAAACACATGGCTCAGCACCCCTTTTCGGCCGACAAGGACGGCTGCAACGCGGCGACGATCTCTTCGACCGCCCTTGCCGCCCGGGGGACGGCCTGGGCGACCGGTTCGGTCAGGCCGATGCCCTCCTGGACGCTGCCGGCCTCGCACCCGACGACCACCGTGTAGGGCGGGTGTCCGCCGAGTGCCCGCAGGCTGGCGAAGACGGCGGCCGGGTCCATGCTGTGACCGTCCAGGCCGCTGGTCTGCGACGGCTGGTCGTGGTCGGCCTGGAAGACGTGCAATGTGCCGGGATGGCCCTGGCTGGGCACGGCGTCGACGAGCACCAGCGTGTCCCACTCCTCGAGCAGGTCATAGGCCAGGTGCATGCCACGGATGCCGTAGTCGATGACCTGAACCGTCGGATCGTCCTGGGGCAGCGCGGCGTTGCGGACCACTTCGGAACCGAAGCCGTCGTCGCTGAGGAAGATGTTGCCGATCCCGGCTACCAGGATGCGCGCAGTCATGGTGGCTCCCGCGTCGGCTACATCCGCCTCAACTTCAGATAGCGGCGGGCATCCGGTACCGATATCGCGCCGAGCGCCAATGCGATCGTGACCACCAGCGCGACGAGGGCGATGAAGATCCAACCGAGGACTTCCATGGCGAACTCCTTTCAGGGGTTTGTACTGTGCTGCGATTGCAGCGGTTCGACTTCGTCCGGGGAGAAGTACAGGTAACGGCCGTACCAGTCGTGCAGGTCGGCGGCCGGGTCCTCGTCGACGACGACGCCGACGTGCTTGTTGCCCTCGACGTCGGAATGCACCGAGGTGACGCGGGCGGTCTTGCCGGCGACGAAGATGTCCTGAGCGTCGGCGTTGCGCCGCGGCCGCAGCCGGACCCTGCTGCCCCGCGCCACCCGGATCCCGTTTACCAGCACCGCGTCGACCTCGGGACGGACGGCGTTGTCGGCCAACGGGTCCCACCAATCCACCCCGTCGGGAACCTCGGGCACCAGGGCGGCGCAGACATCGGGCGCGTGCGGGTCGCGCAGCACGCCGTGCAGCCGGGCCATGGCCTCGGGCGACATGGCGTCGCATTCGTCGATGATCCGCGCCGCCCGCGGGTCGGTGGCCCGGGCCTGTGCCTTCTCGTCGTCGGTCATGGTCATGACGCGCAGGGTGAGGATCTCGTCGATCTCGGTGCAGTCGTACAGCGCGGTGTCGCTTTGTTCGGCGACTTCGGGGTGGTCGTAGAGGATGATCGGCGAGATCAGCAGAATGTCGTCGGTGCCCGGCGGCCCGGCCAGCACGGGGAAGCAGCGATGCTGGGCGCACCGGGCCGCCGCATCGGTCGCGGCCTGCGGCGCCTCGAGCAGCGAGATGAACCGGCCGCCAACCACTTCGGCGATGAGGTGTGTTCCGATCATGGATCGCTCGATGGCGTCGGCCTTGTCGTGTGCGGGTGCACCGGTGTTGGTGATCCGTACCGATACTCGCCGCAGGTCGCCGTCGGGCTCGGCGGTGACGGTCAGTAAGCCCGCAATCTCGTGTCGTTCGCGGACCAGCCGGCCGCCGTCCACGGCTTCGAGGTCGGTTGCCGCGCGGACCGTCACCGGCAGCGACCAGGGTTGATCACCGAACGCGAGGGGTCCGAAGGAGATCTCGCACTCCACGGCTTCGTCCCAGGTCAGCCACGACGCGGTCGCGGTCCTCAGTTCGTCGACGTGTTCGAAATCGCCATCACCGGTGGCCCGTTCGGCCCGCCGGTGCTGCAACTGCAGGAAACGCAGCACCAGCGTCAGCGCCCGGGCGTCGTCGACCAGGAACTGCGCGGACAGGGTGTCGTCCTCGCCCAGACCGGCCTCGGCCGCACCGGTCGGCCCCACAACCCCGAACTGCCAACGTGATTGGTTCTTGCTCGACGTCCCGCGGTACGGGTAGAGCAGGTAGCCCTCGTAGAGCACCGCGTCGGCGACGGCACGGGCCCGATCCCAGCTCGAGGTCATCGCGTCACCTCGCGCTCGGTGGCATCCAGCAGTGAGGTGACCGCGTGGTCGAGGTCGAGCATCCCGCGCGCCGACTTGTAGCGGGCCAGTTCGCCGATGGTGTCGTGGCTCAGCCGGATCCATCCGCTGTTCGGATAGTGCTGTGCGATCAGGTCGCGCCAGACGGTGACGGGCATGGCGTAGTCGTCCTCGCAGTCCCAGGACACCTGCTGCACCGAGAACCCGCGCTCGGAGTTGACGAAAACCGTTCCGCTAAACAGAAACTGCAGCGGTACCGCGCCGTCGCGCAGCGCGTGCAGATATTTGGCGGCGGCCACCTCGAAGTCGTAGGTGCACTCCAGCGACAGCGTCGTGGTGGTGTGGCCGGTGAACCCCGGCACCATGGCGGTGCAGTGCTGCCACAGGAAGGTGCGCTGGGTGCTGGCCCAGCGCTCGCGGCCGCCGAACAGGTCCATCAGGCCGGCCGCTTCGTCATCGGTGTAGGAACGGCGCAGCGGCTCGATGCGGACCTGGCAGCGCAGGGCGATGGCGTGCACCGGGTCATCGCCGTCGGCGGTGACGGCGACACGGGCGGTCAAAACCGGGCTGACCGTATAGGGTTCGGCCGCCACGTCCAGCACTTCAAAGCTGACGTTCATTGCGGTGTCTTTGCGGCGCGGGCGGCCAGGCGGTCGAAGAAACCGTCGATGAATTCGCGGGCCTGCTGGCCCCCGTCGAAGCCGCGCCACACCATGCGCAGTCGTCCGACGAATTCGTAGCAGGCGTCGATCGGCACCAAATACGTTTCCGGTTGTGGCAATTCGCCGTCCTGGGTGTTGTCGGCGACCCGGACCAGCAGCGCCTCCACGTCGTCGGCGAGCAGGTTCACCCGCGGGTCGGCGTCGCGGATGGTCTCCCAGACCTGCATGTCCAGCTCGGATTCGCATGCCCCGGCCGGTCCGGGGTAGAAGGCCACGGTGTGGCCCAGGGCGGAGTTGGTGAAGAAGAAGGCGACCCCGACCGGGATCTGCAGTGCCTCCCACACCAGGCGATCCAGCGCGAAATCGGGAAACGACAAATACCGGTCCGGCACCGCGCGGTACCGCAGGTCGGCCGCCGAGTCGGTGAAGAGCAGGTAGCAGGCGCGGCAGACGCACATGAGTTGGCGGCCGGCCACGTTGACCACGTGCTGATGTTCGTCGGCGATCGGCTCCGCGCACATCTCGCAGCGCTCGCCCGCGGGCTCGGGCGCGCGCCGGTCGCTCCTGATACGGGCCAGGACGTCGAACGGGCCGGTCATATGCGCCGCTCCTCAGCATCACGTCGTTCTGCATCGTCGCCGGCGGTCATGCCGGCGCCCCCATCGCGTCGGCCCGCAACGCCACCGACGCCACGCCGTCGTGGGTCAGCAGCGGAATCGGCTCGAGATGACCGGCCGCGCCACCGGTGACCGCGGCGCCCGCGTGGATGACGTCGAAATCCGTTCCGCAGCCCGCACAGCGCAGCAGCCGGTCGTGCAGGCGCGAACCCGCCAGTGAGTCGTCACACACCGGGCAGTGATCCCGGTAGGCGAAGGTCTGGTCGCCGACCCGGCAGGCCAGCACCGTCACCCCGCCGATCACGAATCCCGCGACCTCGCCTGGTGTCAACTCGGCCAGCTCGGGCGCCGAATGCCAGGCGGTCGACCCGTGGCCATTCGAATGCACATGCGCCAGTAGCGATTCCGCCGGAATGACGCTCGCCGGAACGGTCGTCGCCTCGGCCGTCACCACCTCGATCGAGGAGATCTCCGGTGCCGCCGCGCGCACCGCGTCCTGCACCGCCAGTTCCAGCGTCACCGCCGACGACGGGCAACTCTTGCAGCTGCCGGTGAACGCCAGCCGCACGGTGTCGCCGGCGACCTCGAGCAGGTCGACGTCTCCGCCATGCGAGCCGAGGTAGGGCCGCACCCGATCCAGGGCGTCGGCGACCCTGCGGCGCACGTCGTGCGGATGCAGCCCGTGCACCAGGAGCAGGCTGGCCACCAGGTCGTCGGTGGCCAGCCGCTCGGCCAGCCCCCCGTCGGGCCCGGGCTGGCCGGCCATCCGCATGATGCGCTCCAGCCCGGCGCCGTAGAGCCCGACGACTTCGCGGACCAGTTGTTGCGCGCGGTCATACGCGGCGGTCCCGCCCGCCGCGCAGGAATCCAGCAGCGTCTGGATCCGATCGCCCGCCGCGCGCCACTGCGTGTCGTTATCGGGGTTCGGGCGATCCGCCATGTCTTACTCCGTTACTGGTGTCGACCCGCTGCGCCCGGCTTCGCCGCGCTTGCGATCGTCACGGCTCGACGGGTGACTGGGTGGGCGTGTGCAGTCTGTCCAGGGACTTGCCCTTTCCCAGGTACATGTGCACACCACAGGGCAGGCACGGATCGAAGCTGCGCACCGTGCGCATGACGTCGATCCCCTTGAAGTTGTCGCGGCCGTTCTCCTCGAAGATCGGCTGCCCCTGCACCGCGTCCTCGTACGGACCCGGCGTGCCGAAGCTGTCGCGGGGGTTGGCATTCCACGGGGTGGGCGGGTACGGGTGATAGTTGGCGATCTTGCCGTCCCGGATCACCATGTGGTGGCTGAGCACGCCGCGCACCGCCTCGGTGAACCCGCATCCGATGGCCTCGTCGGGCACCTCGAATTTCTCCCACGTCTTGGTGCGCCCGGCCCGGATCTCCTCGAGCGCCTTCTCGGCGAAGTGCAGAGCGCAGGCCGCCGCGTAGGCCTGGAAGTACGTGCGCGCCCGGTCGCGTTCGAGCGTGTTGCTGCCGTACTTCGGGATCGTCCACTCCAATTCGACGGGCCCCTTCAGCGCCGTCTTGGGCAGGTTGATCTTGACGCTGTTGCCGGTCGCCTTGACGTAACCGATGTCGACCAGGCCGGCCAGCGCGGTCGACCACAGCCGGGCCAGCGGGCCGCCGCCGGTATCCAGCGCCAGGTGATCCTTGCCGTCGAACCAGCGGGGCGACATCACCCAGCTGTACTTGCCACCTTCGATGTCCCGCTTCTGCGGGTGCGGGTTGGTGTGCTGGTTCCACGGGTGGCGCCGGTCCACCGCGTTGCCCAGCGGATCGGTCTTGACGAACATCTCCTGGTCGGTCCAGTCGTCGTAATACGAACTGCCCAAAAGGATTCGGATGCCCAGGTTGATGTCCACCAGGGAGTGGGTGACAAGCTTGCCGTCGACCACCACGCCCGGGGTGACGAACATGGCGTTGCCCCAGCGCTCCATGTCCTTGTACTCGAAGTTGCACACTTCCGGGTCCTGGAAGGAGCCCCAGCAGCCCAGCAGGGTGCGGCGCAGCCCGACGTTCTCATAACCGGGCAGCGCCTCGTAGAAGAAGTCGAACAGGTCGTCGTGCATGGGCACGACCTTCTTCATGAACTCGACGTAGCGCATCAGGCGCGTCATGTAGTCGGTCATCAGCTGGACGGTCGCCACGGTGCCCACCCCGCCCGGGTAGAGCGTCGACGGGTGCACGTGGCGGCCTTCCATGAGGCAGAACATCTCTCGCGTCCAGCGGCTCACCACCAGGGCCTCGCGGTAGAACTCCCCGCTGAACGGGTTGAGCGAGCGCATGATGTCGGCGATCGTCTTGTAGCCGTGGGCGTCCGCGTGCGGGGCCGGCGTCTTCTCGGCCAGCGACAGCATGCTCGGGTTGGTCTCGGAGACCATCTTCTCGCAGAAGTCCACGCCGACCAGGTTCTCCTGAAAGATGTTGTGGTCGAACATGTATTCCGCGGCCTCACCGAGGTTGACGATCCACTCACCCAGGTGCGGCGGCTTGACGCCATAGGCCATGTTCTGGGTGTAGCACGAACAGGTGGCGTGGTTGTCACCGCAGATGCCGCAGATGCGGCTGGTGATGAAGTGGGCGTCGCGAGGATCCTTGCCCTTCATGAAGATCGAGTAGCCGCGGAAGATCGACGAGGTGCTGTGGCACTCGACGACCTCCTTGTTCTCGAAGTCGATCTTGGTGTAGATGCCCAGGCTGCCCACGATCCTGGTGATGGGATCCCAGGCCATGTCGACCAGTTGGCCAGGTTCCCGCTTGGCTGAGGTGGCTTCAGGGCTGATGGTTGTCATCGCGTTACTTCTTCCCGCTGTGGCTGTTTCCGCGTTGGCTGATGCGGCGACGGCTCTTCGGCTACGAATGTGAGAAAGGAGCGCACCGACCCGGTAGGTGACCTACCAGGTGCGGCGCGCTCCAGTGGTGAGTTGGTCGCCGTTGTGGCGCCACCGCGGCTCTTTGTCGACGGTGCGTTCCGTGATACCCCTCAAACTGCGAATCACGGCTCCGTACAACCCCGACGCGGTGCTCGAGATCTTGCCGCCCGGCGGCTCGTCCATGAACGGCATGAACTTGTCCGGGAATCCCGGCATCGTGCAGCCGATGCAGATCCCGCCGACATTGGGGCACCCCCCGACGCCGTTGATCCATCCGCGCTTGGGCACGTTGCACTTGACCACGGGCCCCCAACAACCAAGCTTCACAATGCATTTCGGCGACCCGTACTCGGTGGCGAAGTCACCCTGCTCGTAGTAGCCGGCCCGGTCACAGCCCTCGTGCACCGTCTTGCCGAACAGCCACTGCGGCCGCAGCGCGTCGTCGAGGGGGATCATCGGTGCCTGACCGGTCGCCATGTACAGCAGGTAGGTCAGCGTCTCCGACAGGTTGTCCGGGTGGATCGGGCAGCCCGGCACGCACACGATCGGAATGCCCGCCTTGCTCTTCCAGTCCCAGCCCAGGTAGTCCGGCACGCCCATCGCCCCCGTCGGGTTGCCGGCCATCGCGTGGATACCCCCGTAGGTGGCGCAGGTTCCCACCGCCACGATGGCGGTGGCCTTGGGCGCCAACCGGTCGAGCCACTCACTGGTGGTCATCGGCTGTCCGGTGGCCGGGTCGTTGCCGAAGCCGCACCAGTAGCCCTCGTCCTTGATCTTCTCGTTCGGGATGGAACCCTCGACCACGAGCACGAAGGGTTCCAGCTCGCCGCGGTCGGCTTTGAAGAACCACTCCAGGAAGTCGTCCGCGCCTCCGTTGGGTCCGCATTCGAAGTCGATCAACGGCCAGTGCACGGCCACCTGGGGGAGTCCGGGCAACGCCCCCAAGGCGATCTCTTCGACGCTGGGCTGGGTGGCAGCAGTCAGTGCCACCGAATCGCCATCACAACTGAGGCCCGCGTTGATCCAGAGAACATGGATCAATGCTTGTTCTGCCTTGACTGCTGCTTCCGTTGGCATGCTGCAGCTTTCCGGAGCCGGGCTGGGGGCTCCTGGCGCCGCCGGAGTCGACCGTCGGCCCACTTGCGCAGCGCTATTTTTTGGGTCTACTCCCGCTATCGTGCGTTGTCAACGGTTCCACATTACCGATTAGTAGGCACGTGTTGCACACCACCGAAAAGCCTTGTCGCGCTTGGCTGACCCGCCCCAACGGGTGAACCAAAGCGGGCCGATCGTCCTGCGAATGTTTCGCAGGAGTGCGGGCCGTTCAGGCCCCCTCGGTGGCGAAACGGCGCAGCCAGCCGAACCAGGCGGCCATGCCATCGCCGGTGCGGGCACTGACGGGCAGAATCGTCGCTGTCGCATTGACTTTGCGAACGTGGGCGATGTAGGTGTCGACGTCCACGTCCAGGTGGGGCACCAGGTCGATCTTGTTCAGCAGCACCACGTCGACCGACCGGAACATCACCGGATACTTCAGCGGCTTGTCCTCGCCTTCGGTCACCGAATAGACCATGGCCTTGGCATGCTCGCCGACGTCGAATTCCGCCGGGCAGACCAGATTGCCGACGTTCTCGATGACCACCAGGTCCAGCGCGGCCAGGTCGAGGCCGGGCAGTGCCCGGTTGACCATGGGCGCGTCGAGGTGGCACTCGCCGCCAAATCCGTTGCTGGTATTGAGCAGTGACACCTGGGCGCCGCGACCGCTGAGCTTGGCCGCGTCCAGGTCGGTGGCGATATCACCCTCGATCACCCCGATGGCCAGGTCGCCGGCGAGCTCGTCGAGCGTCGCCTGCAGGATGGTGGTCTTGCCCGAGCCCGGCGAGCTCATCAGGTTGAGGGTGCGTACCCCGTTGCTCTCGAACGCCGCCCGGTTGGCGTCGGCGAGCGCGTCGTTCTCGGCGAAGATCGCCTCCAGCACCTCGACGCGCTGGCCGCCGGTCCGATAGCGGCTGTGGTCGCCGCGATCGTGGTCGTGGGGAAGGTCATCGTGGGAGTGACTGTGCACGGTCCCGTCGTCGTGCCGATGAAATCTACCCATCGTCAACGCCTTTCACGATGCGGCCGTTCATGACACATCCAGTGAGGTCACCAAGAACTCGTTGCCGCGCAGCACCTCGACATCGGAGCTGTCGCAGCGCGGGCACCAGATCGACCATGGGGAGGTGATCTCGGATCGCCCGCCGCAGGCGCGGCACCGGACTTCGGCGCTGACGCATTCGAGTTCCAGTTCGGCGTCGGGCATGTCCTCGGCGTCGCGGACCAAGGTCCAGCAGAAGGACAGCGACTCGGGCACCACCTGGCGCAGCGCACCGACGCGGACCCGGACCACCTCGACGTGCCGGCCGTCGGCGTGCTGCCTGACCACACCGGCGATCGCTTCGCACAGCGACAGCTCATGCATCGCCGGTCACCGGCGATCCGAGCCGGGCGCAGGCCAACGAGCCCATGAGCACTGTTCTACACCCGAACGGCGCTTGGCGGTCAGGCTCTTGGTCGACTCACGAGGTCCACTTCTCTTCGATGCGCCCGTAGCGCCACACGAGGAGGGCCACCGCCCAGGTGGCGACGAACATGGCGACGACGGCGTAGCCGATCGCGTTGAGGTCCAGCCCGCCGATCCAGCTCCAGAACGCGCCCCGCCAACCGAACTGGTCGGCGAACAGGACCAGCAGTTCGACGCTGCCGATCAGCAGCGCCACGGCCACCGACAGCGCGGTGATCGTGATGTTGTAGTAGATCTTGCGCACCGGGTTGGAAAAGGCCCAGCCGTAGGCGAAATTCATGAACGAGCCGTCGATGGTGTCCAGCAGGCACATGCCCGCGGTGAACAGGACCGGCAGGCACATGACGGCGTACCAGGGCAGCCCGGCCGCGGCGCTGGTGCCGGCCAGCACCAGAAGCGCGATCTCGGTGGCGGTGTCGAAACCGAGCCCGAACAACAGCCCGACGGGATAACAGTGCCAGGACTTGGTGATCGACGCGGTGAAGCGGCCGAGCAACCGGTTCATCAGTCCACGGTTGCCCAGTTGCCGCTCCAGTTCGGCGGCGTCGGTGTCGGGATCGTATTCGCCCCGGCGCAGTCGGGTGGACACCCGCAGGATCCCGACCAGGACGACGAGGTTGAGCAGGGCGATGGCGTAGAGGAACAGTCCGGAGACGCTGGTGCCGATGAGGCCGGTGTAGTGGTGCAGCGCCGAGGAGTCGTCCTCGACCGGGCCGACGACCGTCTTCACCCCGCACGCCAGCAGCAGAGCCAGCCCGAACACCACGGTGGAGTGGCCCAGGGAGAAGAAGAAGCCCACCGCCAGCGGGCGCTGGCCGGAGTTCATCAGCTTGCGGGTGGTGTTGTCGATGGCGGCGATATGGTCGGCGTCGAACGCGTGCCGCATGCCCAGGGTGTAGGCCGTCAATCCGATGCCGACGCCAAATGCCTTGCCGCCCAAGCTGTATTGGGCGGGCGCCACCAGGAGGACCATGGTGAGCCAACCGAGCAGGTGCAGCGCGACGATCACCGCCAGCATCGCCGCCAGGCGCCACCACTCCGCCCGCGTCAGGGCGCCGAGAAGCCTGCTCGCCCGTGACGGCTGCCAGTCGATCTCGGTGCTCGCCACGGGGGTCCTTCCGGCGCGTCCTTGCGGTAGGGGACTGAGAACCACCGGCACGACTGTAAGTACCACGCGTCGCCAGATGCAAGTGAGTCGCAGGAATTCGCGAGGCCTCGATCGCGCCGGGGACTGGCGATTCCGCCGCGTCGGCGCGACACTGAACCCGTGGCGTCCACGCCGTCGGTACTGGATGCGTCGGTCACCGAGAGGATCGGCGATTTCCTGCGCGCCCGGGGGCTGCGGCGGATGGCCTCGCGGATCCAGGTCCTGGCGGTGCTGGAACCCGTCAACGGGCACCTGCCGGTCGCCGAGATCCACCGGCGGATGCGTGAGTGCCTGCCGCCGGGCACCCACGCGCCCGACGTGGCGACCGTCTACCGCACGGTGACCACTCTGGTGGAGCAGGGGGTGCTGCACGCGTTGGCGCTCGACGGCGGTGTGACGACCTACGGGCTGGCCACCGCGCCGCACCATCACGCGGTTTGTACCCACTGCGGCACCATCATCGAGGTGCCCGCCCGCCAGCTGAGTTCGGCCCTCGAGCACGCGATGGAGGGCAGTTCCTTCGCGCTGTCGGACGCGGCGGGGCTGACGCTGCACGGCCTGTGCCCGCAGTGTCAGGACGACCAGGCCGACCCGCGGCCGCGTCGACGCTGAGGTCAGCGCAGACCCAGTAGCGCGTTCTCCACCACCTCGGGCAGCGCCGGGTGGATCCAGTACTGCCCGCGGGCCATCTCCGGTGCGGTGAGGCCGAAGCTCATCGCCTGGACCAGCGGCTGGATGATCGACGATGCCTGCGTGCCCATGATGTGCGCGCCCAGCAGCCGCCCGGTGCCGCGCTCGGCGATGAGCTTGACGATCCCGGTGGTGTCCTCCGACGCCCAGCCGTAGGCGACGTCGGCGTAGTCCTGAATCTTGGTCGAGATCTTGAAACCCTGTGCGATGGCTTCGTTTTCGGTCAACCCGACGTAGGCGATCTGCGGATCGGTGAACACCGCCGACGGCACGTAACGGTGGTCCGTGAGGGCCATCGCGTCGGTGTCGTCCCAGTCGCAGAGCAGGTTGTGCTGTACGACGCGCGCCTCGTGGTTGGCGACGTGCTTGAGCTGATACGGCGAGGACACGTCGCCGAGGGCGAAAACCCCGCGCGCCGTGGTGCGCTGGTAGCAGTCGACGGCCACCAAACCGTCCTCGACGGCGACGCCGGCCTGCTCGAGGTCGAGTTGGTCGGCGTTGGACACCCGCCCGGTCGCCACCAGCAGCGCGTCGGCGTGCACGGTGTGACCGTCGTCGAGTTCCACCGCGACGCCCGAGCCCCGGTTCTCGGCGCCCACGACGTTGCGGTGGGTGTGTAGCTCCCATTTGCTCGACGCGATGCGGGTGAAGCGTTTGCACACGACGTCGTCGCAATGCCGCAGCAAGGCGGAGCCGCGGACCACCAGGGTGACCCGCGAGCCGAGCGAGGAGAAGATGTGGGCGAATTCGGCTGCCACGAAACCGCCCCCGACGATCACCAGATGCTCTGGCAGCTCGGAGAGTCGCATGATCGTGTCGCTGGTGTGGTAGCGGGCGCCGCACTCGAGGATCGCCGGGGGGACCACGGCCCGTGCCCCGGCCGCGATCACCACCTGGTCGGCCGCGAATTCGTCGCCGGCATCGGTGCGCAACAGGTAGCGTCCGTCCGGCTGCACCGCACCGAATCGGGTGTGCTGCTTGTAGACGTCGATGTTGGGTGAGGCGCACCGGTAATCCTCACCGCTGACCCCGATCGGGTCGATGCGCCCGAAGACCCGCGAGACGATGTCGTCCCAGCGCACCCGGTCGATGCGTGCGTCGATGCCGAAGCGCGCCGCGTCCCGGATCGTCTGGGCGACCTCGGCGGCGTAGACGAACATCTTCGTCGGGATGCACCCGACGTTCAGGCAGGTGCCACCGAAGGTGCCCTCTTCGCAGATCGCCACCCGCTGGTCGGCGAATCGGTCATCGAGAATGCTGTTGCCCGAACCGGTTCCGATGATCGCGATGTCGTAAGTCTCCAAGCCGTCACCCCTTTCGCAACGATGCCGAGGCGTCGTTGTCGGTGCGCAGGTAGCCCTCGAGCCAGAGGTCCAGTTCCCGATAGGCGACTTCGCGCGGGCCCTGCAGGGACAAGAACACGTCGTGTTTGGCGTCGGGCACCGGGACGACGGTGGTGCGGTTGCCGACACAGCCGGCCCAGCGGGCGATCTGGGTGACGTCGAGGACCGCGTCGCCGCGCTGCATGGCCGCCGAATCGGTGCTCTCGCGCACGCTGTGATCCGAGCGCAGGATCAGGTTCGGCACGCCGACGTCCAGGCCGCGATGCAGCCGGGCCTGGCCGCGGCGGATGGCGTGCAGCCAGCCGAAGGTGATGGGGAAGCCGCCGACCGGTTTCCACTGCAGGTCGTAGTCGAATTCCCCGCCGTAGTCGCGGTGCAAGGTGGTGCCGTAACCACCCTCGCCCGGTGCCCGGGCCACCCCCTTGGATCGCACCCGGGACAGGCCCGCGATCAGCGCCACCGTCACGGAGTGCCGCAGAATGGGCGGCCCGGGCAGCTCCAAGAACGGGCTGTTGAGCACCAAGCCGCGAACGGCCCCGTGGGCGGCCGGGTTTCGCCGGCGCAGCCGGTCCAGCCACAGCGACGCGATCAGCCCGCCCGCGGAATGCGCGTACACCAGCACCCGGCCGTGTGCCGCGACCGCGGACAGCGCCCGATCGAGTTCGGTCTCGTAGTTGGTGAGGTCGGTGATGAAGTGCGGCGTCTGGCCGTCGCGCCGCGACCGCCCGCACTTGTGCAGGTCCAGTGCGTAGAACGTGAAGCCACGGGCGGCGAAATGATCGGCAAGTTCGGTGTGGAAGAAGTAGTCGGTGTAGCCGTGCACCGCGAGCACCGCCTGCCCCGTCTCGCCGCCGGACTGCCGGGGCTCGGGTCCGCGCCGGATCAGGGTCGCGACGATGTCGCCCTCGCCGGCCGGATCGGGGCCAAGGGCGAGGCTGCGCTGCCAGTAACCGGGAAGGACATCGGGCACCCAGTCGGTCGCGTCGCCGGTCGCCCTGCCAGTCACCCCGCCTTTCACCAAGCCAGCTTAGAGCTTTTGCTGGCGGCCGGGCGCCGCACGTCGTTCGCGGCCACTTTGCGTCGGGATAACCTGAGGATCGGCCCAGTCGAGGGAAGGACCAGCACGCCGGTGTCATCGCTAGCCACAACCACACGGACGGACGTCGTGTTGGTGGGCGCGGGCATCATGAGCGCGACGCTGGCGGCGTTGCTGCGCCGGCTGCAGCCGGACTGGTCGATGACCTTCGTCGAGCGTCTGGACGCCGTGGCCGCCGAGAGCAGCAGCCCCTGGAACAACGCCGGCACCGGGCATTCGGCGCTGTGCGAGCTGAACTACACACCGCAACGCGCCGACGGCTCGATCGACATCAGCAAAGCGGTGCGCATCAACGAGCAGTTCCAGGTGACCCGCCAGTTCTGGGCCTACGCCGTCGAGAACGGCATCCTGACCGATCGCGGATTCGTCACCGCCGTCCCGCACGCGAGCTTCGTGCGCGGGGCTGCGCGCGTCGACTATCTACGGCGACGGCAACGGGCGCTGGCGGCCAACCCACTGTTCGCCGGCATCGAATTGATCGAGGACGCGGCCGAGTTCGCCCGCCGGTTGCCTTTCATGGCCGCCGGGCGCGACTTCTCCGAACCGACGGCGCTCAACTGGGCCGCCCACGGCACCGACGTCGACTTCGGGGCCCTGACACGACAACTCGTCGGGTTTTGCGTGCGCGGCGGCGCGACCGCCCTGTTCGGTCACGAGGTCCGCAACCTGTCCCGCCAGTCCGACGGCACCTGGACGCTGCTGGTCCGCAACCGGCGCACCGGCGAAAAGCGCCGGCTGAACGCCAAATTCGTCTTCGTCGGGGCCGGCGGTGACGCACTGCCGCTGTTGCAGAAGTCCGGCATCGACGAGGTGAAGGGCTACGCGGGATTCCCGATCGGTGGCCGGTTCCTGCGCGCGGGCAACCCGGCGCTGACCGCCGCGCACCGCGCCAAGGTCTACGGCGCACCCGCGCCCGGCGCCCCGCCCCTGGGTGCGCTGCATCTGGATCTGCGTTATGTCAACGGCAAACCGTGGCTGGTGTTCGGCCCGTATGCCGGCTGGTCGCCGAAGTTCTTGAAACACGGCCACTTCACCGATCTGGCCCGCTCGGTGAAGCCGGACAACCTGGCCTCCCTGGTCGGTGTCGGCATCACGCAGCTGGCGCTGCTCAGGTATTTGCTCGGCCAGCTGCGGTTGTCGACGCCGGATCGGCTGCGCATGCTGCGCGAATTCGCGCCCCGCGCAACGGGTTCGGATTGGGAGCCGACGGTGGCCGGCCAGCGGGTACAGGTGATCCGGCGGGACAGGCGCAAGGGTGGGGTGCTCGATTTCGACACCACGGTGGTGGGCGCCGCCGACGGAAGCATCGCGGGTCTGCTCGGCGGTTCTCCCGGGGCGTCGACCGCGGTGCCGATCATGCTCGGGGTGCTGGAACGCTGCTTCGCCAACCGATTTCCGTCGTGGCTGCCCGCGCTCAAAGAGATGGTCCCGTCGCTGGGGGCGACGCTGTCGGACGAGCCGGCGCTCTACGACGAAGTCTTTTCCTGGGGAACGAAGGTTTTGGGGTTGAGCGATGCGGGGGGACCGCCCGCTTGCGGGGGACGAAGCGATGAGGAGGAGCGGCGCCAGTGACAGAAGCACTGCGACGTATTTGGGCCAAAGACCTTGACGCTCAAACACTCTACGAGCTGCTCAAGCTGAGGGTGGAGGTGTTCGTCGTCGAACAGGCGATCCCGTATCCGGAACTGGACGGGCGCGACCTGCTGGCCGAAACACGGCACTTCTGGCTGGAAACGACTGGGGGCGAGGTGATCTCCACGCTGCGGCTGATGGAGGAACACGCCGGGGGCGAGAAGGCGTTCCGGATCGGGCGGCTGTGCACCAAACGCGCCGCGCGCGGTCAGGGCCACACCACCCGGCTGCTGCGCGCGGCGCTGGCCGAGGTGGGTGATTACCCGTGCCGGATCAATGCGCAGACGTATCTGGCGGAGATGTACGCCCAGCACGGATTCGTGCGTGACGGCGACGATTTCCTCGACGACGGCGTTCCGCACGTGCCCATGTTGCGGCCCGGTTCCGGATTGGCGGTCACGCCGTGAAGCCCTACCCGTTCAGCGCGATCGTCGGCCACGATCAGCTGCGCCTGGCCCTGTTGCTGTGCGCCGTGCGCCCCGAGATCGGCGGCGCGCTGATCCGTGGCGAGAAGGGCACCGCCAAGTCGACGGCCGTGCGCGGCCTCGCGGCATTGCTGTCCGAGGCCACCGGCAGCGACGCCGGCCTGGTCGAAATGCCGCTCGGGGCAACCGAAGACCGGGTGATCGGCTCGCTGGACCTGCAGCGGGTGCTGCGCGACGGGGAGCACGCGTTCTCGCCGGGCCTGCTGGCCCGCGCGCACGGCGGGGTGCTCTACGTCGACGAGGTCAACCTGCTGCACGACCACCTCGTCGACGTTCTGCTCGACGCCGCGGCGATGGGCCGGGTGCACATCGAACGCGACGGCATCTCGCACTCGCACGAGGCCCGCTTCGTGTTGATCGGCACGATGAATCCCGAGGAGGGCGAACTGCGTCCGCAGCTGCTGGACCGGTTCGGGCTCACCGTCGACGTGCACGCCTCCCGCGACGTCGACGTGCGGGTGCAGGTCATCCGGCAGCGGATGGCGTATGAGGCCGACCCGGAGGGTTTCGCCGAGCGCTACGCCGACGCCGACGCCGAGCTGGCCCGGCGCATCGCCGCCGCGCGTGCCCTCGTCGACGATGTGGTGTTGCCCGACAACGAATTACGGCGCATTGCCGCCTTGTGCGCGGCGTTCGACGTCGACGGGATGCGCGCCGACCTGGTGGTGGCCCGCACCGCCGTCGCGCATGCCGCGTGGCGCGGCGCGGACACCGTCGGGGAAGAGGACATCCGGGTGGCCGCCGAACTGGCATTGCCGCATCGCCGCCGCCGCGACCCGTTCGACGATCCGGGCATCGATCGCGACCAGCTGGACGAGGCCCTGGCGCGTGCCGGTGCCGACCCCGACCCCGACCCCGACCCGCCCGGCGGCGGTGCATCCACCGAGGCCGAACATGATGCGCCGCAACAGAACCCAGCGCAAAAAGGCAAGCCGCAGGCGCCGACGACCAGGCCCAGCGCGCCGCCATCGGCGACGTTTCGCACCCGCGCGCTGCGGGTTCCCGGTGTCGGGGAGGGCGCACCCGGGCGGCGGTCCCGGGCCCGCAACTCCAGCGGCACCGTCATCGCCGCCGCCGACGCGGACGACGCCAGCTGCGGCGGACACGGCCTGCACCTTTTCGCCACGCTGCTGTCGGCCGCCGGACGCGCCGGCGCCGGCCCGTTGCGGCCGCGGCCCGACGATGTGCGGCGCGCCGTGCGCGAGGGCCGCGAGGGCAACCTGGTGATCTTCGTGGTGGACGCGTCGGGTTCGATGGCCGCCCGCGACCGCATGGCCGCGGTCGGCGGCGCCACTCTGTCGCTGCTGCGCGACGCCTATCAGCGTCGCGACAAGGTCGCCGTGATCACGTTCCGCCAGTCCGGGGCGCGGCTGTTGTTGCCACCGACGTCTTCGGCACACATCGCCGGGCGGCGACTGGCCCGGTTCGACACCGGCGGCAAGACCCCGCTGGCCGAGGGCCTGCTGGCCGCGCGGGAGCTCATCGTGCGCGAGAAGGCCCGCGACCGGGCGCGGCGACCCCTGGTGGTGGTGTTGACCGACGGCCGGGCCACGGCCGGGCCGGACCCGTTGGGCCGCACCCGAATCGCGGCCGCACGGCTGGCCGCCGAGGGCGTCGCCGCGGTGGTGGTCGACTGCGAGACGTCTTTTGTGCGGCTGGGCCTGGCCGGGCAACTGGCCGGCCAACTCGGCGCGCCGGTTATCCGGCTCGAGCAGCTGCACGCCGATTCCCTGACGCGCGCGGTGCGCGACGCGGCCTGAGCGAAAGGGCTAAGCGCCTATGCCACAAGGTGTTCCACCGCAGGTTCCCGACGACGGCCTGACCACGCGGGCGCGGCGGCACACGCCCGTGCTGGCGGTGCACACCGGCGCCGGCAAGGGAAAGTCCACGGCCGCGTTCGGAATGGCGTTGCGGGCCTGGAACGCCGGGTTGTCCGTCGCGGTGTTCCAGTTCGTCAAGAGCGCCAAGTGGAAGGTGGGCGAGGAAGCGGTCTTCACTCGGCTGGGCCAGCTGCACGAGCAGCACCGGATCGGTGCGCCGGTGGAATGGCACAAGATGGGCGCGGGGTGGTCCTGGACCCGCAAGGCGGGTAGCGAGGTGGACCACGCGGCGGCGGCCGCCGACGGCTGGGCGGAGATCGCGCGCCGCCTGGCCGACGGGCGGCACGACTTCTACGTGCTGGACGAGTTCACCTATCCGCTGAAGTGGGGCTGGGTGGACGTCGAGGAGGTGGTGCGGGCGCTCGCGGCGCGGCCCGGTCATCAGCACGTGGTCGTCACCGGACGCGACGCCCCGCAACGCCTGATCGACGCGGCCGACCTGGTGACCGAGATGGTCAAGGTCAAGCACCCGATGGACGCCGGGCGCAAGGGGCAGAAGGGCATCGAGTGGTGAGCGTTCCCGCGGTGGTCATCGCCGCCCCCGCGTCGGGCAGCGGAAAGACCACGCTGGCAACGGGTTTGATCGGCGCCCTGCGGCAGGCGGGCCACGCGTTGGCGCCGTTCAAGGTCGGCCCGGACTTCATCGATCCCGGCTACCACGGCCTTGCCGCCGGCCGGCCGGGCCGCAACCTCGATCCGGTGTTGGTGGGGGATCACCTGATCGGCCCGCTGTACGCCCACGGCGCGCGTGGCGCGGACATCGCCGTGGTCGAAGGGGTGATGGGGCTGTTCGACGGCCGGATCGGGTCCACCACCACCGCTGCCGCGGCCGGTTCGACGGCGCAGGTGGCCGGCCTGCTGGGCGCGCCCGTCGTCCTGGTCGTCGACGCGCGCGGGCAGAGCCAGAGCATCGCCGCACTGCTGCATGGCTTTTCCACCTTCGACCCCGCGACCCGCGTCGCCGGGGTGATCCTGAACCGGGTCGGATCGGCCCGCCACGAGCAGGCGCTGCGGGAGGCCTGCGAGCACGCCGGTGTCCCGGTGCTGGGTGCCGTTCCGCGGGTGGCCGAATTGGAACTGCCGACAAGGTATTTGGGGTTGGTCACCGCCGTGGAATACGGGCAGCGGGCGCGGTCGGCGGTGGAGGCGATGACCGCCTTGGTCGCTCGCCACGTCGACCTGGCGGCGATCGTGGCCCTCGCCGCAAGCCGGGCGGCGGCGCCGCCGTGGGATCCCGCCGTGGCGGTGGGGGAGGCGACCGCGGGCAGGGCCACCGTCGCGATGGCGGCCGGCAAGGCATTCAGTTTCGGCTACGCAGAACACGCGGAGCTGCTGGCGGCCGCCGGCGCCGACGTCGTCGAATTCGATCCGCTGCTCGACGCATTGCCCGATGGCACCGATGCGGTGTTGCTGCCCGGCGGTTTTCCCGAACAGTTCACCGCGGAGCTCTCGGCCAACGACGTCGTGCGCCGGCAGATCAAAGAGTTGGCCGCCGCCGGGGCGCCGATACACGCCGAGTGCGCCGGCCTGATCTATCTGATCTCCGAGCTCGACGGGCATCCGATGTGCGATGTGCTGGCGGGACGCGCGCGATTCACGTCGCACCTCACCCTGGCGTATCGCGATGCCGTGGCCGTGGCGGATTCGTCGTTGTACCCCGCGGGCCGGCGGGCGGTGGGACACGAATTCCACCGCACCACAGTCACTTTCACCGACGATTACCAGCCCGCCTGGATGTACCGGGTCGACGGGGCGGCCCACGGTGGCGCCGCCGTGCGCGACGGCGCCGTGCACGCCGGCGTGCACGCGTCGTACCTGCACACCCATCCGGCGGCCGCGCCGGAGTCGGTGGCGCGCTTCGTCGCGCACGCCGGCGCCCGGCGAGCCGGCGCCAAGACCGGCACCTACTAGGCTTGCTGGGTGACCGAGAGCGCCTACCTTGTTGGGCTGCGGCTGACCGGCAAGAAGGTCGTCGTGGTCGGCGGCGGCACCGTTGCCCAGCGCCGGTTGCCCCTGCTCATCACCAGCGGCGCCGACGTCCATGTCATCGCCCGCAGCGCCACCCGGTCGGTCGAGGCGATGACGGGAATCACCCTGGCACTGCGCGAATACCGCGACGGCGACCTCGACGGAGCCTGGTACGCGATCGCGGCCACCGACGACCCGCGCGTGAACGAGGCCGTCGTCGCCGAGGCCGAACGCCACCGCATCTTCTGCGTGCGCGCCGACGTCGCCGTCGAGGGGACCGCCGTCACCCCAGCGTCTTTCGACTACGCGGGGCTGTCGGTCGGGGTGCTCGCCGGTGGCGAGCACCGCCGGTCGGCGGCGATCCGCTCGGCCATTCGCGAGGCCCTGCAGACCGGCCTCATCAGGCCTGACAGCCCGGTGGGTTCCGACGTCGTCAAGGGCGGCGTCGCGCTCGTCGGCGGCGGCCCGGGCGACCCCGAACTCATCACCGTGCGCGGCCGGCGCCTGCTGGCCCAGGCCGACGTGGTGGTGGCCGACCGGCTGGCGCCACCGGAACTGCTCGCCGAACTGCCCCCGCACGTCGAAGTCATCGACGCCGCCAAGATCCCGTACGGGCGGGCGATGGCGCAGGACGCGATCAACGACGTGATGATCGAGCGCGCCCGCGCCGGCAGCTTCGTGGTGCGCCTCAAGGGCGGGGACCCGTTCGTGTTCGCCCGCGGTTACGAAGAAGTGCTGGCGTGCGCCGAGGCCGGGATTCCGGTGACCGTGGTGCCGGGTGTGACGAGCGCCATAGGAGTGCCCGCGTTGGCGGGCGTTCCCGTCACTCATCGGGCGATAAATCACGAGTTCGTGGTGGTCAGCGGGCATCTCCCACCCGGCCATCCCGAATCGTTAGTGAATTGGGATGCGTTGGCCGCACTGTCGGGCACGATCGTTTTGCTGATGGCCGTCGAGCGCATCGAACTTTTCGCCGACGCGCTTCTCAAAGGCGGTCGACCTGCGGATACCCCGGTTCTGGTCGTTCAACATGGAACGACCGCCGCCCAGCACACTTTGCGGGCTACCCTGGCCGACACGCCCGAAAAGATTCGCGCCGACGGTATCCGACCTCCCGCGATCATCGTGATCGGGGCCGTGGCGGCTTTCGGGCTTTAAACGGTTCTTAAGATTACTGTAAGGTAACCCTTTATGACGGCTCTCAACGATGCAGAGCGCGCGGTGCAACATCTTGCCTCGGCGCGCCCCGATCGTCCGGCCCCGGTGCGCTCCGCGGAGACCTCCGCGAAGGCCCCGGCGGAGACCGCCTCAACGCGCATCCGTAAGTACTATCCGGCGTGGCTGCCCTCGCGGCGCTTCATCGCCGCGGTCATCGCCATCGGCGGCATGCAGCTGCTCGCGACCATGGACAGCACCGTCGCCATCGTCGCTCTGCCCAAGATCCAAAACGAGCTGAGCCTGTCCGACGCCGGCCGCAGCTGGGTGATCACCGCCTATGTGCTGACGTTCGGGGGACTGATGCTGCTCGGCGGTCGCCTCGGCGACACCATCGGGCGCAAGCGGACCTTCATCGTCGGTGTCGCGCTGTTCACCATCTCCTCCGTGCTGTGCGCGGTCGCCTGGGACGAGGCGACCATGGTCATCGCGCGGCTGTCGCAGGGCGTCGGTTCCGCCATCGCCTCGCCGACCGGCCTGGCGCTGGTGGCGACCACCTTCCCCAAGGGCCCGGCCCGCAACTTCGCGACCGCGGTGTTCGCCGCGATGACGGCCGTCGGGTCGGTGATGGGCCTGGTGGTCGGCGGCGCGCTCACCGAGGTGTCGTGGCGGCTGGCGTTCCTGGTGAACGTGCCGATCGGCCTGGTGATGATGTACCTGGCCCGCACCGCGCTGCGGGAGACCAACCGCGAGCGGATGAAGCTCGACGCCACCGGCGCCATCCTGGCCACCTTGGCCTGCACCGCGGCCGTGTTCGCCTTCTCGATGGGGCCGGAAAAGGGCTGGATGTCGATCACCACCGTCGGCTCGGGCGTGGTGGCGTTGGGCGCCGCGCTGGCCTTCGTCATCGTGGAGCGCACCGCCGAGAACCCCGTCGTTCCGTTCGGCCTGTTCCGTGACCGCAACCGGCTGGTCACCTTCACCGCCATCTTCCTGGCCGGCGGGCTGATGTTCAGCCTGACCGTGTGCATCGGCCTGTACGTGCAGGACATCCTCGGTTACAGCGCGCTGCGCGCGGGAGTCGGCTTCATCCCGTTCGTCATCGCGATGGGCATCGGCCTCGGCGTTTCCTCGCAGCTGGTGTCCCGGTTCTCCCCGCGGGTGCTGACCATCGGCGGCGGGATCTTGCTGTTCTGGGCGATGCTGTTCGGCTGGGCGTTCATGCACCGCGGGGCCGCGTACTTCCCCAACCTGGTGTTGCCCATCGTGGTCGGCGGAATCGGCATCGGCATGGCTGTTGTTCCCCTCACGCTGTCGGCCATCGCCGGCGTGGGCTTCGACCAGATCGGCCCGGTATCGGCGGTCACGCTGATGCTGCAGAGCCTGGGTGGGCCGCTGGTGCTGGCAGTCGTCCAGGCGGTGATCACCTCGCGGACGCTGTATATGGGCGGCACCACCGGCCCGGTCAAGTTCATGAACGACGCGCAGTTGGCCGCGCTGGACAACGGCTACACCTACGGGCTGCTCTGGCTGGCCGGGGTGGCCGTCATCGTCGGCGCCGCCGCGTTGCTGATCGGTTACACCCCCGACCAGGTGGCGCACGCCCAAGAGGTCAAGGAAGCGATGGACGCCGGCGAGCTGTAGCTCACCGCTGCGCCGCCTCGCCGTCGAAAGGGCGGTGGCCTGCCGCGCCCAACTTCGTTGCGTTCGCCGTCACCGCTAGGCTGGCCCGCTGTGATCACCCGGATGTCCCAGTTGTTTTTGCGCACCTTGCGCGACGATCCCGCCGACGCCGAAGTCGCCAGCCACAAGCTGCTGATCCGGGCCGGCTACATCCGGCCCGTGGCGCCGGGGCTGTACAGCTGGCTGCCGCTGGGATTGCGGGTGCTGCGCCGCATCGAGCGCATCGTCCGCGACGAGATGAATGCCATTGGCGGGCAAGAGATCTTGTTCCCCGCCCTGCTGCCCCGCGCGCCGTACGAGACGACGAACCGGTGGACCGAATACGGCGACTCGGTGTTTCGGCTGCAGGACCGCCGCGGCAACGACTACCTGCTGGGCCCCACCCACGAAGAGCTGTTCACCCTGACCGTCAAGGGCGAATACAGCTCATACAAAGACTTTCCGGTCCTGCTCTATCAGATCCAGAACAAGTACCGCGACGAGGCGCGGCCGCGGGCCGGCATCCTGCGGGTGCGGGAGTTCCTGATGAAGGACTCCTATTCGTTCGACATCGACGACGCCGGACTCAAGGCCGCCTACCACGCGCACCGGGAGGCCTATCAGCGCATCTTCGCGCGCCTTCAGGTGCGCTACGTCATCGTCTCCGCGGTATCGGGCGCCATGGGCGGCAGCGCGTCCGAGGAGTTCCTGGCCGAAAGCGCGGTCGGCGAGGACACCTTCGTGCGCTGCCTGGAATCCGGCTACGCCGCCAACGTCGAGGCCGTCGTCACCGCCAAGCCGGAGCCGCCGCCGGCTGAAGTGGTGGCCGGGCTGCCCGAGGCGGTGGTGCACGACACCGGCGACACCCCGACCATCGCCACGCTGGTGGACTGGGCGAATCAGGCGGATCTGGGCTGGGCCGTCACCGCCGCTGACACGTTGAAGAACGTGCTGCTCAAGGTCCGCCAGCCCGGCGGCGACTGGGAGCTGCTGGCCATCGGGGTGCCGGGCGACCGCGAGGTCGACGACAAACGGCTGGGCGCGGCGCTGGAACCGGCCGAATACGCGTTGCTCGACGACGCCGACTTCGCCAAGTATCCGTTCCTGGTGAAGGGATACATCGGTCCGAAAGCCTTGCAGGACAACGGTGTTCGCTACCTGGTCGACCCGCGCGTGGTGGACGGCACCAGCTGGATCACCGGGGCCGACGAGCCCGGGCGCCACGTCGTCGGGCTGGTCGCCGGCCGCGACTTCACCGCCGACGGCACCATCGAGGCCGCCGAGGTGCGCGACGGTGACCCCTCACCGGACGGCGCGGGTCCGCTGGTCTCGGCGCGCGGCATCGAGGTGGCACACATCTTTCAGCTCGGCCGCAAATACACCGACGCCTTCACCGCCGACGTGCTCGGCGAGGACGGCAAGCCGGTCCGGCTGACCATGGGCTCCTACGGCCTGGGGGTGTCGCGGATGGTGGCCGTCATCGCCGAGCAGCACCACGACGAACTGGGCCTGCGCTGGCCGTCGGCGGTCGCCCCGTTCGACGTCCATCTGGTGATCGCCAACAAAGACGCCCAGGCCCGCACCGGCGCCACCGACCTGGCCGACGAGCTGGACCGGCTGGGCGTCGAGGTGCTGCTCGACGACCGCCAGGCCTCACCCGGGGTGAAGTTCAAGGACGCCGAACTGCTCGGCGTGCCCTGGATCGTCGTGGTCGGACGGGGCTGGGCGGACGGCGTGGTCGAGCTGCGCGACCGCTTCGGCGGCCACACCCGCGAACTGGCCACCGGCCCGTCGCTGGCCACCGACATCGCGGCGGCCCTGGCCGGCTAGTCGTTGCCGCCCGGGAAGCTGGTCGTGATGGGCCAGGCGCCCAGCACGCGGCTCCAGCGCGCCCCCATCACGGCGCTCTGCACCAGGGCCGTCGCGGCGAACGCGCGGTCGGCACCGGTCTCGGCGTGCTCGGCGACGACGCGCCACGCCCCCGCGCCGTCGTTCTCCATCCGCGCGGCCAGGCGCGCGGCGTCGGCCGGGCCGCCGACCACCATCGGCAGCTGGTAGCCCGCCGCGGCGACGGGAACGGTCACCTTGCGGGCATTGAGCATCGCGATGACGTCGTCGCGGCGCTGGCGATGTTGCGCGAGGGCCTCCACCACCATGTCGTTCACGCTGGGCGGCGACAGCGCGGACACGATGCCGTAGCCGTAGATCGTCGAGTGCTCGATGGCCAGCGCGTCGCACAGCGCCGCGTTGTCGGCGTCCTTGCCAGAGGTCATATCGACGGACCCCCTGGCACCAGCGCGACCAGGTACGAGGCCGTGCAGGAGGCGGCGATCGAGGCCAGCAACCCGGCCCGATAGCCCGACTCGGTGCCCACCAGCCGGCTCGCGCTGTCGGCCGAGGCGCGCAGCGCGTTGATCACGTCGGACACCGGCGGCGGAGGCGGTGGCGGCCCGGCCGGCTGGGCCTGGCTCGGGCTGGGCGGCTCGCTCGAGGACGACGGGGCGAGCTTGCCGGCCGCCCGCGAGATCTCCGCGGACAGCGCGCGGGCATGCGCGGCGCGCTGGCTCGCGACCACGGTCAGCGCGGCGGCGACCTGAGGCGGGTTCCCGACGGCCGCGGCGGCGGCGCCCGCCAGCGCGCTGTCGTGGCGCGCCTGATCCAGCGGCCCCAGCAATTGCTCGACCGGCGGGGGTTTGGGCGCTGACTTGCCGCAGGCGGACACCACCGCCCCGAGCGCAGCCAACGCCGCACCACCGGCGAGCACATCTCGCCTGTTGACGAACGGAACTGCGCTAGGCACAAGGACATCCTGCCATCGGCGCGCAGCCGGGCAAGATGCCAGGACGCGATCACGCCGTCAACCGCGATTCCTGGCGTATCGTGGATAGCTGGTTCTCGCAGAGGGCGGCCACTGACAGCAACGGTCAGCGCGACGTTCC
Source organism: Mycobacterium sp. NGS33 (assembly GCF_059812885.1). Classification (NCBI taxonomy): domain Bacteria; kingdom Bacillati; phylum Actinomycetota; class Actinomycetes; order Mycobacteriales; family Mycobacteriaceae; genus Mycobacterium; species Mycobacterium sp. NGS33. Next base: position 7,924 of record NZ_JCALDN010000004.1, on the reverse strand, counting down.
TCCGCCGGGACACCGGAAGACGCCCGCGAAGCCATCGGGGCGCGACATCCGCCAGATGACCGGACAACTCAAGATGAGGAGCTCGCCGTGACCACCGGGCTACCGTCGCAGACGCAGGTGATCGAGCTACTCGGTGGAGAGTTTGCGCGCGCGGGCTTCGAAATCGAAGACGTGGTCATCGACGCCCGGACCCGCCCCCCGCGAATCATGGTGATCGCCGACGGCGACAACGGCCTGGATCTGGACACCGCGGCCGCGCTGTCCCGCTCGGCGTCGACACTGCTCGACGGCCTGGACACCATCGGCGACCGGTACGTGCTCGAGGTCTCCTCGCCCGGCGTGGACCGCCCGCTGACCAGCGCGAAGCACTTCCGTCGCGCCCGCGGGCGCAAGGTCGACGTCGCCCTGGCCGACGGATCGACGCTGACCGGGCGGGTCGGGGAGACCCGCGATGACGCGGTCGCACTGGTGGTCCGCGCGGGCCGGGATCTGACGGTGCGCGAGATCCCCCTCGGCGACATCGTCAAAGCTGTTGTCCAAGTGGAGTTTTCGCCCCCTAACCAAGCGGAGCTGGAACTGGCGAGTACGGGTCAGGCGGACAGGACGGAGGAGCGGCGCTGATGAACATCGACATGGCCGCGCTGCATGCCATCGAGGTGGATCGGGGCATCTCGGTCAACGAACTCCTCGAGACGATCAAGTCGGCGCTGCTCACCGCCTACCGGCACACCGAAGGCCACCAGAACGACGCCCGGATCGAGATCGACCGCAAGACCGGTGTCGTCAAGGTGATGGCCCGGGAGACCGACGAAGACGACAACGTCATCAGCGAATGGGACGACACCCCCGAGGGTTTCGGCCGCATCGCCGCCACCACCGCCCGCCAGGTCATGCTGCAGCGCTTCCGGGACGCCGAGAACGAGCGGACCTACGGCGAGTTCTCCACCCGCGAGGGCGAGATCGTCGCCGGCGTCATCCAGCGCGACAGCCGGGCCAACGCGCGCGGGCTGGTGGTGGTCCGGATGGGCACCGAGACCAAGGCCTCCGAAGGCGTGATCCCGGCCGCCGAGCAGGTCCCCGGGGAAAGCTACGAGCACGGCAACCGGGTGCGCTGCTATGTGATCGGGGTGACCCGCGGGGCCCGGGAGCCGCTGATCACCCTGTCGCGGACCCACCCCAACCTGGTCCGCAAGTTGTTCTCGCTGGAGGTCCCCGAGATCGCCGACGGGTCGGTCGAGATCGTGGCCGTGGCACGGGAGGCCGGCCATCGGTCCAAGATCGCGGTGAAGTCCAACCTGCCCGGCCTGAACGCCAAGGGCGCCTGCATCGGTCCCATGGGGCAGCGGGTCCGCAACGTGATGAGCGAGCTGTCCGGCGAGAAGATCGACATCATCGACTACGACGAGGACCCGGCGCGGTTCGTCGCCAACGCGTTGTCGCCGGCCAAGGTGGTGTCGGTGTCGATCATCGACCAGGCCGCCCGCGCCGCCCGGGTGGTGGTGCCCGACTTCCAGCTGTCCCTGGCCATCGGCAAGGAAGGCCAGAACGCCCGGCTGGCCGCCCGGCTCACCGGGTGGCGCATCGACATCCGCGGCGACTCGCCCGGCGGGTCGGGCGGGCATCCGGAGAGCCCGTCCGAACACGGGGCCGCCCACGGAATGGCCCACGACCGCTAGCGGCCGGCCGGGTCGCGCCGGCGCATTCTCGGGCGGTTCTGACCATCGATTCGGTGACGCTAGACTGAGCCGTGATCCAGCGCGAACTTTCGGCTCCCGAAGCCAAGTCGCATCGTCATGCGGGAGGACCCGTACGGACGTGCGTCGGGTGCCGGAAGCGAGAGTTGGCCGTCGAGCTGCTTCGAGTGGTGGCTGTGCCGAACGGGAACGGTGAATTCGCCGTGATCGTTGACACAGGCAAGAGCCTGCCGGGGCGGGGTGCATGGCTGCATCCCGAGCCGCAGTGCGCGCAACAGGCAATCCGGCGGCGGGCTTTCACCAAAGCGCTGCGCATCACCGGTTCACCGGACACATCCGCGGTGGTCGAGCACGTAGAGTTCCTCAGTGCGCCCGATCGCCCGGCAACAGAACAGGTAGCAAAGAACATGAGCACACCGTGAAGTCCCGATGACTCGCATACCTATGCGTTACAGCTAATTCCCGAGGCGCGGCCCCACGACTGTCGCCTCATAGACAGGAGATGTAGTGGCAGGTAAGGCCCGCGTACACGAGTTGGCTAAGGAACTCGGTGTCACCAGCAAGGAAGTCCTCGCCCGACTGAATGATCAGGGCGAATTCGTTAAATCAGCATCGTCGACGGTAGAAGCTCCGGTGGCTCGCCGGCTGCGCGAGTCCTTCGGCGGCGGCAAGGCCGCCGAGAAGGCACCCGCGAAGGCCGCCGCACAGGGTGGGGCCAAGGCGCCCGCCGCCAAGGTCCCCGACACGTCGCTCGACAAGGCCCTCGACAGCGCCATCGGCGCCGCGGGCGGCAACGGCGAAGCGACCGCGACACCCGCGGCTCCCGCCGCCCCCCAGGCCTCCGCGGCGGCGCCCGCCGAGGCGCCGGCCCGTCCGGGCCCGGCCCCGGCGCGGCCGTCCGCCCCGGCTCCGGGACAGCCCAAACCGCCCGCACCCGGGCAGGCACCCGGCCAGGCGCCGCGCCCCGGCGTGACGCCGGGCCCGCGTCCGGGCCCGATGCCCAAGCCCCGCGCCCCCCGCGTCGGCAACAACCCGTTCTCGTCGGCGCAGCCCGTCGACCGGCCCATCCCGCGCCCGCAGGCGCCGCGCCCCGGAGCGCCCCGGCCGGGCGCGCCCCGGCCCGGCGGCGCGTCGCCGGGCAACATGCCGCCCCGGCCCGCCGGTGCCGGCGGACCGGGCCGCCCGGCCCGTCCCGGCGCCCCGCGTCCCGGGGGTGGCCGTCCCGGTGGTCCCGGCGGTCGTGACGGCGGCGGCGGCAACTACCGCGGCGGCGGTGGCGGCGGAGTCGGCGCCCCGCCCGGCGGTGGCGGCGGCGGTTTCCGTGGCCGTCCCGGTGGCGGTGGCGGCGGTGGGCGTCCCGGCCAGCGCGGCGGCGCGGCCGGCGCGTTCGGCCGTCCCGGCGGTGCGCCGCGACGCGGCCGCAAGTCGAAGCGGGCGAAACGCGCCGAATACGAGAACATGCAGGCGCCCGTCGTCGGCGGCGTGCGGTTGCCGCACGGCAACGGCGAGACGATCCGGCTGGCCCGCGGCGCCTCGCTGTCCGACTTCGCCGACAAGATCAACGCCAACCCGGCCTCGCTGGTGCAGGCGCTGTTCAACCTGGGCGAGATGGTCACGGCCACCCAGTCGGTCGGCGACGAGACGCTCGAGCTGCTGGGCAGCGAGATGAATTACGTCGTGCAGGTCGTCAGCCCCGAGGACGAGGACCGCGAGCTGCTGGAGTCCTTTGACCTGAGCTACGGCGAGGACGAGGGCGGCGAGGAAGACCTGCAGACCCGGCCGCCGGTGGTGACCGTCATGGGTCACGTCGACCACGGTAAGACCCGACTGCTGGACACGATCCGCAACGCCAGCGTCCGCGAGGCCGAGGCCGGCGGCATCACCCAGCACATCGGTGCCTACCAGGTGACCGTCGAACACGACGGTGTCGAGCGGCCGATCACGTTCATCGATACCCCGGGTCACGAGGCGTTCACCGCCATGCGTGCCCGCGGCGCCAAGGCCACCGACATCGCCATCCTGGTGGTGGCGGCCGACGACGGCGTCATGCCGCAGACGGTGGAAGCCATCAACCACGCCCAGGCGGCCGACGTGCCGATTGTGGTGGCGGTCAACAAGATTGACGTCGAGGGCGCCGACCCGGCCAAGATCCGCGGGCAGCTCACCGAATACGGTTTGGTGGCAGAGGATTTCGGCGGCGACACCATGTTCGTCGACATCTCCGCCAAGCAGGGCACCAACATCGAGGCCCTGCTCGAGGCGGTGCTGCTGACCGCCGACGCCGCCCTGGACCTGCGGGCCAACCCCGACATGGAGGCGCAGGGTGTGGCGATCGAGGCGCACCTGGACCGCGGTCGCGGGCCGGTCGCCACGGTCCTGGTGCAGCGCGGCACGCTGCGGGTCGGCGACTCGGTGGTGGCCGGCGACGCCTACGGCCGCGTTCGCCGCATGGTCGACGAGCACGGCGACGACGTCGAAGAGGCGCTGCCGTCGCGGCCGGTGCAGGTCATCGGTTTCACCTCGGTGCCCGGCGCCGGGGACAACCTGCTGGTCGTCGACGAGGACCGCATCGCCCGTCAGATCGCCGACAAGCGCAGCGCCCGCAAGCGCAACGCGCTGGCGGCGCGTTCCCGCAAGCGGATCAGCCTGGAGGACCTGGACTCGGCGCTGAAGGAAACCAGCCAGCTGAACCTGATCCTCAAGGGCGACAACGCCGGTACGGTCGAGGCGCTGGAAGAGGCCCTGATGGGCATCCAGATCGACGACGAGGTGGCGCTGCGCGTCATCGACCGCGGTGTCGGTGGCATCACCGAGACCAACGTCAACCTGGCGTCGGCCTCGGATGCGGTGATCATCGGCTTCAACGTGCGCGCCGAGGGCAAGGCCACCGAGCTGGCCAACCGCGAGGGCGTGGAGATCCGCTACTACTCGGTGATCTACCAGGCGATCGACGAGATCGAGAAGGCCCTGCGCGGCATGCTCAAGCCGATCTACGAGGAGAACACGTTGGGCCGCGCCGAGATCCGGGCGATCTTCCGGTCCTCCAAGGTCGGCATCATCGCCGGCTGCATGATCAGCAGCGGCATCGTGCGCCGCAACGCCAAGGCGCGGTTGCTGCGAGACAACATCGTGGTCACCGACAACCTGTCGATCAGCTCGCTGCGACGGGAGAAGGACGACGTGACCGAGGTCCGCGAGGGCTTCGAGTGCGGTATGACGCTGGGGTATTCCGACCTCAAAGAAGGCGACATCATCGAGTCCTACGAGCTGGTCCAGAAGGAGCGGACCTGACCACCGCCGACGACACGTAACGACGACGCAGAACGAAGTGATGAGGAGAAGGCGGTGAATCCGAATGGCTGACCCGGCCCGGGCGCGCCGTCTGGCCAAGCGAATCAACACCATCGTCGCCTCGGCGATCGAGTTCGAGATCAAGGATCCCGGGCTCGAGGGGGTCACCATCGTCGACGCGAAGGTGACCGCCGACCTGCACGACGCGACGGTGTTCTACACGGTGATGGGACGCACGCTGGACGACGAGCCGGACTACGGGGCCGCCGCGGCCGCCCTGGAACGGGCCAAGGGCGCGCTGCGCACCAAGGTCGGGGCCGGCACCGGCGTGCGTTTCACGCCCACCCTCACCTTCACCCGCGACACCACGTCGGACAACGTGCAGCGGATGGAGGAACTGCTGGCGCGTGCCCGCGCCGCGGACGCTGATCTGGCGCGGGTTCGTTCGGGCGCCAAGCCGGCTGGGGAGGCCGATCCATACCGGGATAGCGGATCGGGCGGCGAGCCCGGCCTCGACGGGAGCATCGGTGACGACGACCAACGCGAATACTGAGCTGGGCGGCCCCCGGGTGGGGGCACGCGTCGACGCCGCGGGGGCGGTCGAGTTGCTGTCGGACGCCGACAGCGTCGCGGTGATCGCACACGTGCATCCCGACGCCGACACCCTCGGCGCCGGCCTGGCGCTGGGGCTGGTGCTGGACAAGTGCGGCAAGCGGGTCGAGGTCAGTTTCGCCGAGCCGGCCGGACTGCCCGAGTCGCTGGCGTCGCTGCCCGGCTGCCGGCTGCTGGTCGATCCCGGCGAGATGCGCCGCGACGTCGATCTGGTTGTCACCGTTGACGTTCCGAGCGTCAAGCGGCTGGGCGCGCTGGGCGACTTGGCCGTCGAGGGCGACGAGGTCCTGGTCATCGACCATCACGCCTCCAACGACGTGTTCGGCACCGCCAATTTCGTTGACGTGTCGGCCGATTCGACCACCATGATGATCGCCGACATCCTCGACGCCTGGGGCAAGCCCATCGATTCCGACGTCGCGCACTGCATCTACGCCGGACTGACGACGGACACCGGGTCGTTCCGCTGGGCCAGCGCCCGCGCCCTGCGGCTGGCGGCCCGGCTGGTCGACGGGGGCGTGGACAACGCCGCGATCAGCCGGACCCTGATGGACAGCCACCCGTTCGGATGGCTGCCGCTGCTGTCGCGGGTGCTGGGCTCCGCCCAGCTGCTGCCCGACGCCGCGGGCGGCCGCGGACTGGTGTATGCCGTTGTGGGCAACCAGGATTGGGTGAGCTCGCGGCCGGAGGAAGTCGAAAGCATCGTCGACATCGTGCGGACCACGCAGCAGGCCGAGGTGGCCGCGGTGTTCAAGGAGATCGCGCCGCAGCAGTGGTCGGTGTCCATGCGGGCCAAGGCCGCGGTGGACCTGGCGTCGGTGGCATCCGGGTTCGGCGGCGGGGGGCACCGGCTGGCGGCCGGCTACTCGACCACCGGCTCGATCGAGGACGCGGTGGCGTCGCTGCGCACCGCCCTGGACTAGGTCCGGACTAGCCCGGGACTAGAACGCCCAGCTTCCCGAGCGCTGCACCACGAATCCGTGGTCGCCGCTGGTGGTGTCCAGGCAGGCGACGAGGTTGTCGGCCCCCACCGCGCAGGTGACGTTGAGATAGGTCAACTTCTGGCCCGCCCCCAGCGATTTGCCGCCGGTGGGTAGCGGGGCCGGGTTGCCGTCGCATCCGGCGTAGGACATGCGGCTCAGCTGGTAGCCGGGCCCCTTGAAGTCCACCGAACCCACCATGCAGTCCCCGGGTCGCGGACGGCCACCGGGAAAGGGGACGTCGTCCATCCCCGGCATGTCGCCCTTGCACTTGATGTCCTGCGACGGTTGCGGCACCGGCGGCGGGCCGCCGTAGAAGTCACACACCAGGGCGGAGCCGGTGGAGAAGCTGACCCGCGGCGCGCCGCCCGGCGCGCCGGCGCCGAGATAGCCGTCGGACGGCACCGGGGTGAAGGAGTCGAGGTTGGGGAATCCCGGCGGCGGCTGCGCGCCCGCGGGCGGCGCGGACACCGCGATCGCCGACGCCGCGGCCAGCGCCAGGCCGCCGAGCACCCGCACGGTGACACCGACGACCGCATGCATCAGTTGATCGTATGGCGTGGGCCCGGCCGGTGGGAACGGGCCGCCGCAGATCGCGAGGTCAGCGCACCTGCGAACGGCCGCGCGCCAGCACGGCCTCCCGGTTGGCGGCGATGTCGTCGCCGCTGGTCCGGAACTGGCGGGCCGCCGCCGCCTCCTGCCACAGCCCGGCGCTGGTCTGCGCGTCGTCGATGCGGTGATACGACGCGAGCAGCGCCCGCACCGCGTCCTGGTTGTTCCCGACGATCGACGCCGCCACCGCGCGGGCGGCGGCCAGCAGCCGGTCGTGCGGCACCACCTCGGTCACCAGTCCGGCGCGCAGCGCGTCGCTGGCGGACAGGTAGTCGCCGGTCATGCTCATCCGCCGGGCCAGCCCGATTCCCGCCTTCTGCGGCAACCGCACGCTCAGACCCCAGGTGGGCAGCAGCCCCACCCGGGCGTGGGTGTCGGCGAATCGGGCGTTCTCCGAGGCGATCAGGATGTCGCAGTACAGCGCCAGCTCCAGTCCGCCGGTCACCGCGGCGCCGTTGATCGCGCCGATCACCGGCTTGGTCAGCGCCGGCCAGCGCGGCGAGATGTCCGGCAGCGCGGAGGAGCCCCCCAGCTCCTTGAGATCCAGCCCCGCACAGAACACCGGGTCGGCGCCGGTGACGATGATGACGTCGACGTCGTCGTCGGTTTCGGCGTCGGCCAGCGCCGAGAAGAAGCGGTCCCGCAGCGCCGAGGACAGCGCGTTGCGCGACTGTGGTCGGTTGAGGGTCAGGGTGCGCACTCGCTCGTCGGTGTCGATCAGCAGGATCTCGTCGG